>NZ_JBFTIA010000015.1:0-101246 GCF_056394525.1 Arthrobacter sp. 10N43 | reverse complement strand
GATGTACTGGGCACGCTCGGTGCCCTGTTCCTGAATCAGCGCATCCAGGGACTCCAGCCACTCGGCGGTCTCTTCCGGATCACGATCAGGCAGCTGGTTTGTCAACCCGCTGAGGATATGGGAGGTATCTTCTCCTGCAGCCACGTCCACCTCACTCTTCATCATTGAATGGCGGCCAGTAATTTTCATTATGTGAAAAAACTTTCTTGCATTTCGAGATTATCTAGGCGGCAACCCGGGCGTCAAGGCGGCCGGACAGTCACAATCGGGTGCCACGGACAACGCGGAGTCGGATGCCGCCCATTCGGGGGTCCGGGATGGGCCGTACCTGACCCCGCGTTGCTTTTGTCAGGCCGAGGCGAGCAGCCTGCCCCAGCGCGGGGAGAGCAGCGGGGCGCCGGCCATCTTGAGGCAGTGCCACAGGGTCACGGCCACCGAGTCGAGCACGGGAACGCCCATGGCCGCCTCGATTTCCTCCGCGATGTTGGCCCCGTAGAGGTTGGTGCACAGGTACACCAGCGCGTCCGGGTTCAATGCCGCCAGTTCCAGCGATCCGGGCCGCATTTCGGCGTCGGAGACCCGGGCGAAGGACTCGTTGTCGCTCAGGCCGAGGAAGCGGTGGTCAAGGGTCTTGATCCCGTCCCGTTCGTAGGACGCCACGATCCGTTCGTTGACGTCCTCCGTGTACGGGGTGAACAGCCCGACCCGCTCGGTGCCGAAGGACCGGAAGGCCTCCATGTAGGCCAGGGTGGACGTGGTGGCCGGAATGCCCGTCGCGTCCTGGATGCCCCGGACGAGCTCGCGGTCGTGGCCGGCGCCGAGCCAGGAGCCCGAGGTGCCGTTCCACGCGATGACGTCGACGTCGGCGGTCGCCAGGATCTCGGCGGCGGCCCGCATCACCGAAGCGTCGAACTGCTTGTCGGAGGAATCATCCAGGGCGATCCGCGTGACCTGGATCCGGGCGAAGTGGATGGTCACGTCGGTGCGGTCGCCGAGGATCCGGTAGCTTTGCGGCTCCAGGCAGGTGTTGGAGGACGGCACGATCATGCCGATGCGGGTGGGGCGGGTTGCGGAAGGCATGGGTGCTCCTAGAGTGCAGCGGGGTAGACAGAAGCCGTGACGGCAGCGGGCGCCGCGGCAGCGGGCGCGGTGGCCGCGGCGGCGGCCTGGTGTTCGCGGAAACCGTTGCGGGCCACGAAGCGGCCCGTGGGGCCTGGATCATGGAAGCCGTCGGCGTCCAGCACTATGCGTCCGGCGGACACGACGACGGCGGGCCAGCCGGTGAGTGTCCGGCCATCGAACGGCGAGAAGTCAGTCCCCATGTGCAGGGCGCCGCCGTCCACGGTGCGTTCCTGGGCGGGATCAAAAACGACGATGTCGGCGTCGAACCCCGCCGCGATGGTTCCCTTGCCCGGCAGGGCGTTGATCCGGGCCGGCCCCGCGGCGAAGACTTCCACGAAGTCTTCCACCCGGGCGCCGCCGTCGGCGTCCATGATGGCGGTGAAGGTGACCGGCATGCGCGTTTCCACTCCCGGCAGGCCGTGCGGCATGGCACGGATGTCATCGGACCGTTCGCGCTTTTGCGCGAGGTCGTAGCAGGAGTGGTCCGAGGCCACGGTGTGGATGGCGCCCGCGGCAAGCCGGTCCCGCAGCGCCGCGACGGTCTCGGGGCTGCGCATCGGCGGGCAGCAGGCGTACCACTCGGGGAAGGACGTGCCGTAGACGGTGTCGTCCAGGGTGAGGTAGTGCGGGCACGTCTCAGAGAAGGCGTCCCGTCCCTGGCTGCGGGCCTCGGTGACAAGGTCCACGGCACCCGGCGTGGACTGGTGCACGAAGTAGACGGGCGCGTTGGTGTATTCGGCCATCGCCAAGGTCTCCTTGACCGAGATCTCCTCCGCGAGTTCGGGCCGGGTGCGGTGCAGGTGTTCGATGCCGATCCGGCCGTCGTCCGCATGCTGCCGGGTGCAGTCGGCAATGATGGGATCGTGTTCGGCGTGGATATAGGTGAGGCCGTCCAGCCGGACCATCTCGCGCATGACCTTCAGGATGGTGTCCCCGTCGGCCATGGTGCTGCCCCGGTTGGTGGTGTACATCTTGACGGACCGGACACCTTCGGCGGCGAGCTGTTCGAGCTGCCAGGGCACGGTTTCGTCCCACTGGACCACCGAGCCGTGCAGGGCGACGTCGCAGCGGGACTCGCGTGCCAGTTCCTTCTTGTGCAGGACCGCGGCCAGCGGGGTCTCGCGGGCGTCGCGGGGGATGCCGAAGTCAATGATCGTGGTGGTGCCGCCCCAGAGCGCGGCGGTGGAGGTGGTCCGGTAATCATCCAGGGTCCGGAACCGCCCGGTCACCTGGGCGACGTGGCAGTGGCCGTCCACGCCGCCGGGAATCACCAGCTGGCCGGTGGCGTCGATGGTCCTGGCGGCGGCCGGAACGGGCTCGGCAGCGTCCACGAGCTGGACGATCTTCCCGCCGTGAACCACGACGTGGGCCTCCTGGCGGCCGAAACTGTTGACCACGGTGCCGTTGGCAATGACAAGGTCTGGGGTGTGGGACATCGTTGTCCTCCTTCGGGGAAAAGTTACTTAGTGGGTGGGCGTGGTCGCCAGCGCGGCCTGCTGCGCCGTCGTGAGGGCGGCGTCGAGGGTTGTCGATAGGCCCTTGCGGGCCTTCACCGGCGGGGGTGCGAAGGCGCCGGACCGGTGCGGCCCTGACTTGAGGCTGACCACGGACTGGGCCATCTGGATGCCCGCGGAAATGCCGTCCACCACGGGGACGGGGATCTGGCCGGCAAGCTCGCGGGCCAGTCCGGCGAGCGGCGCGCCGGCGAGGATCACGACGTCGGCGCCGTCCTCGGTGACCGCCTGGCGGCTGAGTGCCAGCAGGGTCTCCTTGAAGTCCTCCTGGACGGAACCGATCCCGTTGAGGGCCTCGTTGATCGAGCGGATCGAGGCCAGCCGGCCGCCGAGGCCGAACCGTTCCACGCAGTCCTGGTACCAGGGCCGGATCCGGTCGGAGATGGCGATGATGGAGAACCGGTGGCCCTGCAGGGCGGCGGCGCACAGGGCCGCCTCGGTGATCCCGATGACCGGAACATCGGCCAGTTCCTTCAGCGCGGGCATGCCGGGGTCCCCGAAGGCGGCGACGACGACGCCGTCGATGCCGCCGCCCGACGTGCCGCCGCCGGACGCGCTGCCGGTGTACTCGGCGATGATCTCGGCGACAGCGCCGGCGGCGATCAGCGCTTCAAAGCGGGTTTCGATGTATTCGACGCCGTGGCCGGCGGTTCGGACCACCAGTTCGGTTCCGGGCGAGGCGGAACGCCGGGCTTCGGATTCGATCAGCGCGGTGACGTCGCTGCTGATGTTGGGGTTGATGACAAGGAGTTTCATTTCTTCTTCCGATGAAGGTCGGGTTCCGTCCGGCGGAAATTCTCCGGAAACTGTTCCCGGTAT
Source organism: Arthrobacter sp. 10N43 (assembly GCF_056394525.1). Taxonomy (NCBI): domain Bacteria; kingdom Bacillati; phylum Actinomycetota; class Actinomycetes; order Micrococcales; family Micrococcaceae; genus Arthrobacter; species Arthrobacter sp. 10N43. The sequence goes on along the minus strand of NZ_JBFTIA010000015.1, from coordinate 97,791 downwards.
TTGTCGATGTGCGACGCCGACTGGGTGGCCGCCCGGTCCGGGTTCCCGCTGGCGATCGCGGCGTAGAGGGCGCGGTGTTCCTCGATGAGTTCGGGGAGGTCGCTCACATGCCGGAACAGCCAGTGCATCCGGCCCTGGAGGGGTTCGAGCGCGGATTTGAGGAATCCGTTGTCCGCGATCCGGGTGATGGCATCGTGGAATTCGCTGTTGGCCCGGTGGGCGTCCATGATGGCGCCTTTAGCAAGGGACGCCTCGGCCGCGTCCAGCAGGGCTTTGAGGTTGCTGAGGTCTTCCGGGGTGGCGCGGGCCGCGGCCAGCCTGCAGGCCAGCACTTCGAGCGACTGGCGGACGTCGAAGAGATCCTCGACGTCCTTGGCGCTGAGCGAGCTGACTTCGGCTCCGCGCGCGCCGCGGTCGCTGACCAGGCCTTCCTGGCGCAGCATGCGCAGGGCTTCGCGGACCGGGAGGCGGGAGACATTGAATTCGGCGGCGAGGTCGCGTTCCACCAGCCTGGTGCCGGGAACGTAGTGCCCTTCGAAGATCCTGGTGCGGAGGGTGTCCCGGACGGCCTCGCGGAGGGGGCGTTCCTTGTCCTGGGTTTCGTCTGCGGTAGGCATGGTGCTCCATTTCGGGTTCTTGTGGCACTGCGTTCCCGGCTCCGGGAACAGGTGTTGCGTGGCCTAGCTTAGACAGGGAGCCGCTTGTTGTAGTCCAGCGTCAGCACGGAGGCTCCCATGATGATCGCCGATCCCACGAAGTACAGCAGCGCCCAGGTGTACGAGCCGGTGGCGCCGACGATCAGTCCGACGGCGATCGGGGTGACGAAGCCGGAGATGTTGCCGCTGAAGTTCATGGCGCCGCCCAGGACGCCCGCGTTGGTCCGGCCGCCCAGGATGGAGGGGATGCTCCAGAACAGGCCAACCCAGCGCAGGAAGAACATGACGATGGCGAGCAGGACCACCGCCGTCGTCGGGTCCGCCACGACGGTGACGCCGACGAGGCCGCCGATCACGACGACGCTGGAGGTGCCCAGGAGGGTGCGCATGACGCGGTTGGCCGAGGCGCCGGCGGCCCGCCACTTGTCGGCGATGGTGCCGCCGAGGATTTCGCCGACGAACCCGGCGCCGAAGATGACGAACGTGGACCAGCCGATGGTCTTCAGGTCAAAGCCCTTGGCCTGGGCCAGGTAGAGCGGGCCCCAGGTCAGCAGGCCGTAGAAGACCCCGTTGAAGCCCAGCCAGCCGAAGCACATGGCCCAGAAGGAGCGGAATTTCAGGTAGGGGAGCAGGGCGCGCTTGCCCTTGCTGCCGTCGAGCTCGGCTTCGGCGTCCTCGGCGGCGTGGGAGGCCTCGATGTACTCGGCCTCGGCGTCGTTGACTCCGCGGTGCTGGCGGGGGTTGTCCCGGACGTACCACCAGACGGCGAGGCCCATGAGGACCGTCGCGGCGCCGGCGATGATGAAGGCGGTCCGCCAGCTGCCCGTCGAGGCGATCAGGCCGGCGATGAGGATGCCGCCCAGCCCGGCGCCCAGCGGGGCCCCGGCGTCAAGGATGGTGGCGCCGCGGCCGCGCTCGGATTTGTGCATCCAGATGGCGTTCAGCTTTCCGCCGGCCGGCATGACCCCGGCCTCGGTGACGCCGATGCCCAGGCGGGCGATGAACATGGTGAGGAAGCCCCCGGCCAGGCCGGAGGCCGCCGTCGCGGCGCCCCAGCCGACGCAGGACGCGGTCATCACCTTGCGCGGACCGAACTTGTCGATCAGCCAGCCGACCGGGATCTGCATGAGGGCGTAGGTCCAGAAGAAGGCCGAGAGCAGGAGGCCCACGAGCTCCGGGGCCATGTTGAATTCCTTCTGGATGATGGGCAGGGCGACCGAGATGGAGCCCCGGTCGATGTAGTTCACGGAGACGAGGACCAGCAGGAGCAGGAACATTTTCCAGCGGACCCTGGTGCGCCGTTGCACGCCGTCCTTGGAGCCTGCGCGGGTGGGTTGTCCTGCGGTTTCGGTACTTGCGACGTCGGTGCTGGGGGTTTCGGTATTGGCGGTTTCGGTATTTGGAAGAGACACAACTTCTCCTTGATAGAGAGGAAAAATGCCGGCGAGTGATGCGGGAGGGTTTGTTTCGTGGGCCAGGGTGCTGGCCTGAGGTGCTGGCGTTGGGTGCTGGCGTGGGGGGCTGGCGTGGGGGCGTCCCGTGTGCGGGCTGCCGAGTGTTGATAGAGGGGGCTGATATCAGCGCTGACATCAGTCCGCCGATCAGGTGCGGATCAAGTGCGGATCAGGTTCAGATCAGGTGCGGATCAGGTGCGGAAGCCGGGGCCCGGCAAGCTTGCTGTTTTGGGATCCCGTTTTGGGATCCCAAAATTGAGAATAGAAGTGACGTGGAGCACTGTCAAGGGGCGTGGGCCGGCGGGCCCCGTTCACGGGAAAAATGTCGATTGTGACTGGCCTGGGTCCCATGGCGCAGAGCGCATGCGCTATCAGATCGGGCTGCCCTGAAGCCTTCAGGGCAGCCCGATCTGACAGAGCAACGTGGGGTCCGGCGGCGGCGCGGGGCCTAGCTGCCTCGGTAGGTGGAGTAAGCGAAGGGGCTCAGCAGGAGCGGCACGTGGTAGTGCGGCTGCGACTCGGACACCGCGAAGGTCAGCGTGACTTCGGGGAAAAAGGTCTCGGTCCCGGCGGCGGCGTAATAGGTTCCGGTGTCGAAGCCCAGCCGGTATGTTCCGGAGCCCAGGTGTTCGGGGCCGAGGGCCTTGACGCGCCCGTCGTCATCCGTGGCGCCGGCCGCGATCCTTTCCCAGCGTTCGCCGTGGAGCTTGTCCAGGGTGACGGCGACGCCGGCGGCGGGCTTGCCGGAGCCGGTGTCCAGGACGTGCGTAGTGACATGGGATATGGCTGAGGGATTGCTGGCGGGGGGATTGCTGGCGGGGGTGCTCATGCGCCGATCAGTCCTTCGATTCGGAGTACCGCGATTTCGCGCAGCTGCTGGCCGATCACCACTTGTTCCTCTTCGGGGGTGTGGGCGAGCCGGGCGTTGAGGGCAGCCAGGATCTCCTCCCGGCTGCGGCCGGCCGCGCGGATCAAGAACACCTGGCCGAATTTTTCCTCGTAGCTCCGGTTCCCCGCGGCGATGGCCGCCGCGACGGCGGGATCCGGGATGCCCAGGCCGGCCTGCTCCGACTGGGAGAGCCGGGCCTCCGTGCTGTTGCCCGCGGCGCGTTCGCCGATGCGGGGATGGTGGGCAAGGGCTGCCTCCACCTCGGCGTCGGTGAACGGTTCCGCCGCGCGGCCGGCGGCCCCGAGCAGGTTTTCGGTGCAGTCGAAGGGCCGGGAATCGACGATCTCTTCGATCCACCGCCCAATGTCCAGGCAGGGACGCAGGGCCGCGGCGGCCTCCTCGCGTCCGGCAGCGTTAAAGTCTTCCAACAGCATGTGCCAGATCCTTTGTGTCAATGCTGGCATCCACGGCGTAGGCTATACGAACGAGTTTTTCAGACTGTATCCGTATCGTGGAACTGTTATTTCAGCATATGCAAAAAATTGAACCGTACCCTGTGGCGGGTGTCAACCGGAAGACGGGGCCCGGGTGGGCGCCGGCTAGCTCCGGAGGAACCGCAGCAGCACCTCGTTGACCTCCGCGGCGTGCGTCCAGAGCAGGCCGTGCGGGGCGCCGTCGATCTCCACGTATTCCGCGCTCGGCAGCGCCTCGGCGAACCGGCGGCCCGCGACGTCGATCGGCAGGATGTTGTCCGCCGTGCCGTGCACGATCAGGGCCGGGACATCGATTTTGGGGATGTCGGCGCGGAAGTCCGTCAGCCAGGTGGGCTGCGCTGCCACCGATGCCGTGGGCCCGGACGTTGTGGCGAGGTTCCATCCGGCATGCATCACTTCCTGGCTCAGCCGAGGGGTGCCGAGGAAGGTCTCACTGTTGTAGAAGTTCTTGAAGAATTCCGTGAAGAAGGCGTACCGGTCTGCCGTCACGGCTTCCAGGAGCCCGTCGAACACCGACTGCGGGACGCCGCCGGGGTTGTCCTCGGCCTGCAGGAGGTAGGGCTCCAGCGAGGCCAGGAATGCGGCTTTGGCGACCCGGGCGGAGCCGTAGGTTCCGAGGTACCTGCCCACCTCGCCGGTGCCCATTGAGAAGCCCACCAGCACGACGTCGTTCAGGTCCAGGTCGTTCAGGAGCGTGTTCAGGTCCGCAGCGAAGGTGTCGTAGTCGTAGCCCCCGGTGGGCTTGCTGGACTGCCCGAAGCCGCGGCGGTCGTAGGTGATGACCCGGTAGCCGGCGCCGAGGAGGGCCGTGGTCTGCTTTTCCCAGGACGAGCCGTCCAGCGGGTAGCCATGGATAAGGACCACGGCCTGGCCGGATCCGTGGTCCTCGTAGTAGAGCTCGACATCTGTGCTGTCTTCGGTTCCAACCTTGATGTAAGCCATGCCAGCGGTCCTCCCGGTGCGGTGCCGTGCGAAACAGTGCCGTGCGAAGCCCTGCGAAACAATACGGTGCAGGGTGCAGTCAGTACGTGTGCCCCACTCTAGCGGCCGTGACCCCCGCTGCCAGTGTCTGCTCACCATCCGGAATGGGGAACTCCTCCGCCAGGGCGGGCCACTGCGGCCGGGACGGGCGGGTGCCAGCCGATGTCAGCGGCCCCCGGCTTCCCTAGCCTCGCTTGCGAAGCTGGACAGGAGGCCGGACTCGAGCGGAATATGCGCGGCACGTTCGTCGAGCACAGCCAGGGCCCTTGCCGAGCGCTTTGGAAACGGGGAACAGGCCAGCCGAAGCCAGGCGCCGCCGGAATAAGCATGGAACCGGTCCGGGCTGACGTGCAGCTCTTCCGCGGCGGCCAGGATCCGCGTGTGGGCAGCCAGATACCGGTCCGGCGAAATGCAGGGTATGCGGGCACTCAGTTCCAAATGAACGTCCAGGTTGGCCAGATCCAGTGCGGCCTCGGCCTGGGCGGTATCGTCGAAATCCAGCAGGCCCAGCGGCGAGGGGCCGCCGGCGGCGAGGATTTGCTTGTCGTGGAGGTCCCCGTGCGCCCAGACCAGAGGATCCGGCGCGGTCCGGAGCAGGTTCCGGATCACGTCGTCGGCCCGTGCGCTCAGGGTGGCGCGTTGGGATGCGGCTTCCGGGATGTCGTTGTAGTGCCGCAGCCAGCGGTTCACCCAGCGCCGCAGATCCGCGACCTCCACCTCCGGGGAATGGGCGGGCAACGCGGCCAGGGCTGCGTGCCCGGCGGAGCTACCCACTTGGGCGGTCCAAGCGTGCTGCCATCTCTCCCACAGTCGGTCGAACTCTTCATCGCTGAGACCCGCGGTGTCGTCGCCCAAATCCCCCAGGGGCTGGCCGGGAACGGCGCTGAAGACGATGACGTCCGGAGAGTTCCGCAGAACTTTGGGTGCGGTGAAGGTCTCGGGGTCCAGGAGAAGTTTGGTTTGTGCGCAGCGTTCGGCGGGCACAATCGCACCGCCGGGCGGGAAGACCTTGATGTAGCCAGCATCGGTCCGGACGACGGCGCGCATGTGCGGCCGGTAGGACACCAGTTCCCCGCGCCGGGCCTCGGCCCGCAGGGACGGAAGCCCGGGATCGTCCGCGGGCAACAGCTCGAACACTCCGCCGCGTAGCACGCCTCCCCGGACGCCGGCCTGCCCCGGCGCAACGACCTCCAGGATGTAGTCGCCGACCGTGCTGTCCGGCCACACCCGGTGGATCTTCCAGGTTTGCCCGGAAGAGTCGACGGCCGACCGTGGGACCGGCGAGTGCCAGCTCATGCGATCAACTCCGGGGCTCGGCGGATATGCCAGTCCGGCGGCCGCTGCGCCTGCAACCATTGTCCCTGCGGGGCCATGCTCATTTCGGCACCTTGAACAGTTCGCCCGGTTCTGCCATCTGCTGCCGGTGGACCCAGCCGGCAAAGCGGGAGTCCGGATCGACCAGCAATGACTGCGGCGCCCCATCTTCGAGGATCTCGCCGTCTTCGAGCCAGATCACCCGGTCGCACGATTGGGCCGAGTTGACGTCGTGGGTAATGGTGATGGAGGTCCGGCCCTCGGTGAGTGTGTCCAGGGCGTCCAGGACCGAATCCCGGGAGGCCGGATCAAGACCGGCCGTCGCCTCGTCCAGGATCACGATGGGGGCCTTGCGGAGCATGGCGCGGGCGACGGCCAGCCGTTGACGCTGTCCGCCAGAGAGATCGTTGGCCGCCTCGCCGAGGACAGTTTCGTAGCCCTCGGGCAGTGCGCGGATGAAACCGTCGGCCTGGGCAAGGACTGCCACGGCTTCGATCTCCTCATCGGTGGCGTCGAGGCGGCCGAACCTGATGTTTTCCCGGACCGAAGTTCCGAACAGCACGGAGTCCTGGAGCAGGATTGAGACATGGGAACGCACGGAAGCGATGGTCAGGCCCCGCAGGTCCTCCCCTCCGAGGCTGACACTCCCCTCCCACGGGTCCACCATCCGAAGGATCATGCTTGCCAGCGTGGACTTCCCTGCCCCGGAGGGCCCCAAAACGGCGCAGTGCTGACCCGCCGGTATGGTCAGGGTGATTCCCTTGAGCACCGAAGCCCCGTCGAAGTGGCCGGCCCAGACGTTGTCGAACACGACGTCCGGGTGGGGGCTCTTGAGCGCGACGGCGTTCGGTGACTCGGGAACGTCACTCTGGGCGTCGAGCAGGTCGGCCACCCTTTCCCCGGAGGCCGTCGCGCGGGCGATGCGGCTGGTGTACCTGGCCACATCCTTGAGCGGCCTCATCCCGGTTTTCAGGTAAAACAGGAAAACGGTCAGATCTCCGGGGGTCATCGCATGTTGCATCACCCTCCATCCGCCGGCAGCCAGGACCACCCCCGTCGCGATTCCGGTCAGGACGTCGGTTTTCCGCTGCAGGCTGGCGGACAGCCTCAGCGTGGCCACCCCCGAGCCAGACGCTGCCTGGTTGCTCTTGCCGAAGCCCGAGCTGAGGGTGTCTTCGAGTCCATACGCCTGGACTTCGCGCATTGCTCCCAGGGTTTGTGCGGCTGTGGTGGCCAGGGCACTTTCGCCCTTGCGTGATTTGCGGGCCGCGGTGGTAATCGATCCCGAGCTCTTACGGGAAAACAAAATGAATATCCCGATGGACAGGAACGTCACCAGAGCGATAAAAGGATCGAGCCAGAGCATGATGATCATCATTGCGATCAGCGACACGATGTTGCCGATGAGAGGGAGCCCTGCTGTGACTGCCACGTCCTGCAGCCGGGATACGTCCGCTACGAGCCGCTGGACCGTGTCGCCGGTGGAGGCGTGGCTGTGGTGGCGCATCGACAGGCTCTGGAGGTGGCGGAAGGTCCGGGCGCGTAGTTCGGAGGAAATGCGGGTACCCACGAGGGCAAACGAGATCGCGGAAAAGTAACTTGCCACGGCCCGGATCAGGCTGATGACAACTATTGCGCCGGCGCAGAGAAGCAGCACCTCGGAGCTTGCCTCCACGCTGAGCGGGGACCTGCGCAGATTGGCGCCGAGTGAGTGTGAGACGGAGTCGAGGACGATCTTCACGGGCCACGGTTCAAGAAGCCGGAAGAGGATTTCCACGGCCATGGCAATGAATCCCCAGGTGATGAGCAGCCTGTGCCCGCGCAGATGCGGGCGGATGCAGCGCAAGGTCCGCTGCATCGGAGTGGGTTCGGAGGACGCGTTGGTGCCGGTCCTTCGCCACAGTGTTCGCCAGCTACGGGGGTATGAATGCCTGGCAGCGGTGGTCATTGCCTGGCCAGTCTGCGTGCAGGCGGCAGGGCCTCGGTGATCCGGGACAGCACACCGCTCCAGCTGAATCTCTGCACAGCGTCGCTGCGGGCCTCGAGCCCGAGCCTCTCCCGGAGGTTCGGGTCTTCGCCGAGCCGGATGAGGGCATTCGCGAGTGCGGCCGGCTCCCCGGGCGGCACGAGGATTCCGGTGCGGCCGTCCTGGATGATGGATGGGATCTGGCCCACGGCGCTCGCGATCACGGGCAGCGCGGCCGCCATGTACTCAAAGACCTTCAGCGGCGAGAAGTAATCGTCCTCGCCGGGGGCGTCCGGGGGATAGGGGGCGGCGGCGGCGTCGAATTCTGCCAGGAGTCCGGGCACGGCAGCCGGCGAAACGGCGCCGGTGAACACCGTTGGCACGCCGAGAGACTCGGCGAGGCGTTCGAGATCCTTCCGTCCGGGGCCGTCACCAACCACCTGGACCTGCCAGCGCAGGCCCGGGTCAAGCGTCTGTTGGTTGGCCAGGGCCACACCGTGCAGCAGGCCGGGGACACCATGCCAGGGCTTCAGCGTTCCGACAAACCCGACCGTGAGGTGATCCGGATTCCGGCGCCCGGGCCGGCGGGCCGAAATCCGGTCGACGTTCACGCCGTTCGCTGCCAGCACGGTTCTGGCGGTCGGCACCCGCGCCCGCACCCAGTGCACCACGGGATCCGAGACGCAGGCCACGACGTCGGCCGTTGCCGCGTTGCGGCGGAAAACCGTCTCAGCCTTCTTCACATCAAGCAACTGACGGTACCGCTGCTGCTCCTCGATGAGTGGGGCGTTGACTTCGAGTACTGACGGCACGTCCAGGATGCGCGCCACCACGGACAGCGCCGGACTGAACAGCGAATAGCGCTCGTAGAACAGCCCGCAGCCGTTGCGCAGGACCTCGTCCGCCAGGCCCAAGGCGGCGTCCTGTACGGCCCGTTCCCGGGCGGGGCCCGGGACGGATTCCGGCCTGACTTCGACGACGTCGAGATCGGCAAGATCGCTGGGCCGCTCCGTGCCGATCTGGGTGCAGTAGACCGTGACGGCGGCGCCGGTCCCGCGCCACGCCCGGACGATTTCCTGGACGTGCACCGAGGAACCCTTGGTGCCGAAAACAGGCACGCCGGGGTCGGCGCAGAGGTATGCCACGCGTGTCATGCGACTCTCCTTTCCGAACGGGAGAGGGACCTCAGGATCTCGGCCTGGCGGTGGACGTCGTAGTCCTCCTCGATCAGGGCGCGGGCATTGCGGGACATGGCAACCCTGTCCGTGGCGGGGGAGCTGAGCGTGCGGATGCCGCGGGCCAGGACGTGCGGGTTGCCCGGCCGGACCAGGACTCCGGTGGAGCCGTTCCGGACCACCTCGGGGATCCCAGTGACGGATGTGCTGACGCAGGGGACGCCGGTTGCCATGGCCTCGAGCAGGACCGTGGGCATGCCGTCCGCGTTGCCGTCGGCGCCGATCACACAGGGCGCCACGAAGATATCGGTGGAGTGGAGCAGCTCGTGGACCTGGTCCTGGGTCTGGGGGCCGAGGAGGCGGACGTGCTCGCGGAGCCGGAGCTGATCGATGCTGGCCTCCAGCTCCTCGGCCATGGGCCCCGTCCCGGCGATCCGGAGGTCCATTTTGACCCCCTGGTCCAGCAGTTCCGCGGCCGCGGGCAGCAGATGCTGGAAGCCTTTCTTCTCCACCAGGCGGCCGATGGCGGCGATCCGCAGGGTGGTTCCTAGCGGGTGGGGCTCCCGGTAAGGGAAGCGCTCCAGCTCCAGCCCGTTGCGCACCAGATGGAGCCGGGACGTCGAGCCCGGGAAGCGACGGCGCAAGTAGCGCATGTTGTACTGGCTGATGGTCACGGCGTGGTGGGCCTGCTCCAGCTTGAGCCGCAGATCCTCGTCCTGGACTGATTCATGGAAGATATCCACGGCGTGGGCCGTAAACGAGAAGGGGATGCCGGTAATAAAGGAAGCCAGCCGGGCAACCGTCGTGGCGCCCGAGGCGAAGTGGACGTGCATGTGCCGGATGTTCCGGCCCTGCAAGGCGGTGGCCAGGTTGATGGCCTGGACTGCTTCGTCCGCCGTCGCCGCGGCGAGTTTGGCGAAGTTCAGGCCAAGGGCGGCCGTGAGCCCCGCCTCCTCGGCCAACTGGAGGGCCTCCCACAGGGCTATCGTCTTGATGGGGCGGTCAATGTAGGTCACCGGTGCCTGGACCCGGGCGAGCTCGGGGTGGAACCGTGAGTCGTTGGTGGGCAGGAGCGAGAAGATCTCGATCCGGTCCCCCGCCGCTTCGCGGGCCAGGATTTCCGCAACGATGAACGTTTCGGAGAATCGCGGATACATTTTGAGGACGTAGGCGGTCCCCGGTTCAGACGGCGACACGGCTCGCACCGCCCTTCGCGCGCCTTGTGGCGATGCTTTCGTCCGGCTGGAACTCATCGGCCCCAAACTGATCGGACGTGGCAACTTCGGTGCCGAACTGGTCGGAGTCGGCCAGCGGCCTCAGCAGTTCTGCGGCCAGTTGAGGAACGCGGATCAGGCCGTCCAGCACCGCACGACGGCGGTCCACGGTGGTGCCGATCCGGGCGGCCAGCCAGTCGGCCAGGATCTCCGGCGTGAGCGTGCCGATCTCGTGCTGCTCCAAGTACCCTGCCGCGGCCAGGGACGCGGCCCGGATCCGTTGCTCGGCGCGCGACTGCGTGCGGGGCACGATCAGCGCGGGAACCGCGGTGCTCATGATCTCGCACACCGTGTTGTAGCCGCCCATGGCGACGACGGCGCTGGCGTGCCGGATGTGGAACACGAGGTCATCCACGGCTGCCACCACCTTGACGCCGGGGCGGGCCTGCTTCCGGAGGTCGTTGAGCTGCTCGGCGGGCATCTGAGGTCCGGCGACCACCAGGTGTCCCAGCCCGTCAGGGACCGGCGCGGCGACGGCGACACTGGCCAGGGCGTAACCGTCCGAGCCTCCGCCGACCGTTGTCATGTAGTACTGCCCGGGCATGCAGCTGGTGCCAGAGGCCGCGGGGCGGCCCTCGGCGAGGTAGCCGGTGTATCGGATGAGCTTCCGGAGGGTGAACGGTATTTCGCCGGCGGCGACGGGATCGTGGACGGCGGGATCGCCGTAGACCCAGATGGCATCGAACAGGTCCTTGACCACCCGGGGTCCGCCTACCCTGGCCCATTCGGCGAGGGCCGCGGCGGGCGCGTCAAGGACCTCGCGGAGGCCGAGCACCACGCGGACCGGCCCGGCCGTGCGTGCGCGCCGTAATGCCGTTTCGAGTTCGCCGTGGACGCCGGTGGCGTGACGGTCCACCACCACCAAGTGGGGGGAGAAACCCGCCAGCGTTGCCTGCAGCAGCCTGGCCCGCAGCGGCACGAGCTCCTGCATGGGCAGCGTCAGGTTCCTGGGCAGGTAGCCCGAGGAACCCTTCGCCACGCCGGGCAGCAGGACCCAGTCCCACCCCTCGGGCAGCAGGAACGCCGGGGCCAGGGCTGTGCCGGTAATGAGGATTCCGGTTACTGGGCGGCCGATAAGCCCGGGCAGCTGATTGGTCAGTGCGTGGGCCAGCGCCAGATTCCGACGCACATGTCCCAGGCCCACTGAATCATGTGAGTACAGCACGATCCGCATTGGCTCCACAGCAAATCCTCCCGCCCCCGATGCACGGGACACAGCGGTGATCGCAACTGATTCTGATCACAAATGGGTCCGGTGCCGGCGCTGTCTGATGATATTCATCAGCCTGCGCCCCAAGAGTGAGGATGGGATGAGGGGAAGATTAAGGATTCCTCATCAAAGGGCCGGACTTTGCGGCCGTGCGCTTATCAGCCGCCAGATTAGCGAACCAGAACAGCCGCGGCTCAGTCAGACGCGGACGTTGGCGGCCTGCAGGGGGATCTTGATCAGGAAGGTGGAGCCGTGGCCGTATTCGGATTCCACGGTGGCCACGCCGCCGTGCGCCTGGGCGATTGCCGCGACGATTGCAAGGCCCAGTCCCGAACCTTCCTCGCCGCGGCCCGTGTGCGCCCGGCCGAACCGTTCGAAGATCCGTTGCTGGTCCTCCGCGGCGATTCCGCTGCCGTCATCGCGTACCCACAGCACCAGGGTGTCCTGTTGTGGGCGCGAGGCCCCGTCGTTTGCCGCTGGGCTCTCAATCCGGGAACCCAGCGCGATCGTGGAGGAAAGCCCGGTGTATTTGACGGCGTTCGCGGCGAGCTGGACCAGGGCCTGTGTGAGGCGCTGCGGATCCGCCTCCACCACGTAGTCGGCCTTTTCATCGATCTGCCAGTTGCGCTCGGCCAGGACGTGCACCTTTTCCATGACCTGGTCCATGAATTCCGGGATCCGGACGGATTCACGCCGGATGAAGCCGGGATCGCCGGAGTTGGCGAGCAGCAGGAGGTCGTCCACCAGGCGCTGCATGCGGTCCACCTCGTCCAGCAGCACGTCGCGCGTGGCAATGACGTCGTCCGGGTCATCCACCGTCACGAGCTCGAGGTGCCCACGGAGGATGGTCAGCGGGGTCCGCAGCTCATGGCCGGCGTCGTCCAGGAACTGCTGCTGCTGCTGGGCGCCTTCATCCAGCCTTTCGAGCATGGTGTTGAAGGTCTTGGCGAGCAGTGTGACGTCGTCCTCGCCCTTGCGGACTTCCACCCGTTGCGTGAGGTCTTCCGGGCCCACCGCCCTGGAGGCCTCGCGCATACGGCGGAGCGGATCGAGCAGGCGGCCGGCAACGATCCCGCCGATCACAGCGGCCGCCATGAGCATGGCGAGGGCCACCAGCGAGTACGTCCGGACCGAGTCGGCGTTATGCTCGCGCTGGTCGCCGGCGTCCCGGCCAACCAGGAAGAAGGTCCCGGTGGCGCCCTTCATGGGCACCACCACAGTCCTCAGCGGGCGGCCGTCCGCGTTCAGCTCTCCGAAGGAGGCGCCCATTGGACTCCTGAGCTGGACGGCGTCGGCGAACATGGTGTTGTTCAGAAGGGCGTGGTCCCCGTTGCCCTCAACGGTCCACGCCACGCGCCCGTCCACGATTCCGGCCATGACCTCGTTGCTGCGGGGCTCGATATCTTCCGCGGCCTCGCGAAGCGCGCTGATGTACGTCCTGTTCGCATAGTCCCCGGACGTCTGCTTTTTGGTCTGGACAAGCCTGACCACGGCGTTGGCTTTGTCCAGGATCGCCTGGTCAACCCTGGCATCAGAATCCTGGAACTGGACCACGAACGTGACCAGCCCGGCGGTGACCAGCCCGGCGAGCATCATGCCCAACATGGCGGCCACCACCCGGAAACGCACCGAGTGGATCTTTGCGCCCCAGCCGGACGGGTCCTGGGTTTCCGGCGCAGCGGACCCAGCGGGCGGCGCGGCCTGGCCGCTCCCGCCTGGATGTTCGTCCGACGTGGTCACTGCGCTCCTTTCCTGAGACATCCCTGTCCCTTCACGTACCGCGAAGACCTGCTTAGCTCAGGCGGTACCCGGCGCCGCGGGTGGTGAGGATGCGCTCGGCGCCGATCTTTCTCCGCAACTGGCGCACGTACACGTCCACCACATTGGAAGTGCCGTCGAAGTCGTAGCCCCATACGTGGCTGAGCAGTTGCTGCCGGCTCAGGACCTGGCCGGGATGGAGCAGGAACATTTCCACCAGGGAGAATTCGCGGGAGGAGAGCTCCACCATCCTGCCGTCGACGCTGACGGTGCGCGTGAGCAGGTTCAGCTCCAGGGGCCCGTAGCGCATCACGTTTGTCGACGGTGGATCGCCGGAGTCCCCCTTGCGGATCCGGGCACGGATGCGGGCCACCAGTTCCTCGAAGTGGAACGGCTTGACGATGTAGTCGTCGGCGCCGCCCTCCAGCGCCGCGACGGTGTCCGTGGAGGATCCGCGAGCCGTGAGGAAGATGACCGGGATGCCCACCTGGCCGCGGCGCAGTGCCGCCAGGACGGCATAGCCGTCCAGCCGGGGAAGCCCGATATCCAGGAGCAGGAGATCGAATTCGCCGCTGGACGCGTAGTCCACGGCCGTGACGCCGTCGGCGACCACGGTGGGCGCGTAGCCGGCGGCGCGCAGTCCCTTTTCGATGAAGCGGGAGATGCGTTCTTCGTCTTCTGCGATGAGGATGCGGATCAAGGTGACTCCCTGGAAAAGCCCGGATCCGGAAAGTCCCTGTAGGCCGCGCGGTCGCGCGGACATCATGCGCGGGATCCTGGCTTGCCCCAATACTGCGGCATCTCCTGCGCACGAGCCGGGAGGAATTCCGAGGCCCCAGCAGCCTCGATCAGCCCGGAGTGCGGGCGGGGTCCGGGCCCCTGGTATGGGGCCCGCTGTCTTTTTGGCGCGTGCTTCGGTCAGGGCGGCGCGGCGGGCCGTGCGGGACCGGAGGTCCCTGCTTCGGCGGGACGACAGGTACGAGATTCAGAAGGAATGAACATCTGGGTGCTCCTCCAGAGGACGGCCCAACGGTGGGGGCTCCATCGGGCAGCTGCGGCTGAGACTATTCCCGCTTCTTTCATCCTGCCCCTGTAATGGAGCGTGCGCCACCTTTGATTGGTGGAAATTCAGTCTGTTAACAGCTCCCGCACAGCTGCACGGCGCCATGTCACGCCGCTGCAGCACTGCTAACTGAACACCTCTACTAACTGAACACCGCTACTGCCGGAACAGGGCGCCGGTGACCTGGTGCGTCAGATCGTGGATGAGGTCGAGGCGGGCCGCACTGTCGGCGTCGTCCGGTCCCCACGTGTAGATGACCACCGCGTAGGAGCGGTCCCCGGCGCTGAGCAGGGCGGCGTCGTGGACGTAGCCCTGCACTACGCCGTACTTGTGGTGGACGGTGATGCCGGGGTCCACGGCCGCCGGGATGAGGTCCTCGTCATTGGTGTGCTGCATGTAGCCGAGCAGTTCCGCGGTGTGGCCGGCGTTGAGCAGCTTGCCGGTGGCGAGCTGCTGGAGCAGCCGGGCCATGTCCGGCGGGGCCAGGAGGTTCTGCTCGGGATCGTAGGTGATGCCGAGGGTGGCGGCGTAGGCGGTGAGGTTGGGGTAGCCGATGTCTTTCATCAGCAGCAGCCAGGAGTCGTCGCTGCTGGTGTTGATCATGGCCTTGAGCTGGAACGCGGCGTTGAACGAGCCCATCGGGGCGTCGAGGGACTTATCGCCGGTTTCCACCAGGTGGTAGTAGGCGGCCGCGGTCAGGACCTTCGCTGTGCTTGCCGCCGTGTACAGTGCCACGTCGCCGTAGCTCTGCAGCTGGCCGTCGTGGGTATCCACCACGGCGACGCCGATCCTGTGGTCGGGGTGTTCACCGATGATCCGCTGGATCTCGGCGGGGAGGTCGACGGCGGGCGCCGGGGCCGCCGTCGCCGTGGGGGACGGGTTCGGCGCCTGCCTGCCGGCGGCGGTCAGGAGACTGCCGGCCAGGAAACCGCCGCCAGAGAAAGTATTGCCCGGCGGGGCGGTGCGGAAGACGCCGAGGACCACGACGGCGGCCAGCACCAGCGCGGTGACGGCCCACACCAGCACCAGGTTCCTGCGGTGCGTCGGAGCGGCCGGCCTGGGCACCGGATTCGTCATGTGCGTGGCCTTCCGGGCTCGGCAGGGGGTGGTGCCTCTGACGTTAGGCCCGGCCGGGGGTGAAGTCCACGGAGCGCGCGGGGGAGCGCCGAAGTTGGCCAAAAATCCCGCTCGCCGGTCTACTACGCTGGCACTCATGACCCGGAAAATTACTGTCAGCCTGCCGGACGCCGCGTTGCGTGAATACCTTCAGCCGCACCCGGACGTCACCATCCTGGAATGGGACCTCGCCGGTGAGCCGCCCGTGCCGCGGATCGACATCGTGGTGCCGCCCTACATGGGCGGCCCGCAGGTCCTGCAAGGCCTGGAGGCGGTGGACACGGCCCTGGTGCAGAGCCAGTCGATCGGGTACGACGGCGTGGCGGAGTTCCTGCCGTCCGGCCGGATCTTCGCCAACGCGGCCGGCGTGCACGAGACCTCCACCGCGGAGCTGGCGCTCGCGCTGATCCTCGCCAGCCAGCGCGAGCTGCCCCGCCTGGTCCAGAGCCAGCAGGAGGGCCGGTGGGACGCCAGGCCAACCGCCAGCCTGGCCGACCGGCGGGTCCTGATCGTCGGCTACGGCGGGGTGGGCAAGGCGATCGAGGACCGGCTCCTTGCCTTCGAGACGTCCGTGACCCGGGTGGCCAGCAAGGCGAGAACGGACGACCGGGGTCCCATCCACGGCATCGAGGAACTCCACGCGCTGTTGCCGGAGCACGACATCGTGGTGGTGGGGGTCCCGCTCAGCGACTCCACCCGGCGCCTGATCGACGACGCGTTCCTCTCGGCCATGCCGGACGGCGCCCTGGTGGTGAATGTGGCCCGCGGACCGGTGGCGGACACGGACGCCCTGGTCCGGCACACCGGCTCCGGACGGATCCGCGCCGCGCTGGATGTCACCGATCCCGAGCCCCTGCCGCAGGACCACCCGTTGTGGCGGACACCGGGCGTCATCATCAGCCCGCACGTGGGCGGGGCGAGCTCGGCGATGCGCCCCCGGATGGGCCGGCTGCTGCAGCGCCAGATCGGGCTCATGCTGGCCGGCGAACCGCCCGCGAACGTGGTGCTGGGCGGCTGATCGGGACAGGCAGGACGGCCGAGCCGTTGATGCCCGTTGCCGTGCGGGAACCGTTGCTCCGCAGGGGATCCTGTGCCAGCCTCGAAGTGATCCCATCGCCGGAAGACGACGACGGGCGGCAGCGAAGGAGCACGGCATGGGACTGATCCATATCGACCTGTTCACCACGCTCGACGGCGTTGCGCAGGCGCCAGGCGGGCCTGACGAGGACCCGGACAGCGGCTTCGCGTTTGGCGGCTGGCAGGCGCCTCTCTGGGACGAGGTCGTCGACGAACAGGTCGGCTCCGGAATGGCGGAGATGGATGCGCTGCTGCTGGGGCGCCGGACCTACGACATTTTCGCCGCGTACTGGCCGCACGCGGACGGGGACATCGCGCGGCTGTTCAACCGCCTCCCGAAATACGTGGCCTCGCGCCAGGCGCCTGCCCTGGAGTGGGCCGGCTCCACACTGCTCGGCCCTGATGTCGCCGCCGCCGTGCGCGAACTGCGCGACCGGCACGCGAACACCCACGTCATCGGCAGTCTCGACTTCGTGCAGACCCTGTTCGCAGAGCGGCTCTTCGACCGGCTCACGCTCTGGGTGTATCCGATCCTCCTCGGCGGGGGGAAGAAGGTCTTCGCCGACGGGGTGGTTCCGACGAACCTCAGGCTCATCGAGCCGGTGGTCGCCTCGCCAAAGGGTGCGGTGATGCAGCGCTACGCCCTCGCCGAGGGCACGCCCGGCGTCGGCGACATGTCGGACGTCGATCAGGAGGCTTAGGAAAGGTCAGGAGGGGCAGGCGGGCCGCCGCTGCGGGCTACGGGTTCTCGGGTGAATTCTCCGGCCGGGCTGTGTCCACCACGCAGAACCTGTTGCCCTCCGGATCGGCAAGGATCACATAGTCGGCGTCCGCCGGCCGCTTGCTCCACTCCACCCGCGTGGCGCCCAGGGCCAGGAGCCGGTCCACTTCAGCGCCCTGGGTGTCCGTGTACAGATCCAGATGCAGGCGCGGCGGCACCTGGACGGCGGCCGGGACGCGGTCCAGGGAGATGCAGGTGCCCACACCGTCCGTCGGCGCCAGGATCACAAAGTCGCCGTCGGGTGCGTACCGCGGCTCGTAGCCCAGGGCGGTCTGCCAGAAACGCATCTGGCGTTCGAGGTTGTCCACCCGGATCACGATCGAGCCAATGCTCAGCATCCGGCCAAGCTACACCCGCCCGCAAAGCCCGGCAACTGATATGCCTGCCGCGGGGACACACTCCGATTCGCCCTGAGAGAAACCCAGCTAGCTCCCGGCGGCCGGACGTAGACTGACCGTCACATCGTTCTGTGCGAAACAGCCCGTGACGCGTGAAGTGGAGACCGGATGCTCTGGAAACTGCTTGTCGAATACCTGAGGCCGCAGCGGCGGCTGCTGCTCGCCGTCGTCGTCTTCCAACTGGCGGCGTCCATCGCCTCGCTGTACCTTCCCACCCTCAACGCGGACATCATCGACCAGGGCGTCGCGACAGGGAACACCGACTACATCCTGCGCATCGGCGGCATGATGCTCATGATCACCCTGCTGCAGGTCGCCTGCACCATCGCCGCCGTCTACTTCGGCGCGAAGGCCGCGATGGCGCTGGGCCGGGACGTCCGCGGGGCCATCTTCACGCGGGTGGCCGAATTCTCCGAGCAGGAAGTCACCCGTTTCGGCCCGCCCAGCCTGATCACCCGCTCCACCAACGATGTCCAGCAGGTCCAGCAACTGGTCCTGATGTCCGCCACGCTCATGGTCACGGCGCCCATGCTCTGCATCGGCGGCGTGATCATGGCCATCCGGCAGGACGTGCAGCTGTCCTGGCTGATCGCCGTGAGTGTGCCCGTACTCCTGATTGGGGTGGGGTCGATCATCATCCGGATGGTGCCGCTGTTCAAGCTCATGCAGGGCCGGATCGACACCGTCAACCGGGTGCTGCGCGAACAGCTCACCGGCATCCGCGTGGTGCGGGCCTTCGTCCGGGAGGATGTGGAGACCGCGCGCTTTGCCCGCGCCAACGAGGACGTCACGGACAGCGCGCTGCGCGCCGGCCGGCTCATGGCACTCGCGTTCCCCACCGTGATGCTGGTGCTCAACGTCTCCAGCACGGCCGTGATCTGGTTCGGCGCATTCCGGATCGAGGACGGCTCCATGCAGGTGGGCACCATGATCGCCTTCCTGAGCTACCTCATGCAGATCCTGATGTCCGTCATGATGGCCACGTTCATGGCGATCATGATCCCGCGCGCTTCCGTTTCCGCGGACCGGATCAGCGAGGTGCTCGGGACCGAGTCCAGCGTCCGGCCGCCACTGCATCCGGTCAGCTTTGCCGGCCGGAGCGGCCGGGGCGAGCTTCAGATGCGCGACGTCGGGTTCGCCTACCCGGGTGCCGAGCAGCCGGTGCTCTCGGACGTGAGCTTCACCGCCCGGGCGGGGCAGACGACGGCGATCATCGGGGCCACCGGTTCCGGCAAGACCACCCTGGTGAACCTGATGCCGCGGCTGTTCGATGCGACGTCCGGCTCGGTGCGGATCGACGGCGTGGACGTCCGGGAGCTCCACCCGGACCTGCTGTGGGGGCACATCGGACTGGTCCCGCAGAAGCCCTTCCTGTTTTCCGGCACGGTGCGCAGCAACCTGCTTTACGGCAAACCGGACGCCACCGAGGACGAGATCTGGCGGGCCCTGGCCATCGCGCAGGCGCAGGACTTCGTGGAGGAGCTGGAGGGCGGGCTGGACGCGCCGATCTCGCAGGGCGGCACCAACGTCTCCGGCGGCCAGCGGCAGCGGCTCGCCATCGCCCGGGCCCTGGTGAAACAGCCAGAGCTCTACATCTTTGACGACTCCTTCTCCTCGCTGGACACCGCCACGGACGCCAGGCTGCGGCAGGCGCTCAAGCGGCACACGGCCGGGGCCACGCTGGTGATCATCGCCCAGCGGGTCTCCAGCATCGTGGACGCGGACCAGATCCTGGTGCTGGACCGCGGCAGGATCGTCGCGCACGGCACGCACCCCGAGCTCCTGGAAACGTCCGAGACGTACCAGGAGATTGTGAACTCCCAGCTCGCGGCGGAGGAGGCAGCATGAGCCGCACCGACAAGGCGCCCACGCCGGCCCCCGCCGCTGCTCCGACGCAGGCGCCGCTGCGGATTCCCCGCCCCGCCGGCGGACCCGGCCGTGGCGGACCGTTTGCCGGGATGAACATCCCGGCAGAGAAAGCCATGAACTTCGGCCCGTCGGCCCGGCGGCTGCTGGGGGAGCTGCGGCCCGAACGGCTGTGGCTGGTGCTGGTACTGCTGCTCGCCGTCGTGAGCGTGACGTTCTCGGTGATCGGGCCCCGGCTGCTGGGCGAGGGCACCAACCTGATCTTCGCCGGCGTCGTGTCCAAGCAGCTGCCGCCCGGTGAGACCCAGGCCCAGGTGATCGCCCAGCTGCGTGCCGCGGGGCAGACCCAGCAGGCGGACATGCTCAGCGCCATGACGCTGACGCCCGGCACGGGGATCGACTTCACCGCCCTGGCCACCGTGCTGCTGTGGGCGGTTGCCCTGTACGTGCTGGCCTCGGTGTTCGGCTGGCTGCAGGCGTACATCCTCAACGGCGTCGTGCAGCGCACGGTGTTCCGGCTGCGCGAGCGGATCGAGGCGAAGATCAACGCGCTGCCGCTGCGCTACTTCGATTCCGTGCAGCGCGGCGAGGTGCTTAGCCGGGTGACCAACGACGTCGACAACGTTTCCCAGAGCCTGCAGCAGTCCATCAGCCAGGCCGTGACCTCGCTGCTGACCGTGGTGGGCGTGCTGGTGATGATGCTCCTGCTCTCGCCCACGCTGGCGCTGATTGCGCTGGTGACCATTCCGCTGACGCTGGTGACGACGGCGGTGATCGCCAAGCGCTCGCAGAAGCTGTTCGTGTCGCAGTGGAAGCACACCGGCGAGCTGAACGGGCAGATCGAGGAGACGTACACCGGGCACGCGCTGGTGAAGGTCTTCGGCCGGCAGCGCGAGGTGGAGGAGCGGTTCCGGCAGAAGAACGTGGAGCTGTACCAGGCGAGCTTCGGCGCGCAGTTCATTTCCGGCCTGATCATGCCGGCCATGACGTTCATCGGGAACCTGGTCTACGTGGGGATCGCCGTGGTGGGCGGCCTGCAGGTGGCCTCCGGGGCGATGCAGCTGGGCGATGTGCAGGCGTTCATCCAGTATTCCCGGCAGTTCACCCAGCCGCTGGCCCAGCTGGGCTCCATGGCGAACCTGCTGCAGTCCGGCGTGGCCTCGGCCGAGCGGGTGTTCGAGCTGCTGGATACCGAGGAACAGGGCCCTGATCCTTCTCCCTCTTCTTCGCCTGACGGGGGCCGGGGGCGGCTGGTGTTCGAGGACGTCTCCTTCTCCTACTCACCGGACAAGCCGCTGATCACTTCGCTTTCTCTGGTGGCGGAGCCGGGCCAGACCGTTGCCATTGTGGGGCACACCGGCGCGGGCAAGACCACCCTGGTGAACCTGATGATGCGCTTCTACGAGCTCGACGCCGGCCGCATCACGCTCGACGGCGTGGACGTCACCGCGATGACCCGCAACGAGCTGCGCTCGCGGATGGGCATGGTGCTGCAGGATACGTGGCTGTTCGGCGGGACGATTCGGGACAACATCGCTTATGGCCGGCCTTCTGCCACTGAGGACGAGATCCTGGAAGCCGCGCGCGCGACCTACGTGGACCGGTTTGTCCGGTCCCTGCCGGCGGGCTACGACACCGTCCTGGAGGACGAGGGCTCCAATGTCTCGGCTGGCGAGAAGCAGTTGCTCACGATAGCGAGGGCTTTCCTGGCCCGGCCGTCCGTGCTGATCCTGGATGAGGCGACGAGCTCGGTGGACACCCGCACCGAGGTCCTGGTGCAGAAGGCGATGAGCGCCTTGAGGAGCGACCGGACTTCGTTTGTCATTGCCCACCGTCTCTCCACCATCCGCGACGCCGACCTCATCCTGGTGATGGAATCCGGCCAGATCGTGGAACAGGGAAGCCATGCTCAGCTGCTGGCCGCGGGTGGGGCCTATGCGGCCCTGTATGAGGCGCAGTTCGCGGCTCCTGTGGCGGAGGTTTAACTGTCCTGCTGGCCTGCATGGCCGTCAGAGGGGACCCACGAGAGGGCGAGCCAAGGTGCGACAGGAGGCGGTGACGCCGGTCGCTGCGGGTCTTAGGCCTCAACCTGACACGAGACAAATAGCAGCCAGAACTTGCAGGTGCAACTTGTCCGGGTTTCGGACACGTTGGCCTTGTTGCGTCTACGACGTTTGGCTGCTGCCTCTTGCCGGTTAGATTTCCGGGGTAATTGCGGCTCGTACTTACCAGGGGAGAGTTTGGCCACGAATGCTGTGTCGGACACGTGATTCACGAGGTGACTCGGCGGTGCCCGCCTGAATCCGAGCCTTAGCTCTGGTTCAGACATGGTCTTGGACGTTTGCCGTGCGGATGAAGTTGACGAGTCTCTGCACTTCGGCTTTTAGGTCGTGGGGAAAACCATGGGCCGGCATCCATCGACTACTGACAGCCTCGGCAACGTCAGACTTCCTGAATGTGATAGGTGTGCCGCTGTGGAGACTATCTTGAAGTGGGTTTTCGTAGCGGTCGCCCTTCCAGCTCGGTGTGGCGTTCGGATACAGGTCTCGCAGGGCTTCCGTGAACAGGTCCACCGGGATGTAGTTTTCAACGGTGTAGCCAGCTGTAACCCAGGTGTGGCTGTGTTCGTCTGTTGCCAGCTGCTCGATAATCCTCAGCTTCGTGGCTCCCAACGTGTCTGTTTTCTTCTGCATGTCGGAATCGATGACAACGACCATGTTTCGATTGAGCCGTCTGAGCGAAATGAAGGCATCTGCATCGGCGTGAGGGTCGTCTGTTGAGAGGTGGCTTAGCAAGGACCCGCCGTAAAACATGATGACGTAGTGGACGCCTTCCAAAAGCTTTGGGTCGAGGAGTGAGATCCACTTTCGAATGTAGAGACGGTCTGATGGCCCTTCAACCCAAATGACGCAGTTGGATTGCACGATGTCCGAAGCGCGATAGCCGAGCCTTGCACTTAGGATGGACAACTCGTGGGGAGTGACCGCCGGAGCTACCTCGGTGCCCGAATCTTCTATCCAGACATGGGAAATGGAAGCAAGCTCGGTGTCCAGCATGTGTGCGGAGTGAGTGGCAATTAGGTATCGGTTGTTCGTGTTTTCTTTTAGGTAACGGATCAGCCGACGCTGAAGTATGGGGTGTAGATGTACTTCGGGCTCTTCAATGCATACCAAGTGTTCGTCGATGACTGTCGCGGCTGCCGCCAGGATGATGACCTCGTGGACACCTGTTCCCAAGTGCTCTAGGGGGAGCACTCGATTCTTGCTTCTGACAAGGATCTCATCGTGGGTGTATGGGATGTGTATTGTGGCGCTTTCGTCGTCGAGTACTTTGCGAACGAACTGGTTGATCTCCTGAAACTTTCGTAGCTTGTCCGGGTCTTGGTTCTCTGGGCTCTGCAGCTCGGCAAGTTTGATAATGAGGTTTTCGCCGCTGTGGGAGGAAGCGCCAGAGTCGCTTGACCGGACGTGCCGTAGACCGTCGATAGTCTCGACTCGGGGCAGGTATTGCGGGATGTCCATGTCCGCGAGAAGTCCTGAAATGGCATACTGACCGCCCCACCTTGAACTCATGGGTGAAAGGGCCGAGAGGCTGCTGAGTTCCATACGAACGGCGTAGCCATCTCTGTCCCTGTTCGAGTACTCCTTCTGAACCTCTTCGACAAGTGAAGGGTTCTCCACGACGAGTCCGCCGTTGTGGCCGATTTCGAAGTCGAACCAGGCTAGTTCTGAGTCTTGGCGACGGAATGTTGGTTGACGCAGGAGGTGAACCAAGGCTTCCGCATGTTGCTCGTTTGCTTGGTCGCTGAAGCTCAGTAGTTCCGACGCTGACTCCATATCGGGTCGAACGCCTAGGGCGAGTTTCGGTTTGTCAACAAATGCGCCGTTTAGGGGTTGGTCCAGGCTGCCAGCAGTCATCCAGCTTTTAAGCGTTCCAAGGCGGTCATCGTCGCTGAACATCGCATGGGCGAATCTAAGGATGTTTGACTTGCCACTGTTATTTGGGCCAGCAACGAGGTGAACCTTGTCGATGGGACCGATAAGCTGCGAGTTGGGGCTCCAGAAGCTGCGGTAGCCCGTGAAGCCGAAGCCGGCAATCACGTCAAGTCTATTCACGTGTCACTCGGTCTTCGCAGTGTTGGATTCCGGTGCGGTAGGTTTCGCCATGGTTTCAACCCTATCCATTGGCGGCGGCGTTTTGGCGGCACCCAGTGCCGCGTTCATCTTTGGAAGTGATGGGACACGCGTGCGGTGGCTGACTCGGTCGGTCAGCGGTCCAGGTAGGACCCGCTGTAGCCGATCCGACGTGGCGCGAGTTGGAAGAACTCAAGGATGCAGGTTCTCGGTGACCTCACCGCCGCTTTCGCCCGCCGGCAAGGCTGGAAATGCTCGACCCCGCCACCTTGAACATCGACATCAACCTCTGTAAGGACGTCTCGCTCAAGCCAGAGTTCATCGCGCGCATCAGGGCCCCCGACGTGCTCGAGTCCGTGACGGCCCTAGGCTAGATCGTCCTCCCACCTTTTTGGCCACTCCGGCCGAGCGCGGTCGATGGACATTCGCAGCTGCGTGCGTAGGAAGTCACTCGGGTCTGCATCGGCCGCAACGAAATGACCAAGAGCGGCAGTAAGGAGCGACCGGGCAGATTTTATGCTCATGAGGCAATCCAGCAACGGCGGATGGGCCTGTGGGCCCTCTGTGACGGCTCGAACTACAACTCCCGACATTGTGAATTCGGTTACACCAATCTTCCTAAGTACTTTGTTCAGCTCCCGTTTCGCTGCCTTGTCGTGGTCATCAACTTTCAAGAAGTATGGCTTGATGACTTCAGCTAGATTCGTCTTTGCGGAATGCGTCAACGCTTTTCGTGACCAGCTCTGAAGCTGGGCAGCCTCCTGATGTCCCTCGATGTAGTGAAGGAGGGATCCGCCTGTCTCTGGATCAAGGCTTTTGAGCTCTGCTGTCAGCTTACTCCGCGCGAAGGAACCAATTTTCCCTGCTTCTTTGCTCCAGTTGGCCAAGAGGAAGAGAATGGCAACCTTGCCTGGGCCGCCTTTTGCCAGCCCGTCGTTAATGCGTTCGGTCACGAGTTTCCATGATTCATCGTCATCTTCGGTGACTTCTTTGAGGACGCGATTCAGTTGATCGCTGTGCATACCCGCCGTTATGGATAGCAGGTGCAGAGCGATGTTGGTAAGCCTGCGGCGGTACTTGGGAGCGTTTGCGGCGATGTCGTCATCAAGGATATCCAGGGCTAGCAAAGGGCCTATGCAGCAGGCACGGGAGACTTGGGACTGGAGCCCGATGTCATCAACCAATGCGAGAAGGCCATCGCGAAGTGTTTGGTGTTCCTCGAATAGGCGTCCGGCGCCGAGGAGCCAACTGTGTCGCCAGTGTGTGGAATGAGCAGTGGCCTCGAACGGTTGGAGCGCGTACTGCTCGCCCTGGCTGAAGAAGAATGAAGCGGCCATGAATTCCTGCAGACTTCGGAGCTCGAAGCCAACGTGCCCGGCGACTCGGGGTACTAATAGCACGAGGCGGTCAAGGGCTGCTTCGGAGAGATCTTTCTTTATACGTGCTGTGTCTGCCTCGGAAAACTTCTCATCTTCACGCAACCGGTGCTCGATGACTGACTCGAACTGTTCGACAGTCAGCAGTGCGTCTGCGTGACCCACAGCTTCGGCTTTCTGTTGTAGAGCTAGGCCCACCCGCTGATGCACGAACTCCACGTTTCTCCGTTGCCCTCGAAGGAGCTTGGCAAGGTGTGAATGGCTTTTATTCATCTCGCGTTCGTAGATGGTCGAGAAGTACGAATTGAATAGTTCGTGCCGACTCTCAGGGAGACTGATTCTCTTTGCTAGCAGGAGACTCATGATCGTCACCTGCAAGGGGGTCACCATCAACTTCGAAGTGGCATCTCTGCGCAACGCTTCGGAGGCTTGCTCGTTGACACGAACCCGTAGTTCATCATCGTCTGCGTACTGAACCGCCGACAGCTGGCCGACGTAGCTTAGCGCTTCGCTAGGAGCGAGAGGTGCCAGAACGAGGTGTTTATACTCCTCTGGATTCATTTCACCGGCGTAACCTTGTGGTCGCGTCGTTGCCACAACAAACAGATCTGCGTCCACTTGCCTGGCATCTGTAAGGAAGTCGGCCACCTTCTCGAAGACACGTTCACGAGCTGCTCGTGTTGGAACCTCGTCTAAACCATCCAGGATCAGGATCCAAGGCCACTGGGCGAGCCACTTTTTTAGCTTGGCGGGTGTTACTTCGCCATCATCGGAGGACATTTCGGTCATTTTTGATGCCATGAAGCGAAGAACGCCTGTATTTTCTCCGCCAGCCACGGCATCACCGAATTCACTGAGTTTTATGGTGAAGGGCCATCTCCTGTTTGAGGGTTTGGGGATGCCTAGCTCAGCGAAGATGTGATGGCTCAGAGATCTCCTGATGTTTCGTTCAGCAGGATCGAGCTTGGAGTCCGGGTAGTCTTCCAGGAAAGCTAGCCTGTAGGTCTGACTCAAAAGCTGGCTGAGTGTGGACTTCCCCTGGCCAGGGCCACCAAGTATCAAAACGTTTGACAAGTCTGGCCGTGTGTCGGCAGGGCGCAACATATTGTCACCAAGAGCGACGATCTGGTTGAGCGCGCCGTTAGCGCGGCGTTCAGCCGGTGTCTCCCCAATTAGGCGTCGCTCCGTATCCAGTACAGGGAGGTCAATTGCGACCTGTGAGAGCGGCAGTCTCGTGGTCGGGTCCCCTCCTGATTCGCCGAGACGAACCCACTGATCATGCCGGAGGCTCTTGATCGTGTGTGTCTTGTACAGGGATTCCAAGCTGCCATCCGGCAGACCGAGAAGCTCTTGCATCTGGGCTATCAGGTCGCCAGCGCTGAGGAATCCCTTGTACCTATTTCGAACCCCTTCGTGGAGGTCGAGAAGGGCGCAAATCTTGTCACCATCCCAGATGTCCCAGCCCTTCACTCCCAGTTCAGTGAGCTCCGTCTTGAGGAAGTCGTTGATCGTGTCAACGCCACCCGACTTGGGAACAGCTGACAGAAATACGTTAGTCGTGAAAAGCAGGTACTCCGGCAGTCGTCCATCGATCCGACGTCTCTTAGTTTTGTCTTTCCACTCTTTGATCTCCTTCTGCAGCTCACCCTGCAACCAGATCGCGTTGTTGCCTACATCGCTGGGACGTTGGCGGAATTTGGCCTGGATGACCACATAGCCATCCCAATGCCCCGAAGGCGGCGACGGCTCTGGGTAAGACGTGAGACCTTCAAACGTCGCTTCACGCCCCCCGTCCTTGCCCTCTCCGAAAGGGCGCACAGCGGCACCGAATGCGGCAATGGTGAGGGCACGGGTGACATGCTCAAACTCCCGCGTACCGAGGCGTTCAAGGTGATAGTCGCTCATGGATTGCCCTGCTGACTCGATCCGGTCACCATAAACACCTCAGTCAAGGCTCGGAATCTTCTTCCCGTGGTTTCAATTCCGCCGTACAAAGCATCTCCATCTCAGGGTCCAGTTTTCACTACTTTAGGGCCGCTTGGGCGAGCTCCGCCCTGTTACTCGAACGACGCGCACAGAATTCGGGCCAGCGAGCCAGAGCTCAGGGGTTTATCTCGGCTGTCAACGGAAGGGGACCTGGCTGGGAATCACTGCTATGGACGGACGTCCCGCAGCCCGGAGTAGTTCACGTACTCCCGAAGCAGCCTCATCAGGATAGGGCGTTGGGCCTACGGCAATCCCAACAATTGGAAGGTCCTGGACCGGCTCTGGTTCGTTGGACGAATTATTCTTCGAATCAGCCGGCAGGCAAAGCTCGACGTATGGGACGATGCCGTATCTGCTGGCCCGATGCTTCACATAGACGAGATCCGTGTGAAGACCCGCCCAGCACACGACTCTCATCTCCCGCTCATCCTCAAAACCCGGGTGTTTGAAGGTCTGGAGCTCGTTATAAATGTCGGACATGACATCGAGTTCGTGTCTGTCGGCCCATTCTCCGTTCGAGCGAGCGACGGAAGCGCTCTCTAGTTCTCTCAGCCTTCCCCAAGCGATCTCGATCTGACTCTCCGGGTTGTAGACGGCGTCCCGCCATGGGAAGGAACCAAGATCGCGAAGGGCGTTCTCAAATACCTCTTGCTTGGAGTCCTGCTCAAGGAAGCCCAACTTGTCAACCATCTCTTCCGTCATAACTCTCTGCCGGCGCATCGACATGGCCTTCGTGGCATCGAGTCCGACGGCGAAACCGACTTCGGGCCCAGTGTAATTGCGCCACATGGTCAGGTTGTTTGGATCTTTGCAGCCGCAGGCGACAAACGTCTTGTAGGGATCCTGGGATGTCGCATAACGCAGCATGGACTCGAGGTCTGCGAGAACGCCGGTATCCAGGTAACCCTTATGCCGCTCGAGAAGGTTCCTGAGCAGTTCCGCCCCCGTGCGCATCTCGTGACGGTCGTTCAAAAACGCCGCCGAGCTGGCCCAGAGAACGTTCTCTCGAATAACTCCGGCCAGACCAGCCGCATTTGTGTAGTGCCAGATGATCCCATCCGGCCAGCTCTTAGGTGAGAGCAAATCGGGCGACTCGGATGGATTAGGCTGAAGGGGAAGCGGGCTCATCCGCCAAGACTATTGCCAGAACTGTCTAGATAGTGCCGGGGCAAGGCCAATTGTGCGGTGAACACGACCTGACGATCGAGGGGACTGATGGTCGCCGCGCCCAGGTCAAGCATCAGGTGGACCTGCGCGAGCTCGACGTCGACACGTTCACGGCGCGATTCGGATACGGAAGGCCGGCGGCAACTCAGTAACTCACGCTGGACAGGCCGCGGCGCAAGGTACTGCCTGGGAAGCATTAGCCGCTCTCACCCAGCACATATGGCCACCCTGCAGGAAGCATACAGTGCCCTGCTGCACGCATCGCACCTCAGACCTCACCGGGCGACGCAGCAGGGAACGGCAAGTAAGACTTAGTCCATTTCGCGGTCCATACGCTCCTCCAGAAATGAGCCCACGCATTCTGCATTGTCAACAAACAGCAGCGGCCGCGGAGGAAGGCAAGGCTCCGGAGAGCAAACCCCCGGGGCCTTGGTGTTTTCAGCTAACAGCGTGCCTACGGAGGGCTCCCCCTTCCCCCCAGCGGATACATTCCCGGCGGTTACCGGCGGGAGGGCGGGTGGGGTCCTCGCCCCGAGTGCTGGCGCTCCTGTTCGGGATCTCGAGCCGAATAGGTTGTGGTCATACGACTTAGGAGACCGGCACCCGCAACACCCCAACAGCAGCCACCAAATACGGCACCGGATCCGGATCCGTCCCACCGGCCCACTGCATCCACGCCTCAAACGTCGCGCCGATCAGCGCCGCGCACAGATACCCCGCGACGTCCTCGCTGACCCCGGCTGACACCAGGTACGCCCGGGTCCGCTCGCGCTGCGGCGCCAGGGACTCGTAGCTCCGGCTGGCCAGTTCGGGGTGTTCGGCGATCAGCCGCAGCCGGCCGCGCGTGACTGCGAGGTCCGGCAGGACAGCAACCCCGGCGACCGCCGCGTCCCGCAGCCCGGCCAGAATGTCGCCGTCGGCCCCGCCGGCAGCGCGCGCTGAATCAAGCAAGAGACCCGAGGCTTCGATCACTGGCTCCATGCCGCCCCAGACGAGGTCGGCCTTGCTGGCGAAGTAGCGGTACAGGCTCTTGCGCCCGATCCCTGCCTCGCGCGCGATGTCCTCCATGGAGGTCTGCTCATAGCCGCGCTCGGCGAACAGCCGCAGCGCGATGGCGGCCACGGCGTCGGGATCAATCGTCACCGGACGCCCGGTGGAGCGCGGAACGGCGGTCGTCAAAGCATCCGAAGGCATCCCACCAGTATTCACCCTTCCATAATGACACAGAGTGTCATAACGTGGACGGCATCACCGTCAGCAACGTCTGGAAGGACATCATGGGCAACGAAGCTACATGGCAGGAAGCCACCACCACCGGCCGATTCGCCGGCAAGACCGTCATTGTCACCGGCGCCGCCTCGGGCATCGGCCAGGCCACAGCCCTGCGGATCGCCAAGGAAGGCGGCCGCGTCATCGCCGCCGACATCAGCAAGGAACGCCTTGACGATCTCGTGGCCGAGAACGCCGGACTGGACCTGGTCCCCGTGGCCGGCGACATTTCCACCGAGGAGACCGTAGCCGCCGTCGTCGCAGCCGCCGGCGGACGGGTCGATGCCCTGGCGAACGTCGCCGGCATCATGGACAACTTCGCCCCCATCCACGAGGTGGACGACGACCTCTGGGACCGCGTCTTTCGGATCAACGTCACCGCCCTCATGCGCCTCACCCGCGCCGTGGTGCCGCTGATGCTCGAGACCGGCACCGGCTCCGTGGTCAACGTCGCCTCCGAGGCCGGCCTCCGCGGGTCCGCCGCCGGCGCCGCCTACACCGCGTCCAAGCACGCCGTCGTCGGCCTGACCAAGAACTCGGCCGTGATCTACGGGCCCAAGGGCCTGCGCTTCAACGCCGTGGCCCCCGGCCCCACCATCACCAACATCGTGGCCAATTGGGGTTCCCAGCTCGCGGCCGAACGCCTGGGCCCGCTGATGCAGGCCACCGTCCCCACGCCCGCCACCGCGGCGCAGCTCGCCGCCTCCATCACCTTCCTGCTCAGCGACGACGGCACCAACATCAACGGCGCCATCCTCGCCTCCGACGGCGGCTGGTCCGCACTCTAAAGCACCTCGCTCAAACGCAAGCGGACGACGGCGGGAAGTCCCGCCGTCGTCCGCTTTTGTGGACCAATTTCTCTTCGGTGATGATCCAAAACCCGGCTGCGCGGCGAATTGGCATGGTCTTCATCGGAGCCATCGGGCTCTCCCTGGCCACTCAGATTGCACCCAAGGCATTCACGGCACAGATGGTCGCCCTCATCGCGATCGTGGCCGGCCTGGCGCTCTTCACTGCGCGCAGGCCCATTCACCGCGGCTTGTACGTTGATCTGGAAGACTGAGCACGAAGGAGTCAGGCATGACCACACCACGCATCGCCGTCATCGGCACCGGAACCATCGGCTCGCAGACTCTATGGCAGCTCTCCAAGCTCGACTGCGAAGCCACCGGCTACGAACTTTTCAGCCCCGGCCACTCCCGCGGCGCAGCCGGCGGGGAATCGCGGCTCTTTCGTCACATCGAGATCGAGGACCTGCAATACCAGCCCATCCTAGGAAGGGCCGATGAGCTCTGGAAGGACCTCGAAGCGGCCACGGGCCAGAGGCTTCGAGACATCTCCGGGGCGCTGACCTTCAGCGCGGAAAATGCCCCGGCCACCCGCATCGCCCTGCAGTCTGCAGTGCTTCTGGGCGACCGGGTTGAGGTCATGACCGCGGCCGAGGCCAAATCACGGTTCCCGATGTACGAGACCGACCCGGACGAGATCGTGATCCTCGACAAAGGTGCTGGAACGATCTTCCCCGAGAAGACAATCCGCACCGCCGCGGCTGCGGCTAAAGCAAACGGTGCCACCATCCGCACCGAGGCTCGGGTGACAGGCATTGTCCAGGACGGCGACGAGGTCGCGGTCACCGCAGGTGGACGCACGGAGCGCTACGACCGTGTCATCGTTGCCGCCGGCGCCTGGACCGCGACGCTGTTGCCCGACATGGCGCCGTACCTGGCCACCCGGCGCGTGCTCTCGACTTGGTTCCTGCCCCGTACCGGCGAAAGCCTAAAGGGGATGCTGCCGTATATCCGCACCGAGCCGAAGTACTCGTACGGCCTGCCGACCGCCGACGGCCTGGCAATGAAGCTCGGCCTCGGGTTCGCCAACCACCTACCCGTCGACTCCCCGGACACCGCCCGTATGAACGTCACCGACGAGGACCTCCAGGCAGTGCGTAGCCTAGTGCGACGCTTCCTGCCGCACCTGGAGGACTACCCGATGCGCATGACCCCGTACTTCGAGGCATACACGCACAATCGCCACGAGTACGTCGCCCCACATCCGGGCATGCCCGGCGTGCTCGTCCTGGCTGGCTTCTCCGGAAAGGGCTTCAAGACCTCACCGGTAATCGGGGAGATCGCAGCCCGCGAGGTCCTGGGACTAGAACAGAAAATCGACGCCAAATTCCTACTGGACGGCCAACGAGTCAGAGTGCAGGATCTGTAGGAGACCCTTAAGCCCCGGGGTCTTTGCGATTCCTGCGAGACGGGAAGGCGGCCAGTGGGGACGGCACCGCCAACGTCGTCGCCACCTCGGGATCCTGGCTCGCGGCCGAACGCCTCGGCCCGCTGATGCAGGCCACCGTCCCAACGCCCGCCACCGCAGGGCAGCTCGCCGCCTCCACCACCTTCCTGCTCAGCGACGACGGCACCAACATCAACGGCGCCATCCTCGCCTCCGACGGCGGCTGGTCGGCGCTGTAGGGGAGCAGCACCCAACTCAAGCGGACGACGGCGGGAAGTCCCGCCGTCGTCCGCTTGCTCTGCGTACTCTTCCGGTGGGGTCCGACATCCGGGCCTTGGCCGCCCGGCATGTGCCGGTCGACATGTTTATGGGAATCGGGGCGGCCGGACGGCGGACGGCAGGCTCGACTTCGTTGAAGTGCGGGACGCCCTGGCGGCAAGCCAGCAGCCCGTCTAACCCAGGCTCACGCCCTCCAGTTCCTTCTTGAATTCAGCGGCCGTTTCCAGCAGTTGGGCGGACAGGCGTTTGGCGTCCTGGCGGGCGAAACGGCCGATTGGCATGGCGATGCTCAAAGCCGCGTGTTGGCCATCTACCAGGCCCAGGGATACGGCCATGGCCGCCACGTCCTCCTCGCTCTCTTCGAAGTTCATCCCGATCTGCTGCCGGCGCGTCTGGTCCACGTCCCGGTACAGCTTGGGGAAATCGATGCCGGCGTTGACCGCGGCCGCCGAGTCGTCGAGGACGCGGTAGCGCCTCTCTATGTCCTCCCGGGGCAGGTCCGCCAACATTGCCTTACCCGCAGAGGTCAAGTGGGCTGGCAAAACCACGCCGGTGCGGAGGCCAAAGCGCAGCGCGTGGGTGGTTGCCTCGATGCCGTCCAGGTGGTGGATTTCCGTGCCGATCAGCGTTGCTAGGTGGCTCGTCTCGCCCACCCTTGCGAAGAGCCGCTCCAGATATGGGCGCACGCGCACGCGCAGCGGCGGCGGGGCGTTGCCAGTGGTCACCCGCCGGCACTCGGGGCCCGGGACATACCGCCGCTGGGCGGCCTGTTCGGCGAAGCCGTCGCCCACCAGTGTCACCAGCAGGCGCTGGGCCGTCGACGGATTGACCTCAAGCATGCTGGAAGCCTCGGTCACGCTGATTGAACCCTGCTCCGCCATGTGCTTGAGCAGCACCAGCGCTCGGTGAACGGATTCAACCCGCGGCGCTTCATCTTTGCGTATCACGCAATTTAGGATAGCAACCATTGCGCCCGACGCATAGAGCTGGCTAGCCTCACATCACAACTTACGCAGCGACCCCCGCAAAAGCCGGGCCGCGCGTCGTTCGCACCCCAGCTGTAACTCCCCAACTGAATGCCCCCTAACTAAAGGCGCCACAGGCGCCGCACTGCTCACCCGACGAAGGAGTCTTGATGAGTCTGTCCCAGCCGTCACGAGCCGTAAAACGCTCGCTCAAGCCCGCAATGCCCGCCTCCCCGCAGGCCAAGCGTGCCGTCCTCAGCGGTACCTTCGGGTCCGCCCTCGAATGGTTCGACTTCGCCGTCTACGGCGCCATGGCCGCAACTGTCTTCCCCAAACTGTTCTTCAACGACATGAATCCCGCGATCGCACTGCTTGCGTCCTTCGCAACCTTCGGCGTCGGCTTCGTGGCCCGTCCGCTCGGCGGAATCGTGTTCGGCCATCTGGGGGACCGCCTGGGACGCCGCAAGATCCTGCTCACTACTTTCATCACGATGGGCGTCGCGTCGATGGTCATCGGCCTGCTTCCCCCGCAGTCGGCGATCGGCATCGCCGCCCCGGCCCTGCTGGTTCTCATGCGCTTCGTCCAGGGCATCGCCCTCGGCGGCGAGGCCACGGGAGCCCAGTTGATGACCATGGAGCACGCACCCGCGGACCGCCGCGCCTTCTACGGTGGGCTCATGGCGATGGGTTCGCCCATCAGCCAGGTGGCCGCCAACCTGATGCTGGCCGTCCTTTCCGGCGTGCTGAGCCCGGAGGCGTTCCTCTCTTGGGGCTGGCGCGTACCGTTCCTGCTGAGCATCCTGCTGGTGGCGGTGGGCATCTACATCCGGCTCAAGGTTGAAGAGACGCCGGTGTTCAAGGAAGGCATGCAGGACATCGCCCAGGAATCCACCAACCCTGCCACCGTGATCAAGACCCACGGCGTCACCATCCTGCGGCTCATCCTGGCCTTCGCCCCGATCGTCGTGACCTTCTACATCGTCTCCGTATTCGGCATCAGCTACCTCACCACCCACGGCTTCTCGCAGAGCCAGACGTTCACCATCATCATGATCTCCAACTTCCTCTCCGTGATCGCGATCTGGTGGGGCGGCCGGCTCGCGGACGTCTACGGCCGCCGTCGCATCCTGACGATCGGATCGGCAGGCACCCTGCTCGCCGCCGTCCTGTTCTTCCCGGTGGTGAACCTAGGCAGCTTCCCGCTGACGCTGGGCATGGTGGCGTTCTCCCTGGTGACCGCTCAGTTCGGAAACGCCGGCCAGGGCGCGCTCTTCGCCGAGGCCTTCCCCACCCATATGCGGTACACGGGCTCCGCGCTCGCACTCACCGGTTCCAACCTGATCTTCGCCGCTCCTGCACCGTTCCTGGCCTCGTGGTTGATGAGCATCAGCGGCGGCAGCACCGTCTCCATCACTGTTGCCTGGATCGTGATCATCGTCGCCGCGCTAATCAACCTGGTGCTGATGAACGACGGGAAGACCCTCGAGGGCGGCCAGCACCGCTTCGGTCGCTACGTTCCCGCTGAGGAAACGACGACGACGGCGCCCGCCGCCACCGGGCTGGTCGGCTCCGCCGCCGGAGAGGCACCGTGACCGGCGTGATTGTTGAACAGCGGACCTACGTCCTGCACACCGGTGCACGACTCAACGAGTACCTCGAAGCCTACGAAAGCATCGGCCTGCCCGCGCAGAAACCGATCCTGGGAGGCTTCCTGGGCTACTTCGTCACCGAATTCGGCCGACAGAACGAGCTCAACCACTTCTGGGCCTACGAGGACCTGGAGGACCGCCGGACCCGCCGCGCAGCGCTCGCCAAGAGCGGGAAATGGCAGGAATGCCTGGCCATCATCCGGCCCATGATCATGACGATGGAGAACCGGATCATGTACCCCACGTCCTTCTCGCCGATCCGCGCCCTGCCCGTAGCCGTCACCGACCCACACACGGCCTTCAGCCGGAACCAGGAGCCCGGCCATGACCAGTGACCCCACTGCCACATTCGATGCGGAAACGCTCAAGCAGCCCGTGCTGCTGCAGACGGCGATCGTGACCGGCGGCGCCGGCGGCATCGGCCAAGCGATCAGCAGCCGCCTCGCCGCGGAAGGCTACGCCGTCGTCGTCGCTGACCTCGACCAGGACGCGGCGGACCGGACGGCCGCGGCGCTCCCTGAAGTGGGCTGGGCCGAACACCGCGGTTTTGCCGGCAACCTGGCCGACGGAGACACCAACAAGGAACTGGCCGCCTTCGCGGCCGAGGCCGGCCCGGTAGGGGTGGTGGTCAACGCGGTCGGCATTTCACCCAAGCGCAGCGGCGGCAAGATCCGCTTCTTTGACCTCAGCGACGAGGAGTGGAACACCGTAATGGCTGTCAATGTCGCGGCGCCGTTCTTTCTGGTCCGCGAGGTCTACCGGCACATGCCCACGGACGGTTCCGCCAGCATCGTGAACCTGCTTTCCATCACGGCCAAGACCGGGACCGGTGGAGGCCCGGACGCGGACTTCGGCCCGTTCCTGCCCAGCTCCGTGGTCTACGGGGCATCGAAGGCGGCGCTGCAGAACCTGACGGCCAGCCTTGCCCACGAACTGGCCGACTTCAAGATCCGGGTCAACGGCGTGGCACCGGGATTCGTGCAAACTCCAATGATGGGCGACGTACCCCAGGACGCCAGACTCCTCGGCCAGGTCCCCATGAAGCGCTTTGCGACGCCGGAGGAGATCGCCAACGCGGTGGCCTTCCTCACCGGTAATCAGTCCACCTACATCACCGGCATCAGCCTGGACGTCAACGGCGGCTTCCTCACCTGCTGAAACGCCTGGCCGCGCCGCCACGGAACGTGACAGAACCGACGTGACAGAACAGACGCGACAGAACCAATGACAAAAACCCCTGAAAGGGACAGCACCATGACCATGCCCCAATACGACTACGATGTGGTGGTTCTCGGATCTGGCATCGCGGGACAGTCTGCAGCCACCAGCGCGGCGCAAGCCGGCCTCAAGGTGGCGCTCCTGGAAAAGACCGCCAAGCTTGGCGGCTCCTCAGCCATGAGCGGCGGATTCTTCGCCTTCTCCGGGACCGCAGAGCAGGCGGCCGAAGGTGTCCAGGACTCCGCGGAACTGTTCCTGCAGGACCTGCTCTCCACTGGCGGCGGCGTCAACAACCGTGCACTGCTGGACGCCTATCTCGAACGCCAGGACGAGACCTACCACTGGCTCAAGGACCAGGGCGCGAAGTTCCGGGCCCTGGAAATCAGCTCCGGACAGTCCGCGCCGCGCAGCCACAACACCGTGATCACCGAACTGCTCGCCAACATGCACCGGACCTTCACCGAAAGCGGCGGGGACACGCGGCTGGGACACCGCGCCGTCCGGCTGGTGCGCAGCAACGAAGGCCCGGTGACCGGCGTCGTCGTCGAGTCCGACGGTACCGAGTCCCTGTTCAACGCACGCGCCGGCGTGATCCTGGCGACCGGCGGCTTCAGCCGCAGCACCGATCTGCTGCGCACCTTTGCGCCGGAGCAGCTGGCGGCCATTCCGTACGGCGGGGTGGGCAACACCGGTGACGGCCTCAAGATGGCCTGGAAACTGGGCGCGGGCGTGGCGGACATGTCCTACATCACCGCCACGTACGGCTCCCACCCGGAAACCGGCGAGGAGTTCCATGAATTGCTCACGGCCTATTACATGGGCGCCATCATCGTGAACAAGGACGGCCGGCGGTTCGTTGACGAGTCCAAGTCCTACAAGACCCTGGGCCGCGAGGTTCTCAAGCAGCCTGAGGGACTGGGCTTCGAGATCTTCGACGCGAAGGTCCGGGCCAAATCGCATCCCGGTATCCCGCTCAATGACATTGGCATGATCGAGGACCTCGGCCACATCTTCAAGGCCGACACCCTGGAGGAACTGGCCGAGGCCGCCGGCATCGACGCCGCAGCCCTGATGGCGACCGTAGCCCGCTATAACGCTTCGGTAGCCAGCCGCGAGGGGGACGAAGTGGGCCGCAGGAACCTGTGCAACGGGGTGGGCGAGCTCCTGCCGCTGGACCAGGGACCGTTCTACGCCTACCCGGCCAAGTCGCTGATGACCACCACCTACTGTGGCCTGACCATCAATCCCAACGCCGAGGTGGTGGACGTCGACGGCGAGGTGATCCGCGGCCTGTACGCCATCGGTGAGCTCACCGGCGGATTCCACGGCGCCGCCTACATGACCGGCACGTCGCTGGGCAAGGGTGCCGTCTTCGGCCGCATCGCCGCCGAGCACGCCGCCGCCAAGCTGGCATCGGGCGTGACGCAATGAGCACGGCAACGCAGCATCGGGACAGTGTTCCGGTCCGGCACCGTGGCGTGGGCGGGCTACATGGCGTGGACGAGGTCCGCCGCGTGGACGTGGTGGTGGTCGGATCAGGCGTCAGCGGTTCGGCCGCGGCCATGACCGCCGCCCGGCGGGGCGCCAAAGTAGCACTGCTGGAGAAGCAGGCGGCGTTCGGCGGATCGGCAGCGCTCTCGGCCGGCATGTTCTGGACCGCACCCACTGTCGACGCCTACCGGAAGCGGATTCCGCTGGGCAACGTGGACCTCGGCAGCCGACTCGTGGGCGACTACGAGGAAGCGCTGGCCGAGCTGCGGTCCTCCGGCGTCCGGGTTGCCGAGGAACCGAAGCGGGACATCATGACCTTCGGCATCGGCTACTCCACCGACATCCACGGCATCCTGGCCTGGTGCCGGGACCGGGTCCTCGCGGCCGGGGGAGAGACCGCCGCGGGAGCAGTCGTTACCGAACTCATGCGTGACGGCGGCACCGTCACCGGTGTCCTGGTGCGCACCATCGACGGGCGCCGCATCCGGTACGAGGCGGGCGCCGTCGTACTCGCCAGCGGCGGATTCCAGGGTGACCGCGCTGAACTGACGCGGTCCATCGGCCCCAGTGCGGACCGGCTGGTGCTGCGCTCCAATCCCGGCAGCGTCGGCGACGGGCTGCGCCTCGCGCGCGCCGCAGGAACCGGCGGAACGACGGCGATGAGCACCTTTTACGGGCACCTGCTGCCATATCCGCTCTCCAGTTTCGAGACGGAACACTACCTGCCCTATTCGCAGTACTACTCCGGCTCCACGGTGCTGGTGAACCTGCAGGGCAAGCGCTTTGCGGACGAGACCGACGGCGACGAACTGCTCAACCAGGCCGTCACCTTCCAGCCCGAAGCGCGCGGGATCCTCATCTTCGATGAGTTCGTGCGGAGCACGGAAGTGCTCGAGGAACCGTTCCCGGGCCTGGGCAGCATCGACCGTCTCGGCATCGCCATCGACGCAGGCGGGCAGCACGCCGTCGCACAGACTCTGCCGGAACTCGTGGACATGCTGGCCGGCTGGGGCGTTGACCGCGATCAGCTCTCGCGCACCCTGGATAGCTATGCGGAACTTGCGGGCCAGGGCGGCACCGCCGATGGCATTCCGGTCTCGTCCTCCGCGCGGGCGCCGCAAAATGGCCCTTTCTACGCACTCATGGTCCAGCCGTCCATCACGTTCACGTTCGGCGGGATCCGCACAAATGCGCGCGGCGAGGCTCTGGACCACGACGGCGCGGCGGTACCGGGGCTGTACGCCGCCGGGGCCGATATCGGCGGGCTGTCCAACTATGGCTACGCCGGCGGCCTCGCCCCCGGCTACATCACCGGCCGCTGGGCCGGGACCTCGGCGGCCGAACGGGCGGCCGCATTGGTACGGAACGGAAGCGGCGCCGTCGCCGCCGACGGGCACGGAATTGAAAGGAATGCACTGTGATTTCGACAGCAGCGAGTTCAACAGCAGACGTCCTGGTGATCGGCGGCGGTGGGTCCGGCATGAGTGCCGCGATTTCCGCGGCCACCAGCGGTGCCACGGTGATCGTGCTGGAAAAGTGCCCGAAGGTGGGCGGCAGCACGGCGATGTCCGTGGGCTCTTTCACCGCGGCCAACACGGCCTACCAGTACCGTGCCGGGGTCAATGACAGCATCGAGCTGTTCGTCGAGGACATGAAGTTGGCCAACGGCGAATTCGAGCAGCGCGAAAACAAGGAACTGCGCCGAATCCTCGCCGAAAATGCGGGCCCCACGGTGGAGTGGCTCAGCAGCATCGGCGTGCAGTTCCTCGGCCCCACCCCGGAACCGCCCTACGAGAAGCCGCGCATGCACAACGTCCTGCCGAACTCCGGAGCCTATGCCGAGGCGCTGCTGCGCGAGTGCAGGAAGCGCGGCGTCGTCATCCACACCTCCATGCGCGTGGAGGAACTGCTGAGCAACGCCGACGGCGAGGTCATCGGCGCGCGTG
Organism: Arthrobacter sp. 10N43; assembly: GCF_056394525.1. Taxonomy (NCBI): domain Bacteria; kingdom Bacillati; phylum Actinomycetota; class Actinomycetes; order Micrococcales; family Micrococcaceae; genus Arthrobacter; species Arthrobacter sp. 10N43. The sequence continues at coordinate 58,605 of NZ_JBFTIA010000015.1, read as the reverse complement.
CCAACGGCAGGGAGTACTTCGGCCGCCGTGGCGTCATCCTGGCCACCGGCGACTACTCGGCGTCGACCGAAATGAAGGCCAAGTTCGTGGGCGAGGAGGCGGCCAAGATCCCGCCGGTTAACCCCAACAACACCGGCGATGGTTTCAAGCTCGGGGCCGACGCAGGCGGGGTCATGATCCAGATGGACCGCCTGTATGAAGGGCTTCGCTTTGCCCCCTCTACTCGGGTGGACCCGATCAAGATGCTGCCGTCCCATCCGCTCATTTCCAAGGCCATGCGCCTGGTAGTCGAGCGTCTGCCACGGAAGATCCTGGCCTACGTGGTCCGCGGAGCATTGACCAGCTGGGTTGGCCCCAACAACACCATGTACCGCGCCGGGGCGATCCTGGTGGGCCACGGCGGGAAGCGCATCGCCAACGAGGACTCGGACAAGGCCATGGCTCGGGCCACCGCGGCGGACGCCAAGAACACCGCGTACATGATCTTCGACGAACGGGTGGCCAAGAAGTTCTCGGCCTGGCCCAATCCGGTCTCCACGTTCCCCGGCGTGGCCTACGCCTACGTTGACGACTACAAGCGGTACCGCCCGGACGTCTACCACCGGGCCGGCACCATCGAGGAACTGGCCGCGAGCACCGGCCTCGATTCCGCGGTGTTGACGGCGAGCGTTGAGGAATGGAATGCCAAGGTGGCGGCCGGCAAGGACGGCGACTTCGACCGCCAGCACCTGGGCCAGGGCGTGACCGAGGGGCCGTTCTACGCGCTCGGCCCGATGAACGCCTTTATTACCCTGGCCGACGGCGGACTGGCAGTCGACACCGAACTCCGGGTGACCACGGCCGAAGGCGAAGCCATCCCGGGCTTGTGGGCTGCCGGATCAACCGGGCAGGGCGGGCTCCAGCTGCTCAACCACGGGTTGCACATCGGCTGGGCGATGGTTTCCGGACGCATCGCCGGACGCAACGTGGCCCAAGCCGCGAGCCGTGGCGACCTGAGAGTCGCCGCGGGAGTCGCCGTGGGCTGAGGGTCTACTCCCTGGATGAGTGCTTTGCGGTCTGACCGGACGAGGATGTCGTGCGCCGTGAACTGAACCACAAGAATGCCGGCTGCAGCGCACCACGCCACCAGTCGCCGTCCGGCGGGAGACCAGAGGTGCACCGCGAGTCCGGCTGCTGCACCTCCCACGGTGAGGAAGACCACGATCGTGGTGAGTTCGTATTGGCTTAGCGGCAGCAGCGACACAGGCATCTGGTCCGGAGCGACCTCGGCACCCAACACCAGCGGACGACGGCGGGGAGTCCCGCCGTCGTCCGCTGGTGTGAACCTACTTCCCGTCGCTGGACCGAGAGCCAGCTCAAAGCCCGGGGAAATCGAGAACTACATATCAGGTGTTCTCATTCGTTGGCCAATGGAAGCTCAAAAGTAAACGAGGCACCCCTGGACTCATTCTCTTCCGCCCATAGCCTGCCATGCTGGCGTGTGATGATCCGGTGGCTAAGGGCCAGGCCTATTCCGCTGCCCGTGGATTTAGAGGTGAACACGCCATCGAAAATTCTCCCGTCCGGGACATGTGCGATGCCCTTACCCCGGTCGGCGACACGGAACACGCCCGATTCCGCCGTGGCGTATGTGGTGATGGTGACATGGCGCTCGCGCCGCGGCCATGTGGACATCTCGTCGATGGCGTTGTGGCACAAATTCAGGATCACCTGTCCGGTCAATATTTTTTCGCATCGAATCCAGATGGGCGCATCGCTCTTGACAACCTGAATTTCCGTTTCGTGCTGCTGGCCGCGGAGCTGGATGAAATACAGGCAGTCTTCGACGATTTCATTGAGGTCGACAATCTGTTCGGAATGTTCAAGCTGGACAACGAAGGCGCGAAGGCTGGATACGATTTGGTTGGCGCGGTTTATTTGTTTTTTGGCGTTTTCCAGGCCGTACTCCAGGTCTTGCACGGCAGTGTCTGGATTGCGCAGCCGTCGGGACACGCCGTCGACGAAGTTGGTGGCGGCGGCCAGCGGCTGCCCCAACTCGTGGGCGATGGCCATGGCCATGTCTCCCATGGCGTTGTAGCGACCAAGATAGTTGAGGTGCTCGAGGTCCCGACGATGTTGTTCCTCCGCGGCGACCTGATCGGTGATGTCATGAAGGAGTACGAGCGTCCCTTTAAGATCACGTTCCAGCTCGATGTGCTGGCAACTGGCCCCCACCCACACCTTGGTTTTGTCGGGGCGGGACAGTTCCAGCCGGATGCTTGTGGCAGATCCGTCCGGCTGGGGAGTGGCCAGGGCTTTTTCAAGCATCTGCTTTGAGCCGGGGGAGCAGAGCTCCAGAAACTTGGTTCCCACCAGCTCGGCGGTGCTGAGGCCAAGCTGGTCCGAAGCGGCCGAACTGGCATAGCTGACCACCGAATCGGCGTCCATGACAAGGATCCCCTCCGCCATGTGACTCAGGAAAGCCTGGAGCCGCCCCTCAGTACGTTGAAGGTCGGATTTGAGCGACTCCTCTTTTTCGATATCGCGGAATTGCACCATAACTATGGAGCGGTCTGCGAGATTGACCCTGACCGCTATGGCCTCGGTGAGAAAATCGCGCCCGCTCTTGGAGCGATACATCCATTCCGTACGGCTAGTGCCGTGGTCTGCGGCATCTTGAAGCCATTGGACGCCCGCTGCGCGCCGGAAGCGGGGATCGGCGCTGCTCATGTCTGGGGCCTTCAGCGGTTTCAGCTCTGACAACGTGAAGCCGAGCATGTCGCACGCCGCCGGGTTGGCCCACAGGATGTCCTTCGTGGCGGCGTCATGGATGAGGATGCAATGGGTGAGGGATTGCATGAACCGGGCGAAATCCGAGCGACTCGGGAACTGCTGTTCGCGTTCATCGCCGGGCAACGGCAGGGAAGTAGACACACCAGATCCTACTGCGCACAGAATCCGGACCGACATAGGTGAATTCTTTAGGCCGGGGAAGTTTTATCGCCGGGGTAGGGAGTGAATCACCAATTGTTGCGTTCCTAACCGCGTCATAGCTTGGGAAACAGACAACGACGACGACCAACCCGTGGGAGCCCAACATGACAAATGTCCTGGATGCCGCATCACCGATCACTCTGGATGAAGTGCTGCTTACAGTCGAGCGCCGTCGCGACGAATTCAGTGCCCAAAAATCAGTCCCGACGGATGTTATTGAGGCGTTCAAGAAGGCCGGCGTGTACCGGGCAGCGACTCCGCGGCGCTTCGGCGGCGATGCTTTGCCGCCGTCGGAATTCCTGCGCATCGTAGAGCGCATCTCACAGGTTGACGCCTCGGCGGGCTGGGTGGCGAGCTTCGGTTCAGCCGTATACCTCGCAGCCTTGCCGCTGGAAACCCAAGCCGCCCTCTACAGCGGTGGCCCCGACGTCGTGTTTGCCGGCGGTCTCTTCCCCGTGCAGAAGGCTGAGCGCGTTGACGGAGGCTGGAAAGTTTCAGGGGAGTGGAAGTTCTCCAGCGGTTGCCGGGGGGCTGACATCATTGGCGTGGGCCTCGCCGGCGGCGAGGGAACCCAAGGCAAACCACTCACGGCGTTGTTGAGGCCGGAACAGGTTGAGATCGTCGAAAACTGGGACGTGGTCGGATTGCAGGGCACCGGCAGCAACGATCTGCGGGTTCACGGTCAATTTGTTCCCGACGAGTGGACCTTCGTCCGCGGTGGGGAGCCCACTGTCGACGAGCCCCTTTACCGCTATCCCGCTATCGCATATGCCGCCCAGGTGCTTGCGGCCGTGAATCTCGGCACCGGACGCGCCGCTCTGGATTACGCAATCCGCGCCGGCAGTGGACGCACCGGGATCACGGGCGCACCCAAGCTGGCGGACCGCGCCTACTACCGGATTGACATAGCCAAGGCGGAAGCTGCGCTGCTGTCTGCCAGGGCCTTCTTCTACGAGATTTCCGACGAGGTCTATGCCACGGTCGAGACCGGCGACAGCCCGACAGACAAGCAGAAAGCGCTCTTGCGCCTGGCGTCGACCCATGTCGCCAAGGTCGGCGCCGCCGCCGTGCAGGCCGCCTACACCCTCTCGGGGACTGCGGCCATCTACGATGCCAACCCCATGCAGCGCTACCTCAGGGACGCCTCGGTCGTAACCCAGCACGCTTTCCTGGGCGACGGCATCTACGACGGGGCAGGCGCGGTCCTTATGGACATTCCGCCGTCCATCCCGGCCTTCATCTGAACCTGCGGCAACAAGGAGAGAACGTGACTACAAACCCAGCAGATCCACTGCGCGTATTGTTCTGCATCGGCATCAACCAGAACTTTTTCGATCTGCCCAAGAGCGGCATCGGCGCCGTCTGGACCGCCTTTTCCGGCATGATGTCCGAAATGGGCCAGATGGACGGCGTCAATGTCATCGGCAACATGGATGACGACTCCCACATGGTCGGTCCCTCCGATGGTTGGCCCTGGACCTGCTACATCCTGGCCGACGTCGACAGCCAGGAAACGATCAAGGCAGCGTGCAATCTGTTCCGGACCACCATGGTGGGCGAGCACGCTTTGTGGCACTACGCCAAGATCGAGGCCAGGATCGGACGCGCCCTCATCATTCGGGACGACGTCATCCGGGACGACGTCCCAGTGGCGGCCGGCTGACCATGGCACCTATTTCGACGTCGGAGCTTGCACAGCGCCTCACAGCTGTCGAAGCCACCGGGGCAGTCCGCCGCACCATGAGCCGCTACATGGACCTATGCGACGTGCCCCGTGCCGCCTATGCGCCGGAGGTCCTGGAAGCACTCTTTTCCGACGAGGCAATCTGGGAAGGAATCGGTCCGGACTATGGCAGCAAGTTCGGCCGGATCGAAGGCCGGGAATCCATCTGCGCCATGTTGGGCTCATACCTCCCGCCGTCGCCGCACTTTCGGAGGAACATCCACCTCCTGGGCGAAGGCCACATCACTGTCTCCGCGGGAACGGCTGCCGGGAGCTGGATCATGCAGCAACTCTCCGAGTACGGGAACGGCGACCTGGACCTGATATTTGCCCGGCTAAATGTCGACTTTGACATACGCAACGGCACGGCCGTCATCAGCCATTTCCGGACAGAAAAGATGTTCTCCTCCGCACGCCCGTTCGGCGCCCATCTCAGTGAACAAGCAACACCTAACCTGCAAAATCTTAAGGAGTACCGATGACCGCCCCAACTTCAGACCGGGCCACCGAGTTCGCATCACTGGCAGCCGAGGACCGCGTCGCGGCCAGGCTCTACACAGACCCCGAGATTTTCGACTGGGAGATGGAGAAGATCTTCTACAGCACCTGGGTGTGGGTTGCACACGAAAGTGAGATTCCCGACGCCGGGAGCTTCAAGATGTCTCACATCGGCCTGCAGCCGGTGATCGTCAACCGCGACCGGAAGGGAACCTTCAATGTCCTCCTGAACCGGTGCCGGCACCGGGGAGCGAGCGTCTGCGAAGTACCCAAAGGCAAAGCCAACGGCTTCACCTGCCCCTACCACTCCTGGTCATACTCCCTCGAAGGGAACCTGCGCGGCATCCCGTATCCCGACGGCTACGAGGGCGTTGCCGAGAAGCGTGACCTGCCCCTGCAGCGGCTGCGCGTGGAAACTTACAACGGTCTCATCTTCGCCAGCTTCAAGACGGACGTTGAACCGCTGGCGGACTTTCTTGGGGATGCAAAGCTATGGATCGATCGCTTCATGAAGCAGGGGGCCGGCTTCCCGGTCAAGGTCCAGGGTGAGCATAAGTTCCGTTTTGACGGAAACTGGAAAATCCAGCTGGAAAACACCACAGACGGTTACCACTTCCCGATCGTGCACCGCTCCTGGATGGCCTCGGTGGACGCCGAAACGGCAGACATGTTGTCCTTCATGACGGACGAGGAAGCTGTGACCCACGCACTCGGCAACGGACACAGCGTTGCCATCATGGTCCCCGAGCACGTGGATCTGGAAGTCGACGACGGCACGGAAGAACTCCAAGAGAGGTTCCGTCCCATCATCGACGAACTCTCCGAAAAGATGCCACCAGAGCAGGTGCGCCGCATCGTGCGATCAATGCACGGCGCGGGATACAACCTGAATCTGTTCCCGAACCTGTCCCTGTCAATGTCGTTCTTCCGCGTTCTGCGGCCGATCTCCGTGAACGAAACCGAAATCCAGCACATGGCACTGGGCCTCGACGGCGGACCGGACAGCGTAAACCGGGAACGCCTGCGCATCCACGAACACTTCCAAGGACCCTTCGGGTTCGGCACTTCCGACGATTCAGAAGCATGGGACCGGGTCCAGCGCGGAGCCGTGGCCAACCCCGAGATGCCCATCCTGGTCAACCGTGGGCTGGGCCGGGAAGTGGCCGCCGATGAGGGGTGGAAAACGTCGCATGTCACAGACGAAACCGGCATGCGCGAGTCATACGCAATGTGGAAAAGGATGATGAACGATGACCGCTGAGACCATCGAAGAGAGCACCGGTATTGATAACCGCCCCGCACAGGAACCCTCCGACCTTGGCCTGGGCAAGCTCGCCGATCCCCAGGTGGGACGCGCCATCGAGCTGATCTGGCACGAAGCCCGGCTCCTCGACGACAAGGCATACGAGGCCTGGCAAACCCTCTACACGGACGACGCGAAGTACGTCATCCCTGTCGATCCGGACACGGACGACTTCGAATCATCCCTAAACATGGTCTACGACGACGCCCGGATGAGGCACATGCGCATCACGCGCCTGGTTCAGGGCTACTCCATGTCGGCTGTGGCCGCGGCACGCACCACCCGGACCATTTCACGGTTTACCGTGGAGGAGCAGACAGCGGAAACGGTCACGCTGCGTTCCGCGCAGGTACTGGTGGGCTTCAAACGTGAAAAATTCCAGGTACTTGGCGCCGATCTCACCCACCGCATCCGGTTCGACGGCGACGACGCCCGGATCGAGCTCAAGCTCATTCGCCTTGTCAACGCCGACGCCGCCGTGAACGCCTCCGGCTTCCTACTCTAAGGACTTCGACCATGAATAAAGTCGCACTCGTTACCGGCGCAGCCCGCGGGCTGGGTGAAGTCATTGCCCGCAAACTCCATAAAGAAGGTTTCCGCGTCGCCATCACGGGCACCACGGCAGAGTCCGTCTATCCCCTTGCCGACGCTCTTGACCCATCCGGGGAGACTGTCTGGGCAGGCGCACTGGATATCCGCAGCAAGGCAGACTTCGAAACTGTCCGTGATGCTCTCGCTGAAAAATGGGGCGGCACTGACATCCTGGTCAATAACGCCGGACGTTCCAAGGTGGCACCTGTTCTGGAAATCACTCCGGAAGAATTCACCGAAAATGTGGATATCAACCTCAGGGGAACTTTCCTGGGCTGCCAGGTATTTGGCCCACATTTCCGGGAACGCGGCTACGGCCGCATCATCAACGTCCACTCGCTCGCAGGACACAACGGCGGGACTGCCACTGGCGCCCACTACGCCGCATCCAAAGGCGGCGTGTCCACGCTCACCAAGGTCTTCGCCCGGGAGTTTGCATCCTCCGGTGTGACCGTCAATGCCGTCTCGCCCGGACCGCTGGATCTTCCCGTCGTCTACGAAACCGTTGATCCCCAGAAACTCGACATCATAAAGGCAACCATTCCGGTTGGCCGGTTGGGGGATGCCGAGTTTATCGCGGACACGGTGGCGCTGCTCGCCTCCCAGGGGGCGTCATCGGTCACCGGGGCCTGCTGGGACATCAACGGCGGACTCTACATGCGCTAGCCGCCGGCCAGCACATCACCAACAGAAAAGGAAAGGAGCGTTGCCCCATGGGTATGTTCAAAGTACGCGTAGCCGAAGTGCTGGAGGAAACCAGCAACATCAAGTCCTTCCGCCTCAAGCGTACGGATGGGGCACCGTTCGGTCCCTATCCGGCCGGCGCCCACATCGACGTCGTCGGACCGACAGCCGTCATGCGCCAGTACTCGCTTTGCAGCCCGCCCGATGAACTCCACGACTATGTTGTCGCGGTCAAGCTCGAGGCGGCATCACGCGGCGGTTCGGCCGCGCTGCACGATCAGGTCGAAGTGGGCCAGGAGCTGGAAATCAGCACGCCTCGAAACCTGCTGTCCGTGGCACGAGGGGCGGACCAGCACGTCCTCGTGGCGGCCGGAATCGGGGTGACCCCGATGATCAGCATCGCCTATCACCTTCACAGGATCAACGAAGAGTTTGAGCTGCACTACTTCGCCCGTTCCCGGGAGGAAGCGGCATTCTGCGACCTGCTCAAGGACAGAAGCGGTTTCGGTGATCGGGTCTTCTTTCACTTCGGCCTAACCCGAGACCAACAAGCAGAAGTCCTCGGCAGGGTTCTGGCGCCCCTCACCAGCTCGTCTCATGTGTATACGTGTGGACCGCAGGGCTTTATGGAGCGGGTGAAAGAAGCTGCCTCCGCCGTTATTGCCGCGGACAACATCCACATCGAGCATTTCCAGGCCGGCGAGCCAGCCGACACAGACAGCGACACCCCGTTTGAAGTCGAACTGGACGACGAAGTGTACGAAGTGCCTGTCGGAAAATCCATTGTTCAGGTCCTTGCCGACAACGGGATCGAAGTGGACACCTCATGCAAAGAAGGAATCTGCGGCACCTGCATTATGGGTGTTCTGGGCGGGCAGCCCGACCACCGGGACCAGTGCATGTCAAACAGCGAAAAGAAAGCCAATGACCAGATCGCAGCCTGTGTGTCCCGAGCCAAATCTCCGCGGCTCACACTGGAGCTCTTCTGACTGGCGGCACCCAAGACCGGCCCGCCTCCGCGTACTAAAGAATGTTGTTCCTGGGAACTGACCCGCAGCCATCAGCGCCTGTTCAGGATGCACCACAGTGAAGTCTCCCCCGCCGCGGCGGGGGAGACTTCACTGCTCTCCCGTTCATCCGGGATCTTCAAAGAACTGACACGTGATGTTGAAGGATGTCGCGGACCAGCGTGGCAATGCTGTCAGCGCCGGTCTTCGCCTTGATCCTGGTCCGGTGAACGTCAATTGTCTTGACACTGGTTCCCAGCTTCCGTGCGATGTTCTGACTTGGCAGCCCGTCAATGACGAGGGCCAGGATTTGCCGTTCCCGCGGGGTCAGACCCGCAATGCGTTCCTCAATTTCCCGGCGGCTTCGGTCTGATGCAAAGCGCTGACGCGCCAACTCGAGTGTCTCCTGGACAACGTCCAGCATGTGCTGGGGGTCGTAGGGCTTCTCGAGGAAGTTCACTGCGCCCTGTTGGAGGGCTTTGACGGACATCCGGATGTCGCCGTGTGCCGAAACAAAAATGATAGGCAGCGGAGAGGAGATGCTGTTCAGCGTCTCCTGCAGCTGAAATCCTCCGGTCCTGGGCATCCGCACGTCCAAGACAAGGCACGCCGGGACGGAAGGGTCGTAGTTGTCCAAGAATGATGCGACATCGTTGTAGATGCGGGAACGGATGTTGACCGATTCCAGAAGCCAGGACAACGAATCGCATAGCTCCTGATCATCGTCGACAATGTACACGAGTGCTTCCGGTAAATCCATGATGGCGACCTTGCAGAGCAGAGAAATGGGCTTAAACGACGCTATCGACGGTCGGCCCGCACAGTCAATACTTCCGCCGTAAGGATGCTACCTACCCGGCTAAAGCGATACCTGCCGATCAGTGGCACAAATTGCAATATTTATTAACTCCAATTCCTCCTAGATTCTCATTACGAACTAATGGAAGGCCCAATGAGGGCCGCGTCATTTGGAGGAAGAAATGCCTGAACTCAGTCAGATCCAGAAAGACTTCCGGTCTGCGATGGCGCACTTGCCGGCGGCGGTGAATGTCATCACTACTGGCGGGCCGTTCGGCCGGGTGGGCATCACAGTCAGCGCCGTGTGCTCGGTAACCGATTCCCCTCCCACGGTCCTGGTTTGCGTGAACCAGTCCAGCGCAACGCATGACATTTTCAACAGTAACGGTGAAATCTGCATCAACGTCCTCAGCGGCGAACATGAGGAACTGGCCCGCCACTTTTCCGGAGCCACCAAGGTACCCATGGAGGAACGTTTTGGCTGGGATATCTGGGAGGAAAGCTCAGGATCCGTGCCGGTGCTCCGGGATGCATTGGTCAAAATCGTCGGGCGCATTAGCGATCGCTCCGTGCAAGGATCCCATTCGGTAATTTTCGTCCAGGTCGAGCGTATTGAAGTCCAGGGGGAGCGTGACAGCCTCGTGTACTTCAAGAGGCAGTTTCATCGCCTTTCCGTGACTCCTGAGCTGGTGACTGTTTGACGTCCCCGGACGCGCTCCTGGAGATGGTTTCGGACCTCAGGGCTGGGCGGACCCAGCCGAGCCGGGTCCTCGCCGATGCCCTCGAGCGGGTGCGTGCGAAAGAACCCGCGGTGCACGCCTGGGTGAGAGTCGACGTCGACGGGTCAGCCGCGCAGGCGGAGGCGCTGGAAACCGCTGGCCTGCACGGACCCCTGTGGGGGATCCCGGTTGCAGTCAAGGATCTGATCGACGTCAAGGGCCTTCCAACCGGCTGCGGCAGCCCACTGCGCGGCCACGAGCCAGCAACGGCGGACGCGGATTGTGTGCGGTTGTTGAGGGAAGCCGGGGCTATCATCGTGGGCAAAACGGTGACCACCGAATTCGGATACTTCGCCCCGGGACCGACGCGCAACCCGGTAAATCCTGCGCATACCCCCGGCGGTTCCTCGAGTGGATCCGCGGCCGCAGTGGCCGCCGGAATGGTGCCTCTGGCGTTGGGGACGCAAACCGCGGGATCGCTTACCCGGCCGGCCTCCTACTGCGGCCTGGCCGGCTTTGTGGCCGCGAAGGACCAATTCCCAACTACCGGGATAACCGGCCTTAGCCACTCGCTTGACTCGCTGGGACTGATCACCAGGACCGTTGCGGACTTGCGGTATGCGTGGGAATCCCTCAGTCGATTCGAGACAGTAAAACAGGATGAGCCCTTGGGCTCGGTGAGACTTCTGCTCTGGGCCGGAAGCGGGCTCGGCGAACTCTCCAGGGAAATGTCCGCGGCGCTAACCGCCGCCCAGGCGACTCTCAGCAACGAACCCGGGTTCCATTTCACCGATTGGTCAGACCATGGAATGGTCCGGGACCTCGCCGAGCATCATGCCACGGTCATGGCCAGCGAAGCCTCTGCAGCACGCGCCGAAGAGTTGGCACACCACCATGAATTGAGTGTGCCCTTCACCGAGCTCCTCACCTCCGGCCGTTCCCTGCCCCACCACGAATACACCGCCGCCGTGGAGCTCATTGCGGTGTCCCGGCAGAGGGTTCTCGCCCTCCTTGAGCGCTTTGACGCGGTTTTGGGACCAGCGGCCCTGGGCGCCGCTCCGCCAGGACTGGAAGCAACCGGCAGCCCAATTCTCAGCCGCCCCTGGCAGGCGCTTGGCCTACCTGTGCTGACCATTCCAGGACTTACCTCCGCCGATGGCATGCCGTTGGGGCTGCAACTTATCGGAGCTCCTGGGCGGGAACCCCGGCTGTTTGATATCGGGCAGCGCATCGAAGAAGCCTTGCGGCAGACAGGTGCCAAGCGCGGTGGGACGCTGCCCCTTGACGATTGACCGGCCGCCGGTTGCAGGGAAAGCTGGCGCGACTCGGCTAAAAAGCGGACGAAAAGAAGGGCTCTGTTGGGTTTCCCAACAGAGCCCTTCTTTCATTGTCGGTCAGCGCCACGCGGCGTCAGCGGTCCAGTACTCGGAGCCATTGGCGCTTACTCCGTGCTTCCACTCCGAAGTTCGGCGCAGTTGGGGTTCCACCCTGGCAGTTACCGCATCTGCTGCGGCAGGGCCGTCCTCGTCCACCTGCCAGTGGACCCAGTTCACTTCCAGACCGGCGTCGTCATGCACGAACAGATCAACATGATGCCACCCGTATCCGAACGTGTCCGTGTAGCAAGTCAGGAACATCCGGTCGTGGTTCTTGGGATGCGGCATACAGGTACTCCTTTGCATCGTATTTCAGACACCGTACGACGCAATTTCCCTGCGCCAACAGGGGATAAACCCTTACTCGACGTGGTGATACTTCGTCTGTCGCCTTTACGAGCGGAAGGAAAGAATCTTTCACATGGGGAGGGACGACCTCCCTTGCCCGGACCCGACGTCGGCAAATGTGCCGCCATGACCCAGAGGAAGATGCCGTGAAGATTGAGCGCATCGAGACAATTCCTTACTCGATTCCGTACACGAGGCCGCTGGCCTTCGCGAGCGGCGAGGTCACAGACGCCGAACATGTGCTGGTCCGTATCCACACCGATGAAGGACTGACCGGCGTAGCGGATGTTCCACCCCGGCCCTACACCTATGGGGAAACACAAGACTCGGTGCTGGCGATCATCAACAAGGTATTCGCACCCGCCATCGTGGGCTTGGACCCGCTGGACCGCGGCAAGATTCACCAGATCCTCACGAGGACCGTCCATAACCAAACCGCCAAGGGCGGCTTGGACATCGCACTCTGGGACATCATCGGCAAGGCCGCAAGCATGCCGGTATCGGCGCTTCTCGGCGGTTACGCCGCGGAGATGAATGTCAGCCATATGCTCGGTTTCAAGCCGGCGGCCGAACTTCTGGACGAAGCACTTCGGGTTCGCAGTGAATACGGGATCACCACCTTCAAGCTGAAAGTCGGCCGCAAGCCACTGATCCTGGATATTGAGGCGTGCCACACACTCCGGGCTGGTTTGGGACCTGACATTGACCTATACCTTGACGCCAACCGCGGTTGGACCGCCAATGAGGCTTTCGAGGTCTTGCGGCGCACCGAAACCCTTGGGCTGTCCCTCCTGGAAGAACCCTGCGATGCAAAAGAAACGATGAGCCGGCGCCGGTTGGTCGACAAATCACCGATTCCCATTGTCGGTGATGAAAGCGTCCCTACGGCCGGTGACGTTTCGCGTGAGTTGCTCTCGGGCGGATGCAACGCCGTGAGCATCAAAACGGCGCGCAGCGGATTCACTGAGGCGCAGCAAATTCTGGGGCTGTGCACGGGTCTTGGCATCGACGTCGTGATGGGGAACCAAATCGACACGCAAATCGGCACCTTGGCGACGGTCGCTTTTGGGGCAGCCCACGAACCGACGTCGCGCCGCGCGGGTGAGCTGTCGAACTTCCTCGATATGTCTGATGACCTCCTCGCGGACCCCATCGTAATCCGCGAAGGAAAAATTCTGGTCCCCCAGGTCCCCGGTGTGGGCGCCGAAATCGACAACGAAAAACTCGAACGCTACCGACAGGACAAGTAGCGACCGCCATTTCCACAAACGGAGGAAAAATGCTCTACCTGGTCCGAATGGACGTCAACATCCCAGCGGATGTCCCGCCGGCGACAGCGGAAGCTGCCAAATCAGCCGAGAAAGAACTCGCGCAGGCCCTGCAGCGCGACGGCCGATGGTGCCACCTCTGGCGCGTCGTGGGCCAGTACGCGAATTACTCGGTCTTCGATGTGGCTGGCAATGACGAGCTGCACGAAATTCTCCAGCGCCTGCCCCTGTACCCCTACATGGCCATTCAGGTCACACCCCTGGCCCAACACCCTTCCTCCCTCGCAGCATCCGAACACTAACCACCCAATTCCGCATCGACGCGGAGGCGGAAAGCAAAGAAAGGACATCAAATGTCTGTAGAAATTGAAGCGACGGCCGCTGATTCCGGAGCCAAGGCCACCGAGCGCTTCCGGTCTGACAAATCCTCGGCCTTGGAAGTGGGCGCCGACCGGGTCAGTCGACTCGCCTCCCGTGCCATTAACGCCCTCGTTGAAACCGTTCTGGAAGAAAAGGTCACCTACGAGGAGTACAACGCGCTGAAAACGTGGCTCATTCAGGTTGGCGAAACCGGGGAATGGCCGCTCTTCCTGGACGTATGGCTGGAACACGCGGTGGAAGAAGTCGCCAACAGCGGCCGGGCAGGCAGCAAGGGCACCATCGAAGGCCCGTACTACGTCCCGGGGTCGCCGGTCCTCGAGTCGCCGGCGACTCTCCCGATGCGCGAGGACGAACCAGGGACGCCGCTGGTTTTCCAGGGCAAAGTAACTTCAGTTGCGGGTGCAGCCCTGGCGGGGGCGTCGATTGAAATCTGGCACGCCGATGATCTGGGCTTTTACTCACAGTTCGCCCCCAATATTCCCGAGTGGAACCTCCGGGGGACGGCGCTAACTGACTCCGAAGGTTTCTTCCAGATCCACACAGTGCAGCCTGCGCCCTATCAGATCCCTACCGACGGTGCCTGCGGGCAGTTGATCGAGGCGGCCGGATGGCATGCATGGCGGCCGGCCCACCTGCACCTGAAGATCGCGGCAGCCGACCATCAGCTGATCACGACCCAGCTGTATTTCACGGCCGACAAGCACCTTGGCGATGACATCGCTTCGGCAGTGAAGCCCGAGCTGGTACTCGACCCGCAGGACAAGGCAGACGGTACGGGCCGAGAGGTGACGTACGACTTCGTACTCGCACCGGCCCAGTAACACCCTTTCCACCGGATGGCACAGTCCACGCGTTCCCTTGATGGGGATGTGGTGCCATCCGGTGGTTTGCTGTGTCCGGACAGGGCCAGATCCCGGCAGGTCAATTCTTTAGAACATCACCAGGTGGAAGCGCTGGCAGGTGGCGCTGCTTCCCTACGCCTTGCTCCAAGGCTCCCGCGCTGGATTCATGCCTGGGAGGGTTGAAGGAGATGCAACACGGCCTCCAGCTGGGAAATGAGCTGGAGCCGAGTGCTGGTGCCGGGGGCGAGGGCAACGCTGATTTGCGCCCCAAGAAGCATATTCATAAGGATTCCGGCAAAGTCTTCATCGCTCACCGTCGAGAAGATCTCTCCTGCAGCCCGGGCATCCCTCAAGTGGACCAGGATTCGTTCGCGCCACTGTTCCATCGACCGTTCATGGAGCGCTGACTTAGACGTATCTCCCAGCGCACGTTGCCAGAATCCGATCACGATCCGGGCTTCGTTCTCCTTCTCTTCATCCAGCGGGAGCACCTCGTGGCAGAACACACGGAGAGCGGCCAGACCGGTATTGATTCCGGTGGCCGTGTCGATTCTTTTGTTTGTTTCGTGAAAGACATGCTCGAAGGCAAAAGCAAGCAGATGTTCTTTACTCCCGAAATAGGGCTTGAGGGCGCCATTGGCGAATCCGGCCTCAGCTGCGATTTCCCGCATGGTGGCGCCTTCAATGCCGTCGCGGGCGATGAGCCGCCACGTGGCACTGACCACATCTGCACGCCGCTGGTCATGATCGACAATTTTCGGCAAGGAGACCTCTCTCTACCCGATGCTTTTCCCTGGACTTCCTCTAGGGTAGTCGCACCCTCGTCCGGCGCCCTGGGGCAGCAGCCTTGGCTCTGTCCGTTCAAGCCAAGAACGGGGTAACGCGGATCGGCATCCTCCGTCCCATGTCAGGGGACGGAGGATGCCGCACAGGAGTCCAGCTATTTCTTGCTAATTGACCCGAACTTCGTCGCAGTCCGGCGTCGGCAGATCATATTCGTTCTCCTCCGGAGAGCCTTCGCCGCCATGGCCGATGTATTCGTAGACAGCCGGAGACTTGATCTTCAGGCGATGGCCCCACCACAATCCGGCGGCGCCGGGGACGATCGCAATAGCCGGCAGCACCCAGGACAGAACCGATGGGCCGGAGGACCCGATGAGAACATCGAAGTTCGCCAGGATAAGCACGAACACGGCTCCGAGGGCCAGCGCGCTAAGCACCGGGGCGACGACGGTGGTCCAAAGGGACAGCTCATGGGCGTTGCGGCGGAAGTATCCAACGACAGCCAAGGAAACCAGGGCCAGGAGTAAAACGAGTCCGGCGGCGGCTGAATTCGAAAGCCACGTAAAGAGGGTCAGGACCGGAAAGAGCGGGCCCAGATCGGATGCATTGCCGGCAATAGCGAACGCCACGATGACGGTCAGCGCGGTTATGGATTGGGCAATAGATCCGGCCACAGGCGCATGGGTGCGCGGGTTGACATAAGCCAGTTGCTTTGGGAGCACGTTTTCCCTGGCCAGCGAGAAGACGTACCGGGCAACAGCATTGTGGAATGCCAGAAGCGAGGCAAAGAGGCTCGTGAGAAACATCATCTGCGCAAGGTCTGCCATGAGTGTCCCGACGTTTTGACCTAGAAAAGCAAACAGCAGCCCGGGGCCCAATTCCCTGGAGACCGCCACGATTTGGCCAGGGCCCGTAGCGGTCATCATTGCCCAAGCTGAGAATGCGTAGAAGACGGCGATAATGGCTACAGATATGTACGTTGCCCGTGCGATGGAGCGTTTCGGGTCCTTCGACTCCTCGCTGTAGATCGCCGCCGATTCAAAACCCATGAAGCTGGCAATACTGAATGCCAAGGCAGCGCCAACTCCGGCGGTAAACAGATCGCTTGGCAACAGGCCTGTCGCCGAAACGCCTTCCGGCTGCACAGCAAAGGCGGCAACGTCGAAAACGATGACTGCAAGAAATTCCAGGCCCACCATGACGGCCACTACCCGCACAGAAAAATCAACCTTGTTGATGCCGAGCCACGCGACGACCAGGAAGGCAACTCCGGCAGTTGCCCACCACGGGACATCCGCCCCTGTCTTCTCATTGATGAACGTAGCCGAAGCAAAGCCAAAGAGACCATAGACGGCGATTTGGATGGAATTGTACGCGGTGAGGGCCACGAAAGAAGCTCCTACGCCGGTCCTCTTGCCAAGGCCCTGGGCGATGTACGCATAGAACGCCCCGGCATTTCGAATTCGCGAACTCATGGCGGCGTAGCCCACGGTAAACAGGGTCAGGCAGGCTCCGAGCACAAGGAAGGACAGGGGAATCCCGAGCACTCCCGTCACCGCAAAGTTGGCGGGATAACCGCCGGCGACCACTGTGAGCGGTGCCGAGGCCGCAATGGTCATGAAGACCAGGGCGGGAACTCCAAGAGTGCGCCGGCTCAGGCCCGGTGGTTGGGTAACGGCAGGAATTTGTGGAGATGCGTGGGACATTTTCAGCCTCCGGGGAATGGTTAAGGGGTGACGCAGGCGGTCGACGCTGACCGACGCTGCATGGGGTAATTCCTGAAAAATATGGGGGTGGCCGACCAATGGCCACACAGTCCGGGTTCGTCAGGTACGGGGACGCGTGGTCACGTTGCCGTTGTTGCCGGAGGAAGAATCTGGTGGGCCGCCCGGCCCGGCGCCCTTGCGGACGCCGGCCGGTTTCAGCCGTTGATGATCTGCGGGACGCCGAGGGCTTTGAGGCCTTCGACGCCGAATTCAAGTCCGTAGCCGGATTGCTTGGACCCGCCAAAGGGAATCAGGGGGTTGACCATGCCATGGGCGTTGATCCACACGGTCCCGGCTTCGAGCCGGGCCGCGACGTTGCGGGCTTCGGCGGGGTTGGCGGACCAGACGGAGGCGCCGAGCCCGACGTCGAGCGCGTTGGCCATTGTCACGGCCTCGTCCACGGTGGTGTAGCGGATGATCGGCAGGGCGGGGCCGAATTGTTCCTCGGCGACGAGCGGGTTGTGGTTGTCGATGTCGGCGACGAGGGTGGTGGGGTAGAAGTGGCCGGGCTGGTCCAGTGCCGGGTTGCCGCCGAGCAGGATCTTGGCGCCGGAGTCGCGGGCGGCCTCGACGAGCCCGGCGACGATGTCGTACTGGGCCCGGTTCTGCAGCGGGCCCAGGACGTTGTTCTCGTCCAGGCCGTTGCCCATCGGCATCGCGGCGGCGACCTGGGTGAGTTCGTCGCAGACGGCGTCGTAGATGTCCGCATGGACGTAGAGGCGTTTGAGTGCGGCGCAGGTCTGGCCGGTGTTGATGAACGCGCCCCAGAAGAGACCTTCGGCGATGGCTTTGGGGTCTGCGTCGGGCAGGACGATGCCGGCGTCGTTGCCGCCGAGTTCCAGGGTGAGGCGTTTGACCGTGCCGGCGGAGGATTTGATGATGGCCTTGCCGGTGGCGGTGGAGCCGGTGAACATGATCTTGCCGATCGCCGGGTGTTCGGCCAGGGCCTCGCCGACGTCGCGGCCGCCGGAAACCACCGTGAGGAGGCCGTCGGGGAGTTCCTGGTTGAGGATTTCGACCAGGGCCAGGACGGAGAGCGGGGTGTATTCGGAGGGCTTGACCACCACGGCGTTGCCCATCCGCAGTGCCGGTCCGATCTGCCAGACGGTGATCAGCATGGGCCAGTTCCAAGGCCCGATCGCGCCCACGACGCCGATGGGCCGGTAGTGCAGTTCGGCGCGGGTTTCGCCGTCGTCCACCACGGTTTCCGCTTCCAGGGGAGTGCTCGCGGCCGTCCGGAGCCAGGCGGCGCAGGCGCCGACCTCGAAGCGGGCGTTCGGGCCGTTCAGCGGCTTGCCCTGCTCGCGGGAGAGCAGCCGGGCCAGTTCCTCGGCGGAGCGTTCGACGGCGTCGGCGGCCCTGAGCAGCGCGGCGGACCGGGCGTCGTGGCCCAGCGCGGCCCAGGCTGGCTGCGCGGCGGTCGCGGCGGCGACCGCGCGTTCCAGGTCCTCAACGGTGTGGACGGGAGCCTCCCCGACGGGCTGGCCTGTGGCGGGGTTAAGAATTGTCCGGGTCGATCCTGCCGCGGCCGGCGACGGTTCCACGTTACTTGTGGCTGTGCTGGTGCTCATCGTGCTCCTTTTAGGGGATAGGGAGAGAGGGTGCTGGTCTTACGGGGAGAGTTTTGCTGGTGGCCGATCGGCGCACTCCGCGCGGTCTCAGCGCGCTGCCGTCACTGTCCGGCACATTTCTGCCGTGTGACACATCACACAGTAGACGCCAATTCATCTTTTTTCCACACTTGGCGAAAAAAAATCTTGAGACCCGCCTCGCGCTTGTGGGCAGGATCACAATCGCGTATTATCTACAGTCATAGAAAAACATTTTTTCGAAGTCGACCCGGAGGATCCATGCGAACTTCAGTACTGCAAACGGCCGTCCGCCACCCATTGGCGTCCCCTGACGAAATCCAGGAAGCTCAGTCGCTGTTGAGTGCTAACGGCCTGCTGGGACCGGAGAAGCGGATCGCATACCTCGGACTTCTGGATCCGTCACGGGAGCAGGAGGTGGAGGACCGGCGGTTCCGCGCGTTCATTCATGACGTGTCTGGAGCTGCACCGACTGACGCGATTGTTTCGGTGACAACGGGGACGCTGATCTCCGCACTGGAGCTCGATACAACAGCCACGGGTGAGCTTCCCGTCCTGGGGGAGGAGTTCGAGATCGTCGAGCAGCTCCTTGCCACGGACGAACGGTGGCTCAAGGCCTTGGCCGCCCGGAATCTGGATGTCAGCAAGGTCCGCGTCGCCCCGCTCTCCGCTGGTGTCTACGAGTACCCGGAGGAGAAGGGCCGGCGCATCCTCCGCGGGCTTGCCTTCGTGCAGGATTTCCCCGAGGACAGCGCGTGGGCGCACCCGGTCGATGGCCTGGTTGGATACGTCGACGTCGTTAGCAAGGCTGTGACCCAGGTGATCGACACCGGCATCTTCCCGGTTCCCGCCGAACACGGCAACTACACCGACCCGGAGCTCACCGGCCCGCTGCGGACCACGCAGAAGCCCATCAGCATCACCCAGCCGGAGGGGCCCAGCTTCACCGTCACCGGCGGCAACCACGTCGAGTGGGAGAAGTGGAGCCTGGACGTCGGCTTCGACGCCCGCGAAGGCATTGTGCTGCACAACTTGGCCTTCCAGGACGGGGACCGGCTCCGGCCCATCATCAACCGCGCGTCCATCGCCGAGATGGTGGTTCCCTACGGGGATCCGTCGCCGATCCGGTCCTGGCAGAACTACTTCGACACCGGTGAATACCTCGTGGGCCAGTACGCCAACTCGCTCGAACTGGGCTGCGACTGCCTCGGCGACATCACGTACCTCAGCCCGATCGTCAGCGACGCGTTCGGCAATCCGCGCGAGATCCGCAACGGCATCTGCATGCACGAAGAGGACTGGGGCATCCTGTCCAAGCACTCGGATATGTACACGGGCATCAACTACACGCGCCGCAACCGCCGCATGGTGATCTCCTTCTTCACCACCATCGGCAACTACGATTACGGTTTCTACTGGTACCTCTACCTCGACGGCACCATTGAATTCGAGGCCAAAGCCACCGGCGTCGTCTTCACCTCCGCCTACCCTGAAGGCGGCTCCGACAACATTTCCCAGCTCGCTCCGGGCCTGGGTGCGCCGTTCCACCAGCACATCTTCAGTGCCCGCCTGGACATGGCCATCGATGGGTTCACCAACCGGGTCGAGGAAGAGGACGTGGTCCGGCAGCCGATGGGCGAGGGCAACGAACGCGGCAACGCATTCTCCCGCAAGCGCACGGTCCTCACCCGGGAATCAGAAGCCGTCCGCGACGCCGATGCCGCCAATGGCCGCACGTGGATCATCTCCAACCCGGAGTCCCGCAACCGGCTCGGCGAACCCGTGGGCTACAAGCTCCACTCCCAGAATCAGCCCACCCTGCTGGCCGACCCGGGCTCCTCCATCGCACGCCGCGCCGCGTTCGCCACCAAGGACCTCTGGGTCACCCGCTACGCAGAAGAGGAGCGCTACCCCACCGGCGACTTCGTCAACCAGCACAGCGGGGGAGCCGGGCTGCCGGCCTACATCTCCCAGGACCGCGACATCGACGGCCAGGACATCGTCGTGTGGCACACCTTCGGCCTGACGCACTTCCCCCGGGTGGAGGACTGGCCCATGATGCCCGTGGACACCGTCGGCTTCAAGCTCCGCC
Source organism: Arthrobacter sp. 10N43 (assembly GCF_056394525.1). NCBI lineage: Bacteria > Bacillati > Actinomycetota > Actinomycetes > Micrococcales > Micrococcaceae > Arthrobacter > Arthrobacter sp. 10N43. The sequence goes on along the minus strand of NZ_JBFTIA010000015.1, from coordinate 37,864 downwards.
CGGAGGGCTTCTTCGACCGCAGCCCCGTCCTGGACGTGCCCGCCAACTCGCAGCCGTCCGCTGGCTGCCATGCCGACGGCGACGCCGGCGGACACTGCCACAGCTAAGCGCTTTCGCGTCAGGAATCACGAAATGACCACGACGGCGGGACGGGTCCGGTCAGCCGGGCCCGTCCTGCACCCGCGAATCTGCGCAGCACTTACGGCCGTGTCCTGCCTGGTGCACCTGTGGCTTGCGGCCTCGGGGCACCACGATGCCTGGCTCGGCGCTCTTATGATTGCCCTGGCGGCGGTCTGTGTCCCGTGCACTGTGCACATCTGGCGCCACAGCAGAATTGGAGCTCTCCACCAGGTCACCATTTCGGCCGTGGCGATGGTGTTCCTGCATACGGTCTTGCTGCTCGGATCGGGCGGCGCCGGTCACGCCCACGGCGGGGGGCCGGCGTCGAAGGTTGTGGAGGCGTCCGGCGCCGCTGAACTCTTGCTGGTCATCGGGCTGGAACTCACGACGGCGTTGCTCGCCGCGACGCTCGTATCCCGGCTGAGGCCTCGCGTCCTGCCCGAAGGTTAGGCGCCGGCATGCGCGGCTTGTCCACAAAGGGCCGTCCGACTCTTCTCCGTCAGCTAGCGTCGTGCGCTTCATTCAAGGATCGAAGAAGAAACCGAAAAGCGCCCAGCAACTGGCCCGCGCTGTCCGGATTGAGCGCCACTTGGATCCCGGCATCCCGCAAGCTCCCGGCAAGCAGGACGGCCAGCGGTTCGCTCGAGCCGGTTGGTAGCTTTCCTTCACGAGTCCCGATTTGGAGTTCGGCGCTGAAGGCCGTGAACACGCCCGTTGATCCGACGCCCCGTTCTTTGCTGAAGCCCAAGAGCTGAGGTCCGGAAATGTTATAGAAGTAACCGATTCCCTTGTCCGCTGAGACTGCAAGCAGTGCCTCTGCGTAAGCCTCAACCCGCTGCGTCCAATTCAGCTTCTCGCCGCCGTTGGATTCAATGGCTGAACGGGCGTTGTCCAAAAATTGATGGGCCACCCGCTGATATGCCGCGGCCAGCAACTCTTCGCGACCACCGGGAAAGTGGGCATAAAGGGTGGCCCGAGCCATTCCGCTGTCCGTCAGGATCTTGCCCACCGTCACCGAAGAGAGGTCGCTTGTCCCCGTTTCGGCAATCACGGCCAATGCTGACTGGATCAGGTCATTGCGCGTACTCACCTGCCGGCGTTCGCGGAGACTTAGTCGCTTCGCGCTCTCCACTGACATGTGCCCTCCTCGGCCTTTGTGCCACTCCGTTGGCGGCCCACATCTCACCCTACGTCTTTCTTGAAAAAAGACTTGCAGTCCGAAAACTAGACCGCTAGTCTAGTTTTTATGACAGCTTCCCTTGCCCCCGGCGTGGCCATGGTCCGTGAGGCCCTTCCAATGTTTGGCATCGACTCCGCAGCGCGAGTTACGTTCATCAAACAACGCGAGAATCAGGTCTTCCGGGTCGAATACGACGACCAGGATTGCGCCGTGCGGATTCATCGGCCCGGCTACCGGGCGGCCGATGAGATCGAGTGCGAATCGCACCATCTGCGCGGCCTTCGGAAAGCCGGTCTCCTAGTACCAGAGCCCGTTGAAAGTCTCCTTGGCGGCTACACCGTCCCGGTGGACTGCGACCAGCGGTTGGTCTCCGTCCAGCGTTGGTTCCCCGATGCCTTCCCTATTGCAGACTCGTTCCAGGTCTTTACGGGGGCCGGCACTCTGGACCAGAACCACATGCGCGAACTGGGTGCTGTGATGGCCCGCCACCATCGTCACGCAGAATCCACCACCCCGCCGGAATCCCTTGGGAGACCTGCCTGGGACCTGGACGGGCTATTCGGTCCCGGCGCCCTCTGGGGTGATGGAACCCGGCTGCGGTCCCTCACGCCGGAGGATCGCCTGTCCTTGGCCAAGGCCGCGGAGGCCGCATCGCGAGTAATTGAAGCGCTCGGAAGGGATGGCAGTGTGTTCGGGGCCATCCACGCCGACATGACCTTCGAAAACGTCCTTGCCACCGGCGACGGACTTGTCATCATCGACTTTGACGATTTCGGCGAAGGCTGGTTCGGCTTCGACATCGCCACAGCCCTCTTCTTCGCCACGCCACACGCGAACTACGCCACCCTGGCGGAGGCATTCCTGCACGGTTACGAAAGCGTCCGTGCGCTGAATCCCTCCGAACGCGACGCATTGGACGCCTTCTTGATTGCGCGGGGCATGAGTTACCTGGGTTGGGCCGCAGACCGCCCGGGGGATCCGGCCAGCGATTTTGCTGAATCCCGGCTGGGCCCTTGGGTGGTCGAAGCGGCAAAAAGATTTACCGGTAGCGGTTCAACCGGGTGGATACACCAAGACGATTCATCGGCAACACCCAAAGGAGAAATCTGAAATGACTGCGAACCTGCTGAAACGCCGCTACGAAACGCTTGGGCCCTACTCGCCGCTTTTCTACGATGAGCCCCTGGAATTTGTGGCGGCCCATGACGTCTGGCTCACGGACGCCCGCGGCGAGCAGTACCTTGACGCCTACAACAACGTGCCCCAGGTAGGCCATTGCCACCCCCGGATCATAGCCGCCATGGCTGATCAAGCGAGCCGGCTGAACATCCACACGCGCTATTTGAACAACCACGTCGTGGACTACGCCGAGCAACTCCTGGGCACCTTTCCGCCAGAATTAAACAGGGTCTTGTTCACTAACAGTGGCTCAGAGGCCAACGATCTCGCGTTCAGAATGGTCCGGCAGGCTACGGGTGCCTCGGGCGTCCTGGTCTCGGACTTCAGCTACCACGGACACACTTCGTATTTGGCCGGTCTGACCACCGGGCTCCGGACAGGCGAGGCCCTGGCCGCCGAAGTCCGGCCCATCCGCATTCCGGACATGGACCGCACCATACTGAGCGAGCCAGACCTGCTGGCCGCATCCCTTGCTGAAGTAGATGCCGCAATCGAATCCCTCGTCCGTGCCGGTTATGGCCTTGCAGGCTTCCTTTTCGACTCACTCTTCTCCACGGAGGGTCTGAACACCCTTCCGGCCGGCTATATAACTGGCGTCATCGACCGAGTCCACGCGGCGGGCGGACTGGTGGTCGCTGACGAGGTCCAGTCCGGCTTCGGACGTACAGGAACACATTTCTGGGGCCACCAGCGGATCGGTGCTTCCCCTGACTTCGTGACGCTGGGCAAACCCATGGGCAACGGTCATCCCATCGGGGGCGTGGTCACCAGCAGTGAAATGCTGGACCGCTTCGGTCCACACAACAACTACTTCAACACCTTCGCCGGGACCCCCGTTTCGGCGGTGGTTGGAAGCACCGTGCTCTCAATCCTCCAGGACGAGCAGCTTCCGGAAAAGGCCACCATCCTCGGGGCGTCAATCAAGGAATCCCTGGAGAAGCTCCGCGCAGAGTACCCGTTTATTGGACCCATCAAAGGAACCGGCCTCTTCTTCGGTTTTGAGGTCTTCGACGACAAAGTCCCGGAAGCACCCTCTGCAGACCGGACCAAACGGCTGGTCGAGGCCATGAAACGCAACCACGTGTTGATCAGCCGTATTGGCCGAGATGACAGCGTGCTGAAAATCCGCCCGCCGCTTGCATTCCGGAGCGAGCACGCGGACCTTCTCCTGGATGCACTGAAAATCAGCCTTAAGGAAGTCTGAACCCGCTGATGCTGGACGCCGGCACCGGTGCCGCTCCCTGCAGCGCCAACCAGCTGACGCCGGAGCTGAGGATGGCGCCGTTGCCCTTGGAGCGGCAGGGCATGTTGACTCCGATGTCGACGCTTGTACATCGTCACCGTGGCGGCTGCCCAACCGCGCCACGATGTTCGTATGAACGCCCCCCTAGGTCCGGTCCACGAGGTGGATGACGAGCTCTGGGAGCGCGTCTTCCGAAGCAACGTCACCACCCTCATGCCGCCTCACCCCGCGCCGTTGTGCCGCTGAATGCTGGTGGCCGGCACCCAACGCAAGTGGACGACGGCGGGAGGTCCCGCCGTCGTCTTCTCACTCTGTCCTGTTGGTTCAGGGTATTTCCGGCACGCCTCCAGTGGGAGCCGGTCGAGAGCGGTCGCGTTTACAAGTAGCTCTTGACGCTCGCACGGAGTGCTGCCGTGTGCTCGTAGATCTCTTCCAGTGAGCTAATCGGCACCCGCGTCTCTTCCTTGTTGTCGTCGAAGATGCCGATGTACTTCTGGGTGCGGTTGAAGTGCAGGCGCGCGATCGGCTTGCGGTTGTTGTCATCCAGCAGCACCGCGAAATAGGATTTGGCGTCCCTCTGTACCACCCGAGCGGGCTTGACCTCGCTGCAGACGATGGCCCGCACGATCTGGTATCCCTCGATTTCCTCCAGTGTTGTCTCCAAGCCGTCTGCCTCGGCCAGATCCGCTTCGGCCACAGGTGCACTGGTGACGGTGGCCGCCACTGTTGCGTCCTCAACTTGCGGGAAGGCCGCGCCGCCGAGGGCCTTCTTCAGCCGCTCGTTGACCTGGTCGTTCAGGAACTGCTTGGACGCTTTAGTCACCAACGCGGTGAACTGCTCGCGCACCTTCTGGGTGTAGGGGCCTGTGTACACGCGACCGGTGAGGAACTTTACCCACTCGTCCTCGGGCTCCTTGAATTGTGCCGCCAAGGTCCTCTTGAGTTCGCCGATATATTTCAGTTCGCCTGCCGCGCTGATGATCGAATCGAGATCAAAGACGTCCTTTGACAGCTTTTGCAGCTCCGGAATGAGGGATTCGTCGATGTCGTTCAAATCGAGCACGAGGAACGGCTTGGTGTCCATGCGGTTCGGTGCATCGAGGTCCGTGAAGAATTGGTACAACTCGCCGTTCGTAAGGATGGCGATCCTGGCGTTGGTGACGGCAAAGTACCGGAAAAGCTGGGATGCGTGCTCGATCTTCACCGGTTCCGTGGACTTCTTGCATTCGATCAGGATCTGGACCTCGCCGTCCTTGACGATCGCGTAGTCGATCTTCTCGCCCTTTTTGAGCCCAACATCCGCGATGAACTCCGGAACGACCTCCATGGGGTTGAAGACGTCGTAGCCGAGAATTGTGGAAATGAAGGGCATGACAAAGGCATTCTTTGTGGCCTCTTCCGTTTGGATCACACCCCGCTGCTGGCGCACCTTTGCTGCCAAAGCTGAAAGTTTTTCTGCAAACTCCATTTGTCCCCCTGAGAATTGATGGTGCTGCCAACCGTAGCGCAGCCCTGTGTCAATTTGATGAAGGTAGCCGAAGGGTGAGATTAGGGCCCACCTACGGGTGATCCTGGAGAGGCGCGGGGCGTTCCTGGGGGACAGGGATCTCGAGTCTCACGACAAGGCCGGAGGTAGCTGAATTCTCGAGGGTGACGGTGCCGTTGACCGATTCCGCGGCGGCTGCGACGATTGCCAATCCCAATCCGGAGCCGTTCGCTGTGCCGCGCGCGTTCTCTGCCCGCGAGAAGCGGTCGAACGCGTGGGGAAGGAAGTCCGGCTCGATGCCAGGGCCGGTGTCGGTGATGACGGTGATTATGTGGGAGGGTTCCTGCCTGATGGTGGCGGTGATCCTTCCCTTCCCGTCGACGGCGCGGAGGGCATTCGAGAGCAGGTTATCGAGCACCCTCCCGTAGAGGAGGGCAGGCATTGGTGTCGGTACGGCGCGGTCTGCGTTCTCGGGTGTGGTCAATTCGATCTCGACGTCCTGGCCCATGGCGCGGAGCCGGGCCCGGTCGATGGCTTCGCCCGCCTCATCGACGAGGGCCCCGAAGTCGGTGGCCGACGGTGTTGGGCCACCGGCATCCAGGCGGGAGAGTTCCAGCAGGCTTTCTACAAGTTCGGAGAGCCGGGTGGTTGCACGCTCGGCGCCGAGGATATCGGAGTCAATGTTGCTGCGGTCGCCGGCGCGGAGCAGCTCAAGGTGCGCCTGCAGAACCGCCAGTGGTGTGCGCAGTTCGTGGCTGGCATCCGAGACCAGCTGCCGTTCCCGGGAGGCCGATGCCCGGAGGGTCTCGATGAGACGGTTTAGGGTCGCGGCGAGGCCGGTGATCTCATCCCGGGCCGGGCCCACGGGCAGCAAGTCGTCCGCACCGGCCGCGACGATCGCTTCCGCGCTCCGGCGAAGTTGCGTAACTGGGCGGAGCGCAGCTCCCGTCAGAAGCCACGAGGCGGCACCGAACAGAAGCGTGAGGGCGCCGAGGCCCAAGGTCACCCCCGTGGTGAGGTTGGTGAGGATGAGATCGGATTCTTGCTGGTTGCGGGCCGAGATGATGGTCCAGTTACCGGCGCCGGTCGGAACGGTTTCGACGGCGACCAAGTAGGTGGCCTCACCCGCGACAAGCTGCTGCGGACCGGTGCTGGATCGGTTGATATGAGCCATATTCGAGGTGATGGCCGCAGGCAGCGTCGAAACCTGGCTGGTTCCGGCAGGATCGATGACTGCAACGAGCTGACCCTCGCCGGGATTGTCACGAGGTTCGTTTGGCTCCTGCTCAATGGCCGTCTCGAACTGGGCGGCGTCGCTTTGGAGTACTTCGAAAGCGGCGTTTTGCATAAGGCTCTCGACCTGCTGCCGCACGACGAGGCCAACGGCACCGAAGAACAAAGCGGCCAGCAGCAGCGTGCCCATCGTGATCCGGGCACGGATGGAGAGCCTGTAAAGCGCCTTCACAGGTCTCGCGCAAGCTGGAAACCGACACCTCGTTTGGTGCGCAGGCTCACCCCGGTCGGGAGCGGATCGAGCTTGCGGCGGAGGTAGCTGATGTACTGATCGACGATATTCGAATCTGCGTGCTGAAGAGTTCCCCAGATCTCCAGCAGGATCCGCTCCCGTGGCAGTGTCTCGTCCGCGTTTTGGGCCAAAAAACGCAGCAGCGCGAATTCCTTGGGGCTCAGCGGAACTACCTTCCCGCCCGCTCGCACTTCGTGGTCGTGGCTGTCGATGATCAGCTCGCCGACCTCGATCCGGGGACTGAGCGCCAGGCCCTCCCGGCGACGGAGTGCCCGCAGCCGGGCTGCGAGCTCGTTGAAAGCGAAGGGTTTGATGAGGTAGTCATCGGCGCCGGCGTCCAGCCCTCTCACGCGGTCGCTGACGTCGTCCCGGGCCGTGAGCATCAGGATGAAGAGCGCGGGTGACGCCTCGCGCAATCGGCGGCAAAGTTCGAATCCGGACATCCCCGGCAGCATCACATCGAGTATCGCGACGCCGTAGTCCGTTTCTTGGGCCGCGATCAGGGCTGTCAGGCCGTCTTCGATCCAGTGCGCCTCGTAACCTTCGACGCCGAGGCCGCGGGCGAGGAGAGGCCCAAGTTCAGTGTCGTCTTCGACCACCAGCACTCGCACGGGACGGTCACAAGATTCAGCCATGGAGCTATTCTCGCCGAACCGGGCGTCGCGTTGGCACTTCTGGGCACCGCCACGGTGTCCCCTCGGCGTGTCTGTGAGAATTCTCAGACAGGGGCCCTTTTTTCGCAGTTTCACCGGAGCAACGAATGGAAGGGTGCAGTTCATGAGCACCCGAGAGATGACGTCGCCGCCCCCAACCAAGCTTCTGAGCAAGGTTCCCGAGATCACGATCTGGTTCTGGATCATCAAAGTCCTTTGCACCACGGTCGGAGAGAGCTTTGCCGACTTCATCAACGTAGCCCTCGGAGTAGGCCTCGTTGAAACGGCTGTCATTTTCACCGGCGTCACCGCCGTCGTACTCGCCGTGCAGATGAGGCTCCGACGCTACCGCCCGGACACGTATTGGCTCACGGTGGTTCTGCTGAGCATTACCGGAACGCTCTACACCGACCTGCTCACGGACCAGGCAGGCGTACCGCTCTGGATCAGCGCCAGCGTGTTCTCTGTGATGCTCGCTGTGGTCTTCGCCATCTGGTTCGTCAAAGAACGAACCCTGTCCATCCACAGCATCACCACCAGGCCCCGCGAAGCCTTCTACTGGCTCGCTGTCCTCGTGACGTTCGCCCTCGGCACGGCCCTGGGCGACTGGACCCTCGATCTCACCGGATGGGGACCGGGCGCGTCAATTCTGCTGCCCCTCATCCTCATCAGCATCGTCACCGCCCTCTGGCGTTTCGGCGCCAACCCAGTACTCGCCTTCTGGATTGCCTACATCCTCACCCGTCCCCTGGGCGCGAATATCGGAGACTGGCTCAGCCTCACCGCCCCCGAAGGCGGCCTGGGCCTGGGCACGCTCACCACGAGCATCATCTTCCTCCTGGCCATCCTCGCCACCGTTGTGTATCTCTCAATCAGCAAAACCGACACCGTCGAACGCGCATCGGGCAAGACAGCGACTCCAACGCCTCCCGGGCGTCCTCGGACAGCGTTGGGAATCCTGGCAGTTGTCGCGGTCGCCACCATCATGCTCCTCGCCTACACAAGCAGCCTCCCGCACAAGAGCGCCCTCGCCGACGAAAGCCCTGCAAAGAGCTGCACTGCCGGTTCCGTGCCGACCCAGCCTGAGGCCCAGGCGGCAGCGAAAGCAAACTTCCCTGCCGCGAACATGACCGAGTTCCGAACCATTGCCTCCGACACCCTCGCCTTCGTCAAGAAGGGCGACCAGGCCGCAGCCGCGGCCCGCGTTACCGATCTCGAGACCGCCTGGGATGACAACCAATCTGCGCTGAACGCTGCCGACTGCGGTGCCTGGACCTACATCGACAAACAGATCGATCCCGTCTTGTCCGCTGTCCGCGCGCCCACCCCCAAGGCGGCGACCGAACAGACTGCCCTGAAGAACCTCCTCGCGACGCTCGGAGGTGCCTGAGCAAGACGAGCATCCAGGTGCAGGCGGACGACGGCGGGAGGTCCCGCCGTCGTCTGCTGCGTTTACCTGCGCCAAGAGGGCAGGGCAGCACGTTCCAAGCCCACCGTCCGGCCCTACCGGGATAGCGCCGGACGGCCTATCGTGGTCCCTGCCATCAGCCCGAGGGAAAGGAACGACGATGTTCACCCTGCAAATTAGCTACCCGGTCCGGGAGTATGAGGCTTTCAAGAAAGTGTTTGACACGGATCCCGCAGGCCGCGCGGCCTCGGGCGCCCGGTCTGTCCGCGTGTTCCGGGATACCGAGGACGGGAACAGCGTGGCCGTGCTCCTTGACTTCGACACCCAGGACGCCGCGACCGCCTTTCTGGAGAAGTTGCGGACCCAGGTGTGGGACAACCCCGAGGTGATAGGACAGCTGATGACGGCAGCGCCGACCGCCAGGATTCTGGAAGAGGTGGCCCGGGAGGGCCAGGGCGCGGGCTGACCGCTGAGAATCCGGTGGTCCCGCCGGATAAGTGAACCGCAACTTCATCCCGTCCCCGGACGACGGCGGGACGTACCGCCGTCGTCCGCTTTCCGGTGCCCCACTGGCAGGCGGCCTGCGCAGCGCCGGATCCGTCCAAAAATAAGGCAGATTGTGCGATGAGAGCTATTGACTGAAAATTCAGTCAGGACTTATGGTTGATGCAATACATCAATGTGATGTAGCTCACGAAAGGTTTGCCATGATCAGCACGCGCTTCCGCAAAGACGCGGATTCCGTCGGTGCCGCATCCGCGCACAAGGACCGCTTCGGCCGCATTGAGTCGGCCGGCATTGAGTTCATTCCCGACGACCAACGCACCTCCCGCCCCCGGAACCTGTTCACCGTGTTCTTCGGCGGCAACTTCGCCTTCTCCGTCATCGTTTTCGGCTGGCTTCCCATTACCTTCGGCCTGGACTTCGTCGGCGCCGCCACGGCCAGCCTCACCGGTCTCCTGCTTGGTACGGCCCTGATCGCCCCGATGGCTCTGCTGGGGCCACGGACCGGCACCAACAACACCGTTTCCAGCGCCGCACACTTCGGCACCCGCGGAAGGTTGATCGGTTCGGCCCTGACCCTGTTATTCGCCCTTGCGTACGCCGCCATCGCGGTCTGGACTTCGGGCGACGCGCTGGTTGCCGCCGCCGAGCGGCTGCTGGGCGTCCCCGTTGACGGCACCACGCTGGCCATCGGCTACGCCGTGATCTCCGTGGAAATCGTCTTGGTCGCGCTTTTTGGCCACGGCACCGTGGTGGCAATGCAGAAATTTGTCGCCCCGGTGGTCGGCATTCTGCTGCTGGTCGGCGTCGTTGCTTTCGCGCCCACGTTCAGCCCCACCTCCGTACATGCCGACTACCTTCTGGGCGATTTCTGGCCCACCTGGATTTTGGCCGCCGTCATTTCCGTCGGAGGCCCACTGTCCTACGCGCCCACGCTGGGCGACTACAGCAGACGCATCTCCAGGAAACGCCACTCGGACCGTTCCGTGGTCGGCGCCACCTGCCTCGGTGTGTTCCTGGGCCTGTTTGTCACGGCTCTCTTCGGCGCCTTCACAGCCTCGGCCATCCCGGAACTCGGCAGTTCCTACGTTGCAGATCTGGTGAGGTCCGCGCCGGCCTGGTACCTGCTGCCGATCCTCATCATCGCGTTGGCCGGCGGGCTCGGCCAGGGTGTGCTCAACCTCTACGCCAGCGGCCTGGACCTCGAAGCCCTCTTCCCGCGCCTGCGCCGCATCCACACCACGCTGATCACGTCCGTGGTCGCCGTCGGGCTCCTCTACCTTGGAGTCTTCGTGTTCAACGCGGTGGACTCCATCACCGCCATGACGCTGGTGCTCAACGGATTCGCCGGCCCCTGGGTGGCCATCAACGTTCTGGGCTTCCTGGTCGCCCGTCGTGGCAAATACCACGCCGCAGACCTCCAGCTCTTTCGTGCCAACGGACCGCGCGGACGGTACTGGTACAGCAACGGCTGGAACCTCCGGGCCGTGATGCCCTGGGCCATCGGATCAGTCTTCGGCCTGCTGGCCACGGACACATCCCTCTACACGGGCCCGCTCTCGCAGCTCGCCGGGGGAATCGACCTCAGCTTCCTTGGCTCCACAGTCATCGGAGCCGTCGGCTATCTCGCGGCTCTCCGGCTCTGGCCCGAACCGACTGCCTCCCTGGCCGAGGCCGCACCGGAGCGGGGTGAGCACGTATTACTGTCAAACCATGACTGACAAACTAGCCAAGATCCTCACCGCCGCCACCACCTGCATCGCCAGGAACGGGGTCCGGGGAATGCGGGTCAACGACGTGGCAGCAGAAGCCGGAGTTTCACCGGGCCTCCTGTACTACCACTTCACCGACCGGGCCGGCCTGCTTGCCGCAACGCTTGAACACATCAACAAGCAGGTCAGCAAGGACGACGCCGCCCCCGCCTCCCCTGACGCCGAAGACCGCGCCCGGCACTTCAGGCACCTGCTCCTCGACGAAATCAAGGACGACCCTGATGTCCGCCGGAATTCGGTGGCCTGGAACGAACTGAGGGCCTGCTCCATCTTCGAAAAGGAGCTGGCGGAACCGCTTTCCCGGACAACGGCGGAATGGAACCGTGAGATCGCCCAGGCCATCGTGGCCGCCAGTGAAGGCACCAGCGAGGACGAGGCCGCAGTCACCGCGGAGATCCTCACCAGTTTGGTGGAAGGGATCTCCGGCCGCTGGCTCAACGGTTTCATCACCACAGACCATGCGCGTTCCCTGGTGACGACCGCCATCGACTCACTCACCGCAGCACGCCCGAGTACCTTGCAGGAACCTTCCGAACAGGGTCTGGGCAAATGAACCACCGACCGAACTTTCAATCACTCATAAATCGACGCGATTCCAGCGGAATCCCACGATCATGCAAGGACCCCTAGGGTCCCGTTAGGAAGCACCACCATGGACATCATCGCCAACACCGAACCGCCCGCCTCCTTCGCCCGGAGCCAGGAGAGCACCCGCCGGCCCCTCCGCGTGGCCCTGGTGCAGCACCGCTGGCGGGAAAACGCCGCCGAGCTGAGGCAGGTGCTGACCCATGCCATTGGCAAAGCCGCCGACGCCGGAGCCAGGGCCGTGTTCCTGCCGGAACTTACGCTGTCCAAATATCCGGCCAACGTCCGGGCCGGCAGCAACCCCGCCCGGGATGCCGAGGACCTGCTCAACGGCCCCACGTTCGAGTTCGCCGCCAACGCAGCCCGGAAACACTGCGTCACCGTCCACGCCTCGCTCTATGAGCGCTCCGACGGAAACGACGGGCTGGGCTTCAACACCGCCATCCTCGTCTCGCCCCAGGGCGAGCTGCTGGCACGCACCCGCAAGACCCACATTCCCGTCAGCGCCGGCTACTACGAGGACACGTACTTCCGCGCCGGTCCGGCCGTCGACGCTTACCCCGTGTACCGCCCCGCGGAACTGGACGGGGCCGCCGTCGGACTCCCCACCTGCTGGGACGAATGGTTCCCGGAGGTCGCCCGGCTATATTCGCTGGCCGGCGCGGAAATCCTGGTCTACCCCACGGCCATCGGCTCGGAGCCGACATTCCCCGAGTTCGACCACCAGCCGCTGTGGCAGCACGTGATCACAGGCCACGGCATCACGAACGGGACGTTCATGGTGGTCCCCAACCGGACCGGCGACGAAGGCGACATCAACTTCTACGGTTCCTCGTTCATCTCCGATCCCTACGGCCGAGTCCTGGTCCAGGCGCCGCGCGACCGGGAAGCAGTCCTGGTAGCCGACCTCGACCTGGACCAGCGCAAGGACTGGCTGGACCTGTTCCCGTTCCTGACCACGCGCCGCCCCGACACCTACGCCGAGCTCACCCGGGACGTCGATTTTGACCGCCCGTACGGGGCAGTCTCCGCCAAGCAGACCGCGGACCAGCCATGAGCTGGATGATGCCGAGCGAGACGGCCCGCCAGGAAAAGGTCTGGATGGCATTTCCGCCGGAGCGTTCCTCGATAGGGCACACCGCGGAAGAAACCCATGAGGCCCGCACGGCGTGGGCAGCCGTGGCACATGCTGTGGCGGAATTCGAGCCGGTCACCATGGTGGTGGACCCGCCAGACATGGCGGCCGCACGGACCTATCTTTCGGCTGGCATTGACCTCGTGGAAGCGCCCCTCGACGACGCCTGGATGCGGGATATCGGGCCCACATTCGTGACCGGCGACGACGGCCGGCTGGGCGGGGTGGACTGGGTCTTCAACGGCTGGGGGCAGCAGGACTGGGCCACCTGGGGCAAGGATTCCGAGGTCGGCGCGGAAGTGGTGAGGCTGGCCGGGGCGGAGCTGCTGGACAGCCCGCTGGTTAATGAAGGCGGCGGGATCCAGGTGGACGGTCTGGGCACCGTACTGGTCACCGAGACGGTGCAGCTGGATAAGTTCCGGAACCCGCGCCTGAGCAAGGCGGACGTCGAAGCCGAGCTGGCCCGCACCATCGGCGCCACGCATGTCATCTGGCTGCCATGTGGGCTGACCCGTGATTCGCAGGAACTCGGAACCCGCGGACACGTGGACATCGTGGCCGCTATCCCGTCGCCGGGTGTGCTGCTGGTCCACTCCCAGCGCAACCCACTGCACCCGGACTTCCAGATCACTGCAGATATCATTGCGATGCTCGCCGGGACCCGGGATGCGCAGGGCCGTGCCTGGGAAATCGTGGAGGTACCGGCCCCGGACACGCTGCGCGACGAACTCGACTGGGTCGACTACAGCTACATCAACCATCTGGTGGTGAACGGCGGCGTCATCGCCTGCAGTTTCGACGACCCCGCCGACGCGGGAGCCCGCCGGATCCTGGAGCAGGCGTATCCGGGCCGCGAAGTTGTGATGGTCGATGCCCGCCCCATCTTCGCCCGGGGCGGCGGCATCCATTGCATCACCCAGCATCAGCCGGCCATCTGACCGCGGCAGCTATAAAGCCCGCTGCTGTGGGCGACGTGCACGTCGCCCACAGCAGCGGGCTATCTTCGCCATCACGGTGCGGGCTGCGCGGCCGATCCCGAATCCGAGGGAACCGCCGGCGCCGAGGTCGGTTCGGTCACGGGGGAAGGCTCCGGGCTCTGTCCGGCGTCGGGTGCGAGGTCTGCCGGCGGGGTGTCGCTTGCTCCGTTAGCTCCAGGCGCTTCAGTTCCGGCCGCCCCACTGCCCACGCCACTGGGGCTACCATCCGTAGTCGGGGCACCCGCTTTGCCAGTGCCTTCCTTGACTTGCCCAGGGACTTCCACCGGGTTCCCGGCCGATTTGTCTGTCTCGTTCGGGACAGCCGGATTGCCGCTAAATGCTTTGCCCAGCGTTGTTGTGTGCCCGGTGGCACCGCTGTCGATGCTCGACGTCGACGAGACAAGGCTGGAGATGGGCCGATTGGTTCCGAATTCGACCGCCGTGACGCCGACCATCGCGATAACGAATGCGGCGGCACTGACCGCCCCGACCTTGATCCAGGTCTTGGGGGTGAGTTGCCTCCTCACACGTTTGGCTCGAGGTTCGTCGCTCTCGGCCGGAGCGCTGGCGGCCAGCACGTCGCCGTCGTCAGTGGGCAGTCCGCCCCTGCGCCGCAGGGGGATTTTCCTCGATGCGACAGTGGCGGCCGAACTAAGAGTTTTGGCGTAGAGAGCGGCGCCCACCGTGGCAACGATAGAGCCGAGTGCGGCGCCGATAAGCGTCCCGGCAACGCCGAGAAAGGACCCCACCAAGGCAGAGGTCACCGCTGCCAAAGCCGAGCCGATAGTCTGGGTGCCACTTAGTCCTAGGAGCTGTTTCGGCTTCTCGTCTTTAGCGGAGTCTGCAGGCATATTCAAACACATTTCGATCAGGCAATATTACGAATAGATAACGTTACCAGATTGCTGGCCGGCAGTTCGGCGAGCTGACCCGCTCCCCGCTCCACGCCGGCGGAACCATGGCGGGCCGCTCGCTGTGGAAGAACAACATGCGGGTGTGCTCGATTGGCGTCGAATTGATGGCTGACTACCGGCAAGGTTTCCGCAAGCCGTGGGGACCACTCTTCTCTGAGGGCGGCCCGCAGACAGGGAGGGCTGCTTGAAGAAAGGCAACGTAGCCATGTTTGATAAATCGAGCCTCAGACGCCAGGCACGCGAGCAGGGTCCACTGCCACGCCGGAATAAACGGATTGGGTCGGAAGGAACCTATTCCGACCGGCTGCACATCCCCATAGGGGCAATCGAGCGGGCACGTGCCCTGGACCATATGGTTACGCGGGCGCTGCGGCCGGTTGCCTTGCCGGGTTTGCGGGTGCTGCTCGGGCTTGTATTCGTCTGGTTCGGCGGGCTGAAGATTGTCGGCAAGTCTCCGGTGGCGGGGCTCATCGCTCAGACATTGCCATTTGGCCATGACCAGCTCGTCCTGGTGACACTCGGAGCCGCCGAACTGGCCATTGGCTGCTTGCTCATCAGCGGCGTCCTGCTCCGTCTCGCGTTGGTGGCATTGTCCATGCACCTTGCTGGCACGTTCGCCACCTTCGCAATGGCACCCGGGCTGATGTTCACAGACGGGGATCCCTTGCTGTTGACCGCCGACGGCGAGTTCGTGGCAAAAAACGGCGTACTTATCGGTGCGGCCCTGGTCCTCATCGCCCATTCAAACCGTACTTCCGCCGAGCCGCAGGACCAGATTTCGGCAGTGTCGGACCCCGCTCCCTAAAGGTCAGCAAGTCCCGGTCCGACACTGGAGGATCCCGTGCCAGAGCGCCTGAGCGGCGTGCGGGGCGGGATCCTCCTGTGTGGATGGTGGAGGGCTAGCGGCTGCTCACCCGACCGAACAGCTTTGCGATTGGTGCGAGCACTAGCGGGCGGGCCGCGTACCAGCCGGCTGCCGTGACGGCGATTGCGGCCGCGAAGAGCCAGAAGCCGACCCAGTTCACCTCGTCAGTTCCACCGAACATGTGGTTTAGGTTGCGCAGCGCACCGGTCGCGAATACCAGGAACACGTGGACGAGAATGAACAGCACGAAAAACAGCATCGTGGGGAAGTGGATCGCTCGCGCGACCTCCACCGGGTAGATCCTGTTGACCGTCTTGGTGTCCTTCGGCCAGAACTCGCTCATGCGCGCACCCGTGATCGCCGCGAGCGGGGCCGCGATGAACACCACGATGAAGTACATGAGTTGCTGCAGGCTGTTGTAGTTCACCCAGCCGGTCTCAACGGGCCAGTCGAGGGTCATGTACTGCAGGAGCGCGGAGGCCGCGTTCGGGAACACCTCCCAGCTGGTCGGCACGATTCGCATCCAGCGGCCGGTGGCAAACAGCAGCACCACGTAGATGAGCCCGTTGGCCAGCCACAAAATATCGAGCGACTGGTGCAGCCACAGGTTGATGCTGACCTTCTTGCCACCACCCTTCGGCGTCCAGTACGCGGGCGGCTTCTGCTGGGTGCGCACCTGGTAGCCGGAGCGAATGATGAGCACCATCAGGAAAATGTTGAAGAAGTGTGCCCACTGCGCCCACCACGGGAAGCCGGGCTCCACCGTATCGGGCAGGTCATACGCGCCGGGGTA
This sequence comes from Arthrobacter sp. 10N43, assembly GCF_056394525.1. Taxonomy (NCBI): domain Bacteria; kingdom Bacillati; phylum Actinomycetota; class Actinomycetes; order Micrococcales; family Micrococcaceae; genus Arthrobacter; species Arthrobacter sp. 10N43. Next base: position 21,525 of record NZ_JBFTIA010000015.1, on the reverse strand, counting down.
CTTTTCCAGGAACTCCGGGACACCCGGCAGCGTGGTCACACCGCGCGCGGCGAGCACAAGAATCGCTGCCGCGGCCACCGCGCCGAGCGCGAGGAGTACCACGAGCTTGATCCACTGCCCCAGGGTGCGCGAGCCGTAAAGTTTCGCCTCGGACTTTGGCTTCACGGGCTCGTCGACGACGGCGGGCTTTGCAGTCCTTGCTGCCGGTGCCGGGGCGGCGGACCGTGCTGGGGCTGTTGGTGCTCCCGCTGCTGGGGTGGCGGTGACCGCCGGTGAGGCAGCTGATGAACTCGCAGTCGCCGTCGTCGGGGGCTCCGTCTCGGCAACGGTCTCCACCACGGCAACGGTCTCCGCCACGCTGGCAGCCGGGTCATGGGCCTCGGCAATGGGTTCGGGCTCAGCCTGAACCGCAGCGGCCGGAACAGCGGCAGCAGCAGCGGCCGCCACCACGCTGGAAGCCGGAGCAAGTCCGGCTGGCGGCCACGGTTCACCGCCGGGAACCCGGGGGAGTCCGCGGCGCAGCGCTGTGGTTCCCGTCGCCAGTTTGGCAGGTGCGGTGGCCGGCGCAGCAGCAGCTGACGTCGTTGCTGGCACTTCTTGAACAGGAGCAGTAGCTGCAGCAACCTCTACAGCCGGAACCGGCGCGGGAGTGGTAACTGCGGCGGGCGGCCCGACAGCCGCGGGAGCGCCGGACACAACCTGCACCGATGCCGGAGCCTCCCCCGCTGGCGGCCAAGGCTCCCCACCCGACACGCGCGGCAGGCCACGCCGAAGCTGACGCGCCGCCGCGCCGCCGTCGTTCACTGCGGGGACCGGAGCGGACAACGCTGCATTCGGCACCGGCACCTGGGCCGGTTCCTGGGCAGCAGCAGGGGCGGGCGGCGCTGCGGCCGCCGGCCCGGCGGTGACCGGTCCCACCCCGGAAACTGAGGTCGATCCCGCAGCCGCTCCTGCTGTGACAATGCGTGCGGGTACCTCGCCTGCTGGGGGCCAGGGGTCACCGCCTTCGACGCGCGGCAGGCCCCGCCGGATATTCCGAGACAGAGTTGCCATCGCTACTTCTTCCGAGCCTCAAGGGCGCTAATCAGCTGGGGCACTACCTCGAAGAGGTCGCCGACCACGCCGAAGTCGGCGATCTCGAAGATCGGCGCGTCTGAATCCTTGTTGATGGCGACGATCGTCTTCGCGGTCTGCATGCCTGCCCGGTGCTGAATCGCGCCGGAAATGCCCAGCGCAATGTACAACTGTGACGAGACGGAAACCCCAGTCTGGCCGACCTGGGCCGACTGGGGGATGTAGCCGGCATCCACCGCGGCGCGCGAGGCGCCAACGGCAGCGCCGAGGGTATCGGCGAGCCGGCCGACCAGGGCGAACTGTTCCTCCGACCCGAGTCCGCGCCCACCTGCAACAACCTTCGCGGCACCGCGCAGCTCCGGCCGCGCAGTGGCGGCAACTGCCTCCTCGAACGAGTCGATCCGTGCGGCCGGCTTGTCGGACGGGGTCACGTCCAGGGTTTCGGATGCCTGCGGCTGAGCCGTGGCGCGCGCCTCGATGGAGCCCTGGCGAACCGTAATTACCGGCGCCCCAAACGTGGCCGTTGACGTCACGTTGTAGGCACCGCCGTAAACGGAGTGGTGTGCCAGCACGCCCGCGTCATCACGTGACACACCGATCGCGTCGACAGAAATCGCCACACGCGAACGTGCAGCGTATCGGCCGGCAAGGTCGCGTCCATTCAGCGAATGCGAAATCAGGATCGCATCCGGCTGCACCTGCCCCACAGCGGTGGCCAGCGCGTCAACGGCCGGCACACCGAGCGCGCCCGGGTCCGGAGTCTCCGCCACCAGTGCGTGCGCGGCACCCAGGGCAGCGGCCTCCGCGGCGGCGGCGCCCCCGGTGCCGGGTGAGGCAAGCACCAAGGCAATGGGAGTGCCCACTGCAGCGGCAGCGCCGAAGAGTCCGGCCGCAGCCTTCTCGAGTTCACCGGAAGCCATGGTTTCGACGACGACGAGGATCGCGTCACGAGGGTATTCAGTCATGTCGTTGCGCCTTACGCCAGTCGGTTTTCGATAAGGAAGTCGGCGAGCTTCTCGCCAGCATCACCCTCATCAATGATCTTTACGCCCGCCGCGCGCGGAGGCTTCTCTGCAACGCTCAGCATGATCGAACGCGCCGCGTCCGGATCGTCGGCCGTGATCCCCAGGTCAGCAAGGGTAAGCACCTCAAGGGGCTTCTTCTTCGCGGCCATGATGCCTTTGAAGTTCGGGAAGCGCGGCCCGGGAAGGGCCTCGGTAATGGAAATTACCGCGGGCAGGTTCGCTGACACCGTCTGCAGGCCGGATTCCACGGGCCTGGAGCCGGACACGGCGCCTTCGCTGATTTCTACTGAGCTGAGGCCGGTAGCGTGCGGCACGTCGAGCAGTTCGGCAAGCATCGCGGGAATCATGCCGCCGGATCCATCGGTGGAGACGTTGCCGGTGATCACAAGATCGAACCCAGCGCGACGGATCGCTGCTGCGAGGGTCTCGGCGGTCAGTCCAAGATCCGCGCCCCGCAGCGCCTCGTCACAGATGTGGGTGGCACTTCCCGCCCCCATCGCGAGCCCCTTGCGTATCGTCGCCGTGGCACCCTCGGGGGCGAGGGAGAGCATGGCGACCTCGGTGCCCTCGTTCGCGTCGGCGTAGGTCAGGGCCAGCTCCAAGGCCCGCTCGCCGATCTCATCAATGACCGTCTCGCTGGCTTCGCGATCGGCGAGGCCTGTTTCAAGGTTCAGTTTTCGGTCCCCGTAAGTGTCGGGGACCTCCTTTACTAGGACGATAATCTTCATCGATGGCTCTTCCTGTGGCGGGCATGTCTCAAGTGGGGAGACACGTCGGATCTCCATTGAGTCTACGAAAGTGCTGCCCTTCCTGCTGGACAGGGCCCGTGTCGCGAAGTGCGGCCCAAGAAATCGCGATGCAGGCGTAGCGTTCGGCCTGCCGCTGGCGGGTGACGGTTCACCCAAAGCCTTGACGTTTGTGCGTGCTATGCCGATATTGAGGGGACTGAGTCACCTTCGGGAGGATGAACATGGCTAACGTCCGGTCATTTGTGGAACCAGTTGTTCAGCAAATTCATCTGCCTGCAGGAATTGCCGGGCCGGACGAGCTCACTTTGGACGTGCGCTGCTTTCTCGTCGGGGTCTCCACCGGGCTGGTCTTGATTGACGCCGGGCTGAAGGGAAGCGCCGCGGAGATCGAACTGGCACTGCAGCGAGTCGGCGCCCAATGGTCCGATATCACCGACGTCGTCCTTACCCATTCACACCCAGACCATGTCGGCGGACTGGATGAGGTCACATCGAGGACCCCGGGAGCCGACGTCTGGGCCGGCGCGCCTGAGGCCCAGGCGATCTCCTCGGCTGTCCCGCTGCGGCCACTTTCGGAGGGGGACAATGTCCGGGGACTTCGGGTCATCGAGACACCCGGGCACACGAAGGGTCATATCTGCCTGCTGCACGAGGACGAGGGGGTGCTGTTCGTTGGGGACACGGTGGGCGCGATGGCAGGCGTAGTGGCGCGGCCGCCCGCACCTTTCACTGCGGATGCGGCGCAGGCTGAGCTCTCGCTGCGGAAGCTCAGCGAACTGGCGCCGAGAAGGATGCTGTTCTCGCACGGAGCTGAGGTCCCCGACGCAGTTGCCCAACTCCGAGAACTGGTTTCCCGCGGGGCCGGGACTTAGGACGGCTGTAGCGCCCGGAAGGTGGTCCAGGATCACGACGACGGCGGGAAGTCCCGCCGTCGTCGTGGTGTTGGGCAGGGGACCGGCCCATGACAATTGGCCGCAACATGGATGCCGCGGGCAAGCCGTGAGCTGCCATAGGCCGCGCCAAATGAATTTTCGGGACCGTGTCGATTTTCCCTCGCGCTGTTCGACCTGTGGGTGAGAAGGTCGGAGGGCGACTTTCCACAACCTAGGAGATTGAAATGGCAAAGTACATGTTGATCATGCGCGGCACCGATGAGTCGTACGCCAACTTCGAGAAGGCCGACTTCAACGAAATGCTTGAGATCATGGGCAAATTCAATGACGAATTGATCCGCTCCGGCGTCCTGTTGGCGGCCGAGGGCCTGGATGATCCCAAGGAGGGCGTCGTGGTGGACTTTACCGGCGACACCCCGGTGGTCACTGACGGCCCCTACGGCGAGACCAAGGAGCTGTTCGGCGGCTACTACATCCTCGACGTCGCATCTAAGCAGGAAGCCATCGAGTGGGCCAAACGGGCCCCCATGACGGCGGGCACCAAGACCGAGATCCGCCGGGTACCCTCCATCGACGAGTTCCCGCAGGACAATGAATGGATCCAGAAGGAACGCGCCTGGCGCGAGCAGACCGGCCAGGTCTGAACCAGCCAATCCGGACTGCCCAGCCCAAAACAGCAGTGAGCAGCAACGCGGCAAGGGCCGCCGTCGAAGCGGTGTGGCGCATGGAGTCCGCCCGCATCGTCGGCGCCCTTGCCCGTTACACCGGCGATTTCCCGTTGGCCGAAGACCTGGCGCAGGAGGCGCTCGCCGAGGCCCTCGTGTCGTGGTCGGTGAATGGGATTCCCGCGGAACCGGTGGGCTGGCTGCTGACCACCGGCAGGCGCCGGGCGGTGGACACCTTCCGGCGGCGTGCCGCGCGCGACGAAAAATACGCCCTGCTGGCCCGGGACCTTTCGGAGGCGGAACCGGGCGCGGATTCGCTGTTCAACCCCGACGCGATCGACGACGACGTGCTGGCCCTGATGTTCATCTCCTGCCATCCCGTCTTGTCCAGGGAAGCGCGGATCGCGTTGACCCTGCGCGTGGTGGGCGGCATGGGCACCGACGAGATCGCAAAGGCGTTCCTGGTTCCGGTGCCGACCATCCAGGCACGCATCACCCGGGCCAAGAAGACGTTGGCCGCCGCCCACGTTCCCTTTGCCGTGCCGGAAACGCACGAACTCCCCGAACGGCTTGGCTCGGTGCTCCAAGTCGCGTACCTGATCTTCACGGAGGGTTCCTTCGCGTCCGGCGGTGAATCCTGGATGCGCACGGACTTGGCAGGCGAAGCGCGCCGCCTGGCCCGGGTGCTCACGCGGCTGGCGCCCGAACCAGAGGTGTTCGGCCTGCTTGCACTGATGGAACTGACGGCCGCGCGCTTCCCCGCGAGGCTCGATACCTCCGGCCGCCCGGTCCTTCTGGAGGACCAGGACCGACGGTTGTGGGACCAGTCGGCGATCCGGCGCGGCCGCGCCGCGCTGGCGAAGGCCGCGGGGGCCGGCCGCGGGCTCGGCGCCTACGGGCTGCAGGCCTCCATCGCCGAATGCCACGCGGTGGCCCCCTCCGTCGCGGAAACGGACTGGCAGCGGATTGTCATCCTCTATGAGGCCCTGGGGCGGCTGGCGCCGTCGCCGGTGGTCGAACTGAACCGCGCGGTGGCGGTGGCCATGGCATCGGGCCCGGGCGCCGGGCTGGAACTGGTCGACGCGATCGCATCCCGGGGCGAACTTAACGGCTCGCATCTGCTGCCGGCCGTCAGGGGCGAGTTATTGACCCGGCTCGGCCGCCGCGGTGAGGCGCAGTCCGCCCTGCAACAGGCCGTCGCGCTGTGCACCAACGCGGCCGAACGCGCCGCCCTGGAACGAAAGATCGGCGAGCTGACCCGGCCGTAGGGCAGGGGCAGCCCACGGGAGATTGTCTAAACCAGCGGCCACGGGTAACGCATGCCGGTGCGGTCCACCGGCAGCTCCCGGGTGCGCAGCAGGCGCTGAACACGGTGCTGCAGGGCGGTGACCTCCCCGTCGTCGAGAAGTTCAATCAACTCGGGAGGTACCGCCTCCGCGAGCGGGGCAATGTCCTCGAGCAAAGCATCCGGGATGGGTTCGCCCGCGAAGTCCCAGATCACCGTGCGCAGTTTGAAACCAGCCGAGAAACACAGCCCGTGGTCGATGCCCCACACCCGCCCGTTGTCACCGCGCAGCACGTGCCCGCTCTTGCGGTCGGTGTTATTGGCGACGTAGTCGAACAGTGCGATCTGCGCCAGGTCGCGGTGGGTCTCGGGGGCGTCGGCGTACAGGGTGAAGTAGTGCTCACGGAAGTCGCACTCGATGAACCATTGCAGCGAACCGATCCCCAACGGGGCTTCCTCCCGGATCACCGTCGGCGGCACGAGTCCCCATGCCAGGGACTCGCTGAGCAGGTAGGCCGCGCGCTCCCGCCGGTACAGCCCCGGCTCGAAATCGGACAGCGGCTGTTCCCCGGCCTCCGGCTTGTAGACAGCCCAAGCGGAGTCTTCACCGCAGGAAACCTGGACGAGGAATGTCTCGTTGCTGCTGCGCGGGAGGCGTCCGAGCAGCTCGACGCTGCCCTCGGCCAGCAGCGTCAGCTCCCGGCCGGACACCGTCTGCCCCGATTTACCGTCAGCCCCAGCTTCATCACGGCCCCCTCAGCCCGCTGAGGGGTTCCGACGTCGAATTCACCATGAGCACGGCGGGTGCCTGACCCTCCACAAAAGAAATAGCCGACACCGACCCCGGGCTGATGACGATCCGCTGGAAGAGGTCCAGGTGCGTGCCCAGGGCGTGGGCGACGGCGGCCTTGATGGGGTCGGCGTGGGAGAAGCACACCACGACGCCGCCGGCGTGGGCTGCGCACAGGGCCTCGAGGGCTCCGACGATCCGCGCCTGCATCTGGCTGAAGCTCTCGCCGTTCGGGAAGCGGAAGGAGGAGGGGCTGTGCTGCACGGTCTGCCACTGCGGGAGACCCGCCAGTTCGGCGAGGGAGGCGCCGGTCCACTCGCCGAAGTCGCATTCGAGCAGGCCGGCGTCCTGCTTCACTTCAAGTCCCGCGCGGGCTGCTGTGGGCTCCGCCGTTTCCATAGCGCGCTCGAGCGGCGAGGAATAGATGGCATCGACGGACAAACCGGCGAGACGCTCGGCGACCCGTTCAGCCTGGGCCCGGCCCAAGTCGGAAAGATGCAGTCCCGGGGCCCGCCCCGGCAGGACCTTGCCGGTAGTCGGCGTCTCCCCGTGGCGCACCAGAAGGAGGATCGTGCCCCGAGGCTCCGATGAGGGTCCCGACGGCGGTCCGGATGGTGGCGCCGATGGTGCCGGCGGCGTTGCAGCAGTCATCAGGTCTAAGCGTAGCGGCAGGGGTCCCCGCCCGAGCTTGCGAGGGGTGGGGCAGCCGCGTAGCGGTAGGGGTCTCCGCAGGACCTTGCGCAGGAATCCGCAAAATCCCTCGATTCCCCGCACAGTCGAGGACTACCGTAGAGGAGTGAGTGATCGCCCCGATATCTTCACTGTTGGTGAATTGCGTGCCGCCGGCCACGTTCACAAAGACCTGCGCCGCGAAATCCGCGACAACCTGCTCGCCGCGCTCGCCGCGGGCCGCGATCCGTGGCCCGGTCTGTTCGGGTTCAGCCGGACCGTCCTTCCCCAGCTTGAACGTGCCCTCATCGCCGGGCACGACATCGTCCTGCTCGGCGAGCGGGGACAGGGCAAGACGCGGCTCCTGCGCACCCTGGCCGGGCTGCTGGACGAGTGGTCGCCGGTGATCGAGGAATCGGAACTGAACGAACACCCGTACGAACCGATCACGGAACACTCCCGCGCCCGCGTCCTCACCGAGGGGGACCGGCTCCGGGTGGCGTGGCGCCACCGCTCGGAACGCTACGTCGAAAAGCTCGCGACGCCGGACACCTCCGTCGCGGACCTGATCGGCGACGTCGACCCGATGCGTGTGGCCGAGGGCCGCCGCCTCGGGGACCCGGAAACCATCCACTACGGCCTGGTCCCGCGCTCCAACCGTGGGATCATCGCCATTAACGAGCTCCCCGACCTCGCCGAGCGGATCCAGGTCTCGATGCTCAACGTGATGGAGGAACGCGACATCCAGATCCGCGGCTACGTGCTGCGGCTGCCGCTGGACGTACTGGTGGTCGCGTCCGCCAACCCGGAGGACTACACCAACCGCGGCCGGATCATCACGCCCCTGCGGGACCGCTTCGGTGCCGAAATCCGCACCCACTACCCGATAGAGCTCGACGACGAGGTCGCCGTCATCCGCCAGGAGGGGCAGCTGGTGGCCAGCGTCCCGCCCGTCATCCTCGAGATCCTGGCCCGCTACACCCGGGCGCTGCGGCAGTCTCCCGCGGTCAACCAGACCTCCGGGGTTTCCGCGCGGTTCGGCATCGCAGGTGCGGAAACCGTCGCCGCGGCGGCCCTGCGCCGGGCCAGCGTGCGCGGCGAGGAGGAAGCCGTCGCCAGGATCGTTGACCTGGAGGCCGCAGTGGACGTCCTCTCGGGGAAGATTGAGTTCGAGTCGGGTGAGGAAGGGCGGGAACAGGCCGTCCTGGACCACCTCCTGCGCACAGCAACCGCAGAAGCCGTGCGGGCGCACTTTCACGGACTCGACATGGGTCCGCTGGTGGCCGCTCTCGACGGCCACACCACGGTGACCACCGGGGAACTGGTCACGGCGCGGGAGTTCCTCCACAACCTTCCGAACCTCAACGGCTCCCGCCTGTACGAGGAAGTCAGTGAGCGCCTGGGCGCGAATAACGACGGGCAGCGCGCCGCCGCCGTCGAACTTGCGCTGGAAGGTCTCTACCTCGCCCGGCGGATCTCCAAGGATTCCGACGACGAAGAAACGATCTACGGCTAGCAGTCCAAAGTTAGGGACGGGAGGGCCCATGAGCGCTCACAACCGGTCAAGGTATGGCCGGTACGCCGGAGGACCGGATCCGCTCGCCCCGCCGGTGGACCTGGCGGAGGCGCTCGACGCCGTGGCCGAGGACGTCATGGCCGGCTACTCGCCCCGGCACGCCCTGCAGGAATTCCTCCGGCGCGGAGGCCGTAGCCGGGAGGGCCTCGACGACCTCGCCAGCCGCGTCCAGCAGCGCCGGAATGAACTCCTCAGCCGCCACCGGCTGGACGGCACCCTCAGCGAAGTCCAGAAACTGCTCGACACGGCCGTCCTGGAGGAACGCAAACAGCTCGCCCGCGACGCCATGATGGACAATACTGATCGCGCCATCCGGGAGATGCAGCTGCAGAACCTGCCCCGCTCCACGGCGGCAGCGGTCAACGAACTCGCCTCCTATGACTGGCAGTCCAGCACCGCGCGCGAGGCCTACGAGCGGATCAAGGATCTGCTGGGCCGCGAACTCCTTGACCAGCGGTTCGCCGGCATGAAGGAAGCACTCGAGAGAGCCACCGATGAGGACCGCGCGGCCGTGAGCGAAATGCTGCACGACCTCAACGAGCTCCTCGGCAAACACCGGCGCGGCGAGGACACGGACGCGGACTTCCAGGGTTTCATGGCCCGGCACGGCCACTTCTTTCCGGAGAATCCACAATCCGTCGAGGAGCTCGTGGACGCGCTCGCTCAGCGCGCCGCCGCCGCCCAACGGCTCCTGCGCTCCATGTCCGCCGAGCAGCGCGACGAACTGATGCGGCTCTCCGCCCAGGCATTCGGCTCGCCCGACCTCATGGCCGAGCTCGACCAGCTCGACGACAGCCTGCGCGCCCTGCGCCCCGGTGAGGACTGGACCGGCTCCGAACGCTTCGACGGTGAGGAGGGACTCGGGCTCGGCGACGGCACCGGGGTACTCCAGGACATCGCCGAACTCGACGAACTGGCCGAACAGCTCTCCCAGTCCTACAGCGGCTCAAGCCTCGACGACCTGGACCTGGACGCACTGGCCCGCCAGCTGGGACAGAACGCCACCGTGACGGCCCGCACCCTCGCGGAGATCGAGCGGGCAATGCAGGACGGCGGCTACCTCCGGCGCGGGGCGGACGGGGATCTCCGGTTGTCGCCCCAGGCCATGCGGCGGCTGGGCAGGTCGCTGCTGCGGGACACCGCCAAGCAACTCTCCGGCCGGCAGGGGCGCCGGGACACGCGCGTTGCTGGGGCGGCTGGGGAGCAGACCGGTTCCAGCCGCCAGTGGGAGTTCGGCGACGCCGAGCCGTGGGACGTCACCCGGACCATGACCAACGCGATCCGCCGCACTATCGCCGACGGCGGTGATCCGGGCCGCGGACTGCGCTTGGCCGTGGAGGACATCGAGGTGACGGAGACGGAGGCGCGCACGCAGGCCGCCGTCGTCCTGCTGGCCGACGTGTCCTTCTCGATGGCCGCCGAGGGACGCTGGGTGCCCATGAAACGCACCGCGCTAGCCCTGCACCACCTCGTCTCCACCCGGTTCCGCGGCGACCGGCTGCAGCTGATCACGTTCGGCCGCTACGCGCAGACCATGGACATCGGCGAGCTCACGGCCCTGCCGGCCCTGCGGGAGCAGGGCACCAACCTGCACCACGGACTGCTGCTGGCCAGCCGCTTCTTCCGCCAGCACCCGTCCATGCAGCCCGTCCTCCTGGTGGTGACTGACGGCGAACCCACCGCCCACCTGCTGGCCGACGGCGAGTCCTGGTTCTGCTATCCGCCGGACCCGGAGACCATCCGCGTCACGGTGGCCGAACTGGACCGCCTGGGACGGGCCGGCACGCAGGCCACGTTCTTCCGGCTCGGAGACGACCCTGGCCTGGAACGATTTGTCCAGCGCATGGTCCGCCGCATCGACGGCCGGGTGGTGGCGCCGGAGACCGGGGAGCTGGGGGCGGCCGTGGTGGAGGAGTACCTCCGCGTCCACTTCCGGGGGCGCCCCTACGACGACGCCGACTGGGCTGAATAGCGGAGCTGAACGGCGGCCCGTGGTCGAAAGTAGTTGCTTGCGCGCTATATATCTTTGTGCAACAATAAACACAGCGCCTGCAATTACTAGCGTACGCGCCCTACTTCTTCGGCTGGCCACCGACCTCCCGCTACCCAATCTGACTTCAGGAGAAACCATGACCGCCATTCCCACCGTCACGCTCAATAACGGGGTCCAGATGCCGCAGATCGGTTTCGGCGTCTTCCAGGTGCCCGACGACGACACCACCGCCGCGGTCAGCGCCGCTCTCGCCGCCGGCTACCGGAGCATCGACACCGCCGCGATCTACGGCAACGAGGCAGGCACCGGACGTGCGCTGGCGGAATCCGGGATTGCCCGCGACGAATTGTTCATCACCTCCAAGCTCTGGATCGAAGACCTCGGCTACGACGCCACCCTCGCGGCCTACGAGTCCAGCCTGGACAAGCTCGGCCTGGACTACCTTGACCTCTACCTGATCCACTGGCCCGCTCCCGGGCTGGGCAAATACGCGGACTCCTGGCTGGCCCTGGAGAAGCTGCTGGCCGACGGCCGGGTCCGGGCGATCGGCGTTTCCAATTTCCTGCCCGAACACCTGCAGACGCTCATCGACCTCGGCGGTACGGTGCCGGCGGTCAACCAGGTGGAGCTGCACCCGGCCCTGCAGCAGCGGGATATCGGTGCCTTCAATACCGCCTACGGAATCGCCACCGAGGCCTGGAGCCCGCTGGCCCAGGGAGCCCTCCTCGAGGATCCGGCCATTCTTGATATCGCGTCCCGGTACGGCCGGAGCTCGGCGCAGGTGATCCTGCGCTGGCACCTGCAGCAGGGACGGATCATCATTCCCAAGTCGGTCACGCCGTCGCGGATCAGCGAAAACCTGGACGTGTTCGGCTTCGACCTGTCAGCGAACGAGCTGGCAGTCATCGACAGCCTCGAACGGGACGGCCGCACGGGCCCGCACCCGGCCGAATTCAACGGCTAGCCAAGCTAGACACAGGGCGGCGCCCGCTCAGGGGAGCGCATACACGCGGCGGGCGTTCTCGCGCGCGACCAGTTGCACGATCCTGCGGGCGTCCGCCTCCGAACAGTCGTCGTCGGCGATCCATCCGCCCACCACCTTGGCGATTGCGTTGCGCCACAGCCTCGCCCCGAGGTAGTGAAGTTCGGCCGGGCCGAGGGCGTCGGAGGAGTACAGGATCCTCGTGAAGGGCGCCAGCTCGAAGGAGCGGGCCACCAGATCCCGGCTCCGTGACCCGGTGTAGTTCACGGCGAGGCCCACGTCGATGTAGACGTTTTCGAAGGCGTGGGCAAGGTAGCCGGCTTCGCGCTCGAACGGATAGCAGTGGAGCAGCATGATGGGTGCGTCCCGGACTTCGGCGGACCGCAGAAAATCCAACAGGTACAGGGGATTGGTCTTGTGGAGGTCCAGGTCTCGGTCGCCGAATCCGACATGGAACTGCACGGGAAGCTTCATCGACACGGCCGCATGGATCCCGTGGGCAATGAGGGTCACGTCGGTGAGCCTCGCCTTGGTGCCAGCGCGCGGGTTCTGCTGCCAGCGGCGGGCTGCCTCAGTGACCGCCGCCGGTGTGCGCCGGCTGAGGTCCTGGTCGAATCCTGCGCGGTAGGCGAGAACGGTTTTGACGCCCACGGCGCTGCGGGTGAGGTCGTGGAGCCGCTGGCCGAACTCGTCGACATAGTCTGCCGGGTTGGCAATCTCCCGGATCAGCGACTCGGCGAGCAGTTCCAGCCGAACGATCTCGTGGGTTCGCCCGCCGGAGACCTCAGCCATGCCGGCCATGCCGAGATAGTCAGCGGCGTCCAGTCCTGTGTCGATCAGCCAGTCGCTTACCCCGGCAGCGCGGGTCATGCGCCGGCTGACCTCGAGTTCTCCAAGCTCGGCGCGACGGCTCCAGTATTCCGCCGGTGAGGCGTGCCGGGGCAGATCAAGAATGCCGCTGCACCAGCGCCGGATGGCGAGCCCGATTTGTGTGTTGTAGGCGTCTCCGGGGTTGGCCAGCGGTTCGGTGTTCCCTTCGTTCAGCGAGTTCTGAAAGCGTGCCTCATCACCGTCGGCGTGAAACGCGCCATGCACGTGGTGATCGACAAGGCTGACGTGTTCGACGAAGTCCGGGAAGTCACCGCCCGCCATCAGATCGACCAGGCAAGTCGAAAGCGTTCGGCGAGCTCGTCCGGAGTGAGTTCGGCTGCGATGCGCTGTTCGTAGCGCCGGACGGCCACCGTGGCGTCGATGACGGCGTCTCCGAGAAGCCTGCGGGCAAGGCCTGAGTTGTCTAGGGTGTCGATGATGGCGGCGGGGGAGTCTGAGAGCTTTCGGACGTTTGCCTGCTGCCGTTCCTCGTCCGAAAGCCGCCCGGGGTCACCGGGGATCTCCTCCGGAAGCCGGCGTCCGCCGCGGATACCGTCAAGGGCGAGGGCAAGGATGGCCGCCGAGGCCAAATAGACGTTCGACGACGGGTCGACGATTTTCACCTCGACGTTGGCTCCGTGCGGATTGCCCTGGCCCTCGCGCAGGAAGCGCACCGAGGCTTCCCGGTTTTCCAGGCCCCAGCACAAGTAGGCACCCGACCACGTGCCGGGCGCCAACCGGCTTCCGGACAAAACTGACCCCGTGAGGAAGCCCTGGACATCCGGGAGCCCTGCGATGATTCCGCCAATGGCAGCGCCTCCCTCGGCGGAGATGCCGCGCGGTCCGCTGCCGCCGGAGAACAGCGGCACTCCGTTCTTTCGAAGCGAAAAGTGCTGGTGGGCGCCGTTCCCAACGCTGCCGGGAAAGGGCGACGGCGAGAACGAGGCCATCATGCCGTGGGCCCTGGCGACGATGCCCACGATAATCCTGGCAAGGACCACCGTGTCCGCGGCCTGGACCGGCGGGGCCGGGGGAAGGGAAAACTCGAACTGGTTCCTGCCGTACTCGGCGTGAAGCTGCTCCAGGGGAAGCCCGGCCTGGTTCAGCGCTGACAGCAGGTCATCGAGGAATTCCGATCGGTCCAGAAGGCCCATTGCCCCGTACGGAACCCAGGGCGCGGTTTCCAGCGCTGAACCATCCGGGGCGACGAGAAAGAATTCAAGTTCGTGGCCCACGAGCGCCTGGTACCCGGCCTCGACCAGGCTGCCCTCGATGTCGGCCAGGCAACCGCGGGCACAGGCCGGAGAGGCGGCTCCATCCTGTTCGAAAAGGCGGGCCGGTGCCCATGCGCGGCCGCCGGGCAGGACACGAAGTCCCGCGATGTCGATCTTCAGGCGCATATCGCCGACGGTGGTGATGCTGTCCGTGAACGCTATCCCGCCGTCGATGGTGAAGACGTGCCAGACGGGGGCGGCGCCCATCCCGGATTCGTGGAAGATCTTGAGCCGCGCCAGCGGAACGCTCTTGGCCAGGGTGATGCCCGAAGCATTCACCACCGTGCCGATCACGGTGCGGACGCCGGCCGCTTCGAGCTCGCGGTGGGCTTTCGCAACGGCGGATTCGTCGGCTGATGCGATGGGGGTCATGCGCCTATCATGCGGCCGCTCCTCATCCAATGAAAGGCTCACCCAATGAAAGACGCCCCCTCTGCACTGGGATCGCACCCGGGCACGGGTTTCCGGCCAACAGCCCGAGGCCCATGCGGCGCCCGGGAAACCCGACGGCGGCACGTCCCGCCGTCGTCCGCCTCGGCGTCCTAGATATCCGCAAGCGTCAGCGCCGGCGGCGAATTTCCGTCGATGTCCAGGACGCCGAACTCCTTCGCCACCGCAGCGGCGATGAGCACCTGGCCGGTCCGCGTCATCAGGTCCGGATCATGGAACAGCGCATTGATCACCCGGCCGATGAACTCAGGGCTTTCGCTGGTCGAGAGATCGAATGCACCGCTTTCCGCCGCGGCCAGGACCGCCTCGGTGCGGACCAGTCCGGGGTAGAGCGAGATGACCGGAATGTCGAACGGTCTGAGCTCGACGGCCATGTCGGAGGTCATCTTGTCCGTCGTCGCTTTGGCGATGCCGTAGATCGTGTTGCCGAGGTGGCGCTGCGCGGCCCAGAAGCTGATGTTGACGATCAGGCCGCGGTGCCGCCGCATCATCATGCGCGCCGCGTGCGCCGAACACACAAATGCGGCGCGGACGCCGGCGTCCATCATGCCGGTCCAGCGATGCGGCGCCTGCTCCCAGAACGGTGCCGGCCACGTGAACGCGCCGCCTTCGACCATCTTCTCGTACCCGCCCCAGGCGCAATTGACCAGCAGGTCGAGGCGGCCGCCCTCGGTCCGGATCGTGTCGAACACGTGCGCGGTCTCGTCATCGTTGAGATGGTCGCAGCGCAGGCGCACGATCTCCCGCGGGAGGTCCGCCTGCTCGATCGACCGGCCCGTGCCATAAACCCGGAACCCCGCGGCCTGAAGGGCAAGCGCGATGCCCCGGCCGACACCGCGGCTCGCGCCGGTCACCAGCGCAACGCCACCCGTTGGCGCGTCACTGCGTTCGCGTTCGCTGGTCATGCCAAGCGGCCCCCGCTTACATTTCGTCCCGTGATCCCCATGATAGGCCGGGCCCGGCGCCTGGTGCCCGCGACTTTCTCGGGCCCAGCACCCGGAGGCGGCCCTATCTAAAAACGCACCCTTCGGGTTTACTGGGCCGCAAGGCTGACACGCGAAACATGGAGGGGGAACCATGCAGTCCAAAGGAACATGGCAAATCGCAGCGGGCTCGATATTGCTGGTGGCCACGTTGTTCACGCTACCGATGCCACTGGTTGACGTGCTCTCGGGCAGCGCCGGACAGGGTGCGGCGGCAGTGTTCGTGCTGGGACTCGCGCTTCTAGCCGCTGGCCTCGGTTTGGTCGCCGTGGGTCTGTACAAGCGATCGCGGAACCTAAAGACGGCGCGCAGTTACGACACCAGGGAGCCCGCATCCTCCGACGAGGACCGGCCGACCAATCCTCATTCGATGCCCCATAGCTATGGCGCCCTTCCGCCTCCGGGGTAGACACTCCCAGCTCAAGAAACCAGAACCTCAAGAACCCAGAACCACAAAAAATAAGACGACGACGGCGGGTTGTCCCGCCGTCGTCGTTCGTGCTGCCCTGAAACCAGCACTGCCGCGGTGCCCTGAGAACGCGGCCTGAGGCCTTGAGGCAGCGCTTCGGCGCCTTAAATCCGGCTATACCCGGTGGCTGCCGCGACGACCGCATCACCCTCAACCCCTTGACGATGTGACCTGCGTCGCGTAAATTGTTCAACAATTCGGATTGTTCAACAATCCAACAATTGATCCATTTATTGAACGCAGTCCCGACTTCCGCAGCCCATCACGGTAGCCGCACACGCACCCGAATGTCCCGACCCGCATCGCCGCAGGCCCGGACCGACAAGGCGCACCAACACCAGCCGCCCGCACTTGGCTGACATCCACACTCTTCATGGAGGTACACATGGCCGCTTCATCCGTAACGGCCCCCGCTGACCCGAAGCCCTTTGTAGGGCGCAAGGGCATGTACAAGGCATTCGCGGCCAGCCTGACCGGAACCGCACTGGAGTTCTATGACTTCGCTGTCTACTCCGCCGCGGCCGCGATCGTTTTCCCGCTGATCTTCTTCCCGGCCTCGGACCCTGTCACGGGCACCCTGTTGGCCTTCTCCACCTACGCCGTGGGCTACATTTCCCGGCCCGTCGGCGGCATCATCTTCGGCCGGCTCGGCGACGAGATCGGCCGCAAGAAGATCCTGGTCATCACGCTCATGCTGATCGGCGCCGCCACGTTCCTCATCGGCCTGCTGCCCACGTACGGCAACATCGGCATCATGGCCCCCGCCATCCTGGTCTTCCTTCGCTTCGCGCAGGGTGTTGGCGTCGGCGGCGAGTGGGGCGGGGCAGTGCTGCTCTCCAGTGAATTCGGTGACCCGAACCGTCGCGGCTTCTGGGCATCCGCCGCGCAGATCGGCCCGCCCGCCGGTAACCTGATGGCCAACGGCGTGCTTGCCGTCCTGACCATGGCCCTGTCCGAAGAGGATTTCCTGAACTTCGGCTGGCGAATTGCCTTCCTGATCTCGGCCCTGTTGGTGGCCTTCGGGCTCTGGATCCGGCTCAAGCTTGAAGACACCCCCATCTTCAAGGCCATGGAAGCCAAAGGAGACAAGCCCAAGTCCCCCATCCGCGAAGTCCTGGCAACCCAGCGCCGCCCCCTCATCGCAGCCATGCTCAGCCGCATCGGCCCGGACGTCCTCTACGCTTTGTGCACCGTCTTCATGCTCACCTACGGCATTCAGAAACTTGGCTTCGACCGCGGCCAAGTGCTGGTGGCCGTCCTGATCGGTTCGGCACTCCAGATTTTCACCATGCCGCTCGCCGGGGCCATCTCCGACCACATCAACCGCCGGCTGGTCTACGCAATCGCCGCAGTGGCCGCCGCCGTCTGGGGGTACCTGTTCTTCATCGTCCTCGAAGGTCGATCCCCGGTCATGCTGATCGTGGGAACGGTGCTGGGCCTGCTCTGCCACTCGTTTATGTACGGACCCCAGGCCGCGTTCGTTGTTGAACAGTTCTCGCCGCGGCTCCGCTCCACCGGCAGTTCGCTGGCCTACACCTTCGCCGGAATCGTCGGTGGCGCAATCGCACCGTTCATGTTCACCCTCCTGCTGAGCACCTTCAACAGCTGGGTCCCGGTTGCCATCTACCTCAGCGTTGCCTGCCTCCTGACCCTGGTGGGCCTGGCCCTGGGCCGGGACTCCGACGTTGCCGAGGACCAGGAGTACCTGCAGCCTTCAACTGAGCTGGTGGAAAATGAGCCGGCTGTAAATGAGCTGGTGGAGGCCCGATGAACCAGGCCAACGCACACCTGGCACCCTCCGATGCGCGCCTGAAGTTCCGCAGCGGCCTGGTCACCCCCACCTCCGGGTGGAGCGACGGCTACACCCAGGCAAACCTGATAGCGGTGACGGCGGACTACGCCGACGAATTCATCGAATTCTGCCGGCTCAACCCCAAAGCCTGCCCCGTCATCGACGTAATCCCGGCGGGACAGTACCAGAGCGCCCTCGCCGCGGGGTCGGACATCCGCACTGACATCCCGGCCTACCGGGTGTGGGTGGACGGCGAACTTGCCGGCGAAGTCACGGACGTCGCATCGGTCTGGCGTGATGACATGGTAGGCGTCCTCATCGGCTGCAGTTTCACCTTCGAAGCCGCGCTTGCCAGCGCGGGCGTCCCGCTCCGGCACACCGAAACCGGCCGCAACGTCCCCATGTACCGCACGAACATCGAGTGCACCCCTGCCGGCCGAATCCACGGGCCGATGGTGGTCTCCATGCGCCCGATGCCGCCCGAACTGGTCCAAACGGCCATCAGGGTGACGTCGGAAGTACCTAAGGTTCACGGCAGCCCGGTTCACGTCGGGACGCCCGGGGACCTCGGCATTGCCGACATCAACCTCCCCGACTTCGGCGACGCGGTGGAGATCCGGCCGGGAGAAGTGCCGGTTTTCTGGGCCTGCGGCGTGACGCCGCAGAGCGCAGTGATGGCATCAAGGCCCGCCTTCGCCATCAGCCACGCCCCCGGACACATGTTCATCACTGATGTTCCCGAAAGCACCTACCGGGAACGGACAGGAGCGTCATCGTGAAGAAGAGATTTCCCGTAGCCGAGAAACGGGCACGCAGGATCGTCAAACTCTCAGCGCCGCGGCGGCAAGCCACGGGCACCCACTGCGAACTGACCGGAGTCTGGCAGAGCCCGGCCGGAGCGAGCATCTCGATGCACGAGGGCCAGCTGGACTTCCCGCCGTCGTCCGCTTCCGGCGACTCCGGTGCCGTGCCATACCTCCAAGGCTCGGCATTCGGCCTCCACGAACCTCCCCGGCCGGCGGACTAGTTGGCCTAGCCTCGCGGACGCGGACCGGCTTGCGGTTGTTATCGTCAAACAACGCGTCATACGGACCCACCTCTTGCAACCGGCCCCCGCAACAAGTAACGTGTGAGCCGTGTCACCCACCAGTGGCACAGCTTATGATCTGCGGCGGGAGAGTCCTGCCGGTACGTTCAGCAGGCGCCGTAGGAGCAAATCCTCCCCAGGAATCTCTCAGGCCCACGTACCGCCGCGGCAAGGCAACTCTGGAAAGCAGTCCGGGAAACCGGGCTCACCGACGGTGCAAGTGGCGCCTGCTAACAGCAGGCAACGCGGAAACTCTCAGGTCCAATACAGAGCGGGGAGGAACCCGAATCATCGTGGCACTATGTGCCACCTGAATTATGGAGTTCCTCATGACGATTCAGTCGTCCCCGTCCACGTTCGCAGACCGCCATATCGGTGCGCGCCGCCAAACAGACATCGACACCATGCTCAAGGCCGTCGGCTACGACAGCGTAGACGGCCTCGTAGACAATGCACTCCCCGCTTCCATTCGCCAGGAAAAGCCGCTCAGCCTGGACAGCGCCCTCAGCGAAGTTGAGGTGCTGGCCGAACTGCGCAAGCTGGCTTCCAAGAACAAGACCGCCGTGCAGATGATCGGCCAGGGCTATTACGACACCGTCACGCCGCCGGTCATCCGCCGCAACATCCTCGAGGCCCCCGCCTGGTACACGGCCTACACGCCCTACCAGCCGGAGATCTCCCAGGGCCGGCTCGAGGCACTGCTGAACTTCCAGACCATGGTCCAGGACCTCACCGCGCTGCCGGTCGCCAATGCGTCCCTCCTCGACGAGGCCACCGCCGTCGCCGAAGCCGTGCTCCTGATGCGCAGGGCAAATAAGTCCGCAGGACAGAACGCAGGTGCCCGCGACGGCAAGACCGTCCTCGACGCCGACTGCCTCCCGCAGACCATCGCCATTGTGCGGGGCCGCGCCGACGCATTGGGCTTCGAGGTCGAGGTCGCCGACCTCTCCCAGGGACTGCCCGCCGGCGACATCAACGGCGTCGTCCTGCAGCAGCCGGGCGTTTCCGGCCGGGTGTGGGACCAGTCCGCCGTGATCGCAGAGGCCAAAGGCCGCGGCGCCCTGGTCACCGTGGCAGCGGACCTTCTGGCCCTGACCTTGATCACCCCTCCGGGCGAGCAGGGCGCGGACATCGCCGTCGGCTCCACGCAGCGCCTGGGCGTGCCGCTGTTCTTCGGCGGCCCGCACGCGGCCTACATGGCGGTGCGCGAAGGCATGGAACGCACGCTTCCCGGCCGAATTGTTGGCGTCTCCAAGGACAACGCGGGCGTCCCCGCCTACCGTCTGGCCCTGCAGACCCGTGAGCAGCACATCCGCCGTGAGAAGGCCACCTCCAACATCTGCACCGCCCAGGCGCTGCTGGCCATCGTCTCCTCGATGTACGCCGTCTACCACGGTCCCGAGGGCCTGAAGGCCATCGCCCAGACCGTCCACAACAACGCCCGTGCCCTCGCCGCCACGCTCAAGATCGCTGGCCGGGAACTGGTGGCCGAGGCCTTCTTCGACACTGTCACGGTCCGCGTTCCGGGCAAGGCCCGGAAGGTCATTAACGCTGCCGAGGCCCGCGGCATCAACCTGCGCCTCATCGATGCGGACACAGTTGGCGTGTCAGTCGATGAGACCACGACGGCGGAGGTCCTCTCCGCGGTGGTGGTCGCCTTTGGCGCCGGTCCGGTGGTGGAGGCCAAGGGCTTCGAGCTGCCCGAGGCTGTGCTGCGTTCCTCCGACTACTTGCAGCACCCGGTGTTCAACACCCACCGTTCCGAAACCCAGCTGCTGCGCTACATCCGCAAGCTCTCGGACCGCGACCTCGCCCTGGACCGCACCATGATCCCGCTGGGCTCGTGCACCATGAAGCTGAACGCCACGGCCGAGATGGAAGCCATCTCCTGGCCGGAGTTCGCCTCCATCCACCCGTTCGCCCCGGACTCGCAGACGGCCGGTTGGCGCGAACTGATCGAGGGCCTGGAAGCGGACTTGACCGAGATCACCGGGTACGACCAGGTCTCCATCCAGCCCAACGCCGGGTCCCAGGGCGAACTCGCGGGCCTGCTGGCCATCCGCGGCTACCACCTCTCCCGCGGTGAGGCCCAGCGCAACGTCTGCCTGATCCCTGCCTCGGCGCACGGCACGAACGCGGCCTCGGCCGTGCTGGCCGGCATGAAGGTGGTCGTCGTGGCTACGGCTTCGGACGGCACGATCGACCACGCCGATCTTCAGGCCAAGATCGAGGCCAACAAGGACGTCCTCTCGGCGATCATGATCACCTACCCGTCCACCCACGGGGTGTACGACGCCGACGTCCGCGAGGTGTGCGACTCCGTGCATGCGGCCGGCGGGCAGGTCTACGTCGACGGCGCCAACCTGAATGCGCTCGTGGGCCTGGCCCAGCCGGGCCAGTTCGGCGGCGATGTCTCGCACCTGAACCTGCACAAGACCTTCTGCATCCCGCATGGCGGCGGCGGACCCGGCGTCGGCCCGGTTGCGGCCAAGGCCCACCTGGCACCGTTCATGCCGGGCGACGCCAACAAGGCCGCGCACGAGGCCGGCGCTACCGAACCAGGAACCGGAGTTGCGATCTCCGCCTCCCGCTACGGCTCCGCCGGCGTCCTGCCGATCTCCTGGGCGTACGTGAAGCTCATGGGCGGCCAGGGCCTCACCGAGGCCACCAAGTCCGCCCTGCTGGCGGCGAACTACATCGCGGCCCGCCTGAACGAGTTCTTCCCGGTCCTGTACACGGGCGAGGGCGGCCTCGTGGCGCACGAGTGCATCCTGGACCTGCGCGAACTGACGGCCAGGACCGGAGTGACCGCCGAGGACGTGGCCAAGCGCCTGATCGACTTCGGCTTCCACGCCCCCACGCTGTCCTTCCCCGTTGCGGGCACTCTCATGGTGGAGCC
>NZ_JBFTIA010000014.1:0-99830 GCF_056394525.1 Arthrobacter sp. 10N43 | reverse complement strand
GCGGCGAGCAGGGAGCTGGCTTCCTGGCGGGTGCTGCCGGAGCTTTCGATGTGCGCGAGTTCGGCGGGGATTTCCCAGCCCTTCTTGCGCATCGCGGTGGCCCAGAGCCGGCCGGCGCGGTAGGAGGAGCGCACCAGCGGCCCGGACATGACGCCGAGGAAGCCGATCTCGTCCGCCTCGTTCTGCAGGTCCACGAATTCCTGCGGCTTGACCCAGCGGTCCACGGGAAGGTGGCGCTCGGAGGGGCGGAGGTACTGGGTGATGGTGATCAGGTCGCAGCCGGCCTCGTGCAGGTCACGCAGTGCTTCGGAGATCTCCTCACGGGTCTCGCCCATGCCCAGGATCAGGTTGGACTTGGTGACCATGCCGAGCTTGCGGCCCTGGGTGATGACGTCCAGGGARCGSTCGTAGCGGAAGGCCGGGCGGATCCGCTTGAAGATCCGGGGCACGGTCTCGACGTTGTGGGCGAAGACCTCGGGCTTGGAGTCGCAGATSGCCTCGATGTGCTCGGGCTTGCCGGAGAAGTCCGGGATCAGCAGTTCGACGCCGGTGCCCGGGTTCAGTTCGTGGATCTTGCGGACCGTCTCGGCGTAGAGCCACACACCCTCGTCGGCGAGGTCGTCGCGGGCCACACCGGTCACGGTGGCGTAGCGCAGCGCCATGGCCTGGACCGGCCTTCCTTCTTGACGAGGTTCTTGAGCTGGACGAACTCGGGGCCCATCTGGACCTTGGCCTTGATCCATTCCGGCTTACGTTCCACCGGTGTGGCCGCGTTTCGCTGCTCAATGCGCAGCATCTTCCGGCCTTCTGGTGCCAGTGTCACAGTAGAGCTCCTTCTGGGGTTGCAACTAGGGCTTGTTCATTGTTGCGCAGTTCTTCGGTGATCCGCGAAACGAGGTCCGCCGGCGTGACGTCCCTGCCAATTTCCTGGGCGATGGTGGTGACTCCGGCGTCGCTGATGCCGCAGGCAATGATCTGGCCGTAGGGGGCCAGATCATTGTTGCAGTTGATCGCGAAGCCGTGCATGGTGACGCCCTCGTGGACGCGGATGCCGATGGCCGCGATCTTGCGGTCCGGGCCCTTCGCGTCCTGCTCGATCCAGACGCCTGCGCGGCCCTTGATCCGTACGGCGTCGATGCCGTAGTCCGCCAGGACAGCAATGATCACGGCTTCCAGCCGCTCCACGTAGTCGCGGATGCCGGCCTTGTTCTTCAGCTTGATGATCGGGTAGCCGATGAGCTGGCCCGGGCCGTGCCACGTGAGCTTGCCGCCACGGTCTACCGCAACAACGGGAGTTCCGTCGAAGGGCCGTTCGTGGTCTTCGGTGCGCTTGCCGGCGGTATAGACCGCGGCGTGTTCGAGCAGCAGTACGGTGCTGGGCGCAGTGCCCGCGAGGACTTTCTCATGCAATTCGCGCTGGATTTCCCAGCCGCGCGTGTAATCAATGAAGTCCGGGGCGAGACCCAGCTGTTTGAACTCAAGAGTCATGGCATCAAGCTTAGACCCAGCCGCATCCTCAGCCCGTTTGTGTGCTTAAGCTCTCATGCCTGTGGATAACTTCTGCGCGATTCCGCTGGATCGGCTATTCCTTGGGTATGGAAGAGATCCCAGACCCTGGCGGCGCCGCCCCTGAGGTTCCCGGTTACGACGTCGGGCGCCTGCTGGGGCGCGGGGGCACAGCCGCCGTGTGGCTGGTAACGGAACGGTCGACAGGGCGCGATTACGCCCTCAAGTGCTTCGGCGCCGGCATCAAGGCCGGCGGAATGCCAGGCCGCGGGACTGGCGAAGTGGACCGTGGAAGCGCAGACCAGGAAGCCGAGGAAGGCATGCGACGGGAGGTCCGGATCCTCTCGGCCCTGGATCACGACCACCTGCTCCGTGCCCACATGGTGCTGCGGCTCCACGATGCGCGGTCCGGGCCGGAGGGAACGGAAGCCCTGGGTCTGGTGCTGGACTACGCGCCCGGAGGATCCGTCGCAGACCTGGTCGCGGGACGCGGGCGGCTCGGTGCCGGCGAGACGGTGACGGTCCTGACGCCCATGGCCCAGGCCCTGCAGTACCTGCATTCGCGTGGTTTCACCCACGGGGACCTCTCGCCGGGCAACGTGTTGTTCACGGCGCATGGGAAACCGCTGCTGGCGGACCTGGGCGTCGCGCGGATGGTGGCGGACACAGCGTCCGGCCGCACCGCCGGGACGGAGGGATTTTCCGATCCGGCGCCTGTGGACGCCGTCAGGGCGGGCCTCCAGCCAGAGCGTGACATCTATTCTCTGGCGGCGCTTGGCTGGTATTGCCTGACCGGCCGGCCACCGGACGCGGGCGCTGGGCGTCCCCCGCTGCCATTCCTGGTGCCCGACGTGCCCCCGGCGCTGGCCGCCGCACTGGAAGCCGGACTCGACGAAGACCGGCGCAGAAGGCCCTCGGCGGCCGAATTCGCCGCGGCGGTCTATCGCAGCACTGCGGCGGAGCCGGTGGACCTTTCCGTCACTGCCCACGCGAGCGTGGCACCGCAATTGCTGACCCGCCGCGTCTTGGCCGGCAGCGCCCGAGAACGGCGTGCCCGGCGGCTCCTCGGGTGGCTGCGCAAGACCCCGGTGAGCCGCGCGCCCCTGCCGGAACGTGCACCCACGCCAGCGCCGCCGGTACCCCTCGCTCCACCCCAGGTACCCCTCGCGGCGCCGCCGGGGGCACATGCCAGGACATCCACTGTCGCGACTGCGAGGCACGCGGCAGCCGGGGGTGCCGCACGCCACGCCGCCGCCGGTTCCGGACCAGGCTCCCACCGGGGACGAGACACCGGGAACGGAGGCGTCGCCGCGTCCAGCGCCGGGTCCATAGCTGAGCCCAGCGATTCGTCCGACGTCCGGGACGGTACAGTGCAGCGCACCGGGGAGGGCTTCCGGCAATCGACCCGGAGCGGGACCCAACCCGGTATCCGCCCCGGCACTTTCGAGGCACGGCGCCGTCGGCGTCGGCGGAACCGGTGGGCAGGCGTCGCATTGGCGGTGGCATTGCTGGCCGGGCTTGGCGCGGCATCGTGGCGTCCGGGGATCGCGGAACTGTTTGCCGCACCGCCTCCCGCGGCGGCAACAGAGACGTCGCCGGCGTCAGTGCCGGGCGTTGCTGGCATCCCGCGCGAACTTCGGGACAGGCTGGAGTCCGCGGACCCCGGCGAAGCGGTCCGGGGACTCGCCGCACTCCGCTCACTGGCCTTCAGCACCGGGGATGTGCGCCTGCTGGAGCAGGTGAACGTCCCTGCGTCGGCGGCGGCGGACGCGGACGCCAGCATCGGCGCCCGGCTGACGGCGGCCGGACACGTCCTGGCCGGCTTCGAGACCACGCTGGCACGCGTGCAGACTCTTGCCGACGGTGGGCCGGACCGCACCGTGGTGGAGATCAGCGTCGTCTCCTCGCCGTACCAGGAACGCGATGCCGCCGGTCAGGTCGTGGCTGAAGCCCCTGCCGGGGAGGAAATCAGGCTAAGGCTTGTGCTGGCGAGCATTGACGGACGGTGGCGGATTGCGCAGGTCCTCGCCGCGGAGCCGGACTTGGGTTAATCGCGTCCGGCCACCCACGCCGCGGCCTCGCCGAGCGACGGGTGCTGCCAGGCGAAGCCGTTGTCGGCCAGGGCCGCCGGCTCCACCCGCTGGCTGGCGAGCAACAGTTCCTCGGCGAGCTGGCCCATCACCAGCCGCAGCACCGGTGCGGGCACGCGCAGCACTGCCGGACGGTGGAGCGCACCGGCCAGCTGCGCGATCAGTGAGTTCACGTCCGCGGTTTCGGGGGCACAGACGTTGACCGGTCCGGACAGGGGCGCGGCAAGAAGGAAGGAGAAGGCATGGACCACATCCGGCAAGGTGATCCACGGCCAGTACTGCCGGCCGTTGCCCAGCGGGCCGCCAACGCCCAGGCGCAGCAGCGGCAACAACCGGCCCAGCGCGCCGCCGGATCGGCTCAGGACCACACCTGTGCGGGGGGTAACTACGCGGACGCCGGCGGGAGCCTCATGCGCCGCGGCCTCCCAGTCGACGCAGATCCGGGCCAAGGTGCCGCTGCCGGCCGGCGCGTTCTCACGAAGTACGGCGGCGCCGGCGTTGCCGTAATAGCCGGAGGCGGACTGGCTCAGGAACACCGCAGGCGGCGTGTCCTGCCGGGCCATCGCCGCCGTCAGGGTCCCCGTCGCCCCCAGCCGGGAGCTGCGGAGTTCGTCGACACGGGCCCGGGTCCAGGGCCGGTCGCCAATTCCGGCGCCAGAGAGGTTGACCACGGCGTCCGCGCCCTTCAGCGCCGTCTCGTCGATCCGGCCGGCGGCGGGGTCCCACTGGAACTCGGCCGGCGATGCCGGGGCGCGCCGGACCAGGGCAACGACGTCATGCCCTTCGCTGCGCAGTGCGCTGGAAAGGGCAGTTCCGATCAGCCCGGAGGCCCCGGCAATGAGGATTCGCATGATCCATCTCACCATGCCCGGCACGGCCGCGAAACCTCCCGGGCCGTGCGGGCCGTTGTCGCTATGATCGAACGATGACCCCCTCGAGCTACTTCCGTTTCCCGCATGTCCACGGCGATTTGGTCACCTTCGTGGCCGAGGACGACGTCTGGATTGCACCCGTGGGCGGGGGCCGTGCCTGGCGCGTGTCCTCCCTGCAGCTGCCGGCCCGCAACCCCCGTTTCACCCCAGACGGAAAGCGCCTGGTCTGGACCGTCGTCCAGGGAACGGCCCCGGAGGTCGTCACAGCCGACGTCGACGGCGGCGGCTACCGCCAGCTGAGCTACTTCGGCCACAGCTCCACCCGGGTCAAGGGCTTCACGCCCAAGGGCGACGTCCTGGTCACGAGCGCGTTCCGCCAGTCAGACAGCCGTCACACTCACGCCTACAGCCTCCCCGTGACCGGCGGCTGGGCGCAGGAGCTGCCCTTCGGCCCGGTCGAATCGGTTGCCTTCGGTCCCGTCGTCGGCGACGAACGCCCCGTGGTGCTCTCGAGCGTCCTGTCCCGTGAGCCGGCCTGGTGGAAGCGCTACCGGGGCGGCGCCGCCGGCAAGCTGTGGATCGACGCCGACGGAAACGGCGAATTCGAGAGGCTCGCCGCCGGGCTGGACGGAAACCTGACGGACCCACTGTGGGTCAAGGGACGGATCGCGTTCCTGTCCGATCACGAGGGCTACGGAAACCTCTACTCAGTCCTGCCCAACGGCAGCGACCTGCGGCGCCACACGGACCACGAGGACTTCTACGTCCGTCACGCCGCAACCGACGGGGAACGCATCGTCTTCGAATCGGCCGGCGAGCTCTGGCTGCTGGCCAGCCTTGACGCCGAGGCCGTCAAACTCGACATCACGCTGGGGTCGGCCTCGCAAGCACGGCGCTCCGCCCCGCTGAAGCCCTCACGGCACCTCGGCGACGTGGTCCCGGACCACACCGGCACCTCCAGCGCCGTCGAATCGCACGGAACTGTCCACTGGCTGCGGCACAAGGACGGCCCGTCCCGCGTCCTCGAAGCCACCCCGGGCGTCCGGGCACGTCTGCCCCGCCCGTTCGGCGAGGGCCGGATCGCCTATGTGGCCGACCACGACGGCGTCGAGGCCCTCTACCTGAAGGCTATTGCGGCGCCGCTGGCCGGCGCTCCTGTGGCAGCCTCGAAGGCGTCACAGCCCGCAGCGCCGTCGAGCCCGCAGTCCACACGGCAGTCCGAAGACGCCGGAGTGGCCTTGCCGAGGCCGGTGTCCGCAGCCGCGCTGACCGGTTCAGGGTCAACGGGTTCAGGATCAACCGCCGCCGCGGCAACCAGCCCCGTGTCCAGCCCCGTCACAGCCGCAGTGCCGGCCGTTGGTGGAAGTGACGCGCCCGGCGCCGGCCACCAGGCCCTTGCCGGTGCGGGCACCGCCGTGCAGGCGCCTGCAGCCGGTGAGCTGACGCGGATCGACTTCCCCAAGCCCAGCCGGGCCAGCGCCATCGAAGCCAGCCCCGACGGGCGCTGGCTCGCCGTCGGGACGTCCTTCGGTGACATTTACCTTGCCGACACAAGCACGGGCACGATGTCCCTGCTGAGCAGCATCGGCGAAGGCAGCATCGAAGGATTCAGCTGGTCCCCGGACTCAGCCTGGCTCGGCTGGTCCGAGCCGGTCACGTCCTTCGGCTCCCGCAGCCGTCTGCGGATCACCAGGATCGACGGCGGCACGGGCGCGGCGATCATCGATGTCACCGACGGCCGGTTCCGCGACGAATCACCCTCTTTCACCCCGGACGGCAAATACCTCGCCTTCCTCTCCAACCGCAGTTTCGACCCGGTCTACGACGGCCACTCCTTCGACCTGTCCTTCCCGAGCCCGATCAAGCCCTACCTGGTCGCCCTTGCCGCGGACACGCCGTCACCCTTCGGTCCGAGCGTCGCCCTTGAGGATGGCGAACGGGACGCCGCGGTAACCCCCGCCGCGGGGGAAGGCTCCGCATCCGGTACGCCGTCCGCCGCCAAGCCCGTGCCTTCCGTACGGGTCGACGCCGACGGCCTGGCGCACCGCGTCATCGGGGTGCCGGTGCCGCAGGGCAACTACTCGTCCCTTACCGCCGCCGCCGGGGCCCTGCTGTGGCTCGACAGCGAACTCTCCGGCACCACCGGAGAAGGCCGGGCCAGCCTCGAGGACAAGGGCGCCGCGCCGAGCCTGGTCCGGTACGACTTGGCCAAGCGCCGCACCTCCACGATCGTGGAGGCCCTGGACAGCTACCGGATCTCCGGCGACGGAGAAAAGATCGTGTTCATCCAGGACAAGCAGATCCGGGTCGCGCCCGCCGGCGCCAAGGCCGACGAGGACTCCGGCCAGCTCGTCAAGGTGGACCTTGGCCGCATCCGGGTGCAAATGGACCCGCTGAGTGTGTGGGGCCAGGCCTTCGACGAGGCATGGCGGCTGCAGCGTGACTTCTTCTGGACCGAGGACATGGCCGGCCAGGACTGGGAGTCCGTCCACGCACGCTACCGTCCGGTGGTCGAACGCCTCGGCTCCCACGATGACCTGGTGGACCTGCTGTGGGAGCTGCACGGCGAGCTGGGCACCTCCCACGCCTACGTCCGCCCGGTGGCCGTAGCCGAGAATGGCAGCAGCCCCCAGGGGCGCCTTGGCGCCGATCTGGAGTTCACCGGCGAAGGCTGGGAAATCACCCGCATCCTCGCCGGAGAGTCCTCAGACCCGCTGGCCACCTCGCCGCTGACCCGGCCCGGCGCCGACGCCAAGCCCGGCGACGTCCTGCTGGCGATCGACGGCGTCGAACTCACCGAATCCCGGACCCCGGCAGTTGAACTCGTCGGGGCGGCCGGCCGGGCAGTGGAACTGACCCTGCGCAACGGTGCCGGGCACGGCGCGGCCGCCGGAGCCCAGCGCCGGGTGGCAGTGGTCCCGGTCAAGGACGAGGAGCGCCTGCGCTACCAGGAATGGGTCACCGGCAACCGCCGGACCGTCCGGGAAGCCTCCAACGGGACGTTCGGCTACCTGCACATCCCGGACATGATGGCCAACGGCTGGGCCCAGCTGCACCGCGACCTCGATACCGAGACGGCGCTGGACGGACTGATCGTCGACGTCCGGCGCAACCGCGGCGGCCACACCTCCCAGCTCGTGGCCGAGCTCATCGGACGCAAGGTCACCGGCTGGAGCATGCCGCGCGGGGAGAAGCCGCGGACGTACCCGCACCACGCTCCCCGTGGACCGGTCATCATCCTCACCGATGAGTTCGCCGGTTCCGATGGCGACATCATCACGCAGGTCTCCAAGCTGCGGGGGATTGGGCCCGTCATTGGCACGCGTACCTGGGGCGGCGTCGTGGGAATCGACAACCGCTTCGCCCTGGCCGACGGCACCGGCGTCACCCAGCCGCGCTACGCCACCTGGTTCGCCGGCGGCGTTGGCTGGGGCGTGGAGAACTTCGGAGTCACCCCGGACATCGAGGTGACCTTCCCGCCGCACGCGTACGCCGCCGGCACCGACCCGCAACTGGAGTACGGAATCGGGGCGTTGAAGGAAATGATCCAGGAACTGCCCACGGACCGTCCGCCGCTGCGCGAGGGATACCGCAGGGTCCGGCCCGCGCCGCTGCCCAAGCGCCAGCAGGCCGGCCAGGCGTAGGCGGTCCCGCGCGACGGCGCGTGATCCACGGCCAAGGCCCATGACGAAGGCCCCCGCCTTCCTGGATATTCCAGGGAGACGGGGGCCTTTGCCGTACCGCGGACGCTGTGCTGCGGCTACTTGCCGGCGGCGAGACTAGGAGGCCAGCGTCGCGTCCAGGGTGATCTCGATGCCGGTCAGGGCGGCGGAGACGGGGCAGCCGACCTTGGCTTCGCCGGCCAGTCGCTGGAAGTCATCCGCGGAAATGCCGGGGACCCGCGCGGCGACGGTGAGGTGGCTGCCGGTGATCCCGGTGCCGGGCTGGAACGTCACGTCGGCCTTGGTGTTGATCTCCTCGGCCGTGAAGCCGGCCTGGGCCAGGCCGTTGCTGAATGCCATGGAGAAGCAGGCGGAGTGCGCTGCCGCGATGAGCTCCTCGGGGCTGGTCTTGCCTTCGGCGGCCTCGGCGCGTGCCTTCCAGGTGACGTCGAAGTTGCCCAGCCCGGAGCTGTCCAGGTTGGTGTTGCCGGCGCCTGTCATCAGGTCGCCATTCCATACAGTGTGTGCGGTGCGTGTTGTTGCCATGTCCACTCCTCGACGTCGATGTGAATCAGCGATCCGGCCCGGTGCCGGATCCTGCCGTGATCAATCCTAGGGATTCTGGGCGGCCCCCGCACGGGGGTTCCGCTGTCAGAGGATTGTGACCCAGCAGCGTGCCGTCCGTACAGTGTCGTCATGGAAACCACTCAAGATGCGCAGGTGCGTGCGTCGCCGTCAGCGCGCATCGCCACGATCATGGTCAACGCCGTCGACGCAGAACGCCTGGCCCAGTTCTGGGCCGCGTTGCTGGGCACAGCGGTGTCGTCGCGTTTCGAACAGTTCCTCTGGCTCCACCCGGCCGGCCCCGGAGCCCCGCAGCTGGCCTTCCAGCAGGTTGAGCAGCCTTCGGAGGGCAGGCGCCGCCTGCACCTGGACATCCACGGGTCCGACCCCTCGGCGTTGCGTGCCCACGCCGAGGCCCTGGGTGCCCGATTCGTGGAGGGAAACGACATTGGCGATTTCCATTGGGACGTCATGCAGGATCCCGAGGGCAATGAGTTCTGCATCGCCGGCGACTGACAGACCGGCCTAACCACAGTGCCGATTTAACTGTGGCGCTTTAAAGACAGCGGCGCCGCACCCCCGGGTGAGGGGTGCGGCGCCGCTGTCGGAAGTGTCGTCCGGAATCAGTTCCAGAGCGTGGCGACTGCGATGTTGATCAGTGCCATCCCACCCACCGCGTGTGCCAAACCCTTGGAGACGGAAGCGCCGGAAGCAGCCTTCCGGTACCCGATCACAGCGGCAACGAGAACAACGACGGCGATCAGCAATTTGACGGCGATCTTGACGTAGTTGACCGGCTCGTGGGTGGCACCCAAGATCCCTACAAGCGCCAGGCCGGTGACCAGCTGCGCAATGGCACCATAGAGCTGCACCGGCAGAACAGTGGGCTTCTTGAAGGTGGCGAACCAGCCGCCGACGATTGCGGCAGCGCCCAGGATGTGCAGGAAGACCAGGATGTCGATGGCGATTTTCATGTGCACAGTCTAGCCAGAGAATTCTACACAGCGTAGTAAGACCCGCCGGGTGGGGGCAGGACCGGCAAAACGGCGACGGCGGTGCGGAGACTGGTGGTTGTCCACCGGTCCCGCACCGCCGTCGCCGTCGATGTGGGTCTAACGTTTTGCCGGGGGCCTAGAGGCCCAGGTCTGCTTCGAACGCGCCCGCTTCGAGGCGTGCCTTCAGCGTCTGCAGGAAGCGTCCCGCGTCGGCGCCGTCCACCAGGCGGTGGTCGTACGTCAGGGAGAGGTACATCATGGAGCGGATGGCCAGCGAGTCATCGCCGTTCTCATCGGAGACCACCACGGCGCGCTTGACGATCGCGCCGGTGCCGAGGATGGCGACCTGCGGCTGGTTGATGATCGGGGTGTCGAAGAGGGCGCCCACGGAACCGATGTTGGTGATGCTGAAGGTTCCGCCGGAGAGCTCGTCCGGGCCGATCTTGCCGTTGCGGGTGCGGTCTGCGACGTCGGCGATCTTACCGGCCAGGCCGGCGAGGTTCAGGTTGCCGGCGTCGGCGATGACCGGGACCAGCAGGCCCTTGTCGGTGTCCACGGCGATCGCCAGGTGTTCGGCGTTGTGGTACGTGATCTCCTGCTTGTCCTCGTCGTAGGAGGCGTTGATCTTCGGGTGCTGCTTCAGCGCTTCGGCAACAGCCTTGGCGATGAAGGGCAGGAAGGTCAGCTTGGAGCCGTTCTGGGCCTGGAAGGAGTTCTTGGCCTTGGCGCGCAGCTTGGCCACCTTGGTCATGTCGACCTCGTGGACCTGGGTCAGCTGGGTGGAGATGTCCAGGGACTCGCGCATGCGGCGGGCGATGACCTGGCGGATGCGCGGGGCCTTCTGGACGGTGCCGCGCAGTGCCGACGCGGCAGCAGAGACCGGGGCGGCGGCGGCGGGAGCCGAGGTGGTTGCCGGTGCGGCTGCGGCCGGTGCGGCCTGTGCCTCGGCAGCGTCCAGGACATCCTGCTTGCGGATGCGGCCGCCGACGCCGGTGCCGGTCACCGAGGCGATGTCGACGCCCTGCTGGTTGGCCAGCTTGCGGACCAGGGGAGTGACGTAGCCGGATTCTGCCGATGCGGCTGCTGCCGCCGGAGCGGCCGATGCGGCCGGGGCTGCTGCCGGTGCGGGTGCAGCCGGAGCCGGGGCAGCGGGAGCTGCTGCCGGTGCGGGTGCAGCCGGAGCCTCCTGCTTCGGAGCTTCCTGAGCCGGTGCGGGTGCTGCTGCCGGTGCCGGGGCAGCGGGGGCTGCGGCGCCGGAACCGATGACGGCCAGGACGGAACCGACCTCGGCGGTCTCGTCCTCGTTCACGCGGATTTCCAGCAGGGTGCCGGCAACCGGGGACGGGATTTCGGTGTCGACCTTGTCGGTGGAGACCTCGAGCAGCGGCTCGTCGACCTCGACGGTATCGCCGACGCTCTTCAGCCAGCGGGTAACGGTGCCTTCGGTGACGCTCTCACCGAGGGCCGGCAGCGTGACGTCGTGTCCTTCGCCGGCCGGAGCCGCGGCAGGTGCCTCGGCGGCCGGTGCGGCGGGGGCTTCGGCGGCGGGGGCCGGTGCCTCTTCAGCGGCCGGGGCTGCAGCAGGGGCCTCTTCGGCGGGTGCGGCGGCCGGAGCCTCTGCGGCGGCGGGGGCGGCGTCGCCGGAGCCGATGCGCACCAGCGGGGCGCCAACTTCAGCGGTCTCATCTTCGGCGACAAGGATTTCCTCAATCACGCCGGCGATCGGAGAGGGGATCTCGGTGTCTACTTTGTCGGTGGAGACTTCGAGCAGCGGCTCGTCCACCTCTACCCGGTCACCGACCTGCTTGAGCCAGCGGGTGACGGTTCCTTCGGTGACGCTCTCACCGAGGGCGGGCAAGTTAACGGATTCAGACATATCGTCCCCGTTCTCCTTATTGATCTTTAGTGCGGATGATTGCTGCCTTGGTCGAGCTTAGTGCACCCGGCATTTCGGGCCGGGTGCACCAAACTCTGAGTTCTTGCGGTGGTGCGGGGGCAGTTAGCCGTGGAGCGGCTTGCCAGCCAGCGCCAGGTGCGCCTCGCCCAGGGATTCGTTCTGGGTGGGGTGGGCGTGGACCAGCTGGGCCACGTCCTCCGGGTAGGCTTCCCAGTTCACGATCAGCTGGGCTTCACCGATCTGCTCGCCCATGCGGGCGCCGATCATGTGGACGCCAACCACGGGGCCGTCCTTCTGGCGGACCAGCTTGACCAGGCCGCTCGTGCCCAGGATGGAGCTCTTGCCGTTGCCGGCAAGGTTGTATTCCTGGGTCTGGATCTGGTCCTCGCCGAACTTCTCCTTGGCGGCCTTCTCGCTGTAACCGACGGTGGCGATTTCGGGGTCGGAGTAGGTGACCTTGGGGATGTTGACGTCTTCGACGATCACGGGCTTCAGGCCGGCGATCTCTTCGGCGACGAAAATGCCCTGCTGGTAGCCGCGGTGCGCCAGCTGGACGCCGGGAACGATGTCGCCGACGGCGAAGATGTTGCCGACGCCGGTGTGCAGGCGCTCGTTGGTGATGACGAAGCCGCGGTCGATCGTGATCCCGGCCTCTTCGTAACCGAGGTTGGCCGTGACCGGGCCGCGGCCGACGGCGACGAGCAGGAGGTCGGCTTCGAACGTCTTGCCGTCCACCAGGGTGACCTTGACGCCGTCGTCGTTCTGCTCGACACCCTGGAAGAAGACACCGGTGGAGAACTTGATGCCGCGCTTCTTGAAGGCGCGCTCGAAGGCCTTGACGATCGTGGCGTCCTCATTCGGAACCAGCGACGGGAGGCCTTCGACGATGGTGACGTCGACGCCGAAGGACTTCCAGACCGAGGCGAACTCGACGCCGATCACGCCGCCGCCCAGGATGATCGCGCTCTTGGGAATGTAATCCATGGTGAGTGCTTCGTCGGAGGTGATGACCTTGCCGCCGATTTCCAGGCCCGGGAGGGTGCGGGAGTAAGAGCCGGTCGCGAGGACAATGTTCTTGCCCTTGTATGCGGTGCCGTTCACGACGACGGTGTCGGTGCCCTGAAGCTTGCCCTCACCCTCAATGACGGTGATGCCCTTCTTGCCCTTGATCAGGCCCTGCAGGCCCTTGAACTTGCCGGCAATGATGCCGTCCTTGTACGCATTGACAGCGTTGATGTCGATGCTGTCGAGGGTCACGTTGACGCCGTACTTGGACGCGTCACGGGCGTGGTCCGCCAGCTCTGCGGAGTGCAGCAGCGCCTTGGTGGGGATACAGCCGTTGTGGAGGCACGTGCCGCCGAGCTTGCCCTTTTCGATGAGGCCGACGGTGAGGCCGAGCTGGACAGCACGCAGCGCGGTGGCGTAGCCGCCGCTGCCGCCGCCGAGTACCAGGATGTCGAATTCTTGCGCAGTTGCCTGATCGGCCACTAAAACGCTCCCTCGCGTGAACGATGACACGAGAGTACGCATCATCTGGTCTTGGAACTTGCCTGCCGTGATTATGCCAGCGGGCCGGTTCCCTTTCATTTGTGACTACTTCATTTGGGTCTACCGCAGTTCACCTTAGCGAACCACTAATACATGCTCCACCTTGCCAAGGCGTTTGTGGAGCGCTTTGTGTCCAGTGTCACGCGGCTTTGTGGCCGGGGCATCACAGCCCCGGTCACAAAGCGCGCGGAAGCCTGGACCGCAGTGCGGCTAGGCGGTCTTGGCGAGGATGTCCTCGACGTAGGCCACCAGGGTGCGGACGGTGCAGCCCGTGCCCTGTTTGTGGTTGTAGCCGTAGGGGCTGCCGTTGTTGAACGACGGGCCGGCGATGTCGATGTGGGCCCACGGGATCTGTTCGCCGTCCTTGCCCTTGCCCACGAATTCGCGCAGGAACACAGCCGCGGTCATCATGCCGCCATGGCGTTCGCCAATGTTGGCGATGTCCGCGACCTGGGAGTCCAGGCTTGCGCGCAGTTCTTCCGGCAGCGGCATCGGCCATACGAGCTCGCCCGCCCGGTCCGCGGCGGCCTTGATGGCACCGGTCAGGGACTCGGAGCCCATGAGGCCGGCGGTGCGGTCGCCGAGGGCGATCAGCTGGGCGCCGGTGAGCGTCGCGACGTCGATGATGGCGTCGGGGAACTCCTGGCTGGCGGCGACAATGCCGTCAGCCATGACCAGGCGGCCCTCGGCGTCGGTGTTGAGGACCTCGACGGTCTTGCCGCCGAAGATCGTCAGGACGTCTGCGGGACGCTGGGCGGCGCCGGAGGGCATGTTTTCGGCGATGCAGAGCCACGCGGTCGCCTTGACGGGCAGGCCGAGGCCCGCCAGGGCCAGGACGGTGTTAAGGACGACGGCGGCGCCAGCCATGTCGCTCTTCATCTCACCCATGCCCAGGGCCGGCTTGATGGAGATGCCGCCGGTGTCGAAGGTAATGCCTTTACCCACGAGGGCGATCTTGGCGGTGGCCTTCGCCGGGGTGTACTCGACCTTTACGAGGCGCGGCTGCCGGGTGGAACCCTTGCCGACGCCGAGGATGCCGCCGAAGCCTTCCTTCTCGAGGCGCTTCTCGTCCCAGACCGTAACCTTGACGGGCAGGCCCTTTGACAGCTCCTTGGCGGCGTCGGCGAAGGTCTCGGGGTAGAGGTGGCTCGGCGGCTGGTTCACCAGGGTGCGCGTCGCGTTCACGGCCGTGCCGATCAGGGACGCCCGGTTCAGGACCGGCTGGAGCGCCTTGTCCGCGGCGAAGTCGGTGCGGATGACGACATTCTTCACCGGATCCTTGAGCCCGTCCCGGGAGGAGCGGAACTCGGTGTACGAGTAGGCGCCCATCGCGGCGCCCTCGGCGACCGCCGCGACCTCGGCGAGGGTCGTCGTCGGAAATGCCAGGGTGACGGTGCTGACGCCGGCCAGCTGGCGGACAGCCGAGCCGGCGGCGCGGCGCAGGGCTTCCTCGGACAGCGGCTGCGTCGCCGAGA
Organism: Arthrobacter sp. 10N43; assembly: GCF_056394525.1. NCBI lineage: Bacteria > Bacillati > Actinomycetota > Actinomycetes > Micrococcales > Micrococcaceae > Arthrobacter > Arthrobacter sp. 10N43. Next base: position 85,221 of record NZ_JBFTIA010000014.1, on the reverse strand, counting down.
CCTTAGTCGCCGGCAGCTTGCCGACGCCGGCGAGGAGCAGGATGGTGGCGCCAACCTCGGGCAGGCCCGGCAGGCGGTGGGCCTGGTCGGCCGCGCCGGTGATGCCAAGAACGCTCAGTGATTCCGCCAGGGCCTCCGCGGCCTTGGCCGTCAGCGGATTGTCGAGCAGGACGGGCCCGTCGGGACCCTGTCCGACGCCGATGACGAGGGCGTCGCTGGGGGACTTCTTCAAATCCCCTGCGACTGCACTAAGTTTGACTTCACTATTCTTGACCACGAGGACAGTCCTCAATTCTCTGTGATGGTTCTCGGTGATATTCGGCAGGAGCTGCATGTTTGGCGCCCTGCCACGGATCCCGGGGGCGCCGTCGGTCTGGGACACAACCCGGTGTCTGTACTACAGGCCCTGGGGCCATGTCCGATCGTAGTCTCTTGGCAGTCCGGAATTTCAATCGAATGAGAGCTGGAGCACACCCCGGGCAGGAATTAGCCCGGGCGCCGGGGCGTTGTTAGAGATAGCGGCGCTGCCATGCGGTGATCCCCCTTGGGACTGGCCGTGCGGCAGGACCTGCCTGACTGTGCGGAATTTGCCTGGTTGTCCAGAATTTGCCTGGTTGTCCAGACGAGGGACCGCACCCCGCTTCTCCCATCGCCGCCATCGTGAAAGGAACACGCCGTGATTGAACGGATTTCCGGCTCTTTGCTGGATCCCCAGTCGCTCTACATCCGTGATGACGCGCTGTTCTCCAGCACCGAACTGCGCGGACTCAACCTCGTCATGGGGTTCACCGGCTTCGCCGACGCCGGCCACGTTGTCCGGCAGATCACGGCTGAACTGCTGGACACGCTCGATGCCGAGATGATTGCCGAGTTCGACGCCGACCAGCTGATCGATTACCGGTCCCGGCGCCCGCAGATCAGCTTTGTCGAAGACCACCTGCAGGATTACCAGGCACCTACCCTGGCCCTGTACCGGCTCGTCGACGGGCTGGGCAGCCCGTTCCTGCTCCTTGCCGGGTTCGAGCCGGACCTGCAATGGGAGCGCTTCGCGCGCGCCGTCGTCGGGATCGTCGAGGAGCTGGAGGTCAACCTCGTCACCTGGATCCATTCGATCCCGATGCCCGTGCCCCACACCCGGCCGGTCGGGGTAACCGTGCACGGCAACCGGCCCGAGCTGATCGAGGGCATCTCCGTCTGGAAACCGACCGTGGAGGTTCCGGCTGCGGTGGGCCACATCCTGGAGCTGCGGCTGACGGAAGCGGGCCGGAACGTTGCCGGCTATGTGATCCACGTGCCGCACTACCTGGCCGAAGCCGAGTACCCCACGGCCGCCGTGGCCGGACTCGAGTACCTCGGCGCGGCGACGTCCCTGATGCTGCCGACGGACCGCCTGCGCGAGGCAGGCCGTGAAGTGGGCCGGCAGATCGCCGAGCAGATCGAGGCGTCCGAGGAAGTGCAGCAGGTGGTCTCACGGCTGGAGACCCGGTACGACGAAAAGGCAGAGGGGACGGTCCGGCGGTCGCTGCTGGCCGACGAGAACGACCAGATTCCCAACGCCGATGCCCTGGGCGCCGCCGTGGAAGCGTACCTGGCCCGTAAAGAACCCGGCGAATAAATACTATTTATGAAGGACCGGGGCATAATGGGGGAGTGACCTCTCCCCGCGCCTGGCTGATCTGGATCGTTGGGATCTTTGCCTATCTGGTGGCGGTCAGCCAGCGCACCTCGTTCGGGGTGGTCGGCCTGGAGGCAACGGAACGCTTCCACGCCACCGCGGCCGAGATCTCCTTCTTCACCGTGCTGCAGCTGCTGGTCTATGCCGCGCTGCAGATTCCCGTGGGCATCCTCGTGGACCGGTTCGGCTCGCGTGCCATGCTGGCCGGCGGAGGCGTCCTGATGGGCCTCGGCCAGCTGCAACTGGCTTTTGCCGACAACATCCCCGGCGGAGTCCTGGGTCGCGTCCTGGTGGGCGCCGGGGACGCCATGACGTTTATTTCCGTGATCCGGCTCATCCCGCTCTGGTTCGCCCCGGCCCGGGTGCCGCTGCTGACGCAGCTGACCGGCATGTCCGGACAGCTGGGCCAGCTTTTCAGCGTGGTGCCGTTCGCGATGATCCTGCACGCCGCAGGGTGGACCCCTGCTTTCCTGACGCTTGCGGCGATGTCGGGCCTCGCCGTCGTGCTGGTGCTGCTCCTGCTCCAGGACCTTCCGCCCGGGCACCCCGCTCCGGAAAAGTCCCAGGGACTGCGGGCCACAGGCATTTCCCTAGGGCACGCCTGGCGGCAACCCGGGACCCGGCTCGGGCTGTGGAGCCATTTCACAGTCCAGTTCAGCGGCACGGTCTTTGCCATGACGTGGGGCTACCCGTTCCTGATCTCCGCCCAGGGACTGGACCGGGGAACAGTCTCGGCACTCATGTCGCTGTACGTCGCCGCCGCCATTGCCGCCGGACCCCTGATGGGCAGATTCGTTGCCCGGCACCCGCTGCGTCGCTCCACCATGGTGCTCCTGATTTCCGGCTGCACCGCTGCCGCCTGGGCAGCCGTTCTGCTGCTGCCCGGACGCGCACCACTGTGGCTCCTGGCCGTTCTGGTGGTGACCTTGGCCGTAGGCGGTCCCGGCTCCATGATTGGCTTCGACTTCGCCCGGACCTTCAACCCGGCGCACCGCCTCGGCACCGCCACCGGAATCGTCAACGTGGGTGGCTTCATCGCCGCGCTCGTGTCCATCTACCTCATTGGGCTGATGCTCGACCTCCTGCATGCCAGCGGGTTCTCCCAGGGGGAGCTGTACGGCCTGGATTCGTTCCGCGTCGCCCTCAGCGTGCAGTTCCTCCTGCTTGCCGGGGGAGCCATTGGCATCATCACCACCCGGCGGAAAGTCCGGCGCCAGATGGCTGCCCAGGGCGTCATGGTTCCGCCGCTGCTCAAGACTCTCGCCGCGCAGCGCAGGCTGGTCGCCGAGCGTCGCCGCACGCCCTGAACCGTTGCTAGGCGGGGGCGGTTTGGGGCAGACGCTCATGGCACCTGCGCCGAAGTGAACGTGCCTCCGCAACGCCAGGCCCGGTAGATGGATCATCCGTGAGAGTGAAGTTGTTCATCATCCGGGTGGAACTCACTCAGAATCAGCCTCCCTGGTGTGGAAGCCCGCTTAGGGTGAAGGCATGTTCAAAACGATCCAGTCGCTGAGACCTTTCGCGGCACCGGCCACGGCTGTGCTGCTCATGGGGACCCTCCTTATCCTGGAGGAGCGCCATTTCGACCAGAACAGTGCCCTGCTGCTGGCGCTCCTGACGGGTGTCGCGGTGGCCGAGATCCTGCCGGCGGCCGCCCTTGGGCTTGTCTTCGCCGCCTTGGTAATGCAGAGCCTCGCGGTCCTCCAGCCGGTCTTCCTGTCCGGCGTCCTGAGCTACGTTGCGGTTCCCGTGGTCATCTTCTTCGCCGTCATCGGTTGGCGAACCCGTAACCGGTGGGTGGCACCCGTGTCTGCCGTCATATTCGCCGGCATCACAACCGTGAACTGGTTCGCCGACCAGACCTGGATCAACGTCATCTTCGCCAGCCCGATCTACGGCACGGGTCTATTGCGAACCTTCACATACGCTTTTCTGATTTTCGGAGCGTTCGCCGCCCTCAACCTCGCCGCCTGGGCCGTAGGCATGACAGCACATAGCGCATCCCGGAGCCGGAGAGCGCAGCTCGCAGCCGAAAGCCGGCTCCGGGAAACAACGACCGAACTCGCTCTCGAACAGGAGCGCAACAGAATCGCCAGGGAGTTGCACGATGTCCTGGCGCATTCGCTGACAGTGATCGTGGCCCAGGCCGACGGGATTCGCTTCATCCACCGCGCAGAACCGGAATCCGTCGAAGGGGCCTCCAAGATCATCGCCGAATCGGCGAGGACTGCGCTGGTCGAAACCCGCCGGCTGATCGAAGGTTTCTCCGCGGCGATCAGCGGCCACCCGACTCACGGGGTTGAAGATCTGGGGGTTCTAGCCGAACGGCTGAGCGCCAGCGGCATGCCTGTCACGATCGAAACTACGGGCGAACCGTGGGACTTGACCGCCGCCCAGGAGCTGACCGTTTATCGCCTGGCACAGGAAAGCCTGACCAACGCCTTCAAACACGGGGACCGGAGCCAGGGCACGCACCTGTATTTGGTCTGGACCGCGGACTCCCTCGAACTTCGTAGCAGATCGTCGCTGATCACCGGCCCAGGCGGGACGCCGGAGACCACCACATCTGGTCGCGGGATAGTGGGCATGAAGGCCCGAGCCTCAGCTGCCGGCGGATGGGTGGAAACAGTCCGGGGCGAAGAGGTCTTCGAAGTGCTGGCGTTCCTCCCTGCGACGGGACCTGACCGGTATCCGGATTCAATTCCCGCGACAGCTGAAGTTCCGGTCCTGGACGGAGCGCTGCTGTGACAGTCACCCCGATTCGGATTGCCTTGGCCGATGACCAGCCACTGTTCAGCGCCGGACTCAAGATGATCCTGCGCAGCCAGGAGGACATGGATCTTGTAGGCGAAGCCGTCAACGGAGAGGCCGCCGTCGACCTCGTGCAGGAGAAAAGCCCCGACGTGCTCCTGATGGACATTCGGATGCCTGTTATGGACGGCATTACGGCCACACGGGCAATCCTGGCAAAGTCCAGTGGAACTGCCACCAAGATCATCGTTCTGACCACGATCCAGCATGACGAAGCCGTCGTCCGGGCCATCCAGGCCGGCGCTGCCGGCTTCCTGACCAAAGACACCACCCCCGATTTCCTCCTGGCCGCCATCCGAACGGTCCACTCCGGGCACTCGGTCATCGCACCGGCCATCACCAACGAACTGCTGCGCGACTACACCACGCCCTCTGCCGGGAACGACGCTGCTCTGGCAGAGCTGTCCGGCAGGGAACGCGACGTATTCCTGCTAACCGCAAAAGGGCTAGGCAACGCCGAGATCGCGGCTTCACTGGTGCTGAGCGAGGCGACCGTGAAGTCCCACGTGGGCAGCATCCTGGCGAAACTGAAGTTGAAGAACCGCATCCAGCTAGTCGCGTTTGCCTACGAAAACAACGTCCTCAACTAGCCGCCACCGCTGCACCGTCCCAGCCGCCGAGGCCTTCCCACAGGGGCAAGGCCGGCCGCCGCATTGCCCAAATCAATCGAAGGAGTCCACCATGAAGAAAATCTTCGGCGCAGCAGTGCTGATCCTCGGCACCGGCGCCGCGCTTGCTGCTGCCGCCATCCCGGCCGCGTCGGTCACCGCGTCCCCGGAGCCCGCCCCCGGCGTCATCCGCCAAGCAGAGGCCTACGCCTCAACAGATCCGGTCGCCGAAAAGGGCATGCGGGAGGCTGTCCGGCGCTGCATGGCCCAGGCCGGCTTTGACTACACGCCGCCAAGCTCCGAGATGACCATGGACCTCAACGGGGCCATCGGATTCAAACGGCTCACGGTCGAGGCCGCCAAGGCCAGCGGCTACGCCAGCACCGGGCCACAAGGACCCCACGAGCCGGCTCCCGGGTCCGCGGACGGCAAACTCTTCGCCAATCCGGCCTTCACCAAGGCACTCACCGGCCCCGGGGATACCGCGTCAATGTCCACGGTGGGCGGTATGGGAACGTCCTCGGCTGGATGCCGCGGCGAAGCCATGGCACAGATCTACGGCAGCGCGGAAAACTACATGCTCGCCACCGGCATCGCCTACAACTCAGTCCTCCCGGCCAGTCTGTCCGCCTCCGGCGACTCAGGAATTGCCAAAGCCGTCACCGGCTGGGCGGACTGCATGAAAGAGAGTCCCTACCCCTCCTTTGCGGACCCGCGCCAGGCGGCCGAGGCGGGTAAGGCTGCAGGTGGCCAGGAAGAGTTCAGAATCGCCGTCACCGACGCCGTCTGCCGGGACAAGACCGGGTTCCACTCCGCGCTGGACAAAGTCCTGGACAAGTACCTGACAACCCGCATGCAGGAGCTTGCTCCGCAGATCGAGAAAGTCAAGGAGATTCGCCGAATCGCCGCGGCGAACGCGGCAGCCTTGGGCGGACCCGCCGCGAAGTAATCGACGGCGGCACGACAATCCGGCAGGGTCCTGTCAGCATTCGGGGGTGACATGACCCTGCCGGGTCGGAGTGCCGGTGCCGTCCCATTGGTTGCGAGCTGGGCGGTAGCGTCGACTCCTTGGCGGAAGTGGATGACACCTTTGGCGGCACCCGGTTATCCACATAGCGCAATCCGCGGATGCCGCGGGGTCGCGCCAACCGCGAAGCTGGGCTCATGACAGCTCCCGATCACCTGAGAATTACCGGCCCCGAGGACATCCTCGGCTTCATCCCGCATTCCCTTGGCTACTGGCCGGAAAACAGCCTTGTGGCCATGACCTTGCAAGGCAAACGGCTCGGAGCCACATTGCGCGTAGACCTCCCCGCATCCGGCGGTGGCGGCAGCGGCGGTGACCCTTTGGATGAGCCCATAACAGGCGGCCGCGGCAGCACCGCCCGCAAACACCGCTCCGGATCCGGCCGCACGGCCATGTTGGCCGCCTTCGCTCGGAATGTTGTGAGCTACCTGCAGGCGGACGAGGCAGCCGACGGATCGTTGCTGGCCTTCTTCACTGACGCCCACACTGACAACGGCACTGACACGAACAGCGACGGCACGGAGTGGGCTGCCCTGCTCAACGAACTCGAACTTGCCCTTGAAGCAGCCGGAATGCCGTTGAGGGACGCGTGGATTATCGGTGCCGAATTCTGGCGCAGCGCGCACTGCAGTGATCCGGAATGCTGTGGCCCAACCGGCCGCCCGGTTGAGGAGATCAAAAACAGCAGGCTCAACGCCGAGATGGTCTACCGCGGCAGCAGTGTAGGCGCCGCCCCCGGCACGCACGTGACGCAGGCGCCGCCACTGCCGGTGGACCCGGCAATGCTTGCCGCCGAGTCCGGCTGGGCGGAGCAATTCTCCCCGCGCCGGCGCGACCGGGCACAGTTCGACCAGGTGCTCGACGTCTGGACGACGGCCATGCAGGCTGCCACCGTCCAGCAGGGTCCCTTCGGCGCCACCTCGGACTCCCCGGCACCGGGGGTCTCCGTCCCCAATACCGCGACGCCCAGCAAGATGAGCCTCGATCCAAGCAACTCCGATCCCAGCAGCTCCGATCCCAGGACGACCGCGGACGGCCCGCTCGAGCTGCCGCCGGAGCTGGCTAGCTACCTGCGGGCCAGCCTATGCGTACCCTCGTGGCGGGACGCGGTGCTCGTCATGGCGGCCGCCGGGCGGTCAGCGGCCGAACGCGGGGCAGAGGACTTCGGCATGTTCGACACGGAAGCGTGGTCCGCCTTCCCCTCCGGAACCAGACCCGCATCACGGCTCCGACCGACGCCCAGTCCTCTTGCAGGGCCGCGGTTCGGCTCGGAGCGCAGTACCGTCTCCGATACCACCTCCGGTTCCACCGCTGGTTCCCCGTCCAAGCCGCAGACGGCCCTGCAGGAGGCGTCCGGCGTCGTTCCGGGCACCGACGCGGTCCCCGGCTACGGTGAGGTGCTGCTCGGGCTGGCGCCATCGGTTCCGGATTGGACTTTGATGGTTGGCCTCGAACGGGTCCTGGAGCAGCTCGGCCGTCTTGGTTACGGGGAGTCCACTGCCGCCGCCGTGACGGCACGTGGCTGGATCGAATGGTGCCGCGGCCGCGGCTCGTACGCTGATGCCCTGTACTGCCAGGCCCTGCAGGAACACCCGGGGTACAGGCTGGCGGAACTGCTGGCAGAGCTGGGCCGGCGCGGCACGCTATGCGGCTGGGCGGCCAGGCGGGAGGCGGCCTGGCAGAAGTTTGCGCCTGACGCGGCATGAGCGCCTGACGGAGCCTGAGAACCCACTGCAATATTCTGGACCCGGCGTCCCGAAAGGCACTCACGGGGAAAACCGTGAGACAATGGTTGCCGCGACCCGGTTGGGTCCGTGTATCAAGTGCCCTCAATGAACCTTGGAAACAGGGAACATTAAGGCCGCCCCAGCAGTTCTACTTAGTGGCTCTGCTGGCCGTGATCGCACCTGATGTTGAACACGGACTTGACAGGGTCATAGTGGTGTTGCCCGTATGGTGATTCCGCAGACCGCAGCTAGAAAGGTTTTCAGTGACCCCGTCTTCCGCGAAGAAGGAACCCGCCGACCAGGCCGAAATGTCCCCTGATGAGAAGAAGGCGGCGACCAACGCCAAGCGCGCCGCTACGCGCGCAGCCAACAAGGCAGTCAAGGACGCCGCTTCCGCAGAGGGTGGCGACACCTTAACCGGAGTCGCCAAGCCTGAGCCCAAGAAGCGCGGGCCCAAGCCCGGCGCCAAAGCCGCGGCAGAAGCCGCCGGCAAATCATCCGGCGATGACGATGAAGTCGAAGCCGATGAGGATCTCGACGACATCACGCCGGACCCCGCCGAACTCGGTGACGAAGTAGAAGGCGAAGAGGTAGCCGGCAAGGCCGCAGCCACCACCGGCTCCGGCTTCGTGTACTCCGATGCCGACGACGACGACGCCCCGGTGCAGCAGGTCATGTCCGCCGGCGCCACCGCCGACCCCGTCAAGGACTACCTGAAGCAGATCGGCAAGGTCGCCCTGCTGAACGCAGAGCAGGAAGTGGACCTGGCCCTGCGGATCGAGGCCGGCCTCTTCGCCGAGGAGAAGATCGCCGCCGACGACGGCACCATGGATCCGAAGCTCAAGCGTGAGCTTGAATTCGTCATCCACGACGGCAAGCGCGCCAAGAACCACCTGCTGGAGGCCAACCTCCGCCTCGTCGTCTCGCTGGCCAAGCGCTACACCGGCCGCGGCATGCTGTTCCTGGACCTGATCCAGGAAGGCAACCTGGGCCTGATCCGTGCGGTCGAGAAGTTCGACTACACCAAGGGCTTCAAGTTCTCCACGTACGCCACCTGGTGGATCCGCCAGGCGATCACCCGCGCCATGGCCGACCAGGCCCGCACCATCCGCATCCCGGTGCACATGGTGGAAGTCATCAACAAGCTGGCCCGCGTCCAGCGCCAGATGCTGCAGGACCTCGGCCGCGAGCCCACCCCGGAGGAGCTGGCGCTCGAACTCGACATGACGCCGGAAAAGGTCGTCGAGGTCCAGAAGTACGGCCGCGAGCCCATCTCGCTGCACACCCCGCTTGGCGAGGACGGCGACTCCGAGTTCGGCGACCTCATCGAGGACTCCGAAGCCGTGGTTCCGGCGGATGCAGTGAGCTTCACCCTGTTGCAGGAACAGCTGCACTCGGTGCTCGACACACTGTCCGAGCGCGAAGCCGGCGTGGTTGCCATGCGGTTCGGCCTCACCGACGGACAGCCGAAGACTTTAGACGAAATCGGCAAGGTCTACGGTGTGACGCGTGAGCGCATCCGCCAGATCGAATCCAAGACCATGTCCAAGCTGCGGCACCCGTCGCGCTCACAGGTCCTGCGCGACTACCTGGACTAAGTCCCACGGCCCACAGGCCCAACGGCAGTCCAACAACAACGCGGGGTCACTTCCGCCCATCTTCCTCGGAGGAATGGGCCGGAAGCGGCCCCGCGTTGCTGTTCCCGGGCGCCGCCATTCCACACGGCGCGGCCCACAGCGGACACGTCGGTTTACGCGTCAGTTAACGAATCAGGGCCCCTCCGGTGTGGAGAGGCCCTGATGCATAGGTCTGATGACTTTGGTCTGAGCTTTTTAAGGTCGCCCGGGGAACCCTATTGGGGGCACCGGGCGGGGACCGGCGCGGTCTAGTCGACCGGGACCGGTGCCTTCTCGTGAAGGCGGTCGGTCTCATCGTGCCAGTCTGAGCTGAGCGGCTTCAGTGTCGGTTCTACGGCGCGTGCGTGGTGGCCGCAGAAGAGAAGCTCACCGCCGGAGGCACCGAGAACAACCCGGACATATGCCTGTGCTCCGCAACGATCGCACCGGTCTGCGGCGGTCAGTGTGCGGTCCGCAACTGCTGTTGTCATGTTCGGCCTCCTTAGTAGATCGGTATACCTATATAACCAGCATTCGGGGCCAATCCATGGCACGGATGGCCCACTTTCGCTGTCCGCGTATCACGTCTGCGTAACGGAGCGCCGCCGGAGAACGCGTGCGGGGAGTGGCAAACCGGGGAGGACCCGGAGTCCGACTAACCTAGGAAGAGCGTTAAATACTGTGACTGCATCCCTGCGCACACCGCGGGGGCAGTCCCGAACCTGTAAGGAGTTCACGACCCGTGGCACCCAGTTCTGATTACACCGCCCGGCATCTCTCAGTGCTGGAGGGCCTCGAGGCCGTCCGTAAGCGCCCGGGCATGTACATCGGCTCCACGGATTCCCGCGGACTTATGCACTGCCTCTGGGAAATCATCGACAACTCTGTCGACGAGGCCCTCGCCGGCTTCGGCCACGACATCAAGATCATCCTCCACGCGGACAACTCGGTGGAGATTCACGATGACGGCCGTGGCATCCCCGTGGACGTCGAGCCGAAGACCGGGCTGACCGGTGTTGAGGTGGTCTTTACCAAGCTGCACGCCGGTGGAAAGTTTGGCGGCGGCTCCTACACGGCTTCCGGCGGCCTGCACGGCGTGGGTGCCTCCGTGGTCAACGCGCTCTCGGCCCGCCTCGACGTCGAGGTGGACCGCGGCGGCAAAACGTACAAGATGTCGTTCCGCCGGGGCGAACCCGGCCGGTTCAAGGATCCGGGCACGAAGCCGGACCCCGCGACCCTCTTCGAACCCTTCATCGACGGTTCCGTGCTCGACGTCGTCGGCAAAGCCAAGCGCGGCGTCACCGGCACCCGGATCCGCTACTGGGCGGACCGGCAGATCTTCACGCCCGACGCCAAGTTCTCCTACGAGGACCTCGCCTCACGCGCCCGCCAGACATCGTTCCTGGTCCCGGGGCTCAAGCTCACCGTCCGGGACGAACGCAAGCTTCCCGGCACACCCGGCGAATCCGGCCCGCATGAGGAGATCTTCCACCACGACGGCGGCATCTCCGAGTTCGTCGACTACCTCGCCGCAGACCCGGCCATCACGGACATCTGGCGCCTCCACGGCGCCGGGAAATTCAAGGAAACCGTTCCCGTCCTCGACGAGAAAGGCCACAGCCAACTCGCGGAGGTCGAACGCGACTGCGAGGTCGACGTCGCACTGCGCTGGGGGATCGGCTACGACAGCACGGTCCGCACCTTCGTCAACATCATTTCCACGCCCAAGGGCGGCACCCACCAGTCCGGCTTCGAACAGGCCCTGCTCAAGACCTTCCGCAAGGCCGTCGAGACCAATGCCCGCAAACTCAAGGCCGGCAATGACAAGATCGAAAAAGACGACATCTTCGCGGGCCTGACCGCCGTCCTGACCGTCCGGCTGGCCGAACCGCAGTTCGAGGGCCAGACCAAGGAAATCCTGGGCACCTCGGCAGTACGGGCCATCGTGGCCAAAGTGGTGGAGCAGGAGATCAACGCCAAGCTGACCTCTGCCAACCGCAACGACAAAGCCCAGTCTGCGCTGCTGCTGGAAAAGATCGTCAGCGAGATGAAGTCGCGCATCTCGGCCCGCGTCCACAAGGAAACCCAGCGCCGGAAGAACGCGCTGGAAACCTCCTCCATGCCCACCAAGCTCGCCGACTGCCGCACGGACGACGTCGAACGCTCCGAACTGTTCATCGTCGAAGGTGACTCCGCGCTCGGTACAGCCAAACTGGCCCGGTCCTCGGACTTCCAGGCGCTCCTGCCGATCCGCGGCAAGATCCTGAACGTCCAGAAGGCCTCGGTGGGGGACATGCTCTCCAACGCCGAGTGCGCGGCCCTGATCCAGGTCGTGGGGGCCGGCTCCGGCCGGACGTTCGACATCAGCGCCGCCCGCTATGGCAAGGTCATCCTGATGACCGACGCCGACGTCGACGGCGCCCACATCCGGACGCTGCTGCTCACGCTCTTCTTCCGCTACATGCGTCCCATGATCGACGAGGGCAGGGTCTTCGCCGCCGTGCCGCCGCTGCACCGTGTGGAGGTGGTCAATGCCGGCCAGAAGGCCAACGAGATGATCTACACCTACTCCGAGGCTGAGCTCCACGTCCTGCTGGCGCGGCTCGCCAAGGAAGGCAAGCGCTACAAGGAGCCGATCCAGCGGTACAAGGGCCTCGGCGAGATGGATGCCGAGCAGCTGGCCGAAACCACCATGGACCCGCGCCACCGGACCCTCCGCAAGGTCGGGATTGAGAACGCCAAGCAAGCCGAGGATACTTTCGACCTGCTCATGGGATCCGACGTGGCGCCGCGCAAGGACTTCATCATTGCCGGAGCCGCAAACCTGGACCGGGAGCGCATCGACGCCTGACGACGGCGGGACCGGCGGGGTTTCCCGCCGGTCGGGTTGAACTGCCTAGCCGAGCAGGCCCGGGACAAGCAGCAGGGCCGTCGGCACGGCAAGCAGCAGCACGCAGCATGCGAGCACGGCGACCCTCAGCGGTTCCGACAGCGGCGGCCGGGGCGAGAGAAGGCGGCTGACGCGGGATGCCGTCGTACCCGCCGAGCCACTGCCTCCGGTGGCGCCGGGCTGGCTGGGGTCCGCGTCGGGCAGGCCTGTTTCGCCGAACGCCAGGCGTGCCCCCGGAGTGGCCGGGGAACCGCTGGCCACAATGGCAATCGCCCGGATGAGCGTGGCCTTGCTCTCCGTCTTGAGTGCGACGTCGTCGGCGAGCATTTCGATGAGGGAGTTCACCGACTCCTGCGCCAGCCGGGTGGTGGGGAGCCACGGCAGGGCCTGGCGCCACGCGGCGAATGCCCACAGCAGGAGGTGGTGGCGCTGGCTCAGGTGGGCGTTCTCGTGAATCAACACGGCGCGGAGCTCATCGGGTTCCAGTGCGGCCATGAGACCGTCGGAGAGAACCGTCACCGAGCGTGCGCCGCCCGGCAGGCAGTACGCGACGGGCGAGTCGACGTTCAGGACCACGGTTCCCGGGCCGTCCGAGGATGGCGAGGCCAGCAGGTCCAGGAGCTCCCGGTGGCGCCGGCGCTGGCGCTGGATCTTGTAGTAGGTCAGCAGCAGGGTGAAAACCAGGTGGGCCGTCAGCAGGGCTGCGGCCGAGAGCGCAAAAATGTGCCAGAAGCCCAGATCCGTGGTGGGGGCATTGTTGAAGACCATCCCCGCCAGCGCGCGGAGGCCGGAAAGCAGGTTATCGCCAATGGGCTCGAGCCCGTAGACCAGCATGGCCCCGATCATGGACAGCCCGCCGGCCAAGGCGATCGCCTGCCACAGCAGCATCGCCATGAAGGGTGAGCGCGCCGGCCACTGGGCGCGCGAGAGGAGGACAGGCACCGGCCACGCCAGCACTATCGCCAGGACCGCCAGGAAATATGAGGTCCAGAACATCGGGCGCTAGCTGCGGCCCAACAGCTTGCGCAGGGTCTCTGCCTCGTTATCCGTGACCGAACCGATGAACCGGGCCAGCACTGCCTCGCGGTCCGGTGCCGAGCCAAGGACCTCGTGCATGAGTTCCGCGGTGTGGTCCGCGCGGCTCGAGACGGCCTGGTAGCGGTGCGGGCGGGTGCCGCGTTCACGTTCCACGAGCCCCTTCCGCTCGAGGCGCGAGAGCACGGTCAGTACGGTGGTGACCGCGAGGTCCTTGCCCTCGTGTCCGGCGGTGCCGTCCTGGGACCGGGTGCTCTGTGCGAGGAGGTCCCGCAGCGTGTTGGCGGTCGCAGCTTCTTGGCCTGCCCAGAGCAGATCCATCACTGCCCGTTCCAGTTCACCGAGACTTGCCATGGCGTACATCCTTCTATGACTGCCGCGCCGGCGTGATGCTGGGGAAACGCTGGAGCCTGCCGGTGCGGTGTATGTGAATACTTTGATACCAAATTTACCGTGTTTTGCGCGTTCTTTCTACATGAAGTAGAACACGGCCTCCCGGCGTGTCGCGCAGCCGGGCGGAGGGGGCCGGTCGGGGCCCGTGCGGGGGCCGAAAGGGGAGGCTGGAGGCGGGGCAATTCGGCCATTGCAGGCCGTGACGCGCCGTGGGAGTCTGAGTTACGGGGAAGTGCCATTGTGTTCTACACTCTGTAGAAGACGCACTTCTACGCCACGTAGAAGTTGCTCGGACCTAGCCAAAAGTAGGGACTGCCTTGGACGCCTTGGAAATCGCACGCTGGCAATTCGGAATCACCACCGTCTACCACTTCATGATGGTGCCGCTCACCATCGGCCTTGGGCTGCTGGTGGCTGTGATCCAGACGCTCTGGTACCGCACCGGCAAGCCGGAGTATCTGCGCATGACCAAGTTCTGGGGCAAGCTTTTCCTGATCAACTTCATCATGGGCGTCGCCACCGGAATCGTGCAGGAATTCCAGTTCGGCATGGCCTGGAGCGAGTACAGCCGCTTTGTCGGTGACGTGTTCGGCGCCCCGCTGGCCATGGAAGCGCTCCTGGCCTTCTTCGTTGAGTCAACGTTCCTTGGCCTGTGGATCTTTGGCTGGAAGCAACTCAAGCCCGGCGTCCACCTGGCCTGCCTCTGGGTCGCCGTGATTGGTTCAGTTTTCTCGGCCTACTTCATCATCGTGGCCAACAGCTGGATGCAGCACCCCGTCGGCGTCGAAATGGTCAACGGCCGGCCCGTCATGACCGACGCGTGGGCCGTCTTCACCAACAACACCGCCCTCGTCGCCGTGCCGCACACCCTCTTCGGTGCCCTCGCCGTCGCCGGGGCCTTCCTCCTCGGGATCGCCTGGTACCACCTGTGGCGGCGGCGCCACGACGGTATCGACACGGTCGGGGCCGACGGCAAGGTCATTCCCGGCGAAGCCGCCGGAATCCTCGGCAGGGACCGCAACGACCACACCGTCTGGATCCGCTCCCTGCGGATCGGCGCCGTTGTCGCCATGATTTCCTTCGCGGGCACAGCCGTCACCGGGGACCTGCAGGGCAAGCTGATGTTCGAGCAGCAGCCCATGAAGATGGCCGCCGCCGAGGCAGCCTGCCACGACGGCACCGGCTTCTCGGTCCTCAGCGTCGGCAACGTCGGCTCCAGGAACTGCGACGACATCAAGGCCGTGATCGAGATCCCCGGCATCCTGTCCTTCCTGGCCAAAGGCGACTTCACCACGGAGGTCAAGGGCGTGAACAGCCTGCTGGGCGAGTACGAGGCCAAGTACGGCACCACCTTGCCGGACAACCCCATTTACGGGGACCGCGCCGGCCAGCAAATCCAGTACGTGCCCGTCATGGAAGTCACCTACTGGGGCTTCCGGATGATGATCGGCTTCGGCGGTGTGGCCGCCCTCGCCGCCCTTGTAGCCCTGTGGGCCACCCGCAAGGGCACCGTTCCCGCCTCACGCGGAGTCATGCGCCTGGCGGTGTTCGGAATCCTCGCACCGTTCGGTGCCAACGCCGCGGGCTGGATCTTCACCGAGATGGGCCGCCAGCCGTTCGTCGTCGCCCCGAACCCGGACCCCAGCGGAGTGGACCAGGTGTTCATGTTCACCGCCGCGGCAGTCTCACCGGGAGTCTCGGCGGGTGAGATCTTGACCTCCCTCGTGGTCCTGACGTCCATCTATGCGGTGCTGCTGGTGGTGGAGGTCAAGCTCCTGGTCAAATACATCCGCGGCGGCGTGGCCTCGGCCATGCCGGAACTCGCACACGCACCAAAAGACACGCCGAAGGATGGCACGCCTCCGGACGGGACGCCGGGCAAACCCGACGGCGACGACGTCCTGGCGTTTGCCTACTAACCGCCCGTCCACCTAACCCAGCCACCCCCAAGAAAAGCGCAGAGGATTCTCAGCATGGAACTGCTACCCACCATCTGGTTCATTGCCATCGCGGTGCTGTGGACCGGCTATCTCTTTCTCGAGGGCTTCGACCTTGGCGTCGGCATGCTGATGAAAGTCTTCGCCCGGAACAACACGGAGCGCCGCGTCCTGATCAACACGATCGGCCCGGTCTGGGACGGCAACGAGGTCTGGCTCCTCACTGCCGGGGGTGCCACCTTCGCGGCCTTCCCGCTGTGGTACGCCTCCCTGTTCTCCGCGCTGTACCTGCCGCTGCTGCTGGTCCTCGTGGCGCTCATCTTCCGTGCCGTCGCCTTCGAATACCGCGGGAAGGTGGACAACCCGAAGTGGCGCGCCCGCTGGGACTGGGCTATCTCGGCAGGGTCGTTCGTCGCGGCCTTCGGCGTCGGCGCCGCGCTGGCCTTGACCACCACAGGACTGCCGCTGGATGCCAACGGCGACCGCGTGGGCGGGCCCTTCGCCTGGTTCAGCGGCTACGCCGTGCTCGGTGGCCTCGCCGTCGTCGGGTTCTCCCTCCTGCACGGGCTGGGCTTCCTGGCGCTGAAGACCGACGGCGAAGTCCGCCACCGGGCACGGGCATGGTTCGTGCGGCTGCTGCCCGCACTGCTCCTGCCCATCGCCGGCTGGGCGGTGAGCCTGCAGTTGCTCAGCGGCGAGGCCTGGACCATGGCCGCTGTCGTCGCCGCCGTCGTGGCTGCGGTTCTCGCGTGGAACTTCGCCCGCAAGGGTGCCGAGGGCCGCGCCTTCATGTCGCTGGGGGTGTTCCTCCTCCTCGGCAGCGCATCAATCTTCGGTGCCGCCTTCCCCGTGGTGCTGCCCTCCACGCTGGATCCCGCGTTCAACCTGACCGTCTCCAACGCCTCATCCTCGGACTACACCCTGGGCCTGATGAGCATCGTGGCCTGCATCGGTCTGCCCCTGGTCCTGGCATACCAGGCCTGGACATACTGGGTGTTCCGGCGCCGGGTGAGCGCGGCGCACATTCCCGAGGCCCACAGTTTCCTTCCCGCGATCGCCGCCAAAGCACTGGCACCTAAGGACTAACTCCCTGATGCGACCCTTCCCCGCCGGCCCGGCGACTCGTTCCGCGCTCTACCTGCTGGGCCTGCTGGCTGCCCTGAAGGCGCTGTCCCTTGTGCTGATGGCCCAGGCAGTGGCATCCATGCTCGCCGGGCTCGTGGCGCATGACCCCGGCTGGGCGGACCAGTTGGTTCTCGGGGTTGCCGGGGCCGTGTTGCGCTCACTTACCGTGTGGGGGCAGTCGGTGGCCTCGCGAAGGGCGGCGCTCGGCGTCAAGGAAGAGCTCCGCAACCAACTGCTGGAGCAGGCGCTCAGGAACGGAACGCGGCGTGCCGGGCCTACCGACGGCGGCCTCGCCATCCTGGCAACGCGGGGGCTGGATGCCCTGGACAACTACTACACCCAGTTCCTGCCCGCACTGGTGAACTGCGCGGCCATCCCGCTGCTGCTGGGCGCCCGCATCCTGTTCGCCGACTGGATCAGCGCTGTGGTGATCGTGCTGACCGTGCCGCTGGTGCCGCTGTTCATGATCCTGATCGGCCGGTACACAGAGGAACGGGTCAGGGAAGCCCAGTCCGCACTGGCCCGGCTCTCCGGCCACATGCTCGAACTCGCCAAGGGCCTGCCCGTCCTCGTTGGCCTGGGAAGGGCCACCGCCCAGCGGAAGGCACTGGAGGACATGTCCGAGGAATACCGTTCCCGGACCATGGGGACATTGCGCACGGCCTTCCTCTCCGCCCTGGCCCTGGAGCTCATCGCCACGATTTCCGTTGCCCTGGTGGCCGTGTTCATCGGCGTACGCCTGGTTCACGGCGACATGGCGCTGGAGGCCGGCCTGCTGGCCCTCATCCTGGCCCCCGACTGCTACCTGCCGCTGCGTGAGCTTGGCACCGCACACCACGCAAGCGACGAAGGGCGGGCCGCGCTCGCCGAAACCACTGCGGTCCTGGCGGACCCGGGAGCCGCTGCGCTGATCCCCGCACCGTCCGCCAGGACTGCCGCGGGAGCTGTTGGACCGCCGGCAGTCACCGTTGACGGGCTGAGCGTTCGATTCGGCGGACGCACGGACGCCGCCGTTGGCCCCTTGAGCTTCACGGCCGCTGCCGGCTTGATCACGGCCCTTGACGGCCCCAGCGGCGCCGGGAAGAGCACCGTGCTCGGAGTCCTCGCTGGGACCATCGGGACCGGCACGGGAACCGACGTGTCCGGATGCATTGGAGGACTCACGACGGCGGACGTCGCCTGGGTGCCGCAGCACCCCGTCATGGTGGCCTCCACGGTGCTGGCTGAGATCCGCCTTTATCTCGGCGTTCCCGTCTACGGACGCGACGCCGGCGCAGGTGCTTTGGCTGGCGCAGAAAGCGATGCAGCCGCGCGGCGGTGCCTGGCGGCGGTGGCCGCGGAGCATCTGGCCGCCAAGCACCCGGCCGAGCTGAGCCCGGGGGAGCTGCGGCGCGTGGCGCTGGCCCGCGGACTGGCGCGGATCGAGGCAGGCGCCAGCGTACTGCTCCTGGATGAACCCACCGCCCATCTTGACCGGGGATCTGCCACAACGGTCAATCGTGCCCTAGCCGGACTCCGGGGACGCGTCACCGTACTCCTCGTCGCGCACGACCGGCACACCCGGGACCTTGCCGACGCGCTTGTGTCTGTGGCGCCGCGCAGTGGGGGGCAGCACGGGGTCGGGCACGGCGGCGTCGGGCATCCGGACTCCGCGACCTTGCTGCCGGCAACTTCCGGGGGAGATCTGGGCGTGCAGGCTGCGGCCGTCGGAGCGCGTTCCGCCGTGAGCGTCGCGTCGACGAGCTCGAATTCGACCCTGAACGCTGCCCCACGCCCTGATACGGGCCCTGACGCAGCTCCTGGCGGGACGCCGTCGCCGTACGCGAGCGGAGCCCCGATATCGAACGGCCCGGCGCGTGCCGCCGCGCCAGTGACCTCCGCTGACCCGGACGGGTCAGCAAGCCCGGCCGGAACAGTCGCCGCCCAGTTGCGCCGCCTGCTGGCCCCGGTGGCGGGCCGGTTTGCCGCCGCCGGAGTCGTAGGCACGCTGGCGGCCCTGTTCGCCGTCGCCCTCGCAGGGCTGTCCGGCTGGCTGATCATCCGTGCCAGCGAACAGCCGCCCATCCTCTACCTGCTCACCGCGATTGTCGGCGTCCGGTTCTTCGGCATCGGCCGGGCGTGCCTGCGGTACGCCGAGCGTTTGCTGCTGCATGACGCCGTGTTCGCCGCCCTGACCAGGCTCCGGGGCCGGCTGTGGGAGTCGCTGAGCCGCCGGGCACTGTCTTTGCGTCGGCTCCTGCAGGGCGGCAACGTCTTGGGCACAGTGGTGGACGACGTCGACAGTGTGCGGGAGTTGCTGCCCCGCGTCGTGCTCCCTCCCGTGACTGCTGTTGCTGTCGCCGCGTCCGCTGTGGTCGGGATCGGGCTGCTGCTTCCGGCGGCGCTGCCCACCGTGGGGGCGGCAGCGGTGCTGAGTCTCCTCGTTGCCCCTGCGCTCGCGCTGGCCGCCGACCGGATGTCCGCCGGCACCGAACAGAGACTCCGTTCCGGCGTGCTCCGGGACGTCGCCGCCGCCTTGGACGCCCGTGCAGAACTCCAGGCGAACGGCGTGAGCGCCCCCGTGCTTGATGCGATCAGCCGGGCCGATCGGTCCGCGACGGCCGCTTCCCAGCGTTCGGCGTGGGCCGAAGGCCTCGGCCAGGCACTGACCGTCCTGGCGTGCACCGGGGCCGCGCTTGCCGCCGCCGTGCTGGCTGCCCCGCTCGCCCTTAGCGGCGCCGTCGAACCGGCAACGGTCGCCGTCGTGGTCCTCGTGCAACTTGCCCTGGTGGACCCCTACGCGGCCATCACCACGGCCGTGCGGCAGTACCCGGCGCTGCGTGCCGTCCTGCGGCGGATCGGCGAGGCCGGGGTCCTGGACTCAAGGGCGAATGATGAACCTGAGGGCGACGGCGCCGCTGCCGGCGGGCTGGTGCCCGTGGCTTCGCGGCCCGGAGGGGCGCCCGGAATTGAACTCGTGGACCTGGCTGTGGCGTGGCCTGGCGGCGGCAACGTCTTTGCCGGACTCACCGCCGAGGCTGGGCCGGGGCGTTGGCTGGCCGTCACCGGGGCCTCCGGTTCTGGCAAATCGACCCTGCTGGCCGCGACCCTGGGCTTCCTGCCCGCGGCCGGCGGCCACCTGTACCTGAGCGGCCGCGCCGCGTGGTGCCCGCAGGAGGCGCACCTGTTCGACTCGACCATCCGCGGCAACCTGTTGCTGGCCCGGCCGGAGCCTGCTCCGGCGGGCTCCGGGAAGGCTGCGTCGGTCGGAGACGAAGAACAGATGCGTGCGGCACTGGACGCTGTCGGGCTCGGCCCGATGCTGGCCCGGCTTGAGGACGGACTGGACACCCGGATCGGCCCGGGCGGGGCGTTCCTCAGCGGCGGGGAGCGTACGCGCCTGGCCGTTGCACGCACGCTCATGACCGGAGCTGACGTCATCCTGCTCGATGAACCGACGGCGCACCTCGACGCGGAGTCAGGCAGGCTCATGCTCGCCGAACTGCGGGAAGGGCTGCGCGACCGGACCGTCGTCCTTGTCACCCACAACCCGAACGATATTGACGCCGCGGACGCCAGGCTCGACCTCGATGCCGCGGCTGCTGCTAACGCGGGGGCTGCTGACGCGGGTACTGCTGGCGAAGGCCCGACGCCGGCCGCGATGCTGGCGCGGGGGTAGGCTGCCCGTTAGCCTGTTGGCATGACCCGAAACGACGAGCTTCAGCCCCGGCCGCCGCTCGATCCCCGGCTTCTCTGGCGTGCAGCAGAGCACCGCGACCTCGATGCGTGGGCCGGGCTGATCGCCCGGACCGCCGCCGTCGAACAACCCGTCTGGTTCGAGCGCCGGGCGGATCTGGAACAGATCCTGGAATCGAAGAACAATCCCGTGTCGGCGAACGCCGTCCTCGGGTTTGATCCGGACGGCGTTGCCCGCGCCTACGCCCGGATCACCAAGAACCGCGACGGCGACAAGGCGAACGGCTCGGGCTGCGTCGATCCCGAGTGGCAGGGGAGCGGGATCGGTACCGGGCTGTTGGGCTGGATGGAAGAACGGACCCGGGCCCGCTTCGCCGAGGACGCACGGGCGGGGGGAGATACCGACGAGGCCGGCGACGCGCGCACGGCGGCCGCCGGGGACGGCGATGTGCTGGCAGTCCCGGGAGTGGCGGCGGTGCTGCGCCCGAGGCTGCGGCTCTACATGGAGCAGCAGCACGAGCACCAGGCGGCCTTGTTCGCCGGGGCCGGCTACGAAGTTATCCGCTACTACAACGAGATGCACCGGCCGCTGAATCAAGGGGTCCCCGAAGTCGTTCTGGACCCGGGGATGGAGCTCGTGACGTTTGGGCCGGCGCTGCATGAGCCCGTGCGGCTGGCGCACAACTCGGCGTTCCGGGATCACTGGGGCAGCGAACCACGGGACGAGGAATCGTGGGGTTTTGTGGTGAACGATCCCCAAGCCCGGCCGGACCTGAGCGGCGTCGTACTGGACCGTTCCACCGGGACGGTGGCCGGCTACCAGCTGGCCACCCACGACGCCGAAGGGGCCCAGACCCGAGGTTTCCGTGAGGGCTACACAGAGCTCCTGGGCGTCCGGCGGGAGTTCCGAGGCCGCGGTATCGCGCAGGTGTTGCTGGCGGACGCCATGCGCCGTTTCGCCGCCGCGGGAATGGATGTGGCCTCACTGGACGTCGATTCGGAAAACCCCACGGGTGCCCTCGCGCTTTACCTCAAGATGGGCTACGCGGCCGTCAACCGCAGCATGGCGTGGGACAAAGTTCTCCAGCCGGCGGGGTAGGGGACCGCGCTAGGGACAGTCCTCAGGTTCGCAGACCCGCCGTCCGTCTGGTTGCTCGCCGTCTGCAGCCGCCTGGGTGCCGGCCAACCGCCTACTAGCCGTCCACGTCGTGGAGGTGATGGACGACGTCGTGCAGGAAGTACTGCGCGAAGGTCAGGACAGTGAACACCGAGCCGTTGCTCCGGGTCCCTTTACGGACCCAATCTTCCTCCGGGACCCGTGCGAAAGAGGAGGCAATCTGCTCGCCCTCGGCAGTCAGTTCGACGGCGACCACGGCTGGGTCGGCGTTGGCGTAGTCCTGCTCGATTGCCGTTTTGTCCTGGTCCCAGTCATCGAACCGGGCGTCGTCCTCGGTCAGCATGAGGTTCAGCCGGTGATCGAAGAGCGTGAAGACATCCCGGACGTGGCAGCCGTACTCGAGGACGGACCACGTGGCCTCATTGGGGCGTTCCGCAGCGTCCGGCCGTCGGAGGGCAGCCCGCCACCGCGGGAGCATGCTGGTGACCATCCCGGGAGCGGTGGCGGGGGTCGCGGCGGAGGCATCGAAGCCGCACTCGGGGCAGGGCCGTGACAGGACCCAGGTCCAGTCCTTGGCATCCGGAATGATAGGCATTCCAGCAGTGTAGGTGCATTTGTTCCTGCGGGCATCCCGGCCCGTTGCGGCAGCCGGTGTCTGGCGCAGTCCTGTCTAAATTGTCAGACCCCTCTGCGAGGGTTAGGTTATGGAAGCCATCAGGGATTTCATTTCTTGCGAAGACGCTGCTTGCGGGGACGTTCCTTGCGGGGACGCGGGGCTGGGTTTGGACCCGGCTCGGCCCTCCGGCGCGGACGGCGCGTGCAGCGTTGAATGCTTGGGCGGTGTTGAGGGTGTGGACGGCGCCCTGGCCGTGCTACGGGCGGTGAGTGCGACGGCGGCGGAGGACGCGGCGTCATGGGGTTTCCGGGCCGCGTCGGATTTCGCCGGGCGGGTGGAGGAGATTTCCCGCACGGCGGAGTATCTTCAGCTCGTGGCGGCCGCAGCCGTGGACCGGACCAGGAAGGAGTCCACGGCCGCCGCCGCGGCTTCGGCTGCCGGGGCTGCGACGTCGTGGACCACGGGCTGGCGTGAGAGCCCCGCCGGCTGGGAGACTGGCGGATCCGGGGCGCCGGACCCTGCCGGCACCCCTGTGGCAGGCACGGCCGTATCCGATGCGGAGTCCGCGGCTGACGCGTCATCCCCGGCATCCAAGGTGGCGACGGCGGCCGGGGATGCCTGGGAGGCCCGGGCGGCGGCGGATGACGGGTACCGGAACACCGCGGAGTTCCTCCGGGCGCGGCTGCGGATCGGCGCCGCGGAGACCAGACGCCGGCTTTCCCTGGCCGAGGGGCTGCTGCCCCGGCCGGGGCTCGCCGGACGCCAGGCACCGCCCGCGCACCCGGAGCTCGCCGCCGCCGTCGCCGCCGGGGAGATCGCCTCCCGGGCCGCGAGCGTAATCGCGGTGGCACTGGATCGGGTCAAGCCCCTGTGCGGCACCGACGCCGAGACCCGGATGGAACACGCCCTGACCCGCACGGCCGCGGAGAACGACGCCGACTTCCTGGTCCGTGTCACCCGCTCCTGGGCCGACGCGCTGGACCAGGACGGCACGGAACCCTCCGAGGAACTGCTGCGCCAGCTCCAGGGCGCCTTCATCCGGCGCCGCCGCCACGGCCTGCACCACGTGGAGATCTACGCGACCACCGAACAGTTTGAACACCTCCTGACCGTCATGAACACCGGCGCCAACCCCCGCACCAACCCCACGGACGCGATGGTGCCGGCGGCTGCCCCGGCCGCTGGCACCGCCGGGCAATCCGCCGCGAGCTGCCAGGACTCCGGGGACAACACGGGTAAGGCTGCGGGTGCCGGGGAGGGTTCCGCCAGTTGGGCTGCCGGCGCTGGAGCGGCCGCAGCAGTGACCGTCGCGGGTGTTTCGGCCGCCGTCCCGGCCACGGGGAACTCCGCCGGCCCGGACAGGTTACCGGCCGAGGACCTCGGGTTACCGGGCCAGGATCCCGGACTGCCGTCCCTGGACCTGCGCTCCCGGGCCCAGAAGCTGCTCGACGGCCTGGTCGGGGCGTGCAAGGTCGCCCTCACCACCGGGACCCTGTCCGCGACCGGCGGGCTCCGGCCCCAGATCATGGCCACCATCGACTACCGCGACCTGCTCACCCGGCTCGGCACAGCCGCCAACAACTGTGACGTCGACGCCGGCGGGCCGGGACCGGCAGACCGGACACCCGGGACCGGCACCGGGATAGGTACCGGGTCGCTGCTGTTCACCGGGCCCGTCACCGCCTCCACCGTCCGGCAGATCGCCTGCGACGCGGACATCCTCCCCGTCCTCCTCGGCGGCGGCCGCCGGGTCCTGGACATCGGCCGGGCCTCCAGGATCTTCCCGCCCCACATCCGCAAGGTCCTCATCGCCCGGGACCGGGGCTGCGCCTTCCCCGGCTGCACCATCCCGGCCACCTGGTGCGAGGCCCACCACATCACCTACTGGTCCCGCGGCGGAACCACCGGAACCGAGAACGGCGCCCTGCTCTGCTCCCACCACCACCACGTAATCCACAAAGAACACTGGAGCATCCGGCTCACCAATGGGATCCCCTGGTTCATCCCGCCACCCCACCTCGACCCCCGCCAGGCGCCCCGCCGCAACCACTACTTCCACCCCGACGACCTCACCACCGCCGCATGACCATGGCCCGGGAGACTGGGGGTCGAACGAAACGGGATACCCGGCCGGAAATCGCCCGAATGCGTGCGGCGTGAATGGGCGCCGATGAAAGAGCTGGCGCGGGAGAGAGTGACAGGTCCCCACGGGAACAGAGTGACAGGGCGCCGCGTGACCGTGCCCCACGGGGGCAGAGCGGCAGGGGCGCCGCAGGATCAGGCCCGTGAGGCGATGACCGCGACTCTCGCCATGGCGATTCCAGGCTTAGCTCACGGCTCACGGCTCACGGCTCACGGCTCACGGCTCACGCGGGCGCCGCGACGCGCCAGCCGAAGCAGTAACCCCCGCACTACGGACAAAGGCGCAGGCCACGCAGCTGGAGACCGCTGGAATCCGCTGTTCGGCTCACAGGTACTTGGGCGGCGGGAGGAGTATCATTCCTCCCGGGGGGCGGGCCTGGAAAGGGAATAGCCATGCTCAAGGACGTGCAAGCCGTTGCAGTGCTACCGGCAGCGGACATCACCCGTGCGCGGGATTTCTACCGCGATAAGCTCGGGCTCGAGCCCGAAAACCCGGATGCCGAGGACAATCTGCAGTACAAATGCGGTGGGGGAAGCGGGTTCCTCCTGTATCAGACACCCAATGCCGGAACAGCCAAGAACACACAGATCGGGTGGTTGGTCGATGACCTGCCGGCAACTGTTGCCGAACTCCGCGCCAAGGGAATCGTCTTCGAGGAATACGATTTCCCGGGCTTAAAAACCGAGGGCGGCATCGCCACCACTCCGGACGGAAGCACCGCCGCGTGGTTCCTGGACACCGAGGGCAACATCCTGAACCTCAGCCATATGCCCTAATCGGCCCGTTCACTGAATGCAGGCGAGGCCTCGCGAACTCTGTTGGGGCCGGTCACGCATCCAGATCACAAACAGCCAACGCAAAGAAACGCAGCCCGGCCGGAGCGCGAAAACGACTCCGGCCGGGCTGCGGCATGCCTGTGGCCGCGGGCGGTCCCGGCGCTACGCCTCCGTCGCGGCGGCCTGTTCCTCTGCCCACGCCATGCTGGGTCCGATCGCGTCGATCGCTTGGGACAGCGGGATTCCCGAGCCGTCGCGGCGGCCATGCTCGCCCGGGAGTGAGCGCGCCACGCCGGCCAGGGAGGAAGCCTTGGCCGGACCATGGCCGGCCCAGCCGAGAAGCAAAGTGTCCTCGCCCTTGAGGAAACGGTGAGCGCGCACACCCGCCGTCGCCCGGCCCTTGGCCGGATATTCCTCCAGCGCGGTGACCTTCGCAGCCCCCGGTGCCGTGCCCGGCAGCGCGCCGTCGGTCCCCGCAATGGTCACCACGACGGCGGCGGCGTCAGCGGCGCTGGCTGTCCCGAAGAACATCACTCGGTCCCCGGCGGCCAGCTTGATGCCGGCCATGCCGCCGGCGGTCCGTCCCTGCGGGCGGACGGTGGAGGCGCCGAAGCGCAAAAGCTGGGCTTGGCGAGTGATGAAGACGAGGTCGACGTCGTCGGATCCGGCGGGCGCAACGCCAACAACGGTGTCCTTGTCCTTGAGGGCGATCACTTCCCAGTCCTCGCGGTTCAGCGGATAGTCCGGCTGCACCCGCTTGACCACGCCCTGGACTGTTCCGATGGCCAGGACCTGGTCCAGCGGCGCGAAGGCCACCAGCGTCTCGCCCTTGAGGAGCGTGATGAAGTCCTTGGCCGGTACTCCGCCGGCCATATTGGGGGTGCCTGAAGTTGGCGGCAGGACAGGCATGTCCATGACCTGCAGGCGCAGCATGCGGCCCTGCGAGGTCACGGCAGCGATCTCGCCGCGGGCAGTGGTCTTGACCACGGAGGAGAAAACGTCGTGCCGGGTCCGCGGGCCGGCCTCCGCCAAGCTGTCCTGGTTTGCGGTGCGGGCGATCTGTCCGGACACGGTGAGAATGGCCCAGCAAGGATCGTCGGCGATTTCAAGGGCCAGCGGTGCGGCCTTGCCCTTGGCTCCGGCGGCGGCGCCCGCGGCGGCTGCCACGGTGGGGGAGACGGCCTCGGATTCCAGCAGCACGGTCCGGCGCGGGGTGCCGTACTTCTCCGCGATCTCGCCCAGTTCGTCCGACACGAGGGCGCGGAGCAGTGCGGGGGAGCCCAAGATCGCTTCGAGTTCGGCGATCTCCCGGCGCAGCTCCTCCTGCTCCTTCTCCAGTTCGATCCGGGAATACTTGGTCAGCTGCCGCAGCCGCAGTTCCAGGATGTAGTTGGCCTGGATTTCGGAGAGGTCGTAAATGGACATCAGCCGGGTCCGGGCGGCGGCAACCTCGTCGGAGGACCGGATGATCTGGATGACCTCGTCAATGTCCACGATCGCGACCAGGAGGCCCTCGACCAGGTGGAGGCGGTCCTTCTTCTTGCCCAGCCGGAACGCGGTGCGGCGCCGGACCACATTAGTCCGGTGGTCCACGTAAACCGAGAGCAGCTGGAGCAGCCCGAGGGTCTGTGGCTGGCCATCGACCAGCGTGACGTTGTTGATGCCGAAGGAGTCTTCCATCGGGGTGAAGCGGTAGAGCTGCTGCAGCACGGCCGTGGGGTTGAAACCGTTCTTGAGCTCAATGACCAGGCGGAGGCCGTGCTTGCGGTCGGTGAGGTCCACGACGTCGCTGATGCCGGTGAGCTTCTTGCCGTTGACGGCGTCCTTGATTTTCTCGATGACCTTTTCCGGGCCCACCATGTACGGCAGTTCCGTGACCACCAGGCCGGTGCGGCGGGCCGAGAGCTGCTCGATTTCCACCTTTGCCCGGGTCTTGAACGAGCCGCGGCCCGTGGCGTAGGCGTCGCGGATACCGTCCAGGCCCACGATCCGGCCGCCCGTGGGCAGGTCCGGTCCCGGGACGAACTTCATGATGTCCTCAAGCGTGGCGTCCGGGTTGTCAATCAGGTGCCGGGCGGCGGCGATGACTTCCACGAGGTTGTGCGGAGCCATGTTCGTGGCCATGCCGACGGCGATGCCCGTAGCGCCGTTGACCAGCAGGTTCGGGAACGCGGCCGGCAACACGTCCGGCTGGGTCAGCTGGTTGTCGTAGTTGGGAACGAAGTCGACGACGTCCTCGTCGAGGTGGTCCGTGAGGGTCAGGGCGGCAGCCGCCAGCCGGGCCTCGGTGTAGCGGGGGGCCGCGGGACCGTCGTCGAGCGAGCCGAAGTTGCCGTGTCCGTCGATCAGCGGCAGCCGCAGCGAGAAGTCCTGGGCCATGCGCACCATGGCGTCGTAGATCGCGGCGTCGCCGTGCGGGTGCAGCTTGCCCATGACCTCGCCCACCACGCGGGCGCTCTTGACGTGGCCGCGGTCCGGGCGCAGCCCCATGTCGGACATCATGTACAGGATGCGTCGCTGCACGGGCTTCAGCCCGTCGCGGGCGTCCGGGAGGGCCCGAGAGTAGATCACCGAATAGGCGTATTCGAGGAATGAGCCTTCCATCTCGGACGTGACATCGATATCAACGATGTTTTCGGTGAAATCTTGGCTGGCTTCCCCTGCCGGGGGCGTGGTTTGGCGGCGTGCCATAAGGCTGGTGGGTCCTTCTGAGGGAGTGCTGAACGGGTACTGCGTAAGTTTATGACTAGGCTAAGCCTATGGTGGATCAGCCCGCGGACGGCGTATATCCGGAATATTGGGAAGCCGATGTTGTCCTGCGCGACGGCGGCACCGCCCATGTTCGCCCCATCCACCCCTCCGATGCCGACGCTGTCCAGGCCTTCCACGTGGGCCAGTCCCAGAAGTCCATCTACATGCGCTTCTTCGCCTTCAAGTCCAAGCTCTCCGCCAAGGAACTCAAACGCTTCACGGAGGTGGACTACAAAGACCGCGTGGCCCTGGTGATCACCATCGGCGGCGAAATCCTCGGCATCGGCCGTTACGACCGGCTCGACGACCCGGCCGAGGCCGAGGTCGCCTTCAACATCGCCGACGCCCACCAGGGCCGCGGCATCGGCTCCATCCTGCTCGAACACCTTGCCGCGGCCGCCCGCGAGAACGGGATCCGCAAATTCAGCGCCGAAGTGCTCCCGGAGAACCGCAAGATGCTCATGGTGTTCTCCGATGCCGGCTACGACGTCAAACGCCACTTTGACGACGGCGTGGTGAGCCTTGAGTTCAACATCGACCCCACCGACAAGTCCCGTGCGGTGATGGAATCCCGCGAGCACCGCGCCGAGGCGCGCAGCATCCAGGAGCTGCTCGCCCCGTCATCGGTCGCCGTAATCGGCGCCAGCCGCAAATGGGGCAAAGTGGGATACCAGCTCCTTGAGCACGTCATCGAAGGCGGCTTCAGCGGCCCGGTCTATGCGATCAACCCCGAAGCCCTGGAACTCGCCGGCATGCTCTCCTTCGCCCGGCTCTCCGAGGTCCCCGGCCAGGTCACGCTCGCCATCATCGCGGTCCCGTACGACGAGGTTCCCAAGGTGGTCCAGGAATGCGCGGCAGCCGGAGTGAAGGGGATCGTGGTGGCCACCGCCGGATACGCGGACGACGGCGAACGCGGCCTCGCGCGCCAGCGCGAACTCGTGCGGCAGGCACGTGCCAACGGCATGCGCGTGATCGGCCCGGCGTCCCTGGGCATCGTCAACACCAACCCTGCGGTGTCCCTCAACGCTTCGATGGCGCCGGCCCTGGCACGCCGCGGTGGCCTGGGCTTGTTCAGCCAGTCGGCCGCGATCGGGGTCTCCCTCTACGCCGCCTCCAGCCGCCGCCGGGTCGGCATCTCGACCTTCCTCTCCGCCGGCAACCGAGCGGACGTCTCGGGCAACGACATGATGCAGTACTGGGAGGACGACGCCGACACCACTGCCGTGGGCCTGTACCTGGAATCGATCGGCAACCCGCGCAAGTTTTCCCGGCTGGCCCGACGCCTCGCCCGGACCAAGCCCGTGATTGTGGCCAAGTCCGACGCCATGGGCCTGAACCTGCCGCCCGGGCATGCCGTCCGCACCACGCTGGCGCCCCCGGAAGCGCTGGACGCCATGATGCGCCAGGCCGGCGTGATCCGGGTCGAGACCATTGAAGAGCTCATGGATGTCGCCCAGATTGTGTCGAGCCAGCCGCTGCCCGGGGGCCCGGGAATTGCCGTCTTCAGCAACTCGCGCGCGCTGGGCAAGGTGGTCGCGGACAGTGCAGCCAGGCAGGGGCTCGGAGTGGAACGGATCATCGGGGACCTTGATCTCGATGCGGGCATGTCCCGGGCGCTGCCGGCCCTGCGGCGGAGCCTGCAGGAAATCCTGACCGCCGACACCGTGCACGCGGCGGTGGTGGCGCTGCTTCCTGCGCAAGGTCTTACGGTCGAAAAGATCGCCGGCGTGCTGGCTGAATGTTCGGCGGCGGCCGGTAAACCCGTGGTGGCAGCGTTCAGCGGAATTCTTGATCCGTCCATCTATGTGGAGGGCATGGTCGGTGCGGAGCCGGAGCACCCACACGGCTCCGTGCTCGCCCTGCCGGTTCCGTGCTACTCCAACCCGGGTGCGGCGGTGGCGGCACTGGCCGCCGTCGTGCGGTACGCCCAGTGGCTGGACCGGGATCAAGGCCTCTTCGTGGAACCCGAGGGCTGCCACCCGGACGCCGCCCGGGAGGACCTGGAGCAGCTGCTGCGCAAGGTGGGCGGCGAGCAGCTCGTCCGGCTGGACCAGGACACAGCCGCACGGCTGCTGGGCCATTACGGCATCCGGGTGGTCCCGTCCGTGGGATTCGAGACGGCGGAGGAGGCCGTAGCGGCGGCCGGGCAGCTCGGCTGGCCGGTGGCACTAAAGACTACAGATCCCGCACTTCGGCACCGGCTGGACCTTGGCGGCGTGCGGCTGGACATCCAGGACACGGACTCCCTGCGGCTCAACGTGGCGCAAATGCGCAAGTCGCTTGAGCGGTACGGGTCCCCGTCCCTGGAAGTGCAGACGATGATGCCGGTCGGGCAGGCCTGCACCTTCCGCGCCATCGAAGACCCGCTGCTGGGACCGGTCATCTCTTTCGGCCTGGCCGGCGACGCCGTGAACCTGCTCGATGACTGGGCGCACCGTGTGCCGCCGCTCTCCGGTTCCGATGTGCACGATTTCATCCGGGCACCCCGGGCGTCGAGGAAACTCTTCGGGTACCAGGGCCTGCCGGCCGTTGACGCCACGGCGCTGGAGGATCTCGCCGCCCGCCTCACCAGGCTCAAGGACAACCATCCGGAGGTAGCCCTGGTTGAGTTCAACCCCGTCCTCGCCGGGCCCGACGGCGCCTCAATCCTTGCCGCCGACGTCAGGATCGCGAACGCCGCCCAACGCACCGACAGCGCACGCCGGGCGATGCGCAGTTAGGCCGGTTGCTGCCCGGCCCTAAGCCGCATTCCGGGCCGGGCAGTTAGCAAGTCCCCAGCCGATCTGTGAAAATGGAGACTATGAGCTCCCAGCCTCCAACACCCAAGCCACTGGCGACCGCCCCCGGACGCCAGACCGCGCACCACCACGGGCTCCATGACCACAGTGCGCAGGGCCAGAGCCTGGAAGGGTCCCTCCAGCAGGCCGGTTTCTACCCCCGGCTCGTGGCCGACGTCGTCGCCGACGCCCTGGACGGCCGCGACTGCGTGGCCCACCTGGTTCATCTCGAGACCCACTTCGACCGCGCCGAGGTCCGCCGCCACATTACGGTCCTGGTGCTGACCGAGGACATGCTGGTCATCACCCACGTGGACGACCAGCAGCTCGACGAGGCCGGCGAGCAGACCGTCGCGCAGGTGTCGACCGAGTCCGTCCCCGTAACCCAGATCCGCTCGGTGGTCCTGAGCTACGTTTACGCCCAGCCGCAGGACTACAAGCCCTCCGACCCGGTGCGGGAGCTGACGCTCTCCATTGCGTGGTCCGGCGGCCAGCGCCTGGACATGGGCCCGGCCAGCTGCGGGGACCCGCAGTGCGAGGCCGATCATGGCTACAGCGGCACCATCGCGCAGGAAGACATCGTCCTGCGGATCAGCGCCGAAGCGGACGGTCTGCAGGCTGTGCAGGACGCCAAGCTCTTCGCCCGCGCCTTGCGGGCAGTGAACACCGGCTCCGCGGCCCCGGTCCCGCACATTGGGCCCGGCCTGCCGCCCCGACCGCGGATGGGCGTGTTCGGAAACCGCCTCAGCCGCGGCCACCAGCGCTGACATGGCCCACTTCCGCCAGCCTGAGCCCGCGCAGGATCAGCTGTCAGATCCGATGCCCATTCCCTCCCTGGCCGCCTCCCCGGTCCCGCTGTCCGCCGGCACCTCCCCGTTGCCCCCCGCGCCGGCGTTCGGACAGCGCTCCATCGCCGAGGTCCTGACCAGCGCCGCCGCCAGCCTGGGAGTCCCGGGGTTCGAGAACAAACTGAACCTTCCGGCCGCCAAACGGGTGTGCGTGGTGCTGGCCGACGGGCTCGGCCGGAACCTGTTGAAGCAAAAGATCGCCCACACCCCTTTCCTGCGAGGAATCCAGCAGGCCGGCCAGGGCCAGGTGCCCGCGTCGCTGGACTCGGCGTTCCCGTCCACCACAGCTGCGTCGCTTGCAAGCTTTGGCACCGGACTCTCGGCCGGCCAGCACGGCATGGTGGGCTATGACGTCCTGGATCCGGACCAGGACCGGGTGGTGAACATGCTTGGCAACTGGGACGCCGGCGTGGACCCGCGGACGTGGCAGCCGTTCCCGACGGTCTTCGAAAGGGCCGAAGGCCACGTCGATGTCACCACCGTCAGCCTCCCGCAGTTCAGCACCTCGGCCATGACCGAGGCCGCGCTCCGCGGAGGCCGCTTCATCACCGGAACCACGTCCCACGCACGGACCGAGGCGGCCGCCGAAGCCATGGCCGGCCCCGGGCCCTCGCTGATGTACTTCTACGTCAACGAGCTCGACAAGGCCGGGCACCGCCACGGCTGCCAGTCACCCCAGTGGGAGCACCAGCTCGAGGAACTCGATGCCACAGTGAGCCGGCTCAACGCCACCCTGCCGCCGGGCACCACCGTGTTGCTGACCGCTGACCACGGCATGGTGGATGTGCCCGAGTCGCAGCGGATCGACTACTCCGCCGAGCCGGCGCTCCTTGCCGGTGTGCGGCACACCGCCGGCGAGCCGCGGATGGTCCACCTGTACCTGGAGGATGGAAACGACGACGGCGCCCGCGACCGGCTGCTGGCGAACTGGCGGTCCCGTTTTGGAGACAGAATTTGGGCCTTCACCCGTGAGGAAGCGATCGGGGCCGGGTTGTTTGGCGACGTGCGGGCCGAGGCCGCCCTGCGGATCGGCGACGTCATGATCGCGGCTCGGGATGCCCTGGCGCTTTACGATACGCGCAGGGTCCGTCCCACCGCCCTGGAAGTCGTGGGCCAGCACGGTTCCCTCACGAAGGCCGAGCGGGAAGTCCCGCTGCTGTGCTTCCAAGCCGACGGCAAGAGAGCGCCGCGGCGCTGACTGCCGGAGCCCGATTCCCGGTGGAGGCGATCCCCGCACCCGGCAGGTACCTGGATCCGGCGGCTCAGAACTTGAGAATGTTCAGGTCCCCTGCGGGCTCGAAGCCCAGCCTGGCGTAAAAGCTCTTTGATTCGGGGGAGGGGGACAGCACCATCCGGACTGCCTTGATGTCCCGCGAGAACTCAATCGATGCCCGCACCAGGCGGCCGCCAATCCCTGCGTTCCGAAACTGCGGCAGCACATAGGCGTTGCCCAGGTAGACCCAGCGGGAGGGTTCCTTCCCGGGCTTGGGCATCCGCTCGAAGATCATCAGGTTAAGCATCCCGACGAGCTCGCCGTCCTGCTCGGCGACGAAGAATGTGCGGGGATGGGCGTCTGCCCACTCGCGGTAGGTCCCCTCGAAATCGGGGTCGTCCGTGAGGGAGGGATCCTGCTCTGCGGCCCATGCCACGCGGAGCCCCGCAAGGCCGGGTGTGTCTTCCGGACGTCCTTCTCGAACCATCAGCATGGGGTCACCCCAAGTTGCCGGCTGCCTTATTGGTCGTTGCGGGTTCCGAAGACGATTTCGTCCCAGCTGGGAACGCTTGAGCGCTTCGGCTTGGTTGGCTGGCGCTCAGGCTGGTCGGTGCCGGCTTCATTCCTGCCAGCGGCGTTGGATTCGCGGTGCTGCCGCCGGGACGTGCCGCCGCCGATCAGTTCATCCAGGCCTGGGCTAGCGGTGGGGCTCTTGCCCGCCGGACGCAGTTGCGAAGCTGCGATGGTGACTTCCCGGGTCTCGGTGCTGACGCCGTCGTGCAGCTTCAGGGCATCGTCCTCCTCCGGGAGGCGCGGCGCGAGGGTCAGCCGGGACATCATGGACGGCCTGCCGTCGCGTCGCCGCGTGAAGGCATCGGTGTCCGAGGGCGCGGCCTCCGCGGTCGGAACGTCGGCCGGTGCGGGGTCCGCGGTCGGAACTTCGGCCAGAGCGGGTTCGTCAGCCCCGGCGGTTTCGGAAGCCGACTCCGGTTCTGTCGGCTGCGGAACTTCGGGCGCCTCGGGTACCTCTGCCGGGCGGGGGTGAGCTGCGGGAACCCCGGTGGCCATGAGCATGGCAAGGGCGTCGTCCGCGTCCTCGTCCACTCCAATCCGGTGGCCGCGGCGGGAACGCAGCATGTCCAGCAGCCCGTCGGCGTCCTGCTCCTGGTGGATCCTGTCCTGCTGGAGCAGCATCTGGTGAATGATGCTGTGCTGGCCGGTCGCTGTCCGGGCTGCGGCCTCGGCGTCGGTTTCAAAGTCAAAGGGCCGGTCGGAGACGGCAGTAAGGCGCCGGGTCGGCACGGGGCCTTCGAGCGGCTCCAGCTCGCTCAGCTGCTGCGCCCAGCGGTTGGCGTTTTGCAGGGACTTCCGGGCGGGATGGAAGGTCCACATAGCCGGCGGCTCCTCGCCGATGCCGGCCGGTCCGCCGGGCTTGGGCTCGAAACGGGCCACGACGTTCCAGCTGCCGTCCTGGCGCCGCCAGGAGTCCCACTCCAGTGTTGAGGGCTCCACGCCGTAGGCCCGCAACCGGTGTTCGACCATGTCGTTAAGGGATGCCGGGTTGTCGCCGAACACGGACCGGAAGAGGTCCTGGCCGGGGGCGGGGGAGGCCACTTCCACCTTGCGGGCCTGCTGGGCAATGTACTCGCGCTCGGCAAGGACCGGTCCCTCGTAGCGCTGGACTTTCTCCAGCGGGATACCGGAGAGCTCTGCCACTTCGGCGGCGGTTGACCCGTTGCGGATCCTCGTCTGGATGTCGCGCGGAGACATGGCAATGGGAGCTGCGGCCGCGCTGGACGCGGCCTTCGCCGCCGTCCGGCTGGCAGCCACCCGAAGTGCTTCATCGATCGGCAGCTGGAACATCTCGCCGCCGGTGCCACTCAACAGGAGATGCTCTCCGTCGTCGTGGACGCCTACAAGCCGTAGATCCTGCATACAAATCCTCCACCCTGGCATTACTAACAATCGAAACTCTGCCACCAGCGGGACACATTTCGGGTTAGGACGGCTGGCGCGCCGTGATTTTCCGCGACATTCCGCGACTTTCCGCCGGTTTCGGATTCTCCACGGAAAAGATCCCAGGGAGGAGACCCGTGGGCTCTGGCATTCCTGAGGCGCTTAAGCAAAAATGACCCGACACCGGGCACAAAAACCGCATGTCCGGTGTTACATCGGTGAACCGCTCCCGGAGCCCAGGGTTACCATCCCGGCGGGGCCATCTTGGAGCGGCGAGCCAACCGAACGAATGCGGAGTGTGAGCGACAAATAATGGCGACCGATTACGATGCGCCGCGCAAGACCGAAGAAGACCTCAGTGAGGATTCCATTGAGGCCCTGAAGGTGCGGCGTACAGAGAAGCCTTCCGCCGTGGTGGATGAAGACGAGTCCGACCTTGCCGAAGGCTACGAACTTCCCGGCGCTGACTTGTCCGGGGAGGAACTGCTGGTCCGGGTCCTGCCCGCCCAGGCAGACGAATTCACTTGTGCCTCCTGCTTCCTGGTCCGCCACCGTTCGCAGATTGCCCGCGAAAAGGACGGCCTGAAGTACTGCAAGGATTGCGAGGGCTAGGCAGGCGGCAGCCCTGGAGAGGAACCCGGATCCCGGGGCCCGGGGCCCGCGACGGTGCGAAGCGGGCCGCGGGCCACTAACAACTAGGAGCAGGAGCCCAGCTAACTAGGAGCCCAGCTAGCTAGGAGGCCAGCGCGGCGATCAGTTGCTCCGGGTGCCGTGTGGACGTGAGCCAGTAGGGGGTGCGATCCGAGGGGTCCTCGATCTCGATCCGGACCACCGGATCCACCCAGCCGCGGATACACAGAAATGCCAGTCCATTTAGCCGCGTTCCCCGCTCGGCCGTGGCTTCCTTGCCCCGGAACGCCGTGGCCTTGCCCAGGAACCCGCGTTCGATCGTGGCCCTGCCCACCGTCAGCGTGGTCCTGGTGACCGTGATCGAGGGCGTGGACAGCACCAGCAGCACGGAGATGACGACGAAGATCACGATCGCCGCGGTAATGCCGGCCCAGATGCTGATGGGCGCCAGCATGAGGATCCCTGCGCTGGAGAACAACACCGACACCAGCCAGATCCAGAAGTTCGGCCAGAGCTTCTCGGCGTAAAGGACAGGGGAGTCGCTCGGGGCGCTCTTCGGGGCAGGCGCAGCTGCGCTGGATTCGGGCATAGGCACAGCTTTTCATCTTTAGCTGGGTATTTCATCTCGGCCCCTTGCTGAGGGGGCACCCCGTTTCAGGGCTGCTGCCGCCCCACTTGAAGGCCGCTTGATGGCCACCCTGAACGCCGCTACAAGCCTGCGTGAACACCGCGGGCGGCATGCGCGGGCGGCCAGCGGCGGCTAGGTCGATGTTACGTGCGGGCGTTAGAGTGAGGGACTGTGACTGAAGAAAACACCGCCGTCGCCAGTGCCGCACCTACGGCCGGCGACGCAGCCTACGGAACGCCCACTTTGACGGTACAGCTGAAAATGCTCGACGACGGGCTGGAGCCGCCGTCGTATGCGCACCCGGGCGACGCCGGCGCCGACCTTCGCGCCCGCGAGGACGTCGTCCTCGCGCCGGGGGAGCGCCGCCTCGTTCCGACCGGCGTCGCCATTGCGCTCCCGGATGGTTTTGTTGCGCTCATCCACCCACGCTCTGGCCTCGCCACGAAGCACGGACTGACGGTTGTGAACGCCCCCGGGACGGTGGACGCCGGCTACCGCGGAGAAATCGCGGTGACACTGCTGAATACTGACCGTGACGAGGCGATCGAGCTGCGGCGCGGCGATAGAATTGCACAGATGGTCATTCAGCGCGTGGAGTACGCGAAGTTCCTGCCGGTCGAGGAGCTCGACGGCTCGGTCCGCGGCGGGGGCGGCTTCGGCTCCACCGGCGGTTTCGGCGGACCGGCCTGAAGCCCAGGTTCGCCCTAAACGCTGGGACAACCGGGCGCTGGGACAATTGAACGCTGGGACAACCGGGCGCTGGGCGACCGGGGATTTTCGGCGCCGCGCACTTTGAACCAACGCAGGCACTGAAGAACACCAGCATCTGAGAACACCAGCACGTAAGAACATCAGCACGGAAGCATCACCAACACTGCACGAGACACGCATCCAGGCAACAGCAGCGGTGCACCAACGGGTGCAGGAGTATTGAGCAGGCGGCCGCAGGGTAGCGGGCAGCCACGCGGACAGGCGCCAGGACGGCGCCGGGCGGCGGCACAGGATCACAACTGAAGGAGACAACCCCCATGGTTTTTGGGCGTGGCAGGAAAGCCAAACAGGAGCAGCCGACCGGGGCCGATACGGACCAGAACGCTGTGGCCGCGGACGCTGCGATTGACGGCGCCGGCACGCCGGCCGGGAATGACGCCAAAACTGCCGGCCGGGCCGCGACCGGGCCCTTCGACGTCTCGGAGATCGAGGCCCAGGACGGGTACGTGGACCTCGGCGCGCTCCTGATCTCCCCCCGCGAGGGACTCCAGCTCCGCCTGGAAGTTGAAGAAGCGAGCCAGCGCGTCGTCGCCGTCACCATGGACCTGGAGGGTTCCAGCCTGCAGCTGCAGGCCTTCGCCGCCCCCCGTTCCGAGGGGCTGTGGGATGAAATCCGTGAACAGATCGGCCAGTCGGTCGGGAGCCAGGGCGGCCAGGTCGAGGAGGTCGAGGGCGGCTTCGGCACCGAGCTCGTGGCCAAGCTTCCGGCCGGAGCGGCGGATGGCAGCCAGGGGTACCGTGTGGCCCGCTTCATCGGCGTCGACGGCCCGCGCTGGTTCCTCCGCGGCGTTTTCGGCGGCGAGGCGGCAATGG
This sequence comes from Arthrobacter sp. 10N43, assembly GCF_056394525.1. Lineage (NCBI taxonomy): Bacteria > Bacillati > Actinomycetota > Actinomycetes > Micrococcales > Micrococcaceae > Arthrobacter > Arthrobacter sp. 10N43. Next base: position 47,663 of record NZ_JBFTIA010000014.1, on the reverse strand, counting down.
ACCGGGACGCCGCAGCCGGGCTCGAAGAGCTGTTCCGGCAGATCGTCGTCGTCCGCGGCGAGAACCCCATGCCTCCGCGCGACCTGCTGCAGCTCCGCCTGCCCAAGGACACCCCCGCCGCCCCGACGCCTCAGGCGGCCCCGGAATTCGGACAGCCCGAACGCGGACCGGAGATAACCCAGATTGGCTGATGCCGCCGGCAAAAAAGCGGCCGCCGTGTCCGTCCGGGAGCTGCCGGACCGCGGGCGGGTGCTGTGCCACGGCTTCATCGAGTCCGTCACGTACGTGCCCGCCAGCCAGGTGGCGTCTTTCATCGCGATCCTGATCGATCACGAAGCGCCCCCTCCCGTTACCCGCCTCCTGCCCTTCGGCGGCAAGGGCCAGGGCGGCAAAGGTGCCGGAACGGCCAACAGCCTTCCCGCCAACGGGGTGGCCACGCACAAGGTCAGCCCCAGTGCACAGCGCCAGCGGCCCGCCGGGCCCAAGGAACGGCTGCGCGTCGTGTGGCTTGGCCGCCGCCGGATTCCCGGTGTCGACGCCGGAACGGAGCTCCGGCTCGAGGGCATGGTCACCATGCGCGACGGGCTGCCCACGATCTTCAATCCCCGCTACGAAATACTCTCCCGCCAGGAGGAGCAATGACATTGCCCGAACATCCCGAGCGGGCACGCCCGGACCGGGCGCATCAGGACCGGTCACAAGAGGAAACAGCCCAGCAGGAAGCGGGGGAAGCCGCGGCGCTGACCCGGGACGATGCCGCACCTGCTGCGTCCCAGCCCACCAGCACCCAGCCGACCAGCACCCAGCCCACGGTGGCCCAGCTGGCCGAGGACTATGCCGCAAAGGCTGGTTTGCACCGCTCCAGCAACGGCAACATCGATGTGCTCAAGAGCGCCGGCGGCGTCCAGGGCATCGCGGAAAGCATCCTGCCGGGACTCGTCTTCCTGATTGCCTTCACCATCGACCGGGAAAACCTGACGCTGGCCGTTATCGCCTCGCTTGCGGTCGCCGCCGTCTTTACCGTGGCCCGGCTGGTCCAGCGCAAGCCGCTGACCCAGGCGCTGGCCGGGTTCATCGGCGTCGGACTCTCCGCGTGGCTGGCCACCTCGACCGGCAAGGCAGAGAACTTCTACGTCCTGGGGTTCTTTACCAACCTCGGCTACATCCTGGCGATGTCCATCTCCGTGGCCGTGCGCTGGCCGATCGCAGGGCTGCTCTTCGGCTTCATCCGCAACGAGGGCCTGGAATGGCGCAAGGACCCGAAGCGGGTCAGGGCGTACTCAATCGGCACATGGGTGATTGTCGCGGTGCTGGTCCTGCGGCTGGTGGTGCAGGTGCCGCTGTACTTCATGGGGGAGCAGGGCCTCGCCGCCCTGGCAACCACCCGGCTTCTGATGGGCGCCCCGCTCTACATCCTCGGCGTCTGGATTGCCTGGCTGCTGACCCGGCCGGCCCGGGAGCCAGCCGAGGCCAACGAGGCCGAAAAAGCCAACTGACCCGATGCGCTGTCAGTTGTGGCTGTTCCCGAGCGTTGGGAACGGCCACAACTGACAGCGCAACTGGTTTAAAACGGGCTTAGCCGTCGAAGCCGTCGTTCTCGGCCGGCTGGGGGCCGTGGCCGTGCTGGTCCGAAGTCACGGGGTGCTGGTCCTCGAGCGGGGATTCCGGTGCCAGCAGGGCGCGGAGTTCGTCCTCGGCCGCGATCGTGGTCACAAAGAACAATTCGTCGCCGCCGTCGATCACGTCGTCCCGGCTCGGCGTGATGGGCGCCTGATCCCGCAGGATCGCGACGAGGGTGGAGTCCTCGGGCCACTGGACATCACCCACGGTCAGCCCGATCACATGGGAGTCGTGGGGAACCGTGAACTCAACCAGCGAGGACACCCCGGTCTGAAGCGTCAGCAGCCGGACCAGGTCACCGATCTCCACCGCCTCCTCCACGAGGGCGGTCATGAGCTGCGGGGTGTTGACCGCGACGTCGACGCCCCATGAGTCGTCGAACATCCAGTCGTTCTTGGGGTTGTTGACCCGGCCGACCGTTCGCCCGACGCCGAATTCCGTCTTGGCCAGCAGGGAAACGACGAGGTTGACCTTGTCGTCACCGGTGGCGGAGACCACGACGTCGGCGTCCTCAAGTTTGGCGTCCTGCAGCGTGCTCAGCTCGCAGGCGTCACCGACCAGCCAGTGCGCGCCGCGCAGGCCGCTCCGGCCGATGACCTCCGGCTTCTCGTCGATCAGCAGGATTTCGTGCTTGTGGGCCAACAGCTCCCGGGCGATCGAGGAACCGACGCTTCCGGCACCGACGATGACGACTTTCACTTAGGACTCCTTGGCGGGGGATTTGGCGAGGATGTGGCCGATCTCGGAGCTCCGGTCCACGTTCAGCATGGCGTGGACGGTGTCGCCGTCCTGATAGGACGTGCCGGCAGCGGGTAGCATGCCCTCGCCGAACCGGGTCAGATACGCGATGCGGATGCCGGCCGCCTTCTCGATCGAGGAGACCGGGTGCCCGATCCAGTCGGGGTTGAGGTCCACCTCGGCGAGGACCAGCCGGCCCGAGGGCTCCCGATAGTCGCCGGCGATGTGCTGCTCGGGCAGGATGCGGCGCAGCACCTGGTCGGCGCTCCAGCGGACCGCGGCGACCGTGGGAATGCCGAGGCGCTGGTAGATTTCCGCGCGGCCCGGATCGTAGATCCTCGCCACCACGTGAGGAACGTGGAAGGTCTCCCGGGCCACCCGGGTGGCGAGGATGTTGGAGTTGTCGCCGCTGGAAACGGCGGCGAAGGCATAGGCTTCCTCGACGCCGGCCCGCTTCATCGTCTCGCGGTCGAATCCGACCCCCGTGACCTTCCGTCCGGAAAACCCTGCGCGGAGCCGCCGGAAGGCACGGTCGTCCTGGTCGATGATGGCCACCGAATGGCCGGCGTCCTCGAGCGTGTGCGCCAGGGTTGACCCGACACGGCCACAACCCATGATCACGAAGTGCGCCACATGGGCCTCCTCTTGGTTCTTACGTCTGATACTGCGTAAAACTCTACCGGCCACGCGGCGGCGGGAGGCCACGGCCACGGGGCGCCGGCCGGCGTTCCTGTGCACGCCAACTTCGCCGTCATGACATCGCGTCCGAATCAGACTAGCTTTGTGTGGTGCTGACAATTTTCAATGCCGTGAAGCGGGTGCTGGTAGGCAAGCCCTTCCGGAACGACCGTCTGGCCCACACGCTCTTGCCGAAGCGGATCGCGCTGCCCATTTTCGCTTCGGACGCCCTGTCTTCGGTGGCCTATGCGCCGGATGAAATCCTCCTGACCCTGGCCCTGGCCGGCGTGAGCGCGGTGGCCATTGCGCCGTGGGTGGGCCTCGCCGTCATGGTGGTGCTCCTGACCGTGGTTGCCTCCTACCGCCAGAACGTCCACGCCTACCCCTCCGGCGGCGGCGACTACGAGATCGCCAACGTCAACCTCGGCAAGTACGCAGGGCTCACCGTAGCCTCGGCTCTGCTGGTTGACTATGTGCTGACCGTTGCCGTGTCCATGTCCTCGGCCGCGACGTACCTGACCACCGCCGTGCCCTCGCTGCACGGACAGCAGGCCGCGATCGCCACGATCGGCGTCGTCATCCTGGCCCTCGTGAACCTGCGCGGCATCAGGGAGGCTGGCAGCGTCTTCGCCGTCCCGACCTACATCTTCATGGCCTCAATCCTCGGCATGACCGCCGTCGGTGTCTTCCAGGCGGCCACCGGCCAGCTGGGGCAGGCGCCGTCGGCAGCGTTCGAGATCGTGCCGGAGCAGGGCTTCGACGAAGGCCTCGTCGGGCTGGCCGGGGCATTCCTGCTGCTGCGCGCCTTCTCCTCCGGCGCCGCGGCCCTGACCGGCGTCGAGGCCATCAGTAACGGTGTGCCCAACTTCCAGAAGCCCAAGAGCAAGAACGCTGCCACCACGCTGCTGCTGCTCGGCGTGATTGCCTCCGCCATGCTCGCCGGCATCATCTACCTGGCCAACGCCACCAAGGTGCACATCGTGCAGGATCCGGCCACGGAGTTCCTCCTGAACGGCAATCCGCTGCCAGAGGGGTACATCCAGAACCCGGCCATCAGCCAGATCGCGCAGACCGTCTTCGGTGCGGGCTCCATCCCGTTCTACATCGTGGTGGCCGCCACCGGCGTCATCCTGGTGTTCGCCTCCAATACGGCGTTCAATGGCTTCCCGGTGCTCGGCTCCATCCTGGCCCAGGACGGCTACCTGCCGCGCCAACTGCGCACCCGTGGCGACCGGCTGGCCTTCAGCAACGGCGTCCTGGCCCTGGCCGCAGGCGCCCTCGTCCTGATCATCGCCTTCAACGCGGACGTCACGAAACTCATCCAGCTCTACATCGTGGGCGTCTTCATCTCGTTCACCATGAGCCAGCTGGGCATGATCCGGCACTGGGGCCGGGAACTGAAACTGTCCAAGGAGCCTGCCGTGCGGCTGCGCATCATCAAGTCCCGGACCATCAACACCGTGGGCTTCTGCATGACCGCCCTGGTTCTGGTCATCGTCCTGATCACCAAGTTCTCGCAGGGCGCCTGGATCGCGCTGCTGGCCATGTTCGTGCTGTTCCTGATCATGTGGAGCATCCGGGCGCACTATGACAACGTGGCGAAGGAACTCGCCGTGGACGAGGACTCCTCGCCGCGCGCACTGCCCACCCGTGTGCACGCCGTGCTGCTTGTCTCGCACGTGCGTAAACCGGTGCTGCGCGCCCTGGCCTACGCCCGGGCCTCACGCCCGTCGCGGCTGGACGCCATCACCGTGGACATCAGCCCGGAGGAGACCGAAGCGACTGTCGCGGACTGGGAAAAGCTCGAAATCCCGGTGCCCCTGACCGTTCTTGCCAGCCCGTTCCGCGAAACGGTGACTCCGATCATGGAGTACATCAAAAACATGCGCCGGGATTCGCCCCGCGACCTGATCGTGGTCTACATTCCCGAGTATGTCGTGGGCAAATGGTGGGAGCAACTGGTCCACAACCAGACCGCGCTGCGCATCAAGACCAGGCTGCACTTCGAGTCTGGCGTCATGGTGTGCAGTGTGCCGTGGCAGCTGAAATCATCCGAAGAAGCCAAGAAACTGCAGGATATCCAATGACCCCCGACACCCGGACGCACACCCACACCGATCTCGTCGTCGACGTCGGACCCGTCGCCCACGGCGGGCACTGCGTGGCCCGGCATGAGGGACGCGTCGTGTTTGTCCGGCACGGCATTCCCGGCGAGAAGGTCCGGGTCCGGCTCACCGACGCCGGCCCCGACGCCAAGTTCTGGCGCGCCGATGTGGTGGAGGTCCTGGAGGCCTCACCGGACCGCGTCCCGCACTTCTGGGACCTCGCCGATTCGGCGCGCTCCTGGTCACACCGGCATCCTCCGGTCGGCGGCGCCGAACTCGGCCACATTTCGCTGCCGCGCCAGCGCAGCCTCAAGGCCGACGTTCTGGCCGAACAGCTCAAGCGGCTCGCCGGCGTCGAACTCTCTCCCGCAGGGGAGATCACCGTCGAAGCCGTCGGCGCTGCCGCCGAAACTGCCGCCGAAACTGCCGCCCCGGGCGGCGCTCGCGTATCCGGCCTTGGCTGGCGGACGCGCGCCGGCTTCGCGGTGACTCCCGCCGGCAAGCTTGGCATGCACGCCCACCGCTCAGACGCCATCCTGCCCGTGCGCGAAATGCCGCTGGCCGTGGACAGCATCAACGCACTCCGGCTCTGGGAAATGGACCTGCAGGGCATCGACCGCGTCGAGGTCGCCGCCCCGGCGAACGGCTCCCGGCCGCTCGTACTGCTCGTCCCCGCCCCCGGCACCCGGTCCAAACGGCTCGGCGGCATCCTGGCCCAGTTCCCCGACGACGTCTCGGTGGCCAGCCTGGACCCGGCCACGGGAGAGGTGCTGCAACTGCGCGGCCGCACCTATGTCCAGGAGACCGCGGCAGGCCACGACTACCGGGTTACCGGCGACGGCTTCTGGCAGATCCACAAGGACGCCCCGGAGACACTCGTCGGGGCTGTGACCGGGTTCCTGCACGACGGCGGCTACCTCGCGCCGGGCTCGGTGGTGGCGGACCTGTACGCCGGTGCCGGGCTGTTCACGGCACCGCTGGCCGATGCCGTCGGCGTCACGGGATCGGTGCTCTCGGTCGAGGGCGCGCCCGGCACCAGCCGTGATGCACGCAAGAACCTGCACGACGCCACCCAGGTGGAGATCGTCCAGGGCCGCGTGGAGCGGGTGCTGCGGCAGAAGCCCCGCAACTTCGATGCCCTGATTCTGGACCCGCCGCGCGCCGGTGCCGGCAAAGCCGTGGTCAAGCAGCTGATCGACGCCGGTCCCCGGGCCGTCGCGTATGTCTCCTGCGATCCGGCGTCGTTTGCCCGCGACCTCGGCTACTTCCGGCAGGGCGGCTGGGGGCTGGCCGGGCTGCGTGCCTTCGACCTGTATCCGCACACCCATCACATGGAGACGGTGGCGTTACTGACTCCCCAACCGTGATGCCACTAGGATGGGCGTAGTAGTCCGTCGTCGCGCTGCATCACCACAGCTTGTACTTCAGCGTTGCTGTGCATGAGATTGGCGTTATTGAAGCGGCCGTTCCCTGCGTTTCTTACCTGCATTTCGTACCACGATGTACTGATGCCTGTATTAGTTAGGCCGACCTAACTAGCTTGGGTCCTGCGGCGCGACAAAGATGAAACTGTTGCGAGAGGAGTCCTGCGATGAGCATTGTGGACAGCTTCGGTTCAAAAGGCAAACTTAATGTAGCCGGAACCGAATATGAAATTTTCCGGTTGAACTCCGTCGAAGGTGCAGAAAACCTTCCGTTCAGCCTCAAGGTATTGCTTGAAAACCTGTTGAGGACCGAGGACGGTGCCAACATCACGGCCGACCACGTCCGTGCGCTTGCAGGCTGGGACCCCAGCTCCGAGCCCGACACCGAGATCCAGTTCACGCCGGCGCGCGTGATCATGCAGGACTTCACCGGCGTGCCCTGCGTCGTTGACCTCGCCACTATGCGTGAGGCCGTCAAGGAGCTCGGCGGTGACCCGAAGCGGGTCAACCCGCTGGCACCGGCCGAAATGGTCATTGACCACTCGGTCCAGATTGACGCCTTCGGCAACTCCGGCGCGCTGGAGCGCAACATGGAGATCGAATACCAGCGCAACGGTGAGCGCTACCAGTTCCTGCGCTGGGGCCAGACCGCATTCGATGACTTCAAGGTTGTCCCCCCGGGCACCGGCATCGTGCACCAGGTCAACATCGAGTACCTGGCCCGCACCGTCATGACCCGCGAAGTTGACGGGGCGCTGCGCGCATACCCGGACACCTGCGTCGGCACCGACTCGCACACCACCATGGTCAACGGCCTGGGCGTGCTCGGCTGGGGCGTTGGCGGCATCGAAGCCGAGGCAGCCATGCTCGGCCAGCCCGTCTCCATGCTCATCCCGCGCGTCGTGGGCTTCAAGCTCACCGGCTCGATTCCGGCCGGCGCCACCGCCACCGACGTCGTCCTGACCATCACCGAGCAGCTGCGCAAGCACGGTGTGGTGGGCAAGTTCGTCGAGTTCTACGGTGAAGGCGTCGCGGCTGTGCCGCTGGCGAACCGTGCAACGATCGGCAACATGAGCCCGGAGTTCGGCTCCACCGCCGCGATGTTCCCGATCGACGACGTCACCCTCGACTACCTGCGCCTCACCGGCCGGTCCGACGAGAACGTCGCCCTCGTGGAGTCCTACGCGAAGGAACAGGGCCTCTGGCACGATCCCTCCCGCGAGATCAAGTTCTCCGAGTACCTCGAGCTGGACCTGTCCACGGTTGTTCCGTCGATCTCCGGCCCGAAGCGCCCGCAGGACCGCATCATCCTCACCGAGTCCAAGGCCCAGTTCCGCGAGGACCTGCGCAACTACGTGAAGGAAGACCTGGCCGACGGAAGTCTCGACGAAGCGATCGACGAAAGCTTCCCGGCTTCAGACTCGCCCTCGTTCACCGCCTCAGCCTCGCACCTGAGCGACGTGGCCCCGCACGCACACGGCCCGAAGTCCAACGGCCGTCCGTCCAACACGGTCAGCGTCAAGACCGCGGACGGACGTGAGTTCGAGCTGGACCACGGCGCAGTGTCGATCGCCTCGATCACCTCGTGCACCAATACGTCCAACCCGTCCGTGATGCTGGCCGCCGCGCTGCTGGCCCGCAACGCAGTCGACAAGGGCCTGACGTCCAAGCCGTGGGTCAAGACCTCCGTGGCTCCGGGCTCCAAGGTAGTCACCGACTACTACAACAAGTCCGGCCTCACCCCGTACCTGGAGAAGCTCGGCTTCTACATCGTGGGCTACGGCTGCGCGACCTGCATCGGCAACTCCGGTCCGCTGGACGCCGAGATCTCCGAGGCCATCCAGGCCAACGACCTCTCCGTCACCGCCGTGCTGTCCGGCAACCGCAACTTCGAAGGCCGGATCAACCCGGACGTGAAGATGAACTACCTGGCCTCCCCGCCGCTGGTCATCGCCTACGCCCTGGCCGGTTCCATGGACTTCGACTTCGACAACGACGCGCTGGGCCAGGATGAGGCCGGCAACGACGTCTTCCTGAAGGACATCTGGCCGAACCCGGTCGAGGTCCAGCAGGTCATCGACTCCTCGATCGACAAGGACATGTTTGCCCGCGGCTACGAAGGCGTCTTCGAAGGCGACGATCGCTGGAAGGCGCTCGACACCCCGGCCGGCGACACCTTCGCCTGGGACGAGAAGTCCACGTACGTCCGCAAGCCCCCGTACTTCGAGGGCATGAAGGCCCAGCCGGAGCCGGTCCAGGACATCACCGGCGCGCGCGTGCTGCTCAAGCTCGGCGACTCCGTCACCACGGACCACATCTCCCCGGCCGGTTCCTTCAAGTCGGACACCCCGGCCGGCCAGTACCTGCTGGCCAACGGTGTGGAGCGCAAGGACTTCAACTCCTATGGCTCACGCCGTGGCAACCACGAGGTCATGATCCGCGGCACGTTCGCGAACATCCGCATCAAGAACCAGCTCCTGGACGGCGTGGAGGGCGGCTTTACCCGCGACTTCAGCCAGGCTGACGGCCCGCAGGCTTACGTCTACGACGCCGCGCAGAACTACCAGGTTGCCGGCACCCCGCTGGTGGTCCTGGCAGGCAAGGAGTACGGTTCCGGTTCGTCCCGTGACTGGGCGGCCAAGGGCACGGCGCTGCTCGGCGTCAAGGCTGTTGTGGCCGAGAGCTACGAGCGCATCCACCGCTCCAACCTGATCGGCATGGGCGTCCTGCCGCTGCAGTACCCGGCCGGCCAGAACGCTGCCACCCTGGGCCTGACCGGCACGGAATCCTTCGCAGTTGAGGGCGTCACCGCCCTGAACGAAGGCACCACGCCGAAGACGCTGAAGGTCACCGCCACCGCCGAAGACGGTTCGGTCACGTCCTTCGACGCCGTGCTGCGCATCGACACCCCGGGCGAGGCGGATTACTACCGCAACGGCGGGATCCTGCAGTACGTTCTGCGCCAGATCTCCGCGAACTAGGCGGAGCTGCCGGCTGGTCCGGTAACGCAGTCAAAGGCCCCGGCCGGTCACTGACCGGCCGGGGCCTTTGCGTACCCGGATTCGGACACCGGCGCGGCGGCCCGTCCCGAGGCGTTAGAGTTAAAAGGCATGTCTACCACCCGAAGGAGGGGCCGTTGGGAATCTTGGACACCATCCGGAATCCGCAGGACCTGAGTAAGTTGTCCGAGGCGCAGCTGGAACAGCTGGCAGCCGAAGTCAGGGACTTCCTGATTGGCAACGTCTCCCAAACGGGAGGGCACCTGGGCCCGAACCTCGGCGTCGTCGAGCTCACCATCGCGGTGCACCGGATCTTCGATTCCCCCCGCGACAGCATCGTTTTCGACACAGGGCACCAGTCTTACGTGCACAAGCTCCTCACCGGACGGCAGGACTTCAGCACGCTTCGCCAGCAGGGCGGCCTGTCCGGCTACCCCGACCGCGGAGAATCCGAGCACGACATCGTCGAAAGCTCACACGCGTCCTCGTCACTGTCCTGGGCCGACGGCATCTCCCGTGCCCGGCAGCTGACCGGCGACGGCGACCGCTTCGTCGTCGCGGTGGTGGGCGACGGCGCCCTGACCGGCGGCATGGCCTGGGAGGCCATCAACAACATCGCGGCGGACAAGAAGCGCCGGGTGGTGATTGTGGTCAACGACAACGGCCGCTCCTACGCCCCGACCGTCGGCGGGTTGGCCGACCACCTCGCGTCCCTGCGCCCCACAATCGACTCCCTACGCGCTGCCCCCTCCTACGAAGGCACCCTCGATTGGTGGAAGCGGAAACTGCAGAACGGCGGGCCTGCGGGCCAGTTCACGTACAAGAGCCTGCACGCCATGAAGAAGGGCATCAAGGACTGGTGGGCCCCGCAGGGCATGTTCGAGGACCTCGGCATGAAATACATCGGTCCCGTCGACGGCCACAACCTCCAGGCCATGGAAAACGCCCTCTCCACTGCCCGGAACTACGCCGGCCCAGTGATCGTGCACGCCATGACGGAAAAGGGCCACGGCTACGCCCCGGCCCGCGCCCACGAGGCGGACCAGTTCCATGCCGTGGGGATCATCGATCCAGAGACCGGCGCACCCACCGAGGCCGGCGGCGCCAAATCCTGGACCGCGGTCTTCGCCGATGAAATCGCCGACATCGCCGACGAACGCAAGGACATCGTCGGCATCACCGGGGCCATGCTGATTCCGGTCGGACTGCACAAGTTCGCCGCCCGGCACCCGGAGCGGGTATTCGACGTCGGCATCGCCGAACAGCACGCCCTCACCTCCGCCGCCGGCATGGCGTTCGGGGGACTGCACCCGGTGGTCGCGGTCTACGCGACATTCCTGAACCGTGCGTTCGACCAGCTGCTGATGGATGTGGCCCTGCACAAAGCCGGTGTCACGATCGTCCTGGACCGGGCCGGCGTCACCGGACCCGACGGCGCCAGCCACCATGGCATGTGGGACATGGCCATGGTCCAGATCGTCCCCGGGCTGCACCTCGCGGCACCGCGCGACGCCACCCGCTTGCGGGAGGAACTGCGCGAGGCCGTGGCCATTGAAGACGCCCCCAGCGTGATCCGCTATTCCAAGGGCAGCGTCGGCGCCGAAGTCGAGGCCGTCGAGCGCCTGGACGACGGGGTGGATGTACTGGCCCGCCGCCCCGAGGGTTCCAGCGAGAACGACGTCCTGATTGTCAGCGTGGGCGCAATGTCCGAACTCGCGCTGGACGTCTCCAACCGGCTCGGCGCCCAGGGCATCAGTTCCACGGTGGTGGACCCCCGCTGGGTCCTCCCGGTCCGGCGGTCCATCATCGACCTCGCCGCAAGCCACCGCCTGGTCATTTGCATCGAGGACGGTGTGCGGGCCGGCGGCGTCGGTTCCCGGATCCGCCAGGAGATGCGGGCCGCCGGCGTGGACACCGCCCTCAACGAGGTCGGCCTCCCGGTGGAGTTCCTCGATCACGGCACCCGCAGCCAGGTGCTCGAACGCGTCGGGATGACTGCCCAGCAGATCACGCACGACGTCGTCGCCCAGGTATTGGGCACCAAGGTGCCGTTTGCGCGTCCCCTGCCCGGCCAGGAACACCCCAGCACCGGCAGCCTGCCGCTGCTGTAGCCAGCACATCTGTTGAGCACAACCCGTACGGCGCCATCACTTCCGGCGCCGGACGGCCCAGGAAGGAACTGGCATATGAGTGGAATTATCAGGGTTTACAAACGTGACGAAGAGGGCATCCTGCAGTTCAGGGAAGCCTGGTTTGACGAGGACTACAGCCAGTTCGTGATGAACCACGGCGTCGTGGGACACCAGAGCAAGACCGATGAGACCGACGTCGTGGACGCCGAGGCCGCCGAGCGACTCATGGACGCCTTCGCGGTGCAGTGCGCCGAGGACGGCTACGCCGAAATCCCGGTGGAGGAGCAGTCCTGGGTGGTGGCCCAGTACGCGCTTAAGACCAAGGACGGGACCAGCCGCGACCGTTATCTCGAGGAAAAGGCCAAAGACGCCCTCATCAGCCACCTGGCCTGGCGGGGCCTGGGGATTGTGGACCGCAGCGAGTTTTCCGACGCGCGGCTCAACATCTTCTGCCTCACGCCCGACGTCAACAAGACGGTCAACGCCATCAAGGTCTGCATCCGGGGCGAGGACCTGGACTTCACCAAGCTGAGCATCGGCGCCGCGCACTATGGCGAAGAGACCTTCAAGCTTAAGCACTCGCCGAAGCCGGCCAACAGCTTCACGCTCTAGGCATTACCTGTTTGCGCATTACCTGTTTGGGCATCACCTGTAGGGAGCCGGGCACGGCTCACATCAATTTGGGGGATCCGACTGGAAGGGAACGCAATGACGCGAAAAACCACGAAACCAGGCTGCACTCCTCTCCCGGCGGGTCTGGACGCGCCGGCGCGCAAGTCGCTCGCGCACGCGGGGGTCGAAACCCTCGAACACCTCGTGGAGCTTGGCCGGCGCCGGCTTGCCGGCATGCCGGGCGTCTGCCCGCGCACCGTCGCGCAACTCCAGGACGCCATGGACGAGCACGGGCTGGAACTGCCGGCAGGGTAGTGGCACTGCCGCCCGCGGCGGGCTTGAACGGGATGCCGGTCTGGTCGATATAGGCTGATTCCATGACTGAATACCGCCGCGTGGGAAATTCCGGACTGTCCGTCTCGGTCGTGGGGCTTGGGTGCAATAACCTGGGCCGCTCCGGGACTGTGACTGAATCGCAGGAGGGTACGGACGCCGTCGTGCACGCGGCACTGGACGCCGGGATCACCTTCTTTGACGTCGCCGATACCTACGGCCGGGAACCCGGGCTCAGCGAGTCCATGCTTGGCCAGGCCCTTGGCGCCCGCCGCGGCGACGCCGTCATTGGCACCAAATTCGGCATGGACATGCGCGGCGCCAACGGCGAGGACTTCCGCGCGCGCGGATCCCGCCGCTACATCATCAAAGCAGCGGAAGCCTCCCTGCGCCGGCTCGGCACGGACTGGATCGACCTTTACCAGTTCCACACCCCGGACCCGCTGACCCCTATCGACGAGACGCTGGCCGCCCTGGACGACCTCGTGACCAGCGGCAAAGTCCGCTACATCGGCCACTCCAACCGGGCCGGCTGGCAGCTCGCCGAAGCCGAGTTCGTGGCCCGCGCCCGCGGGGGAGCACGCTTCATCTCCAGCCAGAACCACTACAACCTCCTGGACCGCCGCGCCGAACTCGAGGTGACCCCTGCGGCCGAGGCCTACGGCCTGGGTGTCCTGCCGTACTTCCCGCTCGCCAACGGCCTGCTCACCGGAAAATACTCCAAGGGCGCCGCCCCCGAGGGCTCCCGGCTCAGCCACACACGCACCAACCTGGTCCACGACGCCGACTGGGAACAGCTGGGCGCCTTCGGCGAGTTCGCCGCCGCGCGCGGGCTCAACGAGGTCCAGGTGGCGTTCTCGTGGCTTGCCGCCCAGCCGTCCGTCAGCAGCGTCATCGCCGGCGCCACCACCCCGGAGCAGGTGCGCCAGAATGCCGCCGCCGTCGCCTGGATCCCCAGCCATGCCGATCTTGCCGAACTGGACGACCTTTTCCCGCGCACGCCCAAGGTGGCGCTGTTCTGAACGATCCAGCTGTGAACGATCCAGCTCTGAACGGCCCGGCCCTGGGCACCACGGCAGCGGTCCCGGCCGCCACCCAGTCGATCCTGATGGACCTCGACACCGGGATCGATGACGCCCTGGCCCTGGTCTACCTGCTGTCCCGGCCGGAGGTGCGCCTCCAGGCGATCACTTGCACGGCCGGGAACGTTGGGGCGCGGCAGGTGGCGATGAACAGCCTGGCCCTGCTCGAACTGTGCGGCCGCGAGGGTGTGGAGGTGGCCATCGGCGCCGAGGTCCCGCTGGAGATCCCGCTGGTCACCACCGAGGAAACCCACGGGCCGCAGGGGATCGGCTACGCCGAGCTGCCGCCGCCGGCGCAGCAGATCTCGGCAAGGCACGCCGTCGACGTCTGGGTGGAAGAGGTGCGGGCGCACCCGGGGGAGATCACAGGCCTGATTACCGGCCCGCTGACCAACTTCGCGCTGGCCCTGCGCCGCGAACCCGAACTCCCGCGGCTGCTCAAGGGGCTCGTCATCATGGGCGGGTGCTTCTACTACCAGGGCAACACGACGCCGACGGCCGAGTGGAACACTTCGGTGGACCCGCATGCCGCCAAGGAAGTGTTTGCCGCCTACCGCGGCCTGCCCGAGGACAAACTGCCGATCCTGTGCGCCCTGGAAATGACCGAGCGGATCGAAATGCACCCGGAGCACCTGCGCCAGCTCGGCGAGGCCGCCGGCGCGCCGGAGCCTGAACTCGTCCTTCCAGAGCAGCCCGAAGGCCAGCGCAGCCTGTCCGGCAACCCCCTGGTCGCCTGCCTGTCCGACGCCCTGCGCTTTTACATGGAGTTCCACCGGCTCTACGACCAGGGCTACGTGGCGCACGTGCACGACGCCTTCGCGGCCTGCGTCGCCGCGGGCCGGACGCCATTCGCCACCCGGCTGGCCACGGTCGACGTCGAAACGGACGCCCCGCTGCTGATCGGCACCACGGTGGCCGACTACCGCGGGCTGTGGGGCCTGCCGCCGAACGCCAGGATTGTCTCCGACAACATCCCGGCGCGCTGTTTCGACGAGCTGATTTCCTCGATCGGCTCCCTCGCGCGCGACGTGGGCACGGGGTCAGCGACCTCGACGTCACCGACGGCCTGAGGCTGGGCCGGCCGGAGGGAGTTCCCGGCCTGTCAGCGGATCGCTAAGATGGTAGCTGCGCCGAGGTGACATGAGGCGGATCTTGTCGCACCCAGCCGAAGGACCACCCCCCATGTCACAGCCAGCACTTACCGTCACTGCCCCTGGACAGGCGGCCGGGCGCGGCCGCCGCCTGCTCGAAATCGCAGGTGCCGCCGCGATCGCCGCCACCTACATCTTCCTGGTCCTGACCCAGCCGGCGGACATCGCCAACGGCCCGTCGAGCTTCTCGGCACTTGTGGCCCTGGGCGGCTTCCTGCTTGGTGCGGTGCTGCTGATTGTGGCCGTCGTGCCCGTACTGCCCACCTCCACCCTGGTCCTGATCCCCGTGGCGTTGGTCCTGAACGTAGTCCTCGGACAGCTCATGGGCAGCACGGGCCTGCCGTTCTACATCGACGCGATCGGCACCGTCCTGATCGCCGTCCTCGCCGGCCCCGCCGCCGGCGCCGCCACGGGGGCGCTGAGCAGTATCGTCTGGTCCTTCTTCAACCCCACCGTCCTGCCGTTCGCCGCCGGTGCGGCCCTTATCGGTTTCCTGGCCGGCATGGCCGCCCGCGGGGGCCTGTTCCGCCGTTTCTACCTCGCCCCCTTCGCCGGCTTCGCCACCGGCATCCTCGCCGGCGTCGTCTCCGCACCGATCGCCGCGTTCGTCTTCGGCGGCACCTCTGGCCTGGGTACGGGAGCGATCGTCAGCGCCTTCCGCGCCATGGGGGACACACTCCTGGCCGCCATCACCAAGCAGGCACTGATTTCTGACCCCATGGACAAGGCGATCGTGTTCACGATCGCAGCGCTGCTGGCCTACGCCCTGCCCCGCCGGACCACCTTTCAGTTCCCGTTCGTGCGGCGCTACCGGGTGCTCGCCGGCAAGGCCCCGGCGACGCCGGCAACGCCAGCAGCCCCGGCAACATCAGTAGCCCCTGCAGCCCCGGCAACACACTCAACGCCGGACGCCTGAGACCTGTGACTGCCTGACACAGTGACACGGTGACGAATCCTCGATGACGTTCCCTCCATGACACTTCCTCCATGAAAGCGCGCCTCCACCCCCTCACCGCGCTGACCGCGGCCGCCTGTACCGCCGTCATCACGACGGCGGCCGCCAGCTGGCCGCTGTCTGTCGCCGTGGCACTCGTCGCGGCGGTCCTCGCCGCGCGCCGTGGAGTCGCGGGCCGGGTCCTGCCGGCCGCGGCGGTGATCCTGACTCCGCTGTTGCTGTCCTTGCTGGTGCTGCACGGCCTGTTCTTCCCCGAAGGCCAGACTGTCCTGGCCCAGTGGGGCCCCGCCCGGGTCACGGCCGAAGGCCTCGCGTTCGCGCTGGAGCTCGGAACCCGGACCACTGCCTGCGTCCTGGTGTTCCTGCTCTTCTCCTTCACCGTGAGCGTTCCCGACCTCGTCTCCGCCCTCGCCGCGCGCAGGATCCCGCCGCAGTTCGGCTTCGTGCTGGCCTCCACCCTCACGCTCCTGCCCGCCGTCGTAGGCCGCCTGGACCGGATCCGGCAGGCCCAGGAAACGCGCGGACTGGTGGTCCGGCGTGGCCTGCTGTCCCGCCTCGGGGCTCTCCGCCTGCAGATGGTGCCGCTGGTCCTCGCCCTGATCGACGACGCCGGCAGCCGCGCCCAGGCGCTCGACGCCCGCGGCTTCGGCAGCCCGGGTCCCCGGACCAGCTACCGCGACGTAGTGGACCCGCCCGCCCAGCGGTTGTTCCGGGCCGCAGCCCTGGTGCTCACGGCAGCCGCCGTCGCCGTGCGGATTATTGCCTCCTGGCCCGCCGGGGCGCCGTCATGACCGCGACCACCGGGACGGCGCTGCGGATCCGGATCGAGGCATTCACGTTCCACGGCGAGGACACGCCTGTCCTGGCCGACGCGGCGATTTCGGTCACCCCGGGTACCCTGACCGCCGTCCTGGGCGGCTCCGGAAGCGGGAAATCCACGCTGGGCAAACTGCTGGCGGGCTGGCTCCGCGCCGGCCACGCGGGACAATTCCGCGGCAGCCTGGAACTCGACGACACCTTACTGGAGTTCCACGGCACGCCAGAGGATCCCCGGATCAACCCCGCCGAATGGTCCCGTCGCGTGGCCTTCGTACCCCAGGACCCAGCGGCCATGCTCTCCACCGTGCGGGCCACAGTCGCGGAGGAGCTGGCCTTCGGCCTGGAAAACCACGCAACACCGCGGGCGGACATGCTCCGTGCGGTGGAGCGGACGGCCGCGCGCACGGGATTGACGGACCTGCTGGACCGGGACCCGGCCACCCTGTCCGGGGGAGAGTTGCGCAGGCTCGCCGTGGGCTGCGCCGTCATTGGAGAACCGGAGGTTCTCATCCTGGACGAGCCGCTGGCATCGCTCGACGCGGCCGGGGCAGCACAGATTGAGGAGCTTGTCCGCAGCCTCTGCCGCACGGGCACCGGCGTCGTCGTGTTGAGCCAGGCGGTGGACCGGCTCGCCGGGGAAGCCACGCACTGGAGCGTTCTCGACGGCGGGACGGTGACCGCGGCGGGAGCGCCGGCACAACTGGCGGGTTCGGCCGAGCTGGGGCGCTCTGGTGTTGTCGACGGCACCGGCGCGGGCGTTGCGGGATTCGGTGTTTCAGGATTCGGTGTTTCGGGATTCGGTGTTTCAGGATTGAAGGCTAGCGGTCCCGACGCCATTGGCCCCGGCAGTCCCGGGCCCGCATCGCTCGAATTGCGCCGGGTGGGGTTTGGCTACGGGCAGGACCCGCGGCGGTGTGGGACCGGTGCGCAGGACTGGGTTCTCCGGGACGTGGACTTCGCCGTGTTCCCAGGGGAGATCATCGCCGTGACCGGGCCCAACGGGGCCGGCAAATCGACATTGCTGCGCCACTTCAACGGATTGCTCCGGCCCTCAGCGGGGGAGGTGCTCGTCTGCGGGCGCAGCATCTCCGGCGTGCCGGTGGGAGCAGCAGCCGCCTCCATGGGCCTGTTGTTCCAACACCCCCGGGACCAGCTGTTCGAACGGACGCTCCTGCGCGAAGCCGCGTTCGGGCTCAGGCAGCTGTTCGGGAAAGCCGAGGCGCTGGGGAAGGCCCGGGCGGCGCTGGCCGCGGTGGGATTGTCGGGGATGGAGGCGGTCCACCCGGCCGAACTCTCTTCCTCCCGGCAACGGCTGCTCGCCCTCGCCACGGTCCTGGCCCGTGAACCGGCGGTGCTGGCCCTGGACGAGCCCACAGTCGGGCTGGACCGGCACGGCCTCGAACATCTGGGACGGGCCGTAAACGCCGCGGCAGCGCGGGGGACCGCCGTCGTCATGGTTACCCACGACCTCGCCTACGCACGAAAGAACGCGCACCGTGTCCTGGAACTCAAGGGCGGCCGGCTGAGCGAGATCTAGGCCGTTTCCCGGACAGTGATTGCCGCGCGCGCCCAACACACGCGCCTCAATCGAAAGCGGCGCCGCCGCCCGGACGAAAGTCCAGACGACGGCGCCGCAAGGAGCCAGGCCGCGCTGCTTCCTTTGCCGGCCCTACGCCGGTGCGGACGCCACTCCGGGTGCCAGGAACTTCTTGCCGTTGACCCGCTCCGAGGCCCCGACGCGGTCGAGGTACGGCGTGATGCCGCCCAGGAACATCGGCCAGCCGGCGCCCAGGATCATGCAGAGGTCGATGTCCTCGGGTCCAGCCACCACGCCTTCCTCGAGCATGAGTCCGATTTCCTGCGCCAGCGCGTCCTGCGTCCGTCGCAGCACCTCCTTGCCGGTGGACGGCGTGCTCCCGAAGGACATCAGCGCCAGGGTTTCGGCCGGGATGAACGGCTGGCCGTCCGGACCCGGCTGCGGCGCCCCGTTCTGGACGGCCCAGATGGACTTCACGCCGTTGTCGATCAGCGCCTGGAGGTTCCGCGAGACGGTGAAGCGGTCGGGGAAGGCGGCGTGCAGGGATTCCTGGACGTGCTGCGCGACCGGCAGGCCCACCATGGCGCCGAGGACGAACGGCGTCATCGGCAGTCCCATCGGGCGCAGCGCGTTATCCGCCACCTCGGCGGGGGTGCCCTCGTCGAAGGCCGCGGTCACCTCGCCCATGAGACGCAGCAGGATGCGGTTGACCACAAACGCCGGGGCGTCCTTGACCAGCACGGCTGACTTCTTGAGCCCCTTGGCGAGCTCGAACGCGGTGGCCAGCACGGCGTCGTCGGTCTTCGGGGCGCGGACGATCTCCAGCAGCGGCATGACGGTCACCGGGTTGAAGAAGTGGAAGCCCACCAGTCGTTCGGGGTGTTCCAGGTCTTCGGCCATCGCGGTCACTGACAGCGAGGAGGTGTTGGTCGCGAGGATGCACTCTGCCGAGACGATCGCCTCGACCTCCTTGAAGACCTGCTTCTTGACGTTGAGTTCCTCGAACACGGCCTCGATGACGAAGTCGGCGTCGGCGAAGGCCTCCTTGGAAACCGATCCCGTGACCAGCGCGCGGGTCCGGTTGGCGGCGTCGGGGCTGATCCGTCCCTTCGCCAGCAGCTTGTCCACCTCGGCGTGGACGTAGCCCACACCCTTGTCCACCCGGACCTGGTCGATGTCCGTCAGCACCACCGGAACCTTGAGCTGGCGGGCGAAGAGCAGGGCCAGCTGGCTGGCCATCAGCCCGGCGCCCACGACGCCGATCTTGGTCACCGGGCGCGCGAGCTTGCGGTCCGGGGCGCCGGCCGGGCGCTTGGCGCGGCGCTGCACGAGGTCCAGGAAGGCATAGACCGTGGAGCGGAACTCGTCGGTCTGCATGAGGTCCGCCAGGGTCTCGCATTCGAGCTCGGCGGACTGTGCCTGGGTCATGGTGCGGTTGGCTTCCATGACGTCCAGGACCTTGGCTGGCGCCGGCGAGGCGTTGGAGGTCTTGGCCTCCACAAAGCCACGGCCCTTGGCGACGGCGGCCGCCCAGCGGGCCGCGACGTCGGGGTCGGAGGGGTCGACGGCGTTGGACCGCTCCGGCACCACCGCGCCGGCAATGACCTGTGCTGCCCACGCGACGGACTGCTCGATGAAGTCGGCCGGTTCGAACATCGCGTCAGCCACGCCGAGTTCGTAGGCCTGCGGCCCGGTGAGCGTGCGGTTGTTGCTGAGCGGGTTTTCGATCATCACCTTGAGCGCGTTCTCGGGCCCGATCAGCCGCGGCAGGATGTAGACCCCGCCCCAGCCCGGGATCAGTCCGATGAACGCCTCGGGCAGGGCCAGGGCGCCGGCGCCGGTGGAGACTGTGCGGTAGGTGGACTGCAGGGCAATCTCCAGGCCGCCGCCCAGGGCCAGGCCGTTGATGAACGCGAAGCTTGGCACGCCCAGGTTGGCCAGCGTGGCGTAGACGTCGTGGCCGAGCTGGGCCATCCACCGGCCCTGCTCGCGTCCGCTGACCGACTTGACCGTGGAGAGGTCGGCGCCGGCCACGAGGAAGTACGGCTTGCCGGTGACCCCGACGCCGGCAAGCTCGCCGCGGGCTGCGCGTTCCTTGAGCCCTTCCAGGACGGTGCCGAGTTCAATCAGGGTGTTCGGACCGAGGGTGGTGGGCTTGGAGTGGTCCAG
Organism: Arthrobacter sp. 10N43; assembly: GCF_056394525.1. Classification (NCBI taxonomy): domain Bacteria; kingdom Bacillati; phylum Actinomycetota; class Actinomycetes; order Micrococcales; family Micrococcaceae; genus Arthrobacter; species Arthrobacter sp. 10N43. The sequence continues at coordinate 27,309 of NZ_JBFTIA010000014.1, read as the reverse complement.
GCCGTTGTCCAGCGTGACCAGCGCGAAGGTGCCGGGGCTCTTCCCGTCGACGGGCGGCAGCTCGATGTCCTGAACGTAGGAGTGGGTGACCGTCTCGTTGGGGAAGAGATCGGCAAGCTTGCGGAAATCAGCGGCGCTCATGCTGTGGCTCCAGTCTCGGTGGCGGTGGTCTCGGCCGGGGTTGCGTCGGTGTCGGGTGCCTGGCTGGCAGGTGCATCCGTGCCGTAGTCCGCGTGATGCGGGTTCTCCCAGATTACGGTGGCGCCCATGCCCAGGCCGATGCACATGGTGGTCATGCCGTAGCGGACCGAGGGGTCCTCCTCGAACTGCCGGGCCAGCTGGTTCATCAGCCGGACCCCGGAGGAGGCGAGCGGGTGCCCGACGGCGATCGCGCCGCCGTAGCGGTTGACGCGGGGGTCGTCGTCGGCGATCCCGAAGTGGTCCAGGAAGCTCAGGACCTGGACGGCGAAGGCCTCGTTGATCTCGAAGAGGCCGATGTCCCCGATGCCGAGGCCGGCGTTCTTGAGTGCCTTTTCGGTGGCCGGGACGGGGCCGATGCCCATCACCTCGGGTTCCACGCCGGCGTAGGCGTAGGCGACCAGGCGCATCCTGACGGGCAGGCCGAGTTCCTCGGCGGTGTCGGCGGATGCCAGCAGGGCAGCTGTGGCGCCATCATTGAGCCCGGCGGCGTTGCCCGCGGTGACCCGGCCGTGGGCACGGAACGGGGTCTTGAGGGCGGCAAGGTCTTCGACCGAGGTTCCGGGGCGCGGCGGTTCGTCCACGGTGTTGACGGTCCAGCCCTGGCCCGGCTTCATCGTGGCGACGGGTACCAGACCGGGCTGGATCTGGCCGTTGGCGTAGGCAGCGGCGAGCTTGTCCTGCGAGGCGACGGCGTAGGCGTCGGTGCGGTCTTTGGTGATGGCAGGGAAGCGGTCGTGCAGGTTCTCGGCCGTGTTGCCCATGTTCAGGGCTGCCGGGTCCACGATCCTTTCGGACATGAAGCGCGGGTTGGGGTCCGCGCCGGCGCCCATCGGATGGTTGCCCATGTGTTCCACGCCGCCGGCAATCACGACGTCGTACGCGCCGAAGCCGATGCCGCTCGCCGTCGTGGTTACCGCCGTCATGGCGCCGGCGCACATGCGGTCGATCGCAAAGCCGGGCACGGTCCTCGGGAGTCCGGCCAGCAGGGCGGCCGTGCGGCCGATGGTCAGGCCCTGGTCGCCCGTCTGGGTGGTGGCCGCGATTGCGACCTCGTCGATCCGGTCTGCCGGAAGGGAGGGGTTGCGGCGCATCAGTTCGCGGATGCACTTGACCACGAGGTCGTCGGCGCGGGTGCCGGCGTATATGCCTTTTTCGCCTGCGCGGCCGAAGGGGGTTCGGACGCCGTCGACAAAGACGACCTCGCGAATGGCCCGGGGGCGGGCGCTGCTGGTTTTTCCGCTGGTGTGGGCTTCGCTCACGTGGGACTCCTCATTGAGACATGGTTGCCGGACCCGTGCCGGTGGCAGGGCTTGCCACTGGCAGGAGGGATCCGGGCGACATCATGAATCATGTTACTCGCCAGTAACATAGCTGGCAAGGAGGTGGGGAGGGGTCCCGGGCAGATTTCCTAGACCGTGGAACGCGATGGCGCCTCGGCGGGGGCCTTGGGCTCCTTCGCGGGCAGCGGCTCGGGGTGCAGGAAGGACTCTGCGATCAGCGGGGCGGTAATTTCGATCTGCCACTGGCGCGCGCCGAGGTTTGCCAGTTCCTCGGCCACGCCTTCCTCGCTGAGTTCTGCCGGCGGACGCCACGCGACACGGCGCAGGTAGTCCGGAGTGAGCAGGTTTTCCACCGGCAGGTTCAGTTCCTCGGCCCTGGCCTGGAGTTTCGGGCGCGCGGTGGCGAGCCTGGCGGCCGCCTCCGGATCCCGGTCCGCCCAGACGCGCGGGGGCGGGGGAGCGTTGGTGGGCAGGTGCAGCGGCGGCAGGTCCTCCAAGGCCCTTGCCGTGCTGATGCACCGCAGCCAGCGGGGGGCCTCGCGCTGGGCGGCGCGGCCATGGAAGCCCTTGGTGCCAAGAAGCTGGGGGACCGTGGAAGGCATGGCCTTGGCGGCGGCGACCAGCGCGGAGTCGGGGATCAGCCGGCCCGGGGCGACGTCGCGTTTCTGGGCCAGGGAATCGCGTTCCAGCCACAGCTCCCGGACCGCTGCCAGCTGGCGGCGGTCACGGATCTGGTGCAGTCCGGACGTCTTGCGCCACGGATCAACGCGCGGCGGGGCCTGTCCGGCCTCGAGGATGGCGGCGAATTCCTGCTCGGCGTACTCCAGTTTTCCGTCGGCCACGAGGAGTTCGATCAGTTCCTCGCGCAGTTCGGTCAGGACTTCGACGTCGAGCGCGGCATAGCGCAGCCACGGTTCGGGCAGCGGGCGGGTGGACCAGTCGGCGGCGGAGTGTTCCTTGGCCAGGCCGAAGCCCAGGAGCTGTTCGATGACTGCGGCCAGGCCCACCCGGGGCAGCCCGGCCAGGCGCGCGGCGAGCTCGGTGTCAAAGAGCTTGTCCGGCCACATGCCGAGCTCGGACAAGCAGGGCAGGTCCTGGCTGGCGGCGTGCAGGATCCATTCGACACCGCGCAGAGCGTCATGGATGATGCCCAGGTCCCCGAACGGTTCGGGATCGATCAGCCAGGTCCCCGAGCCTTCGCGCCTGATCTGGACCAGGAAGGCGCGCTGGCCGTAGCGGAAGCCTGAGGCCCGTTCCGCGTCGACGCCCGCAGGGCCGTGGCCGGCTGCGAGGGCTGCCGCGCAGCGTTCGAGTCCGGACTGGGTTTCAATCACCAGTGGCACGCCGTCGCGGGGTACGTCGAGGTCGATCACTTCAGGGACCAGGCTGTCGAAGCCTTCCACCGTGATGTGGGCTGTGGTGTCAGTGGCTTCGGCAGTGTTGCGCATGGCGCCGGCCGTGCTGATTTCCGGATTTTGAGGGGTCATGGTCTCTACAGTTTACCGACAACATGGCGTATAAGGCCGTGACCGTGGCCGGACATGCGCCTCATGCGTGTCCGCGGGGGCGCCTGGGAAGGGCCGTTACACCCTCGGGCAGCGGCGGCAGTCCGGCGAACGTGCAGACCATGTCAGACCACGCCTCCAGGTGCGAGGTGATATCCGGGGTGGCCGGTGTCCAGGAGGCCCGGAGTTCAATGTCGATCGAATCCGGGCGGTCGGACAGCGTGCCAAAGCTCTCCGAGAGCACCCTGGTGGCCGTGCCGCCGGCGGAGCGGTAGGGGGCCTGGTGGTTTTCCAGCGCCTCGACCAGCCAGTCCCACGCCACGGATCCCAGGAGTGCGTCGTTGCCCATTTCGGGTTCCAGCTGGGCACGGATGTAGGTGACAATCCTGAACTCCCCGTCCCACACGGCAGAACCGTCCGGATCGTGGAGCAGGATGAAACGGCCGGTGGCCAGTTCGACGTCGTCACTGCCCGATGCCCGTGCCAGGGCTGCGGCGGCCGGGCCGTGGACGGGGCCACTGGCGGGGGCACCGCCGGGGCCGATGACCTCGGCTCCCAAGGCCACGGCGAACGGCGCCAGCCGCGACGGTGCAGGAATCTCGTCCAGGTGGAGCTCGCTGCGGCAGCGTGCCTGTCGAAGGGTCCCCAAGGCGAAGAGGAAATCTGCCGGGACCTGATCGAGGGAGCTCACCTTGGAAGGTTATGCAACGGCCGGGCCCCTGCCCGGCAGACTCGCCGCCGGGCAGGGGAAGCCGTGCACGGCTCAGGCGGCCGCGAGCTCGCGCTTGATGGCCGCGATGAAGGAATCAACGTCTTCCTCGGTGGTGTCAAAGGAGCACATCCAGCGGACCTCGCGGGCCGCCTCGTTCCAGTCGTAGAAGCGGAAGGACTTGCGCAGCCGGTCCGCGACGCCGGCAGGCAGGACGGCGAAGACGCCGTTGGACTCGGTTTTCTGGCTCAGTTCGACGCCGGGGATCCCCTCGACGCCAGCGCGCAGCCGGGCGGCCATGGCATTGGCGTGCGAGGCCGACCGCAGCCACAGGTCCCCCTCGAGCAGGGCAATGAACTGGGCGGACATGAAGCGCATCTTGGACGCCAGCTGCATGTTCATCTTGCGCAGGTAGATCAGGCCGTGGGCGGCTTCCGGGTTCAGCGCGATGACAACTTCGCCGAACAGCAGGCCGTTCTTCGTGCCGCCGAAGGAGAGGATGTCCACGCCGGCGTCGCGGGTGAAGGCCCGCAGCGGGACGCCCAGGTGGGCTGCGGCGTTGGCCAGCCGGGCACCGTCCATGTGCAGTTTCATGCCCTTGGAGTGGACATGCTCGGCGATGGCGCGGACCTCGTCCGGGGTGTAGCAGGTGCCAAGCTCGGTGGTCTGCGTGATGGACACGGCCAGCGGCTGGGCGCGGTGCTCGTCGCCCCAGCCCCAGGCTTCCTGGTCGATCAGTGCCGGGGTGAGCTTGCCGTCGCTGGTGGGGACCTGCAGCAGCTTGATGCCGCCGATGCGCTCCGGTGCGCCGTTTTCGTCCATGTTGATGTGGGCGGTGGAGGCGCAAATGACGGCACCCCAGCGCGGCAGCAGCGACTGCAGGGACAGGACGTTGGCGCCGGTGCCGTTGAACACCGGGAAGCACTCGATGCCTTCGCCGAAGTGGTCTTCCATCAGGTGCTGCAGGCGGGCGGTGTAGTCGTCTTCGCCGTAGGAGACCTGGTGGCCTTCGTTGGCTGCGGCCAGGGCCGCGAGGACCTCCGGGTGCACGCCGGAATAGTTGTCCGAGGCGAAGCCGCGGACTGAGGGATCGTGGAGCCGCACCGCAGTGCTGGCAGGGGCATTTTCAACTGTGCTGGTCATCGCTTTGCTCACGCTTTCAGTCTAAGAGGTTGGGCCGCAGGGACTAAGTCCGCGCCGCTGAATAGGAGCCAGTTCAGCGGCTCAGGGGCAGCCGCTGCCCGTTCAGCTCGGCCGCCGGGGTGCTGAAGAGCCCGACGGCGGCCGCGGCCAGGTCTTCGACATCGGTAAAGCCGGGGAAGGTGCGTTCCGGGGATTTGGCCCGCATTGCGGGGTCAACCAGTGCCTTCACCACGAAAATGGCGGCGGCGCTGTGAATTCCCGGGGTTTCCTGGCCGGCGGTATCCCCGGTCGCGCCGGGGCCGGCGGCTGCAGCGTGGACCCGGTTGAACCCGTCCGCGACCGCCAGCGTCCAGGCCTCGGCGGCGGCTTTGGCCGCGGCGTAACTGGCCCCGCCCGCCGTCGGGGCACTCACTGCCGTGGAGGAGACCATGGCAAAGCGTCCGGTGTCAGAGGCGGCGAGGTCGTCAAAGAAGACGCGGGTGACGTTCCTCAGTGTGGTGACGGCGTTGCGCTCCAGGAAGTCCCAGTCGTCGTCGCTCTGGTCCGTGATGCCTTTCGCGCCGCGCCAGCCGCCCACAAGGTGGATGACGCCGTCGACGTTTCCGGCCATGCCGGCGACGCTCGCCCGCAGGGCCTGGACGTCGGCCAGGCTTGCGAGGTCGCTCACCAGCGGGGTGACGCCGCTGCCGGCTTCGACAGCGGCGGCCTCGATGCGGGCGGCATCGGAGCCGACGGTAAAGACCCGGTGGCCGGCGTCGCGAAGGGCACGGGCGGTGGCGATCCCGGAGGGGCCGCTGCCGCCCGTGACCAGCACGTTCAAGGTGCGTCCGTTGCTCATCCGGCGTTCAGGGCCTGGGCGGCTGCGCTGGCGTCGGAGGACGCCGTATCCGAGGAACCGGTGATGCCGGCCGTGGATTCGATGACCGGGCGCATTTTCTTCTCCAGGGCCTCGTAGAACATGGACAGCGGGAACTCGTCGTCGAGAACCTGGTCGGTGAGGCCGCGGGGCGGGCCGTCCAGCGGGAGGGCGTCCGGACCCTTGGCCCACACCGAGGCCGGGTTGGGCGTGACCGTGCCGGAGATGAGCTCGTAGGCGGCGAGCCAGTGGGCCATCTTGGGGCGGTCGATCGAGCGCCAGTACAGTTCCTCGATCTTCGCGGCGAGTTCAACCACGACGTCGGCCGCCTCGTCCCAGTCGATGCTGAGCTTGCTGTCGGTCCAGTGCAGGACGTGGTGCTGGTGCATCCAGGCGAAGAGGAGCTGGCCGCCGAGGCCGTCATAGTTGCGGACGCGGGTCCCGGTGATGGCGAAGCGGAAGATGCGGTCAAAGATCACGGCGTACTGGACAAGCTTGGCGTGCCGGCGAGCCTCCGGATCAGCGTCCTCGTCCTTCTCGATCTTCACCGATTCGCGGAAAGCGGTGAGGTCGCAGCGCAGTTCCTCCAGCGAGTACAGGAAGAACGGCATGCGCTGCTTGATCATGAACGGGTCGAAAGGCAGGTCCCCGCGCATGTGGGTGCGGTCGTGGATGAGGTCCCACATGACGAACGTTTCCTGCGTCAGCTCCTGGTCCTCCAGCAGTGCGGCGGCGTCCTCGGGCAGCTGCAGGGACGTGATCTCGGCGGCGGCGCGCAGGACGCGGCGGAAACGGGCGGCCTCGCGGTCGGCGAAGATCGCGCCCCACGTGAACGTCGGGGTCTCGCGGACGGCGACGGTCTCGGGGAAGAGCACGGCGGAGTTGGTGTTGTAGCCCGGCGTGAAGTCCAGGAAGCGGATCGGGACGAAGAGCTTGTTGGAGTACTCGCCCGTTTCCAGGCCGCCGATGAATTCGGGCCAGATGACCTCGATCAGTACGGCCTCGACCAGGCGGCTGCTGCTGCCGTTCTGGGTGTACATCGGGAACACGACGAGGTGCTGGAGTCCGTTGACCCGGTGCTGCTGCGGCTGGAAGGCCTGGAGCGAATCCAGGAAGTCCGGGACGCCAAACCCGCCGTCGCCCCACCGGCCAAAGTCGGTGACGAGCAGATCCAGGTAGCGGGCGTCGTGCGGGAAGGACGGGGCCAGGGCCGAAATCGCGGCGGTGATGGTGGCGACGTGGCCGGCCGCGGCGTCGTGGGCTTCGGCATCCGGGACGGAACCGTCCTTGACCTGGAGGGCCTGCAGGGCGGTGGCGGCAGCCTTGAGGCGCAGCCATTCCTGGTTGCCGGAGGTGATCGGGGCGGGGGCGGTGAGAGCGGTCGTGGTCATCGTCGACGTCGCCTTTCTGGTTGCTGTGGAGCATGTCGCTGAATCTAAATCGAGCGTAGCAAGCAAACAGGAGCCCTAATGCAAAATTGCCTTGAGCATAAGAAAGACTGTGGCAAGTGATTCCGGGAAGCCGTTCCAGCGGAAGGAAAGGGAGGCCTGCCGGCCACTGCGGACCCCTGCAGGGAAACCGCAGGGACCCGCAGTGCGCGGCGCCGGACTGGCTGCCGGCGCGGCTGCCTGGCTACTTCCCGGCGTCGTCCGCGGGAACCAGCTTCAATGAGACCGAGTTGATGCAGAACCGCTGGTCCGTGGGGGTGCCGTAGCCCTCGCCGTCGAACACGTGGCCCAGGTGGGAATCGCAGGTGGCGCAGCGGACCTCCACCCGGTCCATTCCCATGGTGCGGTCATGGATGTAGCGCACGGTGCCCTCGGCGAGCGGCGCCCAGAAAGAGGGCCAGCCGCAGTGCGAGTCGAACTTTTCGTTGCTGGTGAACAGTTCGGTGCCGCAGGCCCGGCACTGGTAGACGCCCCGGGTGTGGGTGTCCCAGTATTCGCCGGTGTACGGACGCTCGGTGCCGGCCTGGCGGAGCACGCGGTACTCCTCCGGGGTCAGTTCCTCGCGCCACTGGGCATCGGTCTTTCCGGCCGGCTGCCCGGCCGCGGGCTGCTGTCCGTCAGGCGCACCGGCAGGATCGCCGGCGGGGTCGGCGGCAGACGCTGCGCCGGGAATGGCCTGGGGCATGGATTTGGACCTGTTAAAGATGCTCATAGCCTAAATAACGCTCAGGAGTCCCCGATAAATCCCGAACCGGCGTACAGATGCAGGACGGGCAGGCCGAGCTTGTCCTGAGCCTTGGTGGCCCAGTCTGTGTGGAAGGTGTCGGCGACAGCGTGCGGACGGGTGATCACCACAGCCTGGCCGGCGCTGAGTTCCTTGACCTTGGCAACCAGCCCGTCGACGGCCTTGCCCTCGACGACTTCGCCCGTGACACCGCCGCCCAGGCCGGCCAGCGCGGCCAGCGACGCGGCCAGGGTGTCGGCTGCTTCGGCCCGCTCACCGGCGGGATCGGAGTGTGCAGTCAGTTCGCGGAAGGCTTTGGCGATTTCAAGCAGGGAAAGGTTCTCCAGGAAATCCACCACCAGGTGCCGCTCGGTGTTGGCCGGCACCAGGATCAGCAGGGGCGAATCACCGCCGGCAACCAGGGTTTCAATGTTGACGCGGTCATCCGCACCGAGGGGCTCTTCTGTCAAAATGACGATTGGATCACTCATGACCCCAGCCTAGTCGCGCTCGTGTTGCCCCGCATGCTTGTGCCCCGCAGAGCCTGCGTGTCTGTGCCCGTGTTCGTGGCCGTGTCTGTGCCTGTGTCTGTGCCGGCGCAACCCGTTGCCTTGGTTGCCTGAGCAGCAGCAATGCCGTGGTTGCGCCGGAGTTCCGTCAGAATGGTGCCATGGCATCCTCCTTGCGCCTCAGCCCGGACCCTCGCCCCGACCTCCGCCGCGCCGCCGCCCGGTCTGTGCCCCGGGGGAAAGCGGTCCCCGTTGCGGCCGCCCCTGGCCCCTCGCCGTCGGGGAGCGCCAAATGGGCGCTGGGGGGAATCATCGGCGGCAGCGCCGCCGCGGGCGTGCTCGCCGCCGGGTCGTCCGCCCTCGCCCTGTATTTCGCCCGCCGCGTCATCACTCCGGCCAGGTTCCGCGCCGAGGACCAGGAGGTGCTGGCGGTGATCGGCGAGGGGCGGGGGCTGCAGGTCATTCTCGCCGCCACCCCGGATTCGACGGTCGACGGCGTCTATGGCTTCTTCTTCGACGGCGGCCGGGGCCACGCGCGCATCGGCCGGATCCTGTCCTACTCGCCCGCCGAACGCACAGTCCTCCGCGAGGTGGAGCACGTCTACAGCGGGGACCTGGCCACGGTCCGGCGCGGCTGGTGGAGCGGGGCTGCCTATCCGGACCCGGCGGCAATGGGGCTCCCGGTGGAGGACGTGCTGATCGACGTCGATGCCGGCACGGCGCCGGCCTGGCTGGTCCGCGCAGCGCCGGCGTCGGGGGACGTTGAAGCGGAGGATGCGGCATCGCGGGATGCGGAACCGCGGGATGAGGAACCGAACGTCTGGGCGATCATGGTCCACGGCCGGGGCGCCACCCGGCTGGAGGGCCTGCGCGCTCTTCGTCCGGCCCGGGAACTGGGCATGTCCAGTCTTCTGATCTCCTACCGGAACGACGGACTGGCCCCGTCCGCCAGCGACGGGCGCTACGGCCTGGGCTCCACCGAGTGGCGCGACGTCGAGGCCGCCATTGACTTTGCCCTGCAGCAGGGTGCCCGCGAGGTAGTCCTGTTCGGCTGGTCGATGGGCGGCGCGATCTGCCTCCAGACGGCTGACCTCTCCCGGCATCGCCACCTGATCCGGGCAATGGTCCTGGACGCGCCGGTGATCAACTGGGTCAATGTGCTGGCCCACCACGCTGAACTGAACCGGATCCCGTCGTCCGTGGGCCGCTACGGGCAACTGATGCTCAGCCACCGCCTGGGCAGGCGGTTGACCGGGCTGGCCGCCCCCGTTGACCTCAAGGCGATGGACTGGGTTTCGCGGGCCGTGGAGCTGCGGACGCCGACCCTCATTGTGCACAGCGTGGACGACGAATACGTCCCCTACGGGCCCTCTGCCGTGCTGGCCGAAAAAAATCCTGAGATGGTCACGTTCGAGCCCTTCGACCGGGCCCTGCACACTAAGGAATGGAACGTGGATCCGGAGCGGTGGGAGCGGCAGGTCACGGCGTGGCTCCGGCTGCAGCTGGCCCCCCGCGCCAACCCCGGCGGCCAGGAGCCGGCGGCCGGGAACGCGGCATCTAACTAACAGCCCCGCCGAACCAGCGGCCCCGCCGAAACGGCAGAACACGGCAGTGTTTCGCGCTGGCACTGCCGTGATCTGCCGTCTCGACGCCGACTACGGCCGTCAGTCGCGCCGGGTGCCGATCCTGGCGGTCCGGGCAGCCGTGAGGCGGATGAGTTCGGCCGGATCCAGCTCGATGTCCAGGCCACGCCGTCCGCCCGAAACCAGGATGGTCTGCAGCGCCAGGGCGCTCTCATCGACCACCGTGGGGGAGGGCTGGCGCTGCCCCAGCGGTGAGATGCCGCCGAGCACGTAACCGGTCCGGCGCTGCGCCGCGGCCGGGTCCGCCATCTCGGCCTTCTTACCGCCCAGGGCGGCGGCCATCGCCTTGAGGTCCAGGTTTCCGCTCACGGGAACGACGCCGACGGCGAGCCGGCCGTCGACGTCGACCATGAGCGTCTTGAAGACCCGGGCCGGGTCGACGCCGAGCACATCCGCCGCTTCCAGGCCATAACTGGCCACGCTGGGGTCATGCGTGTAGGGATGGGCGACAAAGGGAACCCCGGCGGCCGCGAGTGCTGCGGTGGCCGGAGTTCCCTGCGAGGCGTGTTTGCGTGCCATGTTCCCTTGGCTGTCCGGGCGCCTGGGCTCAGGACTGTGCCGGCGACTGCCGGTTTCCGGACGCGACGACTTTCCGCTTGATCCGGCCCAACATGGCCGTCATCCCGCGCATGCGCAGCGGAGTGATGGCCCGGGTGAGGCCCAGCAGTTCGGGCATGTCGTCCGGGACGGCCAGGATTTCGGCGGCGCTGAGGCCGTCGAGTCCTTCATGGAGCACCCCGGCGAAGCCGCGGGTGGTGGGGGCTTCCTTGGGTGCCTTGAAGTAGAGCCGGACGCGTTCCGGCTCAACGCCGTCGGCCTGTTCCGTCTCGACGGTGAGGAAGAGCGGCGTCTGGCATTCCACAACCTGCTCCAGCAGCTCCGGGTGGTCCCGGAGCCGCTCCGGAAGTTCCGGGAGTCCCTGTGAGAACTCGAGGAGCAGCTGCAGCCGGTCTGCTTCGGTCAGGGCCTGGAAGTCGTCGACAATTTCCGCCAGCGCGGCGGGGAGGGCTGAAGTATTCATCATTCCCAGCTTACGCACGCGCGCCGAATGTGTCCCTGTCGCGTCCGGTTTCGGCCCATGATGCCAGTGGCTCCGGTTCAGTTGTGCTGTGCCCTCAGTTGTACTGTGCCGGAACCGTGCCGCGTTCGGCGCCCTTGACGATCGGGACGCGCACGGCATTGCCCCATTCGGTCCAGGAACCGTCATAGTTCCGGACAGTCTCGAAGCCCAGCAGGTACTTCAGCGCAAACCAGGTGTGGCTGGACCGCTCGCCGATCCGGCAGTACGCCACGACGTCGTCGCCTTCCTTGAGCCCCGCCTCACCGAGGTACAGGGCCTCAAGTTCGCCGCGGTTGCGGTAGGTGCCGTCACCGGCGGCCGCGCGGGCCCAGGGGATGGAGGCCGCGGTGGGGATGTGGCCGCCGCGCAGGGCACCTTCTTCAGGGTAGGCGGGCATGTGGGTCCGCTGGCCGGTGTATTCCTCGGGCGAGCGGACGTCGATCAGCGGCTTGCCGAAGTGGGCCAGGACGTCATCCTTGAACGCCCGGATCGGGGCGTCATTGCGCTCCACGACGGGGTAGTGGGCGGGGGAGGGGACGGTTGTTTCGGTGGAGAGCGCCCGGTCCTCGGCGATCCACTTGTCCCGGCCGCCGTCCAGGAGCCGAACGTCCTCGTGGCCAAACAGCGTGAAAACCCACAGGGCGTAGGCGGCCCACCAGTTGGACTTGTCGCCGTAAATCACCACGGTGCTGTCCCGGGAAATCCCCTTGGCTGCAGCCAGCGCGGCGAAGGCCTCGCCGTCGACGTAGTCGCGGGTCACTTCGTCGTTGAGGTCGGTGTGCCAGTCGATCTTCACGGCCCCCGGGATGTGGCCGGTCTCGTACACCAGGACGTCTTCGTCGGACTCGACCACCACCAGGTTGCCGCCGTCGAGGGCTCCGGCCTCGATTTCCGTTGCGAGCCATTCGGTGGATACCAGGCGCTCGGGGTGGGCGTAGGCGGAGAATTTCTCGTTCTGTTCAACGGGGTAGGACATTTCGATGGCCTTTCACTGGAACGGTCAGGAGGCCCGGGCGCGGAAAGCGTGCGCGGCGCCGGGCCTGTTACAACACTAGTCACGGGCCGGCGGGAATGCTCCACCGGGTTCATACGGGGAAATGTGGCCTTGCTCACGCCTGCGCCGCGTTCGCGCCCGCGCACGCAGGCCGGCCATTCTTTGCCGGTATTCTTGCTGGGGACAAGACCAGCAGAACGGACCACCTTGGTACAGATCGAACAGCTCGCCGCCCGTACGCCGGCAGTTTCCGTGGACGAACTCCTCAATGGGTTCTATCCGTCGCCGCGGTTCGGTGAGGTGTCGTTTGCCAGTTACCGGCCCGATCCCGCCCAGCCCAGCCAGGCCCACGCGGTCCACGCCCTGCAGCACTTCGCGGCCGGTGTTGGCGCGCGCGACGGTGACGGCCTGTTCAAGCGGCTCTTCGGCAAGAAGGACACGTCCCGCGCCGGCATCTACCTCGACGGCGGATTCGGTGTGGGAAAGACCCACCTGCTGGCATCGCTGTGGCACGCCGCGCCCGGGCCCAAGGCCTTCGGCACGTTCGTCGAATACACCAACCTGGTCGGTGCGCTGTCCTTCCGCAAGACCGTGGAGGCCCTCAGCCACTACAAGCTCGTGTGCATCGATGAATTTGAGCTCGACGACCCGGGCGACACGGTGCTCATGTCCCGGCTGATGCGCGAACTCGCCGACGCCGGCGTGAAGCTCGCCGCAACCTCGAATACCCTGCCGGGCTCACTGGGCGACGGGCGCTTCGCGGCCGTCGACTTCGCCCGTGAGATCCAGGTGCTGGCCGACCAGTTCGACGTCGTGAGGATCGACGGCGAGGACTTTCGCCATCGCGGCCTGCCGGCCGCGCCCGCGCCGCTGCGCAACGATGACCTGACGCACCAGATGCATGCCGAATTCGACGGCAAGACAGTGGCCCGCGATGAGTTCAGCACCTTGATCAACCACCTGGCCGGCGTGCACCCAAGCCGCTACCGCCAGTTGCTGGAGGGGATCGAGGGCGTCGTCTGGAAGAACGTGCACACGATCACCGAGCAGGCCGTGGCGCTGCGCTTCGTGGTGCTGGCGGACCGGCTGTACGACAAGGACGTGCCCATCCTTGCCAGCGGTGTGCCGTTCGACCAGCTCTTCACCGAGGAAATGATGACCGGCGGGTACATGAAGAAGTACTTCCGCGCCGTCTCCCGGCTCACGGCGCTGGCCCGCGAGGGCCAAAACCACGAACCGTCGTAGCCGCTCCGGGCCCACCCGGCTTACCCGGCTTGTGGCGCTCCCACTGCACACAGCAACGCGGAGTCATTCCGCGCCCTCCTGACCTACCGGATGGGCGCGGAGTGACTCCGCGTTGTTCTTTAAGGCGCCTTAAACGCCGAAGGTGCCGGCGCCGCCTCCCGGCGGGACCGACACCTCGCTGACGTACCTGGGTCAGAGGCCCTGCTGCCGGGGTTCACCGGTTACAGGGGGCTCTTCCGCGACGGGCGGCTGATTGGCGACAGGAGCCTCGTTGGGCTCGTCGTCTGCCTTGTCCACGAAGTCGGAAGCACCCTTCTGCACTGCATCGACCTGATCGGCGTACTTGCCGCCGGTCTTCGAGTCGACGAAATCGCCGGCCTTCTCGATGCCGTCCTTGATGGTCTCTTCGTTGCCACCAATGACTTGCTGAGCCTTGCCCTTCAGATCGTCAAGTAAACCCACGGGCACCTCCCTTCGGTCGCGGAGCCAGATCGCTCCTCCGGCTTCGATAGTAACTGCCGCAGAAGATCGTGCCAAGGGTTGATCCGCTTCCCGAAGTCGGCGCTGTCAAGAGTCTTGTGGCCCGGTCGGGGAACGGGCGGCGTGGGGTTCGCGGGGCAAGTGCCGCTGCGGGACGGGCGCTGAGGCGCCGCGGGCGCGGGCCGCTCCGGTTGTGGGCATGAAAAAAGCAGCTCCGGAGAGCTGCTTGATGGTGGGCGATACTGGGATCGAACCAGTGACCTCTTCCGTGTCAGGGAAGCGCGCTACCGCTGCGCCAATCGCCCGCAACCGGAAGAATCCGGAGTGGATTTTTGTGAATCTAATACACAACAGAGCGGACGACGAGATTCGAACTCGCGACATCCACCTTGGCAAGGTGGTGCTCTACCAGCTGAGCTACGTCCGCAATTTATGAAGTCCTTGCCGGCTGGGCCGGTGGTGCTGCATCAAGCAAGTTGCCTTGCTTTGGTGGGCGATACTGGGATCGAACCAGTGACCTCTTCCGTGTCAGGGAAGCGCGCTACCGCTGCGCCAATCGCCCCTTGCATCCGGTCGGAACCGGAAACCAGGGTTTTCACCGAGGTGGGTACGGGATTCGAACCCGTGTATACGGCTTTGCAGGCCGCTGCCTCGCCTCTCGGCCAACCCACCGTGTAGACAGGATTCCGAAGAACCTTTGCCGTGACAGTGTCCTGCGAGCGGACGACGAGATTCGAACTCGCGACATCCACCTTGGCAAGGTGGTGCTCTACCAGCTGAGCTACGTCCGCATTGTTGGAGTGCATTTCCCTGCCGCATTTGGCATTTCCTCGCGTTCCAACGAGTAAGAACTCTATAGGAGGTTCAGAGAATCTACAAATCGAGACGCGTCGGCCTTCCTTCGATGTCCCTACTTCCTTGATTTCTAGGGGATTTTGCTAATTACAGCGCTGTAATTAGCGCACTCCTCCCGAGCCGCGGAACAAGTCGCAGCTGAATGCGGATCTGGATGCAGCGGACCGTAAAGACTGGGCCGTAGAGAAAGCGTCGTAGAGAAAGCGTCATGGAGATAGGGCGAAGACGCTGAGCAATATGACTGCCTCGCAGACACGGGACCTCGGCACTGGTGAAGGGAGTGCGGATCCGAGGTGCGGCCGGGTTCTGCTGGCCGATTTCTAAAATCCGTCCGGGTGGGCTAGCATTCAATGTCGTTAGGGCGATTGGCGCAGTGGTAGCGCGCTTCGTTCACACCGAAGAGGTCACTGGTTCGAACCCAGTATCGCCCACTAACGAAATGGTCCGTTCCGCTGACTCAGCGGGGTGGGCCATTTTGCTTTTCACCGTTGTCTGACCCCCGTGAAAGAGTCTTCATATGACCGCTCCACTCCTCGCCCACGCCACTGACTACGGCCGCATGTACGCCCGCTCCACATCGGCACAGTTCTCCGTCCCCTCCATCACCACGGTGATCGGCCAGCAGCCTCATGGCCTGGATGGCTGGTTTGGATACATGGGCGCGAACAGCCTGGCCCAGGATCCCGAGCTCTCCGGCATCCTTGGAAGCCCCGCCAAACTGCGCCAGGCCGTAAGCCGCGCAGCCAAGGCGGCGGAGTCGTACCGGGACGAGGCAGCTAAGCGCGGGGACCGGGTCCACAACTACTGTGAGCAGGTTGCGCTGCGTGCGCTCGGCCGGCCGCACCAGATGAAGGAAACGCGGGAGGCGCTGGCCGCCAACGGTGAGGAAGCCTTCGCGGCGCGCTTCGACGAATGGTGGGAGCTGTTCCAGGTTGAGCCCATCGCCCCGGAAATTACGGTGTGGAACAAGACGGTCGGCTACGCCGGCACCCTGGACCTCGTGGCAAAGATCAACGGCAGGACGTGCCTCATCGACTACAAGACGAAGGGCACCAGCCGCGACGGCACCGTCAAGCCGCTGGATGACAAGGTGGTCATGCAGCTCGTCGCCGGCATGAAGGCAGAGGAGAGCCTGGTCGATCCCGTGGCGGGGGAGTGGGAGGCCTGGCAGCACGGTGAATCCCCGATCCTCCTGGCGGTGGCGGTGGGCGAGACCGAAGTCCGTCCGCAGCGGGCCAACCCCGATGTCCTGAAGCATCACTGGTGGAAATTCTGCGCGCTGCGCCGCGTCTGGGAGATGTCCGCCGATACGGCAACCGCCGGAGCGGCGCTGCTCCCGCTGGCACCTCCCGTGAAGCGCTGAGCCGGGAACCCTGAGCCGGAGCGCTGGCCCGGCAGCTGCAACTAAACTGGACTGGATCCCTAGCCGACCACCGTGAGGACAGACTGCACATGGCCATTTTGAATATCCGCATCATCGGCGATCCTGTGTTGCGCACAGTCGCCGATCCCGTGACGGAATTCGGGCCTGAACTGGCAAAGCTCGTCGCCGACATGACTGAAACCATGGAGGATGTCGAGGGCGCAGGCCTGGCCGCGCCCCAGGTCGGTGTGAGCCTGCGTGTCTTCACCTACCGGATCGGCGGGGTTGAGGGGCACATCATCAACCCCGTGCTGGAAAACAGCGAGGACTTCCAGCCGGACCAGGTGGAGGGATGCCTGTCCATCCCGGGCCTCGGCTTCCCGGTGCGCCGGTATCGCCATACCCGCGTGACCGGCGTGGACCTTCATGGGAACCCCGTCACGGTGGAGGGCGAGGACATGCTGGCGCGCTGCTTCCAGCACGAGACCGACCACCTGGACGGCATCCTCTACACGGACCGGCTGGAGGGCGATGACCGGAAGGCCGCCCTGCGCGCCATCCGCAATGCCAACTACGACGCCATTACGGAACAGACCACAACCAAGCGCGCGAAAAACGTCGGGACGAGCTTTGGCGGGTCCAGCTTCGGGCTCAACCCGTGAGGGTTCTTTTCGCGGGGACCCCCGCCGTCGCCGTGCCCTCCCTGGACGCCCTTGTTGACGCCGGGTTCGACGTCGTCGCTGTCCTCACCCGACCTGATGCCCCGCTGGGACGCAAACGGGTCCTGACGCCGTCGCCGGTGGCGGCCCGGGCCGCCGAGCTCGGCATCGAGGTCATCCACGCCGCCAAAGTGGAGGCCGGGGTCACCGCCCGCATTGCCGCCACGGCCCCGGATGTCGCGGCGATCGTCGCCTACGGCGGCCTGATTCCCCGTGCCGCCCTGGACGTTCCCCGCCACGGCTGGGTGAACCTGCACTTCTCCCTGCTCCCGGCCTGGCGCGGCGCCGCCCCCGTGCAGCGTGCCGTCATCGCAGGCGACGACGTCACCGGTGCTGTGACCTTCCGTCTCGAAGAGGGGCTGGACACCGGTCCCGTCTTCGGAACGCTCACGGAGACCGTGCACCCCGGCGACACCGCCGGGGCCTTGCTGGAACGGCTCTCCCACAGCGGCGCCGTCCTGCTGGCCCAGACGCTGTCCGCCATCGACGCCGGCAAGGCCGTCGCGATGCCGCAACAGGGGGAGGTCAGCCTGGCACCCAAGCTCAGCCTCGAGGACGGCCGGCTCGACTGGCGGCAGCCCGCCCTGGCGATCGGGCGCAGGGCCCGCGGCGTCACGCCGGAGCCCGGAGCCTGGACCTTGCTCGATGGCCAACGGATCAAGCTGGAACCGGTGCAACCCGCCCCGGAGTCCGCCGCGCTTCGGCCCGGACAGCTGGCCATGGACGGGAAACGCGTCCTTGTAGGCACGGGGTCGCACCCCGTGGAATTGACCCGGGTCCAGCCCGCGGGCAAGAAAATGATGACCGCCGCTGATTGGGCGCGTGGGCAGGCAACACTTGAAAGCGTGGTATTCGAATGAGCGAGTCCGGGACCAGCGGCAGCAGCCGAGGCAGGGGCCCTCAGCGCGGCGCCGGGCAGGGCGGTGGCCAGAGCGGCCGGGGACGTGACGGCAGCATCCGCAACGCCCAGGGCCGGGAACGCAACCGCGGCCCACAGCGCGGCTTCACCGAGAACGCACCGTCACAGCGCACCCGCCGCGCCGATCCCGCCCGGCTGGTTGCCTTCGAAGTGCTCCGCGCCGTGGCGTCCGAGGACGCCTACGCGAACCTCGTGCTGCCGGCCCGGATCCGGCACCACGGGCTGGACAAGCGCGACGCCGGTTTTGCCACCGAGCTCAGCTACGGCGCCCTCCGCGGCCAAGGCACATATGACGCGATCCTGGCGCGATGCGTTGACCGGCCGCTGGACGAACTGGATTCGGCCATCCTGGACGCGCTCCGGATCGGCGTTCACCAGCTGCTCGCCATGCGCGTGCCCGCCCACGCCGCCCTGGACCAGACTGTCGGCCTGGCCCGGGCCGTGATCGGCGCCGGGCCCTCGGCACTGATCAATGCCGTGCTGCGAAAGGTCTCAGCACGCACCCTTGAAGAATGGCTTGAGCTGCTGCTCAGCACCGAGACCGATGCCACCCGGATCGCGTCCATCCGCTACGCCCACCCGGAGTGGATCGTCCGCGCGCTCCGCCAATCGCTCGTGGCCCACGGCCGGTCGGCTGCCGAGATTGACGCGCTCCTCGAGGCCGACAACGCCGCGCCCGTGGTGAACCTTGTGGCGCTGCCCGGCGTCGGCAGCCTGGACGAGGCCCTGGAAGGCGGGGCCACCCCGGGTGAACTCGTCGAGGGTTCGGCCCTCTCCAGCGGCGGAGACCTCGGCCGGCTTGCCTCGGTCCGCGACGGAAGCACGCGTGTCCAGGACGTCGGTTCGCAGCTCGTGGCACGGGCCATGGCCGCCGTCGACCTCGGCGGGAATCCCGGCGCAGACGGAGATACGGGAACGGACAGCGGAGGCGCGGGGGAACGCTGGCTCGACCTCTGTGCCGGCCCCGGCGGCAAGGCCGCCCTGCTCGGAGCCCTCGCCCGGCAGCGCGGCGCGCACCTGCTGGCCAACGAATTCGCCCCGCACCGTGCCAAACTGGTCCGCCAAGCCCTCTCGGCCGTCCCGCGGGAGGCCTGGGAAGTCAGAACCGGCGACGGCCGTGAGATTGGCGCGGAGCAGCCGGAATCCTTCGACCGCGTCCTCGTCGACGTCCCGTGCACCGGCCTGGGCGCCTTGCGCCGGCGCCCGGAGTCACGCTGGCGGCGCACGCCCAAGGACCTCGTAGACCTTGGTCCGCTGCAGCGCCAGCTGCTCAACTCAGCGATCGACGCCGTCAAACCCGGCGGCGTGGTGGCGTACGTCACCTGCTCGCCGCACCCGGCGGAGACGACTGCCGTCGTGAGTGATGTCCTGCGTAAGCGGGAGGACCTCGAGCTCCTCGACGCCGGCGCCGTGCTGGACAGCGTCAGCCTCACCGGCCACCTCGAGGCCGGAAATGAGCTCACCGCGCAGCTTTGGCCGCACGTGCACCACACGGACGCAATGTTCCTGGCGCTGATTCACAAGAAGGCCTGAGCTTCACCGATACTGGGGCACTGATACCTAGAAAAGAACCAGCCATAACGAACCAGCTGAGTACGAACACGAAGGACATCCATGGCCCAGTGCTGCATCAACCCGAGCATCCTTTCGGCAGATTTCGTCAACCTTGAAGCCGAACTGCGCCGCATCAGCAATGCCGATGCGGTGCATGTGGACGTCATGGACAACCACTTCGTGCCCAACCTGACCATCGGGTTGCCCGTAGTGCAGCGCATCCAGGCCGTCAGCCCGGTGCCGCTGGACGCCCACCTGATGATCGCCGACGCCGACCGCTGGGCGCCGGGCTTCGCCGACGCCGGCGTCGCCTCAGTGACGTTCCACGCCGAAGCCTCGATCGCGCCCATCAAACTCGCGCGGGAACTGCGGGCCCGCGGCGCCAAGGCCGGCATGGCACTGCGTCCCGGCACCCCCGTGGAGCCCTACCTGGACATGCTCTCGGAACTGGACCTGCTGTTGATCATGACGGTTGAGCCCGGTTTCGGCGGGCAGTCATTCCTGGACCTGACGCTGCCGAAGATCCGGCGGGCCCGCGCGGCCATTGACGGCTCCGGCGTGGGCGTGGCGCTGCAGGTCGACGGCGGCATCACCGAGGAGACGATCGTGCGTGCGGCGGAAGCGGGAGCAAACGTCTTCGTCGCCGGATCGGCCGTATATGGCGCCGCGGACCCGGCGGACGCGATCGAACGGCTCCGCGCGGCCGGGAGCCGCTGAGGGTCCGGCGGTCCCCGGGGGAGCTGCCACGCAAAGATGACTCAGACCGTAACTTCCGCGACCGGGAATAGCCGGAGACCGGTCCGGGTTGTGTCAGAATAGCAACACACATACGTGCTCCGGGGTCGGTGTAAGTCCGAACCGGCGGTGACAGTCCGCGACCCGCGCGCCAGCGCCTTCCTTCGGGAGGGACACCGGCAAACGGTTGAATCGGTGAAATTCCGATACCGACAGTTAAAGTCTGGATGAGAGAAGCACGTACAGCTGTTACGGCGGTGCCCAGAAGGCACCGCATAATTGTGCTGTCGTATACCCCCGGAGCCATCGCGGTTCTTGAGGGAAGGAACGACAGACACATGGACTTTCTGCGATGGCTCTTCGAAGCACAGATCCCGGTAGGCGGATCTGTCCTGATTCTTCGCGAAGTGCTTGGCAACATCTTTGGGCTCGCCGGCGCCCTGGGCGGCATGCGCCGCCGGGTCTGGGCCTGGCCCGTCGGCATCGCCGGCAATCTCCTGCTCCTGACCGTCTTCCTCGGCAATGTCTTCGGCTCGGCGACGCCGGCCACGCTGTGGGGCCAGGCCGGTCGCCAGGTCATGTTCATCGGCGTCGCCGTCTACGGCTGGTACCGCTGGCGGCAGGCCGCACACACAAGCGGCGCCGCGGAAGCCATTGCGCCACGCTGGGCCAGCAACAAGACCCGGCTGCTCCTGGCAGCATCGCTGGTGGCCGGCACCTTGGCACTGACCCCGGTCTTCGATTCGCTCGGCTCCTACCCGCCGGTCTGGGCCGACGCCTGGACCTTCATGGGGTCCCTGCTCGCCACCTACGGGATGGCGCGCGGCTGGACGGAGTTCTGGCTCATCTGGGTAGCCGTCGACATCGTAGGCGTCCCCCTGCTCTTCAGCGCCGGGTACTTCGCCAGCGCCTTCATGTACCTGTTCTACGGCTTCTTCACGCTGGCCGGGTTCTTTGTCTGGTGGCGCGCGGCCAGGGTCGCCGCACTCTCCGGCGCAGCAGTTTCCGCCACGGCAGCATCCGATGACCCGGCCCCCGACCTGGCGCTCAGGGCATGAGCGGCTCACAGCCCGCCGCGACGGCCGCAATCGGCGTGCCCGACGCCGTCCGCCCATCCAGCGCCGCCGAATCCAGCATTGGCGAATTCAGCGCTGCCGAAAATGCTGCGATGCAGGATGCCCTCGCCGCCGCCGCGCAGGGCCCTCGGGGCGCCAACCCGCTCGTAGGCGCCGTCATTATGGGGCCCGACGGAACGCACCTCGCCACCGGCTACCACCGGGGAGCGGGGACCGCGCATGCCGAGGCTGATGCCATCACCCAGGCGACGGCGGCGGGCCAGGACCTGCGCGGCGCCGCGATGGTGGTGACGCTGGAACCCTGCAACCACTGCGGCCGGACCGGCCCCTGCGCCCAGGCCATCATCGACGCCGGCATCACCGACGTCATCTATGCCATTGATGACCCCCACGATCCTGCCGCCGGCGGCGCCGTGACGCTCCGCGCCGCGGGCGTCCGGGTCCGCTCCGGGCTGGCCGCCGACGCCGCACTGGACCTGAACCGGCGCTGGTTCGACGCCGTCGACGCCAAACGGCCCTTCGTTACCCTGCACATCGCGCAGACCCTCGACAGCCGCATCGCCGCCAGCGACGGCACCAGCCAGTGGATCTCCAGCCCGGAGTCGCTCGCGGACAATCACGCACTGCGGGGCAGGATTGACGCGATCCTGGTGGGCACCCAGACAGTCCTCGTCGACAACCCGCGGCTTACGGCCCGGAACGCCGACGGCGAGGCGGCCGGCAAACAGCCGCTGCGCGCCGTCATGGGGTACCGGGGGATTCCCGAGGACGCCGCCATCCACGGGGCAGACGGCAACGTCCTGCACCTTGCCACCCGCGACCCGCGCGAGGCCCTGGACCAGCTGTTCGACAGCGGGGTCAGGCACCTCATGGTGGAGGGCGGCTCCCGCGTGCTGAGCGCGTTCCTTGCGGCGGGCCTGGTCGACGAGCTCATCGTTTACCTGGCGCCGACGCTCCTTGGCTCGGGCACCGCGGCCCTGGAGGACCTTGGCATCGCCACCCTGGCCGACGCCCAACACTGGGAATGGGACCCGGCCTCCGGGGGTGCCGTCCAGGCCCTCGGCCGCGACCTCCGGCTGCATCTTCGCCCGGCCACGGCAGTCGCCCCGGCTGTCCCGGCCACGGCGGCCACCCCGGCTGCCCCGGCCACACCAGCCACCGCGGCTGTCGCGGCCGCCACCCCTACTTCATCCGATACAACCCCGCACCGCACCGGCGCGGACACCGCCGCAGGAGGCAACTGATGTTTACCGGAATTATCGCCGAGCAGGGAAAGGTGCTCTCCGTTGAACGCAACGGGGACAGCGCCACCGTTCGGCTCCACGCGCCCGGCACCACGGACGGCCTCGCCCTGGGCGGTTCCATCGCGGTCAACGGTGTCTGCCTTACCGCCACGCAGATCGACGGCAGGGACTTCAGCGTCGACGTCATGGGCGAGACCCTTGACCGCAGCACCATCGGGGAACTCACCGCCGGCGATCCGGTCAACCTGGAACGCTGCGTGCCCGCCGGCGGGCGGCTGGACGGCCACGTGGTCCAGGGGCACGTCGACGGCGTCGGCCGGCTCCTGGAACGCGAGGGCCTCGGCAACTGGGACCGGCTCCGGTTTGGAGTGCCGGCCGGACTGGCCCGCTACATCGCCGAAAAGGGTTCCATCGCCGTGGACGGCGTCTCCCTCACCGTTACCACTGTGAGCCCGGCCAACGATCGGGCACCGTGGTTCGAAGTGGGGCTGATCCCCACAACCCTGGCCGAAACCGGGCTGGGCCAGAAGGCAGTCGGCGGCCACGTCAACCTCGAGGTCGACGTCCTGGCCAAGTACACCGAACGCCTCCTGTCCTTTGCCGGCGGAACCGGCCCCGCCGCGCACCGGGCGCCCGACGCTGCCGCAGAAGCAGCCGCGGTGCCCGCAGGCGAGGCAGCACTCTCGGAAGGGGCCACGAAATGAGCCGCGTCAAAGATCCCGCCCACGGCCTGGCAGAGGCGCTCGGCGCCGTCACCCCAGATGCCGGCCGGGTAGGCCTGGACCCGATCGAGGACGCCATCAGCGCCGTGGCCGCCGGACGGCCGGTCCTGGTGGTGGATAACGAGGACCGCGAGAACGAAGGCGACATCATCTTCGCCGCCGAGCACGCGACCCCGGAACTGATGGGCTGGACGGTCCGTTACAGCTCCGGTGTGATCTGCGTACCGCTGGACGCCGACCGCGCCGACGCCCTTGCGCTGCCGCCGATGGTGGCAGTCAATGAGGACGCCAAGGGCACCGCCTACACCGTGTCCTGCGACGCGGCGGTGGGTGTCAGCACCGGAATTTCCGCCACGGACCGCGCCCTGACGGCACGGATCCTGGCCGACCCGCAAAGCCAGCCGAAATCATTGACCCGTCCCGGGCATGTTTTCCCCCTCCGCGCCGTTAAGGGGGGAGTGCGGGAACGTCCCGGCCACACTGAGGCGGCAGTGGACCTGTGCCGGCTGGCGGGCCTGGAGCCCGTGGGAGTGATAGCAGAGCTGGTGTACGACAACGGAGAAATGATGCGGCTGGACGGATTGCGTGGCTTCGCCATCGAGCATGGCTGCCCCCTGATTTCGATTGCGGATCTGGTGGCCTACCTCGAGGCGGGGCAGCACGGCAGCCACGCAACGGACCCCGTCTGATGGAGGAGAAAAAGTGACGACTTCGAAGACCCGAGAAGAGATGCCCATGGCGCGCCAACCGCATCCGGTCAGCGCAGGACCCATCGTCCAGCTGCCCACCGCCTTCGGCAATTTCGTGGCGCAGGCCTGGACCGACCTGGCTACCGGCGCGGAACACCTGGCGGTCAGTTCGCCGATGCCCCCCACTGACGGCCAGGCCCCGTTGGTCCGCCTCCATTCCGAGTGCCTCACCGGCGACGTGTTCGGTTCCTACCGCTGCGACTGCGGCGAGCAGCTGGCCTATGCCCTCGAGCTGATCAACGAACTCGGCGGCACGCTGCTGTACCTGCGCGGCCAGGAGGGTCGCGGGATCGGCCTGGCGAACAAGATGAAGGCCTACGCCCTGCAGGAAGCCGGGTTTGACACCGTGGAGGCCAACGAACAGCTCGGGCTGCCGGTCGACGCGCGCTGCTACAAGGCCGCGGCCCAGATCCTTGCAGAGATGGGCCTCCATGAGATCCGGCTCCTGAGCAACAACCCGGACAAGCAGGACCGGCTCGCCCGGGCAGGGGTCAGGGTAGTGGAGATGGTCCCCACCGAGGTTCCCTCGCGCGAGCAGAACATCCGCTACCTGCAGACCAAGAAGGACCGGATGGACCACCGCCTGGTCCTGGACGGTGAACCCGCGCCGGCCGCCGGAATGGCCGGATTCGAGCCCGACCACGACTGACCGGGTGGCCCCCCGGGCCGTCCCACCCACCAGACCCAACAGCAAGGATTAACCAATGAGCGGCCACGGCGCCCCCCAGATCGACCTCAGCACCTTCAAGCCCGAGGAAACCTCGCAGCTCAAACTGGCCATCGTGGCCGCAAGCTGGCACACCCAAATCATGGACGGACTGCTCGACGGCGCCCTGCGCGCCGCGAAGGAGGCCGGCATCAGCGAACCGACCGTCCTGCGGGTCCCCGGCACCTTTGAACTCCCCGTCGCGGCGGCCCGCCTGGCACCGCACTTCGACGCCGTCGTGGCGCTCGGCGTCGTCATTCGCGGCGGCACGCCGCACTTCGAATACGTCTGCGAGGCAGCCACCCTGGGCCTGACCGAGGTCAGCGTCCGCACCGGTGTCCCCGTGGGCTTCGGCGTGCTGACCTGCGATACCGAGCAGCAGGGGATCGACCGGGCCGGCCTGCCGGGATCCACCGAGGACAAGGGCCACGAGGCGGTCACCGCTGCCCTGGCCACGGCAGTGACCCTCAAGCAGTTCGGCTGAGCACCCAGGCTCCAGCAAGAGCCGGCGCGGAGGCCACCCTGGCGTTCCGCGCCGGCTGTGTTTTGTGTAGTGCCTCACATCCCGTCCGTCATGCAACGGCCCGGCAGGCGTTCCCGCGCCGGGAGCAAGTAGGCTTGGGGGCGTGAAGAATTTCGAGTCGCTGTTCGCAGAACTGAGTGAAAAGGCAGCCGTCCGCCCGGAAGGCTCCCGCACCGTCGCCGAACTGGATTCCGGAGTCCACGGCATCGGCAAGAAGGTCGTGGAGGAAGCAGCCGAGGTCTGGATGGCTGCCGAGTATGAATCCGATGAAGCCGCAGCTGAGGAAATTTCGCAGCTGCTGTACCACCTGCAGGTTCTGATGCTCGCCAAAGGACTCACTCTGGAAGACGTCTACAAGCATCTGTAGCCGCGCCCGCACCGGAATCCGCCATGACTTCCCTGGCGGATCCCGTGCACCGCGTGGCCGATGTGCCCCCACAGAGACTTCCACACCCAAGAGAGACTTTTCCCATGCTTAGAGTTGCCGTCCCAAACAAGGGATCCCTGTCCGAAGCTGCCGCGGCCATGCTGGCCGAGGCAGGCTACCGCCAGCGCCGCGACACCCGCGAGCTTGTCATGGTGGACCCGGACAACGACATTGAATTCTTCTTCCTGCGCCCGCGCGACATCGCCGTGTACGTGGGGCAGGGAACGCTCGACGTCGGCATCACCGGCCGCGACCTGCTCCTCGACGCAGAGGTCGAGGCGGAGGAATTGCTGCCGCTGGGCTTCGCCGCGTCCACGTTCCGCTTCGCCGGCCCGGTAGGCGACTTCACCACCGTCGCCGAGCTCGAGGGCAAGCGCCTCGCCACGAGCTACGACGGACTGCTGCGCGGCTACCTGGCCGAGCGCGGCATCAACGCCAAGGTGGTCCGCCTCGACGGCGCCGTGGAATCCTCCGTGCGCCTCGGCGTCGCGGACGCGATTGCCGACGTCGTCGAGACCGGCACCACGCTCAAGGCTGCCGGCATGGAGATCTTCGGCGAGCCGATCCTGAATTCCGAGTCGGTGCTGATCGGCCGCAAGGGCGAGCAGAACCCGGCCACTGAAGTGCTGATCCGCCGGCTCCAGGGCGTCCTGGTGGCGCGGCAGTATGTGCTCATGGATTACGACATCCGCAAGGAACTTGTCGAACAGGCCGCCGGACTGACTCCGGGCCTGGAATCGCCCACCGTCTCGCCGCTGCGCGATTCGGACTGGGTGGCCGTCCGCTCCATGGTCCCCAAGCGGGAAACCAACCGGATCATGGATGAGCTCTACGACCTCGGCGCCCGCGCCATCCTGGTCAGCAGCATCCACGCCTGCCGCATCTGAGCATCCACCGGCCACCTCCCTCCAGCAAACACGTCCCTCCAACAAATAACAGGAGAAGTCATGACTGTTGCCGTGCGCGTCATCCCGTGCCTCGACGTCGATGCCGGCCGCGTGGTCAAGGGCATCAACTTTGAAGGCCTGCGCGACGCCGGGGACCCGGTGGAACTGGCGCACCGCTACGACAACAGCGGCGCCGACGAGCTGACCTTCCTGGACGTCACTGCCTCCTCCGGCAACCGGGAGACCACGTTCGATGTCGTCCGCCGCACCGCCGAGGAAGTCTTCATCCCGTTGACGGTCGGCGGCGGCGTCCGCGGCGTCGCCGAGGTGGACAAACTGCTGCGCTGCGGGGCGGACAAGGCTGCCATCAACACCGCGGCCGTGGCCCGGCCGGATGTGATCGACGAGATCACCCGGCACTTCGGTTCCCAGGTCCTGGTGCTTTCCCTCGACGCCCGGCGCACGCGCCCGGGCTCAGAGCCCACGCCGTCGGGCTTTGAAGTGACCACGCACGGCGGACGGCAGGGGACCGGAATCGATGCCATCGCGTGGGCAAAGGAGGCGGCCGACCGCGGGGTGGGTGAAATCCTGCTCAACTCGATCGACGCCGACGGCACCAAGGACGGCTTTGACCTGGAACTGATCCGCCTGGCGAGGGCTGGGGTCAAGGTCCCGCTCATCGCCTCCGGCGGCGCCGGCAAACCCGAGCACTTCCCGCCGGCAGTGGCCGCAGGCGCCGACGCTGTCCTGGCGGCCTCGGTCTTCCACTTCGGGCCCCTCGACATGATCGCCCAGGTCAAGGCCGCAATCCGCGAGGCCGGCTTCGAGGTCCGCTAAGCCACTCGCTTAAAGCAACGCGGGGTCACTCAGCGCCCATCCCGCAGGTCCAAAGTCAATTGGTCGTTGCAACATCGGGGTTTAGGCCGCGGTGGCGATTAGTTGGCGCATGCGTTGCTTTGGGGTTTCGAGGTCCAGGGTGGGCCGGGGCCGGTTGTTGAGTTTGTCGGCGATGGTGTTGAGGTCCTCGGCGGTG
>NZ_JBFTIA010000013.1:0-103702 GCF_056394525.1 Arthrobacter sp. 10N43 | reverse complement strand
CCGCTGGGGTCCACGGTTTCGGGTTCGGCGTTGAGTGCAGGCTCGGAGGATTACGACTACTACGCTGTCGATCTGCCCAAGGCGGGCCGGGTCGGCCTGAATTTCAAGTTTCCCGTCGGGCTTGGAGCGGGATTCACCTACAGGGTCAATATTTATGGTGCCAATGGCACCAACCTCTACAGCTTCGACCTGGATGGCTCTCATGCTGACGGCAGCTGGCTGGCCGGCCAACAAATCAACCTCCCCGCAGGCCGCGCCTACATCCGGATCTACGGCTATGACGGCGCAGCAAGCTGGGGCAAGACCTACACCCTCAACATTGGCTGGATTTGGGCCGCAACTCCTGTGCCAGGCATCTCCGGGACTCCCCAGGTGGGTCGGACCCTGACGGCTGTGACGGGAACCTGGTCGCCCACGCCGGACGTGCTCGGATACCAGTGGTTCCGCTCCGGAACCGCCATTACCGGGGCAACGGGCAAAACCTACACGCTGGTTGCCGCCGACCTTGGCAAGACCATCACCCTGAAAGTAACCGGCAGCAAGGCGGGGTACCCCAGCGCGACAAGGACCTCCGCCGCCACGACAGCGGTCACCCCAGGTACCCTGGCCGCTCCGGTACCGACCATCTCAGGCACCGCGAAAGTTGGATCGACCCTGACCGCGGTCCCGGGCACCTGGGGACCGTCACCCGTCACCCTGGCATATCAGTGGAAAGCCGGCGGCGTCGCCATCACCGGCGCGACCGCCGCGACCTACAAGGTCGCCGCGGCCGATACCGGCAAGACCATCACCATCACCGTCACCGGAACCAAGACCGGCTACACCACAACCGCGAAGACCTCCGCCGCCACAGCAGTAGTCGCGAAAGGCTCCCTGACGGCGCCGCTGCCGACCATCACCGGCACGGCTAAGGTCGGCTCGACCCTGACCGCCGTACCGGGCACCTGGGGACCGTCACCGGTGGCCCTGTCGTATCAGTGGAAGGCCAACGGCGTCGCCATCGTCGGCGCGACCGCCGCGACCTACAAAGTAGCCGCGGCCCAAGCTGGCAAGACCCTCACCGTCACCGTCACCGGAACCAAGACCGGCTACACCACCACCGCGAAGACCTCCGCCGCCACAGCAGTAGTCGTTTGACTGTCGAAGATCGATCCGTCCGGCCTATATGAACGGTCAGTTCCTCCCTGATACCCACAGGTGCAGACTAAGGCGAAGTAGCCAACACGATTTGCGGCTCCTTCGTCTTGACCACAGCGGCAGCCGGCGGGGGATCGTCCACGGTGACCGGATCCCGAAAGGGACCGGTCACCGTGAGGTCCCAGGTGCTGAGCAGTTCGGTGGGTCCGCCCATTTCCGACCCCGGGAGGTAGCGTTCCATTATGAGTGCGCAGCAGCCTGACGATGTGTACACGCACGGCCACCACGAGTCGGTGGTCCGCGCCCACGCCTCCCGCACGGCGGAAAACTCGGCGGCGTTCGTGATCCCGCATCTCATGCCCGGGGCATCAGTGCTCGACGTCGGCTGCGGGCCCGGCAGCATCACGTGCGACTTCGCGGAGCTGGTGGGGCCGGGCAGGGTCACAGGACTGGACCGCTCCCCCGATATCATCACCCAGGCCGCGGCCCTTGCCGCTGAGCGCGGCGTGGGCAATGTCGATTTTGCGACCGGCAACGTCTACGACCTTGACTTTGAAGACGAGTCGTTCGACGTCGTCCACGCCCATCAGGTCCTCCAGCACCTCACGGATCCCGTCGCAGCCCTCCGGGAGATGCGGCGCGTGGCCAGGGCCGGCGGGATCGTGGCGGTGCGCGACGCCGATTTCCACGGCATGAGCTGGTACCCGGCCATCCCCGAGCTCGACGACTGGATGGAGCTGTACCAGCGGATCGCCCGCCGCAACGGTGCCGAGCCGGATGCCGGACGCCGGCTGGTGTCCTGGGCGCAGGCCGCCGGATTCACGGACGTGGCGCCGTCCAGCAGCAACTGGCTCTACGCCACCGGACAGCAGCGGCGGTGGCAGGCGCGGGTGTGGGGCGAGCGGGTGGTGCATTCATCCTTCGCCGACCAGGCGCTCGAGTACGGCTTTGCCAGCGAGGCGGACCTGGCCCGGATCTCCGCCGGCTGGCACCGGTGGGGCTCGACCGAAGACGGCTGGTTCCTGATTCCCAACGGCGAGGTCATCGCCCGGGCGTGAGGCACTCCGTCTGGGCTGCGGTCACAGCGCCGGCACAGCCGCCCGAAAGTGCAGCCATAACTCCGCGTCCGAGGCTGGTTCCAGGCCGAATCTTCGGCCGGCCCAATCCGGGCCCCAGCAAAGGAGTTTCACAATGGCAAAGATCAACAAGGCAACTGCGGGCATCATGCTCGCCGCGGTGATCGGTGGCGGCGCCATCGGCGCGACGGCCATCCCCGCGATGGCTGCCGATTCCAGCGGCAGCTCATCCTCGACCCAGTCCACCGACGGCTACGGCACGGGCGGCCAGCGCGGCCCGCACCAGGCCAACGGGAAGACCGAGGAGATCCTCACCGGCGACACCGCCACAAAGGTTGAAGCGGCGGTGAAGGCCGCCCAGCCGGATGCGACGATCGAACGGATGGAGACCGACGCCGACGGCGCCACCTACGAAGCCCACATCACCAAGGCGGACGGAACACGCGCCACCGTCCTGCTGGATGCGAACTTCACGGTGACCGGAACCCAGGAGGGCCAGGGCGGACCGGGCGGCGGTCGCGGCGGCCAAGGCGATGCGGCCGCGGACGGCTACACCTCCAACGGCTAACCCCGAGCGGGCCTTGGGCATGCCCGGCGTGCCCAATGCCCGCGAACCAGGTCCGCGCACGCGAATTTTCATCAGGCATTCCCTGCCTCCCGATCTCCCGATAGGGTGCACGCAGGACACCCTTGAGTAAGGAGAACCCCATGCGCAAAGTTACGGCCGGCCTGTTCTGCTCCGTGGACGGCGTAGTTGAAGATCCCTTCCTGTGGCAGTTCGACAGCTTCGACGATGAGCTGGGCGCCGGGATGGGCGAGATGATGGGCCGGATCGACACCGGGCTCCTGGGCCGCGTCGGATACCAGCAGTGGGCGGAATACTGGCCCAATGCCGAAGCCGACGCTGACTTCGGCGGGTTCATCAACCCGCTGCCCAAGTTCGTGGCGTCCCGGACGCTGGCCGGAAGCCTCGAGTGGCAGAATTCGACCCTGATCGAGGGGCCGCTGGAAGACTTCGTGGCGGACCTGAAGAACGGCGACGGCGGCGAAATCGGCGTCTTCAGCAGCATCTCGCTGGTCCGCCAACTGCTGTTCGCGGGCCTGCTCGACTCGCTGATGCTGATTGTCCACCCGGTCATTGCCGGCAGTGGCCGGCGGCTCTTCAACGACGGCGATCCCCAGACGCGGCTGGAGTTGCTGTCCTCCCAGCAGACCAGCAAGGGCAACATGATTCTCAGCTACGGCCTCCGCGGCAGCTGACTCCCGTCGGCTGCCCCGGGGTCCCGCCAGGTTGGCCACCGCCCGGACAGTAAACTTGGTTCGTGCAACCCTCCCTTTGGCTGGCCTTGGCCGGCGCCGGCGTCCTGATCAGCTTCACTCCCGGCGCGGGCGCCATCAACACCATGAGCAACTCCCTGAACTCGGGATTCCGACGTTCCCTGTGGGGCATCCTGGGCCAGCAGGCCGCCCTGGTGGTGCACATCCTGATCGTCGCCCTCGGCGTCGGGGTGCTGGTGGCAAGCTCGCCGCTCGCTTTCAACGTGATCCGCTACGCAGGAGCCGCCTATCTGGTGTACTTGGGCATCCGGCAGTTCCTGAGCAAACCGGACCTGGACCAGGAGAAGGCCGCCGCCCTGCGCAACGAGCCGGCCCTGTCCATGTTCCGCCGCGGACTCTGGGTCAATCTGCTCAATCCCAAGGCCGTGGTCTTCTTCCTGGCCTTCATGCCCCAGTTCATTCGGCCGGAGCAGCCGCTGCTCCCGCAGTACGCGGTCCTGTCCGCCACCGTGATCGTGATCGACATCCTGGTCATGTGGTTCTTCTTCGCGGCAGCGGCCCGATCGTTCCAGCGCTTCACGCGCGACGCCGCCGGGCAGAAGGTCCTGAACCGGACGTTCGGCGGGCTCTTCGTCGGCGTCGGCGTCCTGCTGGCCTCAATCCACTAAGCGCGGCGGCCGCTCGGCCCCCCGGACCGGAGCAGGGACCTGCTCACAGTCCGGGTCCGGCAGCGTCCCGGCTCCGGTCAGACGTGGCCGGGCGTGAGCTTCCTCAGGTCCGCTTTCCGGATCTTGCCGCTGGCCGTCCGGGGCATCTCGTCCACGAAGACCACGGACTTGGGGATCTTGTACCGCGCGAGCCTGCCCTCCAGGTGGGAGCGCAGCTGCTCTTGCGTGAGCCTGGCACCTTCCCGCAGCAGCACCACGGCCCGCGGCACCTCGCCCCATTTCTCGTCCGGCACGCCGATCACCGCGACACTGCCGACGGCGTCGAGCTCGGCGATCGCCTGCTCCACCTCGGCCGGGTAGATGTTCTCCCCGCCGGAGATGATCATGTCCTTGAGCCGGTCGGAGATGAACACGAAACCGTCAGGGTCCTTGTAGCCCATGTCACCGGACTTGAACCAGCCGTCAGCGGTGTAGGACCCCGCGGAGGCCTCGGGCCGGTTCCAGTACTGGCGGATGACATTCGGGCCCTTGATCTGGATCTCCCCCACGGTTCCGGGCGCGGCGGGACCGGCCTCCGGGTCCATGGGGTCGGCCACCCTGACATCAGTGAAGAAATGCGGCAGCCCCGAGGATCCTGCTTTGTCACGGGACCTGGCCGCCGGCAAGGTGGTGGCACCCGGGGCTGTCTCGGTCATGCCGTAGCCGTTGGAGAAGCGCAACCCCCGCCGTTCGTAGGCTTCCAGGACCCGCATGGGCACGGCGGACCCGCCGCACGTCAGCTTGTTCAGCGAACTGAGGTCCGTGGCGTCCCAGTCGGGATGCTCGCACAGCATCTGGTAGGTGGTGGGCACCCCGCTGATGGTCGTTGCGCGGTGCCGCTCGATCAGCTCCAGCGTCCGGCGGGGATCAAACTTGGCTTCCAGGACTACGGTGCCGCCCTTCAGGAGTGTGGGCAGGACGCCCATGTCGAGGGAGGCGACGTGGAACATCGGGGAGATCATGAGGGCAACATCGGCAGAGGAAAAGTCGAAGTCGACCAGCACGTTGACGCAGTTCCACGCGATGTTGCCGTGGGTCAGGAGCGCCCCTTTGGGGTTTCCGGTGGTGCCGGAGGTGTAGAGAATCATGGCGGCGTCGTCCAGGCCCACAGGCTCATCCGGCGGCAGCGCCGCACCGGAGGCGATCACCGCCTCAAACGCCTCCACGGCGGTTCCGCCGGCCCCAACGCCGCCGTCGAGCACCGTTGGCTCGGGCCCCGTTGACTCCTCGACGAGGATCCGCCTACCCACCGCGGTCCCCGCTGAGCCGCTTTCCGCGAGCCCGTCGAGCGCCGCCGAGTGGACCAGCAGGACCGCGCCGCTGTCCCGGAGCTGGAACTGGATTTCCGGCGGCGCGAGCCGGGTGTTCAGCGGGACAAAGACGGCCCCGGCCAGGCCTGCGGCGAAGAGGGTCTCCAGGAAGGAGGGATCGTTATCGCCCAGGTAAGCCACCCGGTCGCCCTTGGCCACGCCGCGGTCCCGGAAAGCGTTAGCGAGCCGGGTGGAACGTTCCGCGAGCTCGACGTAGCTGAGCTCCCGGGCCCCGGCGATCACGGCGGTCTTGGTGCCCGACTTCGGGCGGCGCCGCTGCAGCCACGAGCCGATGCCAAAATTCTCCACGGAAAATCCTTTCTAGTTAGACGGTAGCGCCAGCGGGCCGGGTTAGGACCCGACAGTCTGCAGATCGTTGTTCTTGGGCTCACGGGTCAGCACGATGAAGACGATCGACACGACGGACATGACGGCCAGATACCAGACAACGGCGGCGGTGTTCTGTCCGGAGTCCTTGAAGATCTGCCCCACGATGCCTGGCGTGAACCCCGCGCCGAGGAGAGTGGCGAGCTGGTAGCCCAGCGAGGCTCCGGTGTAGCGCGAGGTGGTGCCGAACTGCTCGGACACAAAAGCCGCGAGCGGGCCGAACAGGGTGGAGTGGATCATGAGGCCGACAGCGAAAGCCACAAAGATCAGCACGATGTTGTTGGAGGACAGAAGCTGGAACATCGGCGTGAGGTAAAGGATGAAGAGCACCAGGCCGCCGATCATCACGGGCCGCCGTCCCAGCTTGTCGGAGAGCCGGCCGCCCATGATCACGAAGGCGATGGACACAAAGGAGGCTGCAGCAAAGGCGTAGAGAACGCCCTGCCTGTCAGCGCCCTTGGACACGGCATAGGTCACGGAGAACGTTGCCAGCACCACTTGGAGCGCAAACCCCGCTGCGCCGGCCAGCATGGTGAAGATCAGGGTCTTGGGCCGGCGCAAGACCTGCAGGAGGGGAATCTCGCGGCGCACCGGCGCGCCGCCTGGCGCTGCCTGCCGCCGGACGTTGTCCTGCTCAGCTTTCTCCTGTTCGGCCTTCTCCTGTTCCAGCGCCGCCTTGAAGATCGGGCTTTCGGAGACCTTGAGCCGGACAAACATGCCGACGACCAGCAGGACGAAGGACAGCAGGAACGGCACGCGCCAGCCCCAGGCCAGGAACTGCTCGTTGGGCAGGGCCGCGAAGGCGCCCATGACCAGGGTGCCCAGCACCGCGCCGGTGGGGGCGCCGGCGTTGACGAACGAGGCCGCGAAACCGCGCTTGCCCGATTCCGAGTGCTCAAGCGCCATGAGGGCGGCGCCGCCCCACTCCCCACCGACGGCAATGCCCTGGCAGACGCGGAGGACCACGAGCATCACAGCACCCCATGCTCCGGCCACCGCGGCGCCGGGCACGAGCCCGATCAGGGTGGAGGCGATGCCCATGACCAGCATCGAGACAATCAGCATGTTCTTGCGACCGAGCCTGTCGCCGAAGTGGCCGAAAATGATTCCGCCGAGGGGCCGCGCCACATAGCCGGCGGCAAACGTCCCGTAGGCGGCCACCACCCCCACCCATTCGTCCGTGCCGGAGAAGAACACTTTGGGAAAGACCACGGCGGCGGCCGTGGCATAGAGCAGGAAATCGTAGTACTCGATGGTGCTGCCGAGATAGCTGGAGGCAATGACGGTCCGTGCTTCACGGCGACGCGTACCCGCGTCCATGGCCTGCAACTGCGAAATTTGGGACATCGTTGTTCCTTATGGCAGAGGGGTGTGGGCTAAGGGATGGGTGGCCGGCGCGGCTTACTTGTAGAAGCGGGCGAGGAACTCGGCGACGACGGCGGGGCGCTCCTGTCCTTCGATCTCGATCGTGTTGGCCACCTTGATCTGGGCGCCGCCCTTGACCTCGGTGACCTCTGCGATGGTGGCCCGCATGCGGATGCGTGAACCCACCTTGACCGGGGAGGTGAAGCGGACCTTGTCGAGGCCGTAGTTGACCTTGGTGGTGACGCCGTCGACGTCGAACAGCTCTCCCCAGAACGGGATGATGAGCGAGAGGGTGAGGAAGCCGTGGGCGATCGGGGCGCCGAAGGGGCCGTCCTTGGCGCGTTCCGGGTCAACGTGGATCCACTGGTCATCGCCCGTGGCGTCGGCGAATTTGTTGATTTGTTCCTGGGTGATTTCGCGGAAGTCGGTGACACCGAGGTCGGTACCGGCTAGGGTGAGCAGTTTGTCGAAGTCGACGACGAGGTTGGGCATCTTTGGCTCCTGTGATGGTTTGGATGGGTTGGAGGACGACGGCGGGACGCGCCGGCGGCCGGGTCAGCGGGTGAAGGCGCTTTCGCCGGTCAGGGCGCGGCCGACGATCAGGGCATTGATCTCGTGGGTTCCCTCGTAGGAATAGACGGCCTCGGCGTCGGCGTGGAAACGCGCCACGTCCGTGTCCAGCGTTATGCCGTTGCCGCCCACCACTTCGCGGGCCAGCGCCACGGTTTCCCGCATCAGCAGGGACGTCTGCATCTTGGCCAGGGCGGAGTCCTGGTCCCGGTAGATGCCCTTGGCCTGCTGTTCGGTCAGCCGGACCACGAGGGACAGCGACGAGGTCAGGTTTCCGAGCATCCGGGCGAGCTTTTCCTGGACCAGCTGGAAGGAGCCCAGCGGACGTCCGAACTGCTGCCGCTGGGTGACATACCGGAGCGCGGCTTCGAAGGCCCCGGCCTGGATGCCCGTCGCGATCCACGCGACGTCCGAGCGCATTGCCCGGAGCATCGCGGCCACATCCCGGAAGGAGTTCACGTTGTGTAGCCGCCTGGCCTCGGGAACCCGGACGCCGTCGAGGGTGATGTTGGCGTTCTGCATCATCCGCAGCGATGTCTTGCCGCGGATCTTCTCCAGGGTCACGCCCGCGGCCTCGCGGTCCACAAGGAAGGCCTTGACCTGCCCGTCGGCCACGTCGCGGGCGAAGACGGCCAGGACGTCGGCCGTGGCGGCGCCGCCGATCCAGCGCTTGGCGCCGTCGAGGATCCAGGTGTCGCCGTCTGGACCCGACTCACTCCCCCTTTCCTTGCGGGCTGTGGTCGCCAGGCCGCCGGCGATGTCCGAGCCGGACTCCGGTTCGGTCAGCGAGAAGACACCCTTGAGCGAGAAGTCGATGACCTTGGGCATCCACTCTGCCTGCTGTTCCGCGGAGGCACCGACCCGGATGGCGGTCCGGAACAGCCCGGCCTGGGCCGTGTAGAAGGTGGCCAGCGAGGCATCAGTGCGGGCGAGTTCGAAGATCCTGAAACCTTGGTAGATTCCCCGGGCGGGAACTCGCTCGGCACCGGCGGCGCCGGTCAGTTCCGCCGGTTCCATGAGGTCCAGGTCGATCAGCGGCTGGGCCAGCTGGTCCGGGAACTCGCCGCGTTCCCAGTAGTCGGCCAGAAGCGGGCGGGCCTGTGTGTCCAGGAAATCCCGCAGCCGGCCCAGCACCCTCCGCTCCCCCTCCGTGAGGAGCGACTCGGCATCGTAGTAGTCGCACACGCTGTAGAGGCGCTCCGTCGCGGCGGTGTCCGCTGTGTCAGAGGCGGGGGCGGGTGACGCTCCCGCGGCCGGGGCTGCGCTGACGCTCACTTCAACCACCCAGCCCGAGCAGGCGGACGGCGTTGTCCTTGAGGATCTTGGGCCGGACCTCGTCCTTGAGCGGCAGGTCCGCGAAGGCGCCCAGCCATTTCTGCGGCGTGATCAGGGGGAAGTCGGTGCCGAACAGAACCTTGTCCTGCAGGACTGAGTTGGCCATGCGGACCAGGGACTCCGGGAAGTACTTCGGGGACCAGCCGGAGAGGTCGATGAACACGTTGGATTTGTGCGTGGCGATCGAGTTGGCCTCGTCCTGCCACGGCACCGAGGGATGGGCCATGATGATCTGCAGTTCCGGGAAGTCGGCAGCCACGGCGTCGAGCAGGAGCGGGTTGGAGTAGGCCAGCTTGATGCCGTATCCGCCGGGGAGACCGGCGCCCATGCCGTTCTGGCCCGTGTGGAAGATGGCCGGCAGGCCCAGCTCCTGGAGGGTTTCCCAGAGCGGATAGAACTGCTCGTTGGAGGGGTCGAAGCCCTGCAGGCTCGGGTGGAACTTGAACCCGCGCGCGCCGAGGTCAATGGCCTGGTGCTTGGCGCCCTGGATCGCCTCGGTGCCGGTGCGCGGGTCCACGCTGCCGAAGGGGATCAGAACGTCGTTGTTCCGGGCCGCCCCGGCAATGAGTTCGGGGATGCTGTTGGGCTCGTGCCTGAGCTGGGTCCGGGCGTCGACGGTGAAGACGACGGCGGCCATGTTCAGTTCGCGGTAGACCTCGGCGATCCGGTCCAGCGACGGGCTCCGGTCCTCGGCCTTGAAGTACTTCGCTGATGCTTCCGTGAGTGCCGGCGGCAGGGATTCGTGGCCGTGGCCGTCCACTTCGAGGTGGACGTGCATGTCGATCGCATCCAAGGCGGCGGCGTCGATGCCGAGTTCGTAGCGCTGGGAGACCATGTCAGCGGACCTCCGCCGGTTCGGGCTTCAGTTCTTCCGGGAGGGGCAGGAAGTCCTCGCCGACGCTCTGCAGCTTGTCCCCGAACAACCGGCCGAAGTTCTCCGTCAGGTCCTGGTAGCCCCAGCCGCCCTCGCGGTATTCGGTGGCGGCCGCCTCGGGGTGGGTCCAGAGCTGCAGCCGGTCGCCGCCGGCGCCGATCGCCTGGCCGGTGATCCCGGCGGCCGCGTCGGAGGCGAGGAAGGCGACCAGCCCGGCGACGTCGTCGGCGGTGCCGAAGCCCAGCTCGTGGCGGAAGAAGGCCGGCATGGCCTGGCCGCGCTCGTCCGCTTCAACGGCCTTCTGGAAGTAGGGGACGGTCTTGGTCATGGCGGTGGCGGCCACCGGGATGACGGCGTTGGCGGTGACGCCGGCCTTCTTCATTTCCAGTGCCCATGTGCGGACCATGCCCACGATTCCGGCCTTGGCGGCGGCGTAGTTGGTCTGGCCGAAGTTGCCGCGCTGGCCGGTCGGGGAGCCGATGGTGATGATGCGCCCGGCGATGCCGTTCTCCTTGAAGTAGGCAAACGCTTCGCGGACACAGGTGAAGGTGCCCTTCAGGTGGACGTTGATGACCAGGTCGAAGTCCTCATCCGTCATCTTCAGCAGGCTCTTGTCCCGCAGGATGCCGGCGTTGGTGACCAGGATGTCCAGCCGGCCGAACTCCGCTACGGCTGCCTGCACCAGCTGCCGGGCGACCTCGGAGCTGCCCACCGGGGCAACGACGGCGGCGGCCCGGCCGCCGTCGGACTCGATGGTCCGGACCGCTTCGGCGGCGACGCCGGCGTCCACGTCGTTGACGACCACGGCGGCGCCCTGGCGGGCCAGTTCCCGGGCGTAGGCCAGGCCGAGGCCCCGGCCGCTTCCGGTGACGATCGCTACTTTTCCTGACAGGCTCATTGCCGCTCCTTTGCTAGCTGCCGTGCATCCGACCCTGCGGCATGGGATGCTGTTCTGCATCCATGAAAATATGGATAGTTGAAAAAGTCAATGATTTATTTTTTGGACTATTGGAGTTGGGCATGGCGACCGAAGCAGACGAACAGCTGGACACCGAACCAGCAGAAAAGCTAAAGGCGGCGACCATCAGCCAGGACGCGGGCTTCCTGCTCGCTAAACTCCATGCCGCCGGCTCGGTCCTGAACAACCGCGCCTTGGCCGGATTCGGCCTTAAGGAGCGCTCCTATTCGGTGCTGGCCCTGGCCAACAGCGAGCTGGAACCCACCCAGCGGGAGATGGCCGAATTCCTTAGCCTGGATCCCAGCCAGATCGTCGCCTTGATTGACGAGCTCGAAAAGCGCGGGCTGGTGATCCGGGCGCCCGGGAAGCAGGACCGGCGCGCCAAGATCGTCTCAGCCACCGCGGAAGGGGAAGCCATCTTCCGGCAGGCCGAGGCCGCGGCGCGAGAGGCGGAATCCGCGGCCCTGGCAGGTCTCAGCGGCGCCGAGATCGCGGCGCTCAAGGGACTGCTCCGCAAAGCACTGTGGCGGCAGGCGGCCTGACCACGGGGCCGGTTCCGGGCCGGAGGAATACCCTAAGGTCAGGAGGAGCCATGACCGTTCGGAGCGCCGGCATCCTGCTGTACCGGCTAAGGAATGCATCCCCGCCCAGCGGCGCGCCGCCCCAATCCGGCAGCGCACCCCAACTGGAAGTCTGGATAGCCCACATGGGCGGACCCTTCTGGGCCCGCAAGGAAAATCAGTCCTGGTCCATCCCCAAGGGTGAATACCTGTCCGACGAAGACCCGCTGGTTGCCGCGCACCGCGAGTTTGCGGAGGAAATCGGCACGCCGGCACCTGAGGGCGACTACCACCGGCTTGGCGACTTCAGGCAGCCCTCCGGCAAGGTCATCACGGTCTTCACCGCGGAATCGGACTTCCAGCCCGACCAGGTAGTGAGCAACACCTTCACGATGGAGTGGCCGAGGGGATCCGGCACCGTCAGCAGCTTCCCGGAGATCGACCGTGCCGAATGGACCACGGAGCAAGATGCCCGGTCCAGGCTGGTCAAGGGCCAACTGCCGGT
The DNA here is from genome assembly GCF_056394525.1 of Arthrobacter sp. 10N43. Taxonomy (NCBI): domain Bacteria; kingdom Bacillati; phylum Actinomycetota; class Actinomycetes; order Micrococcales; family Micrococcaceae; genus Arthrobacter; species Arthrobacter sp. 10N43. Next base: position 91,640 of record NZ_JBFTIA010000013.1, on the reverse strand, counting down.
CCTCGACGCGCTGGTCCGGCACCTTGGTCCCGGCCCGGCCGCACGGGACGAATCCGGCTATGACAATGAGTAAATATCGGTTGACACGTTTTGTAACACTTCGCGGGCGTCCGCTAGCCAAGACGTCCGGGATCGTTCATGCTTAGCTATGACCTCAATGTCGAGCCAGTACCGGATCATCGCGGTCTGCACCGGAAACATCTGCCGGTCTCCGATGGCCGAACTCATGCTGGCGGAGGCATTCCGGGCCGAGCACCTTGCCGAGGTCGTCATCGATTCCGCCGGCACCACCGCGTATGAGGCCGGCCGGCCCATCGACCCCCGGGCCGCACGCAAACTCACAGCTCAGAACATCGCTTCGGACCGCCACATGGCACGCGAATGGCGCCACGAATGGTTCGCCAGCCGGGACCTGATCCTGGCCCTCGACGTCGACCACTACGGCTGGCTCCGTCAGGCGGCACCGGACCGGGACGCCCTGGCCAAAATCCGCATGCTCCGCAGCTTCGACCCCGCCGTGGCGGAAAAGGACCCGCTGGAGCAGGGCATAGAGGACCCCTGGTACGGCGGCCACGCCGACTTCGACGCCACCTGGGACCTCATCCGGGCCTCCGTTCCGGGGATTGTGCAGCACGTCCGCACCCAACTTGAACGGCGGGACGGGCAACATCACGGCAGTGAAGGGCAGCGGGTACGCTCTATTTCATGAGCCCAGCACCCGTCATCATCGCAATCGACGGGCGGTCCGGCTCCGGCAAGACCACCCTGGCCATCGAACTGGCGGCGCGGCTCAGGGAACACCACAAGGTCTCGCTCTTCCACCTGGAGGACATCTATCCCGGCTGGAACGGGCTTGCGGCCGGGATCGAACGGTACGTCACCACCGTGCTTTCGCCCCTGCGGCGCGGGGAGAGCGCGGAATGGGTCAGCTGGGACTGGGAGCGGCACTACGACGGCGAGGCCCGCACCACGCGACCGGCAGAAATTGTCCTGGTGGAGGGCGTCGGCGCTGCCGCTGCGGCGGCGCACCCGATGCTGGACGCCGTGATCTGGGCGGACTCCTCCGACTCCGAACGCCGGGCCCGGGCGCTGGCCCGGGACGGCGACACCTATGAACCGTACTGGGACCAATGGGCCGCCCAGGAAGCCGAGTGGCTGGCCGGCGACGACGTCCCGGCCCGCGCGGATGTGCACGTGCTCAACCTTGCTGACGGCACCGCCCCGGACGACGTCCTGCAGGCCCTGCAGTACCTTCCCGCCGTCGCCCCCGCCCTGCTGCCCGAGCTCGCCGCCCGGCGCGGCCTGCAGTTGCGCGCAGAACGGATCGACGCCGAACCGGAGGCCGCGCAGCTGTTTACGGCGCTCTTCGGCGGATCGCCCAACGCCGTGTGGCTCGACTCCTCGCTGGACCCGGCAGGCCTCGCCCCGGAGGCCGCGGAGCGCAGCCGCTTCAGCATCCTGGCCGACGACGGCGGCCGCTTCGGCCAGGCCGTCCGGCACAGTTCCGGACAGACCCTCATCAGTACGGGACAGGCCACCGTGACCGCCGACGGCCCGTTCTTCCGCTGGCTGGACGGCGCGTGGGGGCGCCGTGCGCTCCGTGCGCCGGAGGCGTACCCGTGCGAATTCGCCCTGGGCTGGCTCGGGTACCTGGGCTATGAGCTCAAGCGCGAAACCGGCGGCACTGACGTGGCCGCCAGCACGCCGGACGCGTGCCTGATCTTCGCCGGCCGCGCCGTGGTCCTTGACCATGCCGAGGGCACGGCCTGGCTGCTGACCCTGGACTCCCCCGACGCCGACGGCTGGCTCGAGGCGGCCCGTGCGGCCGTCGCCGCGACCGCCCCGGCGTCACGGGCGCAGGCCTCCCCCGCACCGGACTCATTCGCGCCGGACGTCACCGGCCGCCACGCCGCACCGCCGGCCGCCCCTCTCTTCACCGCCCGGGACACGGAAACCGGCTACAAGGCCAAAGTCGCCGAGGCCCAGCGCGAGATTGCCGAAGGCAACACATATGAGGTCTGCCTGACCACGGCGCTCACCGCGGCCTCGCCCGAAGGCTCACAGGGCACGGAGCCGTGGCAGACCTACCTGGACCTCCGGCGCCGCAACCCGGCCCCTTTCGCCAGCTACCTGCGGTTCGGCGGGCTCGCCGTGGCGAGCACCTCGCCGGAGCGTTTCCTGCAGATCGCCGCGGACGGCAGGATGCGGGCCGAACCGATCAAGGGCACGCGCCGTCGGGATGCCGACCCAGGCACGGACGCCGCCCTGCGCCGGGAACTGGCGTCTTCGGCCAAGGACCGCGCGGAAAACATCATGATCGTGGACCTGCTGCGCAACGACCTCAGCCATTTCGCCGTCCCGGGTTCGGTGTCCGTCAGCCGGCTGTGTGCGATCGAGAGCTACGCCACGGTGCACCAGATGGTGAGCACCATCGATGCCCAGTTGCGGCCCGGAATGCCGCGGGCCGAGGCTGTCGCCGCCTGCTTCCCCGCCGGTTCCATGACCGGCGCCCCGAAGGTCAGCACCATGGCCATCCTGGACCGGCTGGAGGCCGCGCCGCGGGGCGTGTACTCCGGCGCGATCGGCTACTTCTCCCTCAGCGGCGCCGCGGACCTTTCCGTGGCGATCCGGACCCTGGTGATCACCGCCAGCGGCGACGGCACGGCGGAGCTGAGTCTCGGCGTCGGCGGCGCCGTCACCGCCGACTCCTCCCCGCAGGAGGAGTATGAGGAAGTCCGGACCAAGGCCTTCGGCGTGCTCTCGGCGCTGGGCGCTGAGTTCCCCCAAGGCTGAGAGCCGCGTTTGCTGTGCAGAGCCCCATCCGGATCGGCGCGGACAAGGAACGCGGGCAAGGAAAAGGTCCCACCGGTTCAGGCCGGTGGGACCTTTTTGCGGCGCCCATGCCGCCTACCGCGGACGGACTATCCGACCTTGCCGGCCAAGGCCACCAGCACACCGGCGGTTGCGAAATGTTTGTTGCTGCCCAGGTCGCGAACGGTCTTGATTCCCATGCTCGCGAGCATTTCGTCGTGCTTTTCGGTGAGTCCGGCAAGCGCTGAGGGCGGTGCGTCGAGAACTTCATCGAGGGTTGCGTTCTCGTAGGCCTTATCGAGTGCCTTGCCCAATTCAATGGAAACAGCCATGTTGATTTCCTTTCATCGATGCGGAACAACAGCACACCCGAGACGGCCCCCGCATATGCAGGAATGGGCGTGCACGGACGCCGAATCCTGCCCGCGCCCCTGCCAGATACGCTATCGCAGAGCCACCAACAAAACATCTAAATTCACCATCAGATTTACCGCGCTAAACGGCCAGAATGGGGCTTCGCGTTCCGGGGGGCTAGTGGCGCCGCTCCTGTTGCAAGGAGTCGCGCTGCAGGGAGTCGCGGATTTCGGTGAGCAAAGCGATCTGCGGATCTTCCGCCGCCTCTTCCTTGACCTCCGGGTTGATTCCCAGGCGCCTGTTGCGTCGTTCCACCATGTGGTTCATCGGCACAACAATGACGAAGTAGATGGCTGCGGCCACCAGGACGAAGTTGACGATCGCGGTGAGCAGCACGCCGAATTTGATGTCGTTTCCGTTCAGGGTCACGACGGCGAAACTGTCGAAGTTGGGCGAGCCGACCAAGGCGGCAATGAACGGCATGAGAACACTCTGGACTAGGGCCGTGACGACGGTGCCGAAAGCCGCACCAATCACGACGGCGACGGCAAGGTCTACGACGTTGCCCTTCATTATGAAATTCTTGAATCCGGTCAACATAAGGCTCAAGCTACCCCATGCTGACGCGGCATTGATGGCCTGGAGCTAAATATCCGGTGACGCCGTCATGGCCGGAATTCCTGCACCCCGGATTTTCCCGGGAATCGGTTGCCCGGTGGAATCTCGATTACCGGACTCACGTGGACGCTTTGGCTACTGCAGGGTTGCGCTCAGCCGGGCCACATTGTCCACATATTTGACCTTCATGGGACGTTTCATCCAGTCCTCCAGCAAAAGTTCGTGCGAGATGCTGCGGTAGGTGTCCTCCACCGCGCGGATCCGCTGCACAATGTCCTCGCCGAGGAGCATCACGGAGACCTCGAGGTTCAGCGAGAAGGAACGCATGTCCATGTTGCTGGAGCCGAGCACGGCCACCTCGTTGTCGATGGTGAAGTGCTTGGCGTGCAGCACGAAGGGCGCCTTGTACAGGTAGATCCGCACGCCTGCCTCGAGCAGGGCCTGGTAGTACGACTGCTGCGCGTGGTGGACAAGGAACTGGTCTCCCTTTTCCGAGACGAAAAGTTCCACCTCGACGCCGCGCTGCGCCGCCGTCGTCACTGCATAGAGCAGCGAGTCGTCCGGGACAAAGTACGGGCTGCAGAGCGAGACCTTATGCTGCGCCGAGTAGATCAGGGTGTTGAAGAGCCGCAGGTTGTTCTCGGTGATGAACCCGGGGCCGCTGGGGACCACCTGGGCCGTGATGTTTCCGGGGTGGGACTCCGGCTCGTGCTCGAGCTGCTCCTCAAGGGATTCGTCGGTTTCGCTGAGCCAGTCGGTCGCGAAGACCACGTTCAGGGTGGTGACAATGGGCCCGCGCAGGCACGCCATGAGCTCCACCCATTCGCGGCCCACCTTGCGGTGCTTGGGATTGTTGTAGGACGGCTCGATCAGGTTCTGCGATCCGGTGAAGGCGATCTCGCCGTCGATCACCATGATCTTGCGGTGATTGCGCAGATCCGGGCGGCGCCACTGGCCGTGCACCGGGCGCAGCGGCAACATGGGCCGCCAGCGGATCTTGCTGGCGTTGAGCCGGGCCTTCAGCTGGCGGTAGCCCTTGATCCGGAGCGTGCCGAGGTGGTCGAAGAGGACGCGGACCTCGACGCCGCGCTCCGCCGCCTCCTCCAGTGCGGTGAGCAGGTCGTCGGTGACGTGGTCCGTGCTCATGATGTAGAACTCGGCGTTGACGAAGGACTTGGCCCCGCGGACCGCCTCGGCCATGGCCTTGATCGAGTCGGGGTAGCCGGGCAGCAGCTCCACGCTGTTGCCGTCCACCATGGGCAGTGATCCCAGCGTCTTGTTCAGTTCGGCGGCCGACGCCACCCATTCCGGTCCGCTGTAACGGCTTTCGACAGCCTGCAGTTCCGACGTTCCGGCCCGGATCCGGGTGTTGACCGCGTCCTGCTGGGCGCGGCGGCGGCGGGAGAGCCGGAAATTGCCGAACAGCAGGAACAGGATCAGGCCCAGCGTGGGCCAAATGAAGATGCCCAGCAGCCAGGCCATCGCAGTGGTGGGCCGCCGGTTTCCGGGGATGATGCCCAGGGCAAGCACACGGATGGCGACGTCGATCAGGGTCAGGATCACGACCGCCCACGACGGTAAAGTTTCCGCCAGCGGAAATGGCCACAGCACAGGCGAACCCCTCAAAGTACAAAGCCCGCGGAACAGTTCCGGAACGGGCAACGAGCAAATCCTATCCCGGGACCACCGCGACTAAGCTGGAGCCATGACCATTCCCGCCTCTGTTCCCGCGCCCGCGACCGTGCTGGTGTTCCTCGACCCGGCATTCGACGGCGGCCGTGTTGCCGACGCGTCGAAGCCGCAACTGATGGCCACGGACCTGGGCGCCACCCGCGGCGACGGCGTTTTCGAATCGCTTCTGGCCGTGGGCGGCAGGCCCCGCAAGATCCAGGCGCACCTGACCCGGCTGGCGAGCTCGGCCCGGCTGCTTGAGCTGGATATCCCTGCCGGGGACCGCTGGCGGCGGGCGGTGGAAACGGCCATCGGTGAGTTCCGGCGGCAGGATCCCACCGTGGCTGCCGGAGGTGAAAAGGACGAAGTAGTGGTGAAGCTGATCGTCACCCGCGGCCCGGAGGGCGCTTCGGCCCCCACCTGCTGGGTCCAGGCCTCCGCGCCCGCGGCTGCGGGCCGCCGGCAGCGCGAGACCGGAGTTGACGTCATCCTGCTGGATCGGGGCTACGACAGCGAAGTCGGCGAGCGCGCCCCCTGGCTCCTGCTTGGCGCCAAGACCCTCTCCTACGCCGTGAACATGGCAGCGCTGCGCTACGCCCACCAGCAGGGCGCCGACGACGTCATCTTCACGTCCGCGGACGGCCGGGTCCTGGAGGGGCCGACGTCGACCGTTCTGCTGGCCCACCTCGAAACCGAGGACGACGGCGCTGGCGGCGTCCGCACGGTCCGGCGGCTCATCACCCCGCAGCTGGACAGCGGCATCCTGCCGGGCACCTCACAAGGTGCCCTGTTCACCGCCGCCAAGGCCGCCGGCTGGGAGCTGGGCTACGGCCCGCTGGAGCCCAAGGACCTGCTGGACGCCGACGCCGTCTGGCTGATCTCCAGCATCCGGCTCCTGGCGCCGGTGAACCACATCGACGGCCAGGAAATCGGCACCCCGGAACTGCGGCGCCAGCTCACGGCCGAACTCAGCGAGCTGTTCTCCACGATCGAATAGCAACGCGGGGTCAGATACGGGCGCCGCAGCAAGGCCTGAAGACCCTGTCCGGCGCAGGGGGCAAGTGGGACGATCCATCCATGAGCTTGAGCCAGGAACAGTCCGCGCGGGAGCAACGCCGGCAGGAGACCCGGCTTAGACGCGAACCGTACATTGGGGCGCGCGAGCCGCCACCGTCCTGTCCGTAGGGCACTTGGTAGACGGTCATTAACCCGGCTGAGCTGGTCCCGCAAAGCGCTTCGGCGCGGGGTTCGGCCTGGCCCGGAGGTGTATGTACTGCGGAAGTGGCCCCGGACCACGTGCCGCACAGCTGCGGAAAGTCATCGGCAGCATTCAGGGAATCGCCCTCTCGCAACGAACGGCAGTCCAATGGATCAGGCAACCCTCGTTGGCTTCGCATTCGGCTATCTGGCAACCTTCATCGTCATTTTCATCTTGTGTTTGCCCTTCACCATCGGGTTGGTGCTGCTCATGCTCCTGGCCGGTGCCGTGCGGCTCATCCTCTTCCTGGCGACCGCCCTGACCGTCGGGCTGATCGGGCTCTTCAAGAGCGCCCGCAGCAGCCTGCGCAGGAGCACCCCCGGGGCCCGGCACGGTTCCGACCTCATCACGCACTGACCGGAGAATCGGCGAAGGGGCGCGCACACTGCCTCCGGGCCGGCGGGCGCGGGCGCCTCAGCCCAGTGCGTCCGCGGGAACAGCCGGGCACCGCCGGAAAGAGGCCGGGTTGAACGCCGGGAGCATGAAGGTTGCCAACACGGCGTCGAGCATTTCCGGGGCCCAGGTGCTGTTCTCCCCGAGGGTCGCGCACACGCCCAGGACCACGGGGGTGCCGTCCGCGCGGCGCCGGATCTGGACCTGCACGGGCCCGGTCAGCCCGAGGGTTCGGACGGCGGCCAGCCCCAGCTTCCGCACGTCCCCGGCCTGGCCCGCCGGCACCCTGCGGCTGACCTCGTCGCTGCCGGCTCGTCCATACGGGGTTTTCGTCTTCTCGAGAACCACGGCCACCGGCGCCATCGCGTTGCGCGCCGGAGTGCCGAACACCAGGCACACGTAGTCGGCGCCCGGGATGAACTCCTGGACAATTTGCCCGGCCGGCATGTTCCGCCAGCTCACGGTGGCGGTTCCGGCCAGCACGTGGACACCGCGGGAGCCTTTGAAGACCCTCGGCTTGATGACCACGGGGCCGCTGAGGCCGGCGAGCGATGCCGGCGCGGCGGCGAGGTCGCCCGGGACCCCGAACCGGGGCACCGGAATGCCGGCTGCCTGCAGTGCCCAGGTGGTGAACAGCTGATCATTGGCCAGGGCCACCGCCGCAGGGTCGCCCACGATGATCCGCACGTCCTGCGCGAATCCGCCACGGGCCGCGGCGAGGACCGGAAGCTCCACGGTGAGCGTCGGAATGATGAGGTTGATGGCTTCCCGGTCAACCAGCCGGCGCAGGTCCAGGATCATGTCCGGGTCCGTCGCCGGGAGGAGCCTCACCGCCGCGGTGGCGGGAACGTCCCCGTCCTGGCGGGTGTCGGCACGGGCGTCGGAGCCCAGATACGGGAGGCCGCGGGCTTCGAGCTGGGCCGCGACGGTCCGGCCGGCAGCGCTTGCTATCCCGGTAACCAGTATTCGCGGGCCCACGATCGCTCCATTCCGGCGTCCCCGGCAGGGCCGCGGCTGCGGCTCCGGCGGTTCCAGCCACCGATTTGCTGACAACTAATGAGTGGAAAGACGTTTCGATTGGGGGACGGCTTGATTCACGGACTGGGCGAATCAGCTGCTCCGGCCGACGCGTCAGACCTGTCCTCCTAGTAGACGGCGAATGGTCCCGGCCAGCACGAGTGGGCAGTACCCGAAACTGGAGCCCGCTACTACTTGTCCGGGTGGTCCGGGTGCCCCATCTGATCCACCAGCCTGAGCCGGCCGCCGTGGGCAGGGTCCGGTTACGGAACATGACGACGGCGGCGGTGCGGGCCGGCGTCGCAGGTGTTACGTTTTTGGGGAGTAATGAGAACCGGCGCCAAGCCCTGACTGGCCGGTCGGCAACCCTCCCTTTCGCGGCGGGGTGCCTCAGGTGAATACTCGGCATATCGACCATTCGAGCTGCAAGCGTGAAGAGGAGATCCGTCGTGCCCGACACGTCCACCCCTGCCATACCCAGTACTACCGCTGCCCCCAATGCAGCCCCCAGCGCCCCCAACGCCGGCGAGGAAAAGCTCGCCTACCGCCTCTTCACGGGGGCCGATGACCGCGCCTTCTGCGAGCGGGTGTCGGCAGCCCTGGCCGAGGGCTATGTCCTGCACGGAAGCCCGGCCGCCAGCTTCAACGGCAGCACCGTGATCGTGGCGCAGGCGGTGGTCCTGCCGGCCGCGATTGCGAGCGCGGACGCCGCCGTGGCCAATGCAGTCGATGAGCTCGACGCCGACGAGTTTGGCGCCGATGAAGCATTCGAGGGCCACGCGTGAGCTACGCCGGAGACCTCAGCCCGCAGGAGGCGTGGGCCAAGCTGGAGGCCGGAGCCATTCTGGTGGATGTCCGGACCGAGGGCGAATGGGCCCACATCGGCATCCCGGACACTGCGTCCGCAGGCGAAAAGCCGAACGATCCGCTCTTCATCCAGTGGAACGTCGCCGGAGGCGCCCCGAACCCGCTCTTCGTGGAGCAGCTAAGGCGGCAGGCACCGGAGGACACCGGCGTCGAACTGGTGTTCCTGTGCCGCTCCGGCGCCCGGTCGATCGCCGCCGCGACGGCCGCGACGGCCGCCGGCTACACCGCGTACAACGTTCTTGAGGGCTTCGAAGGCGAGACCGACCGCTTTGGCGAACGCACCGTCAACGGCTGGAAGAACCGCGGCCTGCCCACCAACCTTGGAAAGATTTAAGTGACTTTCAACCCCGACGCCGCCAGCTGGGCCGCCGACACGCAGGCTGTCCGCGGCGGCCTTGACCGCACCGGATTCCAGGAAACCACCGAGCCGATCTTCCTCAACTCGGGGTTCGTCTACGAGTCCGCCGCCGCCGCCGAGCGCGCCTTCACCGGCGAGGACGAGCGCTTCGTCTACTCCCGCTACGGCAACCCGTCCGTCGCCACCTTCCAGGAGCGGCTCCGGCTGCTCGAGGGAACGGAGGCATGTTTTGCGACGGCGTCCGGCATGTCCGCCGTGTTCACCGCACTCGGTGCGCTGTTGGCGGCCGGCGACCGCGTGGTCGCCGCCCGCTCGCTGTTCGGCTCGTGCTTTGTGATCCTCAACGAGATCCTGCCGCGCTGGGGTGTCGAGACGGTCTTCGTGGACGGCCCGGACCTGGAGCAGTGGGAGGCTGCTCTGTCAGAGCCGACGACGGCGGTGTTCTTCGAGTCGCCGTCGAACCCCATGCAGGAACTCGTGGACATCGCCGCCGTGAGCCAGCTGGCGCACGCGGCGGGCGCCACGGTGGTGGTCGACAACGTCTTCGCCACACCGCTGCTGCAGCGTTGCGGGGACCTCGGCGCCGACGTGGTCGTCTACTCGGGCACCAAACACATCGACGGCCAGGGACGCGTGCTCGGCGGGGCGATCCTGGGGACCAAGGAATTCATTGACGGTCCCGTCAAGCAGCTCATGCGGCACACCGGCCCTGCGCTCTCCGCGTTCAACGCCTGGGTGCTCACCAAGGGCCTGGAGACCATGGCCCTGCGCGTCAACCATTCCTCGGCCTCGGCACTGCGGCTGGCCGAATGGCTTGAGGGGCAGCCCGCGGTGAGTTGGGTGAAGTACCCGCTGCTGCGCTCCCACCCGCAGCACGAGCTCGCGGTGAAGCAGATGAAGGCCGGCGGCACCGTGCTCACGCTGGAGCTTTCGCCTTCCCCGGGACGCACCGCGAAAGAGGCAGCCTTTGCGCTGCTGGACGCGCTGCGGATCATCGACATCTCCAACAACCTAGGCGACGCGAAGTCCCTGATCACGCACCCGGCCACCACGACGCACCGCGCGATGGGCCCCGAAGGCCGCGCGGCAATCGGGCTCAGCGACGGCGTGGTCAGGCTTTCGGTGGGCCTGGAGGACGTGGAGGACCTGATCCGGGACCTCGGCCAGGCGCTCAAGCAGGTCTAGTCCAACGCGGGCGCTTAGGTCCAGGCCATCTTGAGGGCCCGCCAGGCATCGTCGTCGAGCATGCTGGACGGTGTGACGGCGACGGCGGCCGCCCCGCCGGAGACGGCTGCCTCCAGCCCGGCCGCCAGGTCCGCGGCCGGGATACGCCCGTCTTTGGCCCACATGCCGACCGAGATGGCGAACTTGCCGGGCCGCTTCGCCATGGCCCTGGCCAGCTCGGCGGAGTAGGAGGGTGCGGCGCCGCTGAGCCCGAAATAGTCCCACAGGACCAGCCGGTCCGCGGCCGCGGCGAGCAGCCCGTAGTCATGGCCGCTTTCGGGCCGGTCGCCGGCAGGATCGTGCCAGGGCGCCCGGACATCCATGTCGAGGGTGGCGCCGTTGGCGTGCGCGGCCGCCGCCGCCCTGGCCACGAGGGCTGCCACGGCCTTCGACCGCCAGGCGCCGAGACTGGGGTGTCCGACGTCGATGTCCCCGTTCGCGAGCCGCGGCCAGTCCGTCCCGCCGGTGGCCAGCAGGTAGGAATCCCGGTCGTCGCCGCCATAGGTGTTGTTGTCGAATATCAGCTCCGTCAAGGCCACGGCGTCCGGCTGGTACCGCCTGGTCACCTCGGCCACGAAATCCACCAGCCGTTCCCCCACAGGCCCCGTTGTGAGGGCGGTGACGCTGGCGAAGTCCTTCGAGCGGGTGCCGTCGAAGTTGATGCCCGCCAGGCCCGGATTCGTGCTGATCCAGCCCGGAATCAGCAGGTCGATGGTCAGTGTGATCCTGCGCTTCTTCCCATCGCTGCCGGTCCCCAGGGCCTTGACCGCGTCGGCCACGTGGTCACGGCCGGGGACGGCTTCAATCCCGGGGTGGGCGTCCCAGAGGAAAGCCGTCCAGTCCAGCCGCCCGACGCTGATGGTGACGCTGTTGGCGTTCACCTCGTCGAGCCGCCTGGCCAGTTCCGGCAGCGTCGAGGCGGCCTCGACCACTGTCTCGTAGCCGACGCCGACTGTGCGCTCCGCGGCGGATGCCGTCGGTTCCCGCGGCCCGCCGCATCCCGTGGCAGCGAGCGCCAGCACCGACAGGAGCGCCAGGGCAGGGACGCCGGCAGGCCTGCGCCTCAAACGCTGACCTCCGCGCGCCCCGCCGAGGCTTTAACGCTGACCACTCCGGTCCGCGCCAGCTTGTTCCAGCGCGCCTCCGTGCCGCGCAGTTCCTGCACCAGCGCGGCCACCATGGTCAGGCTCGTGAACACGGAATAGAGCGGGATGAGCGGAAGCGCCCAGACATGCCGCAGGTCCTTCCACGCCCTGTTCATGGCCAGGGCAAACACCGTGAGCAGCACGGTGATGAACAGCCCCACCCAGCCAAGGACTGCCCAGACGTCGGCGCCGACCGGGCTGCGGCCCAGCGCCATGAGGAAGACCAGATCCAGGAGCACCAGGATCTGGAGCACCGGCAGGACCACCATGGTGATGGTGTTGAAGAGCAGGTACGCGCCGAACGGGCCGTGCCGGGGGTTGCCGATCATGCCCTTGTGGACGCCCATGGTCTGCAGCAGCCCGCGGGCCCAGCGGACCCGCTGGCGCCAGAGCGCACGGACGGTTGACGGTGACTCGGCATAGACCAGCGCGCGGGGAGCGAAGACCACCCGGTAGCCGGCCTTGTGCACCCGCCAGGTGAGTTCCAGGTCCTCGCCCACGGTGTCTTCGCGGAACGGCCCGATTTCCTCCAGCACCCGACGGGGGAACGCCCCGATGTTGCCGGAGACGATCGGAAGACAGCGGATCATGGTCAGTGCCCGGCGGACCATCCCGGTGCCGACATGGCTGATGAACGCCAGCATCCGGGTCTGGACCCGGTTCAGGTTCACCGGCCGGTCATCGCCGCACACGGCCCCGGTGCGCGCATCAGCGAAGCCCTGGAGCATCCGCTGGACCGTGCGCTGGGAAAAGATCCCGTCGGCGTCGACAAACATGAGGATGTCGCCTGTGGCCTTGCGGATGCCCAGGTTCAGGGCGGCCCCCTTGCCGGCGTTGGCCTGCGTCAGGACCGTGATCCGCGGATCCGCAGCGGCGAGACGGTGCATCAGCTCGGCCGTATTGTCAGTGGAGCCGTCATCGACGAGCACCACCTCGTACCGGTCGTACCGGGTGAGCTGGATCGAGCGGACGCAGTTTTCGATCACGGTCGCCTCGTTGAACGCCGGGACAATGATCGAAACGCTGGGCCACTCATCGAGAAGGGTGGGCGTTTCGCGCCGGCGGCGCCGCGCTGCCCGGAGTTCGAATCCGACGGACAGCGGCAGCACGAGCAGTTTCACGAGCCCGAACACCAGGATTGGCAGGCCGAGAAGGAGCAAGAGGAACTCGGCCCCGGGGACGGCTGATGTGGAGGCTGATTCAAACCAGGACATCGGCGTACGCTCCTGCGCTTTGCCGGAAGGACGCCGGGTTAAAGGCTGGCAGGGCAAACGAGGCCAGGACGGCGTCGAGCAGTTCCGGGGCCCGCTCGCTGTTCGCGCCGAACCGTGCGTTCACTTCAAGAACCACGGGGGTCCCGTCGGCACGCCGGCGGACGTCGACGTCGACGGGGCCGGTGAGGCCCAGCGAGCTGACGGCGGCCATCGCCACGTTGCCGACGTCCACGGACTCGCCGGCTTCGACGCGGCGGGTGGTCACGGCGTTGCCCACGTTGCCCTGAGCCAGTTCGGTTTTCTCGACGACGACGACGAAAGGCGTGGTCCCGTTGCGCGCCGGCGTGCCGAACACCATGGGGCCGTATTCGGCACCAGGGATGAACTCCTGGACAATCTGGCCTTCCGGCAGGTGGTTCCAGTCCACGTCCTTGCTGCCGTCGATGACCATTACGCCGCGCCCGCCGCGGGAGACCCGCGGCTTGACCACCACGGGGCCCCCGAGCGCAGCCATGGCCGCGGCGGCGTTGGCAAAGTCCCCGGGCACGCCGAATCTCGGCACAGGCACACCGGCAGCGTGCAGCTGCCAGGCCGTGAAGAGCTTGTCGTTGGCCAGGGCCACCGGACCGGGGTCGCCGATGATGACGCGCACCTCGGCCCCGAAGGCGGCACGGAACGCCGCAAGCTGCGGGAGTTCCTCACTCACTGTGGGGATGAGAAGGTTGATGCGCTCCTGGACCACCAGTCTGCGCAGGGTTGAGACCATGTCCGGGTCCGAGGCCGGCGGCACCGGGACGACGGTGACTCCTGCCCCGGCGGGCAGCTCGCGGATATCGGTGCCCAGGACGGGAATGCCGCGGGACTTCAGCTGGGCTGCAAGGGCGCGGCCGGCGGGGCCTCCGGCGCCGGTGACCAGCACACGGGGCTTCACAGCTTTTCCATTTCCGTGCTGAGCAGGCGGACCGGTTCGTAGGCTTCGGCGACCCGGCGCCTCGCCTGTCCTCCGCGGAACGAGGCGATGCCGCGGACCCGTTCGGGCGTCATGTACGGCTTGGCGAGCTGGTCGCTGTGCATCTTGACGGCCTGGACTTTGGCGTCGACGTAGTCGTCGATGTCGACGAAGACACTTGGGCTGAAGTCCCGGGTTGCCGACGGGCTTTCGTAGCAGAGGATCGAGTGGTGCTGGCGGGCCGCGCGGAGCGTGGCCATGTGGACGGCCTGATGGTCCTGGTGCTGGTCATGGTTGGAGTGGGTGAGGATGATGTCCGGGTTGTACCGGGCAATGGCCGATTCGATCACGCCCACCATTTCCTGGCTGTGCCGGCCCAGGTCAGTGTCGGTGAAGTTGTGGTGGGTCATGCCGGTCAGGCCCATGAATGCGGCACCGCGTTGCGCGTCGAGCGAGCGTTCCAGGGCATCGCCGCCGCGGTTGCCATCGCTCATGACGAGCCCCTGCACCTCATGTCCGGAGTCGACGAACTTCGCCAGGGTCCCGCCACAGGCAAGTTCAAGATCGTCGGGGTGGGCACCGATGGCCAGCACCCTGCGGGGCTGGCGGGCCGGGACTCCGCCGGTGCGCAGGGCCGCCAGGGTAACGCCCAGGGACGCGAGCCCGCCAAGCGTGGCCGTGAGGCTGGCAGTCCGCCACAGCTCTGGCGCGTCGAAGATAAGGCAGGCTGCATTTGCCGCCAACAGCGTCGAGCCGGCCAGGAGGCATATCCTGCGGAGCAGTTCGGGGCTGCGCAGACGGCGGTGGAACCATGATCTGCCTAGGCCGACGGCGACCACAAAAGTGATCAGTAAAACAATGAGCAAAACATAAATCGAGACCATGTAAATTCAATTCCTATGTAGAAGTTCGGCACCCCAGTGCCGGGCCGGATAATGCGGTTTTGATCTTCACGCCGGACCGCAGAATCGGATCCGGCTTTGGGAAATGAGGTGGGCTGTTTCCCGTGGACGTCGGCCGCACCCTTGGCGGGGCATCTGCCGGCGAAGGGTGCAGCTTAGGCGGGCTGTGCGGACACTACGGGGCATTGACCAGCGCTTATGTGGCTCAGCGCAACCGCCCCCCGGCGAATTACGTGACATTGAGAGACCTTCTGGAAACCTCTTGGAAACCTTGGACTTGCTCCTCCAGTAAAGGCGAGAGGCTTATCGGTGCACCCGAGTAGGCCCTACCTGAAACCTCAGCGAATGGTTTAATGGCCGGCGCAGGTAGTACTCGCATTTCGTGTTCCGACTACCCGGTCTGGGCGTTTCGAAGTCCGGGCGCCGACGTAGAGAGTCGCGCGGCACATTTAGCTGGGAATCAGCTCAGGGGAAATTGATAAACAGCCGCGAGTTGTTCGAATCATCCAGGAAAAATACGGCACCGATTCGGCCATACTTTCTTCACGGGTGTGGGGTTGCCGGCGCCGTCAGCCCCGGCGTGCCGGGCCCAGGGACGAACCCTCGTCTACCCGGGGCTCGGGAGTGGCGCCCTGCGCGGTCATTTCGACGGCCCGTTCGACGACGGCGGGCAGCCCGCCTACCCGGAACGGCCCGCGCTGCAGTTGCGAGCCGGTGCCCTCCGCCAGGATCCGGGCGACCCCGTCCCGGACCAGGTCCAGCTCGCCCTGCTCCTGGAGCACGGGGGCCACAAAGTCCACGAGGGCCCAGACCACGTCCGTTGCCGGGGCCGGGGTGAAGGTGCCGAAGTCCAGCAGCTCCCCGCGGAGCCCGCAGTTGCTGGCCTGCCAGGCGGCCATCCGCAACAGCAGCGTGGGCACCGGGGCGGGATCGACGCCGTCGTTCCATTCCCGCGACGCCGACTCCACGAGGGCGCGCACCAGCACGGCGATCAGCGCCGCGTCCTCGGCCCGCAAGCAGACATCGGCGACCCGGACCTCCACGGTGGGATGCTGGCGGGCCAGCCGCGCGTCGAAATAGACCATCCCCTCGTCCATCAGGACGCCGCTTTCCACCAGCCGGGTCACCACCCGCCGGTAGACCGGCAGGCTCCCGAAAATCATCGTGGGACCGGACCCGGGCCAGCGGTTCCACGCCTGGGTGCGGTAGCTTTCGAATCCTGTCTCGGCGCCGTTCCAGTACGGGGAATTGGCGCTGAGGGCTATCAGCACGGCCAGCTTGTCCCGGATCCGGTCCATCACGGCCACGCCCTCCTCCGGGGATTCCACGAAGGTGTGGACGTGCAGGCCGCAGGTCAGCTGGTTCCGGACTGTGAGCCCGAAGCGTTCCTGCATGGTCATGTAGCGCGGCTTGGGCGTCAGGTGGGTCGCGGCGCCCTGGGGCGAGGTGGCCAGGGCTGCGACGCGGCCGCCGTGGACCCGCGCGGCGCGGTCCGCAAGCGCACGGCCGCGCCTGAGCTGCCGGAGCAGTTCGGTGTAGTCCAGGCACGGATGCGTCTGGGTCTCGATCTGTTCGAGCTTGAGCTCGTAGCTGAAGTCGGCGCCGCCCTCGTATACCGGTCTGTGTGGCGGGAGAACCTTGGCGACCTCCTCATGCGGCAGCTGCGGAAGCAGCGTGGGCAGCATGAGATCGGCCAGTGCGAGCAGCATCCCCGACTCGGGATCCACTATCAGCAGTTCTTCCTCCACGCCGAACGTGCGCATGAATCTATTGTGCGTCAGGATCGGCCGAAACGCCCCTCAACCAACGCGGGGTCACTAGTCCTGGAAGTAGTCGATCTTCGCGCCGATGGTGTTGAGCCGCTCGGCCAGGTCCTCGTAGCCGCGCTCAATGACATAGATGTTCCGCAGCTCCGAGACGCCGCGGGCCGCCAGCATGGCCAGCAGCAGGCAGGCGGCGGGACGGAGGGCCGGTGGGCAGCCCACCTCGGCGGCACGCCACTTGGTGGGCCCGTTGACGTAGATACGGTGGGGATCGAGCAGCTGCACCTGGGCGCCCAGCTTGTTCAGCTCGGTCAGGTAGATGGCCCGGTTCTCGTAGACCCAGTCGTGGATCATGGTCTGGCCGTGGGCGTTGGCGGCGATGACCGCGAAGAAGGGCAGGTTGTCGATGTTCAGGCCGGGGAACGGCATGGGGTGGATCTTGTCCTCCGGTGCCCGCAGCTCCGAGGGCTTGGTGGTGACGTCCACCAGGCGGGTGCGGCCGTTGCGGGCAACGTATTCCCCGGAGACCTCGAGCCGCTGGCCCATCTGTTCGAGCGTCGCGAGTTCGATTTCCATGAACTCGATCGGCACACGGCGGATGGTGACTTCCGAGTTCGTCACGATGCCGGCGGTGATGAGGCTCATCGCCTCGATCGGGTCCTCGGACGGGAAGTATTCGATGTCGGCGTCGATCGACGGCCGGCCGGTGATCTCCAGGGTGGTGGTGCCAACCCCCGCGATTTCCACACCGAGCATCTGCAGGTAGAAGCAGAGATCCTGCACCATGTAGTTGGGGCTGGCGTTGCGGATGACGGTGGTGCCGCGGCGGTGGGCTGCGGCCATGATGGCGTTCTCGGTGACGGTGTCGCCGCGTTCGCTCAGCACGAAGGAGCGGTCATGGCCGTCCGACGGCGGGGCCTGGACCGCGTAGAACCCGGACTTCGCCTCCACGCTCAGGCCGAACTGGCGCAGCGCCTGCATGTGCGGCTGCACGGTGCGGGTGCCAAGGTCGCAGCCGCCGGCGTAGGGCAGCTGGTAGGTTTCGGCCTCGTCCAGCAGCGGGCCCAGGAGCATGATGACGCTGCGGGTCCGGCGGGCCGCCTCCACGTCCATGGATGCCAGGTCCAGGACCGCGGGGCGGCGGATCTGGAGGTCGTTGGCGTTGAGCCAGGTGCATTCGACGCCGATGCTGGTCAGCACCTCCACGATCCGGTTGACTTCCTCAATCCGGGCGAGCCGCCGCAGCGTAGTGGTGCCGCGGTTAATGAGGCTGGCGCACAAAAGCGCGACGCCGGCATTCTTGCTGCTGTTGACGTCCACCGCGCCGGAGAGGGTGCGGCCGCCCTCGACACGCAGGTGCGTCATCTGGGGCCGGCCCACCTTGACGATGCTGTGCCCGACGATCGCCTCCAGGCGCTGGATCATCTTCAGGCTCAGGTTCTGCTTGCCCTGTTCCATCCGGGCAATGGCGCTCTGGCTCGTGCCGAGCTCGGCGGCAAGTTGTCCCTGGGTCCAGCCCTTGGCCCCGCGCGCTTCGCGGAGCAGGAGGCCTACGTGTTCGGCAGTCGGTTGAGTCATTTCCCGAAAATATCACGCATGAGCTACGCCTTGCCGCAATTGCGGCCGGAATGGCGCCAATCTCACACAAATACCCGAACCATGCGATAACCGCCGACCTGCACAGCAAAAACCGCCGGCCTGCGGCGGGCCGTGCCGGCTGGGCCGGCTACTGGCGGGCGAGGAAAACCAGGTTCCAGGTGCCCGCGCCGAGGGCCGCTGCGACGGCGGCTGCCGCGATACCGAGCCCGCCCAGGAGCACCCAGGCGTCGAGCCCGCTGAACGTGGACGGCCTGGCCCAGGTGCGGGCGGCGCCGCCGAACCCGCGCGCCTCCATGGTCACCGCGAGCCGGGACGCGCTCCGGATCGCCTGCACCAGCAGGCCGAAGCTCTGGCCCAGGGCGGCGCGGAACCGCTGGTAGGGGTTCCCGCTCGAGCCCACGCCCCGGGCCCGCCGGGCCATGCCGATAGTCTGCCACTGCTCGGCCATGATCCCGACCAGCCGCATGGCGGCCAGGGTGCCCAGGACGAACCGGTGCGGCAGTTTTGCGTTCTGGGCCAGGGCGTCGGCGAGGTCGGTGGGGTCGGTGCAGCTCATCAGCAGCACCGCCGGCAGTGCGATCGCGAGCCCGCGGAGCATGAAGCCGATCCCCAGCTGCAGGGAGCCGGCGCTGATGGACCAGATCCCGACGTCGACGAGGATGGCCCCTGCGTCGGGCGCCAGGATGGCGGTGCTCCAGCCGCCCAGCGCCGCCGCGAGGATCAGCGGCCAGCCGCGCTGCCACAGCAGGGCCAGGGTGAGGCCGGCCAACGGCAGGAGCAGCAGTTCGAAGGCCAGGGCCACCGACGCCGAGACCCAGTCGATGGACAGCGCCAGGACCAGGGTGATCAGGAAGACCGCTGCGAACTTGGCGAGCGGGTTGGCGCGGGTCAGCATCGCGTGGTTGCCGCGAAGGCTCAGTGTGTCCCTCATGGTGAGGCCCTCTCCGGGAGTTCAAGGTCCGGGCCGGGAGCGTCTGCGGCGGCAGTTTCCCGCGGCCGGAGGCGGAGTTCCGTGCCGCCAAGTACGGCGCTGAATTCGGCGTCGTGCGTCACGGACACGACGGCGGTGCCGGCGTCGAGGAGTTCGGACAGGAATGAGGCGAGTTCGGCCCAGGTGTTGGCGTCCTGGCCGAAGGTGGGCTCGTCCAGGACCAGCACCCGCGGATGCGCCGCGAGCACGGTGGCGACCGACAGGCGCCGCTTCTCGCCGCCGGAGAGCGTGTAGGGGTTGGCGTCGACGAGTTCCGTCAGCCGCAGCCGTTCCAGCAGCTCAGCGACGCGGTCTTCGCCGTAGCCGAGGTGGCGGGGGCCGAACATGAGCTCATCGAGGACCTTGCCGGTGACGAACTGGTGCTCGGGTTCCTGGAACACGGTTCCGATCCTGGCGATCAGCTGCTGGGCCTTCCACCGGTACGGGTCGGTTCCGGCGCCGCCCGCGGCACCCGCGCCGGGGCCGCCGCTGAGGCCCGCGCTGAGACCGCCGCTGAGACCAGGCGCGGCCGTGACCGTCCCCGCAACGGGCCGCAGGAGACCGGCGAGCGTCAGCGCCAGGGTGGACTTCCCCGAGCCGTTCGGCCCCGTGATGGTCAGGGCCTCCCCGGCACGGACCTGGGCAGATACCCCGGACTGGACCGGACGCGGCGCGATCGTGCGGAACCGCTCGCGCAGCCCGGCCCGCCGCGGCCGCTCGCGGGACACCGCGAGGCCTTCCGCCTCCAGCAGGAGCTGACCTGCGCCGGGCGCCTGCCGCCGCGCCCGCGTTGCCGGCACGTGGCCCGGGACCCACACGCCGGCACCGATGAGCATGTCCCGCGCCTGGGCCAGGACCCGGTCCGGCGGCCCGTCGATCAGGACCCCGGAGTCCGTGGCGGAGCCGGGCTGGAGCACCACGATCCGGTCAACCAGGTCCTTCCAGACCGCCACCCGGTGCTCCACGACCACCAGGGTGGCGCCGGTCTTGTCCAGGCAGCGGCCCACGGCGTCGCGGACCTCCAGAACGCCCGCGGGGTCCAGGTTGGCCGTCGGCTCATCAAGCAGCAGCAGCCCTGGCCGCATCGCGAGGATCCCGGCGAGCGCCAACCGCTGCTTTTGTCCCCCGGAGAGCGCCGACGTCGGATGGTCCAGCGGCAGCCTGCCCAGGCCGACGTCCTCGAGCGCCTCGCCCACCCGAGGCCAGATCTCCTCCGCCGGGACGGCGAGGTTCTCAGCCCCGAAGGCGACGTCGTCGCCGAGGCGGGACAGCACCACCTGCGTTTCCGGGTCCTGCTGCACCAGCCCGGCGCGGCCGCGCTGCGCCCGCGGCGGGACCCCGTCGATCAGCAGGCTTCCGGTCTCGTCGGAATCTTCGGAGTCGCCGGAGTCGCCGGAAGGCCCGGCCGGGCCGTCCCCCAGCACGCCGGCCAGGGCGTGGAGCAGCGTCGATTTGCCGGCGCCGGAGGGGCCGAGCAGGAGCACGCGCTCCCCCGGCCGGATGTCCAGGTCAAGGCCGCTGACCGCGGGCCGGGGCCTTCCGGCGTGCCGCCAGCCCCAGCCGCGGGCCGTGACGGCGGCCGGCCTGACTTCCGGTGAAGGTCTCATGAGTCGTCTGCAGGTTTCAGATGTAGGTTCAGCAGTCGACTCAGGAGAAGACGGGCTCCGTGGCGGCCTTGCGGGAGGCAAAGGAGCCCAGCACGCCTGTCTTGGCCAGGCCTCGGGTGGCGAGCCAGGACAGTCCGCCGGCAATCACTGCACCGGAGATGGTGGTGAAGACGATGTAGGCGAGCTTGTCGCCGGCTTCGTAGGCGATGTTCCAGCCCCACGGGAGGAAGGAATCGTTCAGGCCGCAGAAGAGGCCCGCACCCGCCCCGGCCAGCAGAGATACCGGCAGGTTGAACTTCGTGTAGAGGAAGGCCGCGAAGACCAGCTCCGCGCCAAGGCCCTGCAGCACACCGGAGATCAGCACCGTGGTGCCGTACTGGGAACCCATGATGAGCTCGCCCGTGGCCGCCACGCTCTCGCAGAAGAGCGCCGCACCCGGCTTGCGGATGATGAGCATGCCCAATACGGCCGGAATCATCCAGCCGCCGGCGTAGAGTCCGCTGAGCGGCGGGTAGATGGCGTTGACCGGGGTTGAAATCAGGTTCGCGCCCTGGGACCAGGCCCAGAAGATGACGCCGCCGGCAACGGCGATCAAGGCGGCCACCACAATGTCCACCACACGCCAGGTGTAGTTGCGGCGGGCGGCTGGGCGGCTGGTGGAACCATGCTGTGCTGAAATATCTGTCATGTCGTCCTCCTGAGGAACAGGAGGGGAGGATGCTCCGGCCGGTTCGGCTTCCGCCGCCCTCCGCGCACCCTGAGATCTCGACTCCCTTGCGCCGGTACTAACCGGATCAGGTTCGAGGGTCTGCGGCTGTCCGCACTCTCAGCGCCCACCAGCGGTTTTCCCCGGATTTTTCCGGCGATGCCCGACGGCGGCGCTCCCCTGTCGTAAATTATTCTGCCCTTGTGGGCTGGCTCAGTTTACACCCGGACGGCCGGGTTTTCAGTGGCGTGCCGTCACAATCCGCGGCCGGGCAAAGCCGGTCGCCGCGGCCGGGAATTGCCGCTTGGTAGAGTCGACGTGTCGGACACCCGGACCCGCCTGCGGGCGGCCCAGTCACGCACCGGAAAGCTGGACTATTTTGACGCTCACACCAGATCCCTCCGGGGAATACGACCCCGATTCGAGCGAGCCGCAGCCGCAGGGATCCCTCGCGGCGCTCATCGGCCGCGTGCTGGCCGAGATGGAGGCCCTCCAGTTCGCCTCGTTCAGCAAGGACGATGCCCTGGACCTCGGACTCCTCCTCGTAGAGCTGGGCAGGCAACGCTCGCTGCCCATCGCCGTCGACATCACCAAGGGCGAGCAGGTGCTCTTCCACGCCGCGCTGGACGGCGCCACGCCGGACAACGAACGCTGGATCAACGCCAAGAAGCGCACGGCCATGCGTTACGAGGTCCCGTCCCTGCTGGTGGGCCTGCGCGCCCGCGCTGCCGGCGGCAGGATCGAGGACAACGCCTGGTTCGACCAGATGGAGTTCGCCGCCCACGGCGGAGCGTTTCCCATTTACGTCCGCGGCACGGGCGCCGTCGCGGTCGTCACCGTCTCCGGCCTGCCCCAGAAGGCGGACCACGATCTTGTTGTCGAGGCCCTGCGGAACGTCCTCACACCGGAACGCTAGGCTGGGGGTAGCCCCTGTTCCCGCCCCAAGGAGACCGAAGAATGACCATCCTCATCAAGCTGCTCGGCACTGGCGTCAGCCTCGCGGCCGGCTTTGCCGGCACCAAGCTGGTGGACACCATCTGGGAAAAGTCCACGGGCAACAAGCCGCCCAAGGGCCACGACGACGACGTCCCCACCACGCTGCGCACGGCATTGACGTTCGCCCTGATCTCGGCATCGGTCAGCGCCATCATCCAGGTGCTCGCCAACCGCGGCACGCAGCGGGCGATCACCCGCTTCTCCAAAACCCAGGACATCGTCTAAACAGGCATCGTATGGCCGGACATCGTCAGGGCGGCTCGGGCTGCGCGGACCTGGCTGGACGGACCTGGCTGGCCCCCTCCGGATTAGACGCTGCGGTCAGCCGTTTCGGTCAGCCGGCGTCGCCGTCGTCCGCTCCGTGCTTGGCGGCCGCCTGCTGGACCACTGCCTCGAGCTCGTCGGAGGTCAGCAGCTCCGGGTGCAGGTGCTTGGTCCGGTAACCGGCCCGGCCCACCATGTGGGCCGATACGGGGACGGTCAGCAGCTGGAAGAGCCACGCCACCACCAGCACGGGCCACACCCACCAGGTGCGCATCTGCAGGCCAAGGGCCGCCAGCAGCAGGAACAGTCCCAGGACCTGCGGTTTGGTGGCGGCATGCATCCGGCTCATGAGGTCCGGGAAGCGCAACAGCCCGACAGCGGCGCCGAGGGACATGAGGGCGCCGGTCACCATGAACACGGCCGAGACGGAGTCGATCACTGTGTCAGGATTCACGGACGCTCTCCCTCCGGTCGGCCACGAACCGGGCGAAGGTGACCGAGCCGACGAAGCCGATCAGGGAGATCGCCACCAGCAGCATCAGGTTGTTCAGGTGCCGGTTGGCAGCCATGTCGATGCACAGGGCCGCGCCGAAGATGGCCAGCAGCACGTCGGCGGCGAGGACACGGTCCAGCAGTGAGGGGCCCCGCGCGATCCGGATGATCGCCCCCAGCGCGGCAAGGGAAAGTACGACGGCGGTCACCGTCAGGACGATCTGCATCATGCGGTGACCTCCTGGGTAAGGGCGGAGAGTTCGTCTTTGGAGCCCATGATCCTGATCAGCCCCGCCTCGGTGTCCCGGACCTCCTTGCGCAGCTTGGCCGCGTCCTGGGCGTTGCGGACGTTGATGCCGTGGATGTAGAGCGTGGACGTGGACCTGTCCACCTCCACCACAAGGGATCCCGGAATCAGGGAGATCACGTGCCCGGTGGCCGTGACCAGGAGGTCGGAATGGCTCCGCAGCGGCACGGCGACGATTGCGCTGACGACTTTGGGGCCGCGGGCCACGGCGAGGTACAGGACCTGGAAGCTGGCCGCGACGACTTTTCCTAGGAAGATGAGGACGAAGGGGACGGCGCGGAGCACGTTGAAGCGGCCGCCGAGCTCCACCGGGGGCAGGTAGAAAATGCGTGCCACGAGCACGGCGATGAGGGCCCCGAAGAGGAGATTGCCGGGGCTGAAGTTCTGCCACAATGCGCCCCAGACGAAAACCAGCCACACCAGCAGCGGCAGTTCTTGGCGCAGCGAGATCCTTTTCCGGCTCATTTCCCGCCGCCCTGCTCCTGGACCTGGCCGGGCGGGGCCTGCCCTGGCTGGACCTGGCCTAACTGGACCTGACCTGGCACCGGCGGCACAGGTGCGTCCTGGCCCAGCACGGCATGGATGTAGGGGGACCTGTCCAGCATTTCTGCGGCGGACTGGTCTGCCACCCTGAACAGCGGTCCGGCAAAGACCGTCAGGGCCACGCCAAAGACCACCAGGCCCAGGGTGGAGCCCACCATGGTGCGCGGCAGCAGGGTTACGTTCGCCCGGCCGGCCCGGTCCCCGGTGGCGGAGTCCGCCGGGGCCGCCAGGAGCACCGGATCGGGGTGTTCGGCGTCCTCGGGCTTGCGCCAGAACGCCCGGTTCCAGACCCTCGCGATCGCCAGCAGGGTCAGCAGGCTGGTCAGCACGCCGCCGATCACCAGGGCGTAGGCCAGCGGCGTGCCCAGCTCGACGCCCGCCTGAAGGAGCCCCAGCTTGCCCAGGAAGCCCGAGAACGGCGGGATGCCGGCCAGGTTCATGGCGGGGATGAAGAACAGGACTCCCAAAACCGGGGAGAGTTTGGCCAGTCCGGCCACGCGGTCCATGGACGAGCTGCCGCCGCGGCGTTCAATCAGGCCGGTCACCAGGAACAGGCTGGTCTGGATGGTGATGTGGTGGGCCACGTAGAAGACCGCGGCGCCCAGGCCGGCCACCGTGGACATGGCCAGGCCAAAGACCATGTAGCCAATGTGGCTGACCAGGGTGAAGGACAGGAGCCTCTTGATGTCACTTTGGGCCAGGGCGCCGAGGATGCCCACCACCATGGTCAGCAGCGCCGCGACCATGAGCGGGGCGTTGAGCGCGTCGCCCGGGAAGAGCAGCGTCTCCGTACGGACCATCGCGTAGACGCCCACCTTGGTCAGCAGCCCGGCAAACACGGCGGTGACCGGGGCCGGGGCCGTGGGGTAGGAGTCAGGGAGCCAGAAGGACAGCGGGAACACGGCGGCCTTGATGCCGAAGGCCACCAGCAGCATGACGTGCAGCAGCGTCCGGGTGCCCTGGTCCAGGTCCCCGAGCTTGATGGCGAGGTCCGCCATGTTGATGGTTCCGGTGGCGCCGTAGACCATGGCGATCGCGATCAGGAACAAGACCGAGGACACGACCGAGACCACCACGTAGGTCACGCCGGCCCGGATGCGCGGGCCCGTTCCGCCGAGGGTGATGAGCACGTAGCTGGCCGTCAGCAGGATCTCAAAGCCGACGTAGAGGTTGAAGAGGTCTCCGGAGAGGAAGGCGTTGGACACCCCGGCCACCAGGATCAGGTACGTCGGGTGGAAGATCGAGACGGGCGCGTCACGGTCGCCGTCGGCCATGCCCTGTCCCGTGGCGTAGATCAGCACCGCAAGGCTCACGGCCGAGGACACCACGAGCATGAGCGAGGAGAACTGGTCCACCACCAGCACGATGCCCCAGGGCGGCAGCCATCCGCCGATGTTGACGGCGGTTGTCCCGCCGTCCCAGACGGACGCCAGCAGCAGGCATTCCAGCAGCAGGGTCAAAGACAGGAGGGCGATGCTGACCGCACGCTGGGCACGGGGGTAGCGGATCAGCAGGAACGTCAGGGCGGCGCCCAGGATGGGGAGTACGACGGCGAGCGGGGCAAAGCTGGCGATGTTCACTCTCCGCCTCCTTCCTGTCTGGGGTCCGGTCTGGTGCCCGGTCTGGGGTCAACGTTGAGGGAGCCGGGCTGTTCTTCGGAGGCGGCCTTGTCGGCCCGCACGGGGCGGTCGCCGGACATGACCGCGGCGCTGCTCCCTGCCCCGGCACCGGCAGGTGGACCGGCGGCCGTGGCCGCGGAGCCTGCGCCGTCGGAGCCGACCATGGCCAGCGGGAACTCCGAGGTCTCGACCGGGATCACGGAGTCGTCCTCGGCATCGAAGCTCGGCGTCTCCGCGACGCGGCGGTCCTCGGCGTCGTCCTGGATTTCGTCCTGGCGGGCCAGGACCCAGGTCCGGTAGATGATGCCCAGCATGAACGAGGTAACGGCGAAGGAGATCACGATCGAGGTAAGGATCAGGGCCTGCGGCAGGGGATCGTTGTAATCCCCGGCCGGGATACCCTTCTCGAACATCGGTGCCAGCCCGGAGTAGCCGCCGGTGGCGAGGATCAGCAGGTTGGTGGCGTTGGCCAGCAGCATCAGGCCCAGGAGCACCCTTGTGAGGCTGCGTTCAAGGATCAGGTAGATGCCGCAGGCGTAGAGCGCCCCCATGACCGTCAGCAAGGTCAGATTGACGCTCATGATCTCCCCTTGGCAGCAGTTTCGGCGTCGGTATTTTCGGCGACAGCATTTCCCGCATCAGCGTTTTCCGCTTCGGCGGGTTCCGCATCCGCGAGGCCGCCGGCGGCCTCCCGGTCTTCGGACGGTTCGGGCTGTTCCTCGAAGTGTTCATCGATCTCAGCGCCCAGGCTGCGCAGCACGTCCAGGGCAAGTCCCACCACCACGATGTACACGCCGATGTCGAAGATCGTGGAGGTGACGAACTTGATGTCACCAAAGACGGGCAGCCACAGCTCCACGATCGCGCTCTGGAACACCTGGCCGCCCAGCAGCAGCGGCGTCATCCCGGCGGCCGCCGCCGTGGCCAGGCCGATCCCCAGCAGCGTGCCGGCGCCGACGGGGGTGGCTTCGCGGAGTTCGAAGCGGCCGCCGGCGAGGTAGCGGATGGTCAGGGCGAGGCCGGCGGTGAGGCCGCCGGCGAAGCCGCCACCGGGCAAGTTGTGGCCGGCGAGGAGCAGATAGATGGAGAACACGATCATCGAGTGGAAAATGAGGCGGGTGACCACCTCGAAGATGATCGAGCGGCGTTCGGGCGCGAGGGTCCGGCCGGCCACCAGCCAGGCGTCCCGGGTGGCGGCAGCGAACCGCCGGTTCATCGCCAGGGCGGCGTCATCGCGGGTGCTGCCCCTGGCCCCGGCACGCCGGCCAACAGTGCCTTCCGCGACGGACGCGGACGCCCGGATGCGGTCGCCGCGGCCGCGGACGAAGATGAGGCTGGCCACGCCGGTGGCGGCCAGGGCCAGGACCGAGATCTCGCCAAACGTGTCCCAGGCCCGGATGTCCACCAGGGTCACGTTGACGACGTTGAGGCCGCCGCCGCCCTCGTAGGCCAGTTGCGGGAACTGCAGGGAAACCGGCGGCACCACCCGGGCGCCGAGGGCGTGGATGGCCACGAAAATCATGGTGACGCCGAAGGCCAGGCCGATCACCACCCGGATGACCCGGTATTTCCCTCCGGTGCGGTCGCGCAAGCCCGCGGGAAGGCTCCGCATGGCCAGCACGAACGCCACCAGGATGATGGTTTCGACCAGCATCTGGGTCAGCGCGAGGTCCGGTGCGCCCTGCAGCGCGAACATCAGGGCAATGCCGTAGCCGGTGACAGAGACCATCAGGACGGCCAGGAAGCGTTTGTTGGCGCGGACGGCGGCGAGCGCCCCGATCACGATCCCGGCGCCGGCCACCAGCTGCAGCGGCGAGCCGGGATCAATGAAGTACATATTCGGCGGCAGCGGCTTGTTGGCCAGCAGCAGCGCAGTCAGCGGCAGGGCGAACGCCACGGTCAGGATCACGGAGAGGTAGAAGAACAGCGAACCACGCTGGGTCCGTCCGGTGATCCAGACGGCGGTGTCGTCGAGGGCGCCGATCGTTTGCTGGTAAGCACGGTCGGCGTCGATCCAGCCCGGCACCCTCGACTGCACCCTGGACGCGGCGTTGCGTCCGTAGAACATGGCCAGGCCCAGGGCGAACGTCAGCGCGGTCAGGCCCAGGGCCGGGGTGATGCCGTGCCACAGCGCCAGGTGCCCGGGCGAGGACGTGGCGCCGCCGGCAGCGGAGCCGTCCACAAAGAGCGCCGCATAAGGCTGGACCCAGCCATCAACCGGGACGGGCCATAGTCCGTAGAGGACCGTCAGGAAGCTCAGGATGGCCGGCGCGGCCAGGAAGGCCGGTGTGATCGGCTTGAAGGCTGTGGGCTCCACGCCGGGCTTGAGGGCGAAGGCGCCCCACATGAACCGGGCGCTGTAGGCGAAGGTCAGGACGGAACCCACCACCAGGCCTGCCAGCAGCCAGGGCCCGGTTCCGGACTCGGAGCGGTAGTGCACAAAGGCCTCGAACACGGATTCCTTGGCAACGAAGCCGGCCAGCGGGGGGATGCCCGCCATCGAGGCCGTGCCGATCGCCGCCACGATCGCCAGCGCCCGGGCCGAGCCGTAAACGCCGGACAGCTCGCGGATATCCCGGGTCCCGGACTGGTGGTCGATGATGCCCACCACCAGGAAGAGGGTGGCCTTGAACAGCGCGTGCGCCACGAGCAGGGCGAGTCCGGCCAGCGCGGCCTCGGGGGTGCCGAGGCCCATCACCATGGTCAGGAAGCCCAGCTGGCTCACTGTGCCGTAGGCGAGGATGAGCTTGATGTCGGTTTGCCGGAGGGCCCGGTAGCCGCCCACCAGCATGGTGGTCAGGCCCAGGCCGAGCACGATCGGCAGCCACGGCGGGGCGTCGGCGAATCCGGGTGCCAGGCGGGCCACCAGGTAGATCCCGGCCTTCACCATGGCGGCGGCGTGCAGGTAGGCGCTTACGGGTGTGGGCGCGGCCATCGCGCCGGGGAGCCAGAAGTGGAAGGGCACCAGGGCGGATTTGGTGATCGCACCGATCAGAATAAGGATGACGGCGGCGCTCACGGCTCCCCCGGCCGGGCCGGCGAGCAGGGCGGGGGCCTCGTCCAGGATGGCCTGGATCCGGTAGGTGCCGGCGGATGAACCGAGGATGATCAGCCCCACGAGCATGGCCAGCCCGCCGGCGGTGGTCACCACGAGGGCCTGCAGCGCGGAGCGCCGGGCGGAGAGCCGGGTGCGGGCATAGCCGATCAGCAGATAGGACAGCACCGTGGTGAGTTCCCAGAAGATGAACATGAGCAGGAGGTCATCGGCGGTGACCAGGCCGAACATCGCCCCGGCGAAGGCCAGGAGCTGGGCGCCAAACCCGCCGAGGGAGTCGTCCTTGTCACTGAAATACCGGGCGCAGTACACCAGCACCAGCGCGCCCACACCCAGGATCAGCAGGGACATGACCCAGGCCAGGGCATCCATCCTGAACGCGAGATCCAGCTGCAGCCCGGGAATCCAGGGCACCACTTCGGTGATCGCCCCGGTGGGATCGCCTGCGTCTGAATAAATTGCGTCGTGCTGCAGAACCAGCCACACAAAGGAGCCCGCGGGGACCGCGGCGAGGGCGAAGAACGCGTTCCTGCCAAATTTCCGGAACAGCAGCGGGGCCACAGCAGCCACCGCAAACAGCACGGCAAGGACTGTGATCACTGGTGTCTCCGCAACGTCAGAATTTCGATTGTCAGCAAGTTGGAGCAGGCGGTTCATTTGTTAGGTTCGGTGCCGACAGTTTACCAAGCGTGTACAAATTCTTTTGGCCCGGACGCCGTTCACCGGACAATTCGTAGCAAAAACGAGACCGCAGCCAAACACTGCGTCGTAAGTCCCGCCGTTGGCCCGCCCTGCCGCCCCTCGGAGGACACCCCGGGCGGCTACCATTCAGGCTATGAACACTGCCGCCGCCCCAGAGGCCACGCGAGAGTCGGAACTGGAATCGGGAAGTCCCGTCTCGCGCAAGGGACGGATCCTGGCGTGGGCGGCCTGGGACTGGGGTTCTGCCGCCTTCAACGCCGTCATGACGACGTTCGTTTTCACCGTCTACCTGACGTCCAAAGCCTTCGGCGGGGAAGACCAGGCCTCGGCGGTCCTGGGCGCCGCGCTGGCCGTCGCCGGCGCAGCCGTCGCCCTGCTGGCCCCGGTCACCGGGCAGCGCTCGGACACCGGCGGCCGGCGCAAGATGTGGCTGGGAGTCAACACGGCCGCCGTCGCGCTCCTGACCGGGCTGTGCTTCTTCGTCTTCCCCCGGCCGGACTTCCTGATCCTCGGCGTCACCCTGATCGCGCTGGGCAACGTCTTCTTCGAATTCGCCGGCGTCAACTACAACGCCATGCTCGCCCAGATCTCCACACCGCGGAACATCGGAAAGGTGAGCGGCTTCGGCTGGGGCATGGGATATCTCGGCGGCATCGTGGCACTGCTGATCGTGCTCCAGCTCTTTGTGCAGCCCAGCTTCGACTGGTTTGGCGCCTCGACCGCTGACAGCCTGAACATCAGGCTCGTAGCCGTGTTCTCGGCCCTGTGGTTCTTCATCTTTGCCTTGCCCGTGCTGTTCGCGGTGCCGGAAGTGCCACGCGCCGAACGGGGCGCCGGCCTGGGGTTCCTCGCCTCCTATGGCCTGCTTGTCCGGCGGATCAAGGCCATCTACCGGACCAGCCCGCACACCATTTACTTCCTTCTCGCCAGCGCGATCTTCCGGGACGGGCTGGCCGCCGTCTTCACCTTTGGCGGGGTGATCGCGGCCGGCATCTTCGGCTTCGAGCTCAAGGACGTCATCTTCTTCGCCATCTTCGGCAACGTGGTGGCCGCCGTCGGCGCCATCTTCGGCGGCTTCCTGGACGACAGAGTCGGGCCCAAGGCCGTGATCATCGCGTCCCTCGCCGGCCTGCTGGTCGCGGGCACCGCAATCCTGGTGCTCGGCAACGACACCCACGAGGTCCTGGGCATGACCTGGACCGGGACCACCACGTTCTGGATTTTCGGCCTGTTGCTGTGCCTCTTCGTGGGGCCGGCCCAGTCCTCCTCCCGCGCCTACCTCGCCCGGCTCGCCCCGCACGGCGAATCCGGCGAACTCTTCGGCCTCTACGCCACCACGGGCCGGGCCGTGAGCTTCCTGGCCCCGGCCCTGTTCACCCTGTGCATCGCCGTGGCCACGCCGTTCGTGGCCACCGGGGAGGCCCAGCGCTGGGGCATCCTGGGCATCATGGTGGTGCTGCTCACGGGCCTGCTGGTGCTCCTGCCGGTCAAGGCCCCGGACAAGACCGAAATCGCCGTCGTCCCCGCGGCCTGAGGCGGCCGAAAATCCCGTTCGCACACTAGGCTGATGATATGAACGTGGATGAGACGGACCTCCCCGGCCTCGGCCGGCGCAAGGACTTCATGACTGCCTCCGGACGCCGGATCGGCGTGGTCGAGTACCGGGAGGGCCAGAGCGAACTCATCGTCTCGACCTGGGACGATCCGGACACATGCCAAGCCTCCATCCCGCTGACCGCGGACGAGGCCGCCACCCTGGGCAACCTCCTGGGCGGCCAGCGCATTGCCATGCAACTTTCAGAGGCCCACCGGGAAATCCCGGGCATCGTGACCCGGCAGTTTTCGATCAGCGCCGAGTCACCCTTCCAGAACCAGCCGATGGGCAAGGCGTGCATCCGGACCCGCAGCGGGGTCTCGATCGTGGCCATCATGCGCGAAGGGGAGGTCCTGCCCTCGCCGGGACCCGACGTCGTCCTTCACCCCGGTGACCTCCTCGTTGCGGTGGGAACGCAAGAAGGCCTGGACACGGCGGCCGGCATCCTTCGTAACGGATAAACGGCATGGATCCGCTCGCCCTGACCCTGATCGAGCTGGGGGCTGTCGTCTTCTGTCTCGGCCTGCTGGCCAGACTGGCCGGGCGGATCGGGATGTCCCCCATCCCGCTTTATCTGGTGGGCGGCCTCTTCTTCGGGGCCGGCGGCCTGGTCAAACTTGAAGGCATGCACGAGTTCGCCCATCTGTCCGGCGAGATCGGCGTGATCCTCCTCCTGCTTATGCTTGGCCTGGAATATACGGCAGCCGAGCTTGTCACCGGCCTCCGGAGGTCCTGGCAGGCCGGGGTCCTGGACCTGCTGCTCAATTTCCTGCCCGGCGCGGGGCTCGCGGTGATGCTGGGCTGGGGCGTCGTGGGGGCCATGGTGATGGGCGGCGTGACCTACATTTCATCCTCCGGGATCGCGGCCAAGGTGATCACCGATCTCGGCCGGATCGGCAACCGGGAAACCCCGGTGGTCCTGGCCATCCTGGTGTTCGAGGACCTGGCCATGGCCGTGTACCTGCCGGTTCTGACCGCCACGCTGGCCGGCGTCAGCTTCCTGATGGGCCTGCAGACCGTCGGCATCTCCCTGGCCGTCGTCACCCTGGTCCTGGTGGTGGCCCTGCGGCACGGCCACCACGTATCCAAGGCCGTGCACAGCGAGAACTCCGAGGTCTTCCTGCTCAACCTGCTGGGCGCGGCGCTGCTCGTGGCAGGGCTCGCCGCCGCCATGCAGGTCTCCGCCGCAGTCGGTGCGTTCATGCTCGGCATCGCGATTTCCGGCGCCACGGCCCACAGCGCCACCCGCGTCCTGGAGCCGCTCCGGGACCTCTTCGCCGCGATCTTCTTTGTTGTCTTTGGCCTCAACACGGACCCCCGGTCCATCCCGCCGGTCCTGGGCTGGGCGCTGCTGCTGGCCGTGGTGACGGCGGCCACCAAGGTGCTCACCGGGTTCTGGGCGGCGAAAAAGGCAGGGATTGGCATTCCGGGCCGCTTCCGCGCGGGGGCCGCCCTGATCGCCCGCGGCGAGTTCTCGATTGTGATCGCCGGCCTGGCCGTGGCCTCCGGCGTGGTGGCCTCGGAGCTGGCGGCCCTCGCCACCGCCTATGTCCTGATCATGGCGATCGTGGGGCCGCTGGCCGCCCGCTTCGTGGAGCCGTTCGTCCGGCTCGTGCGCCGTCCCGTGAGACGGCCGGAAGTCCGGACCACCGGGCAGGCATAGGGCTGATTCGGAGGGTCCGAGCCCGCCGGATCAGCGGCCCCGCGCCCTAGATTTTCGTGAGGTGGAAATTCTGGTGGCTGCGGCTCGCAGTGGGGCCGCGCTGGCCCTGGTAGCGGTTGCCGTACTCCCCCGAACCGTAGGGGAACTCCGCCGCAGAGGAAAGCCGGAAGAAGCACAGCTGGCCGATCTTCATGCCGGGCCACAGCTTGATGGGCAGGGTGGCCATGTTGGACAGCTCCAGCGTCACATGGCCGGAAAATCCGGGGTCGATGAAGCCCGCCGTGGAGTGGGTCAGGAGGCCGAGCCGGCCGAGCGAGGACTTGCCCTCGAGGCGGGCCGCAATGTCGTCCGGCAGCGTCACGGTCTCGTATGTGGAGCCAAGAACGAACTCCCCCGGGTGCAGGATGAACGGCTCGCCGGATTCCACTTCCACCAGGCGGGTCAGCTCGGGCTGCTCCTCGGCGGGGTCGATGTGGGCGTATTTGTGGTTGTCGAACAGCCGGAAGAATTTGTCGATCCTGACGTCCACCGAGGACGGCTGGACCATGGCGGGCTCGAACGGTTCGAGGACAATCCGCTGGGAGTCAATTTCGGTTCGAATGTCGCGGTCGGAGATCAGCACAAGTTCAAAAATACCGCACGGCGCCCGGCACGGCTTCACAGGCGCTGCACGGACGCGCCCGGCCGCCCAGTGTTACTTTC
The DNA here is from genome assembly GCF_056394525.1 of Arthrobacter sp. 10N43. Classification (NCBI taxonomy): domain Bacteria; kingdom Bacillati; phylum Actinomycetota; class Actinomycetes; order Micrococcales; family Micrococcaceae; genus Arthrobacter; species Arthrobacter sp. 10N43. The sequence continues at coordinate 58,277 of NZ_JBFTIA010000013.1, read as the reverse complement.
CCGGCGCCAGCACCTGCCACCCGGCACCCGGCACCTTTATTCCGCAACGGGCATATCTTCGAGGACAGTTTTGAGCCGCTCGAGCTGGCCCACCTCGGCCTTCATCCGCCGGCGGAACGGGTTGGTCACCCGGACCATAAATCCCTTGGGTTCGTAGTTCAGGGCGAACCGGACCCGCGTGTTGGGACCCTCGGTGCTCAGGTAGTAGCCGCCGTGCGGCCGGGCCGGCCCGACGATGACCTGGTACTGGATCTCGGCCCCCATCCGGGCCTCGATGATTTCGAAGTCCGCCGCCACGGGGCGCCCGCCGGGCCCGGCAATCGTCTGCCGGTACACGGCACCTTTAGCACCGGCGGCGCCGGAGAGTAGCTCCACGCTCCGCACGCCTTCGCGCCACATGGGCAGATGGCCCGGGTCCAGGAGGAAGTTGTACACACTCAGGGCGTCACGGTGGATGATGACGTCGTACTCTGCGAATGCCACGAAAATCCTTGCTCGGCGGAGGGCAAAATGGGCGTAGCCCGCTTCCCCCGAACTGCGGCTAACCATTTCAGGATAGACAGCATGGCCTGCCAGTTCCGCAGCGACCCAGGGCCTTTACCGAAGAGTTACGGGGCCGAAGAATCCCCCTCAGATGCCGGCTAACCGAGTTTAGTGACGGCGTACTCGTCAAATCGCACGATGACGGGTGTGTTCAAGGCTGTGCTCGAAACGTACGTTACGAGGCCCGTGGTGCCAGCTGCCTGCAGCGCCAGTTCCGCATCGGTGGTCGAAATCTGCCATGCGGCTGGCTCGGTTGCGCCCACTTTCCAAACTTTGGCCCTGATCTGCGTCGGAGTGGTTCCCGTGACCTGCACTCTCACCTGCAACTGATCGGCCACCGTATAGGTCAGGCCCGCTACTGCCTTCGACACCAGTGACGAGGTTGCCCCGTTGATTAGTTTGGTGGCCTCGAGGGTCACACCACCGGTTGCCGAGACCTTGACCTTGGCGGCATATTCACCAACAGTTCCTACGTGCCGCCCGACGACACTGACTAACGTTCCCCCGCCATTCGCCACCTTATTGAGGGATAGCTTGACGGAAGTTTCGGCAGAGCTTGACGACACGCCATTCAGGTAGGCAGCCGGACCAGCGGCCGGCTTTGTCAGCGTCACGCTGCCTAGCCCATTGCCCACCGAGAAGTAGGAGGCCGAGCCGTTCAAGGTCCACACGCCGCCCCGATCGGCGCTGCCCCAACCTGCGGCAACGGACCGCCCAAACCCATCCTGGGCCAGAATTTGGTTTCCGGCAGCGGTGACTGTGACGGGATGGGTTGCCGAGGCACTTGCGCCTCTGTTGTCCGTGACGGTCAGTTTCACCTGATAGGTCCCGGCCGCCGCGTAGTTGTGCGCCGGCCTAACGCCGGCGCCCGCCGTCGACCCGTCACCGAAATCCCAGCCGTACGAAGCGACCGTGCCATCCGGATCCGAGGACCCCGAGCCGTCGAACGACGCCGCCAGGTTCACCGCCGAGGAGGTAAAAGCCGGTGCGGGCGGCTGATTCAAGGAGGCCCAGATGCTGGTTATGGGAGTGGCAGACACAGTGTTTCCGTTCGACCCCAGCCCGTACGCTTCCTGCAGGGTACGCAAGACGTTGTAGTGGTCGGTCCGGTCCGGATACTGTCCCTGCCGGACGCGCTGTCCGCTAAAGATCGTCGCAATTTGATTCGTGGCATCGCCCTCATCCCACGTCAGGATCAACAGACTATTGTGCTGCCCAGCCCACGTTGCGTAGGCACCCAAATTGCCCTGCAGCCAGGTGTCCGCCTGGGCGATCGTTCCGTCATGCATATCGTTCTGCAGGTTGGGAATGACAAACGACACGGTGGGCAGAGTTGTGTAGTCGGTCGGGATGGCCGTCAGTGGCTGATTGACTGCCGCTGGCAGCGACGGGAAGTTCGTCCAAGGGCTGTGCTTGCGGGCATACGCACCGCTGGTACAACCCATGAAACCGACGCTCGGCAGGGACTCGGAATACCCGACAAAGCTCAGCTGCTTGGCATTTAGCTGGCCGGCCAGGTTGGTCGCCGAATATGTATTGGGGCAACTGTCGTCGGTCAGACCTTGAGTGGCACCCGAGAAAAGCGCGAGATAGTTCGGCTCACTCGGATGCGTCACGCCGAACGACTGTGTCATCAAGGCTCCGTTCGAAGCCAGCGAATTGATGTACGGGGCGTCGGGGTTTCCGATTATTGACGCCGCGGACTCATTCTCCATGACCACAACCACCACATGGTCGGGTCGGGGAACAGTTCCTGCCGCCGCTATCGCGGCGGGGTTCGTCACCGAGGCCGTGGCGCCTTTGTTATCCGTGACCGTCAGTTTCACCTGGTAGGTCCCGGCCGCGGCATAGGTATGAGACGGCTTCCCCCCGGCACCCGCCGCTGACCCGTCGCCGAAGTCCCAGCTGTACGAAGCAACCGTGCCATCCGGATCCGACGCACCCGAGCCGTCGAACGACGCCACCAGATCGGCAGACGACGTCGTGAACGCCGCTGCCGGCGGCTGATTTTGTACGACGATTACCGGATTCGTCACCGAAGCCGTGGCGCCCTTGTCGTCCGTCACCGTCAGCTTCACCTGGTAGGTCCCGGCCGCCGCGTAGTTATGCGCCGGCTTCACCCCGGCACCCGCCGCTGACCCGTCGCCAAAGTCCCAGCTGTACGAAGCAACCGTGCCATCCGGATCCGAGGACGACGAGCCGTCGAACGACGCCACCAGGTCAGCGGACGACGTCGTGAACGCAGCCGCCGGCGGCTGGTTGGGAGCAATCCCGACGCTGCCGATCGCGTGATGGTTTCCCACAACGTCTGCGGACAATTCAGTCGGGTAAATGGCGACTTCGTCGATCAGGCCGGAGAAGTACGGCTGGGGACCCCACGTATTGTCGCTTCCAACCCTCCAGTAGCCGTCATAGGCCTGCGCCTGGGTCTGGGGGTTGGTGCCGACGAGGGCACCATCAACGTACAGCTTCATGCCGTCCGCGGCCTGTGTCGCCACCAAGTGGTGCCACCGGCCATCGTTGTAGCCGTTCGGCGAAGTGACCGTGTTTGGGTTTCCGGTCCAGACTCCGAAAGTGAGCCGGCCGTCGTTCTCCATGTAGACGTGCCGGTCGTAGCCGCTGGACAGGCCCGTCGCCGCGTTCCCGAATCCGATCAGCTTGCCGCCGTTGGTCGTCGTGGTGTTGAACCAGAGCTCCTCCGAATATGTTGTGGGATTGCTGAACTGCGCATTGCTGGAGAGAAGGCCGGTGCTCCCGTCGAAGCTGGCCGCGGTATTGGCGGTTCCTGCTACAGCTCCGGGGGCGCCGAGCGTTACTCCGCTGACGTAGGTTCCCGAGTTTCCGTTGACGCCGCTGTCGGCCGCTATTGAGCCGTTGGTTTCCCCGAGCCTCCAGTAGAGATCGGGACCTGCGTCGAAGACCGCTTTGCCGTAGGCGTCCGCGGGTGCAACCGGGATGTCCAACGTCCGTCCCGAGGCGGTGAAGTGGCCCTGGACTTGCTGAAGGGTGAGGACCGAGGGGTAAAGCGAGACATCGTCGATGCTTCCCTGGAAGTAATTGCTGGCCGGACCATTGGGCCACCCGCCCAGGTTGTCCCCTCCAACACGCCAGTACCCCGAGTAGGCCTGTCCCGATGTGACATCGGACCGGTGGCCGACCCGCTTCCCGTCCACATAGAGGGCCATCCCCGTCGTTCCGAGGCTTGCCACGATTTGGTGCCACTGGCCGTCGTTGTAGGTGCCGCTGCTGTTGAGCGTCTGCACGCCTCCGGGGTAGACGCCAAACCAGATATGCCCTGCATTGTCCATGTATACGTGGCGGTCATAGCTGCCCGAATCCCCCGTGGCGCTTGACCCGAACCCAAGGATCTTGCCGCCGCTGGTGGAGGTTGTGTTGATCCACGACTCGACCGTGAAGGTGTCCGGCCCGGGGACAGGAGTCCGGGTTGAGGCGAAGCCGGCGCTGGTTCCATCGAAGGTGGAGGCCTTGTCCGAATCACCAAGGATTGCCCCGCCGGCCCCGCCGCTGATGCCGGTTCCCGGGGCGAGGTCGTTCCAGCCTGCCCAGTCGACCACGCTGCTGCCGCTGGCCTGGTCCAGCCGCCAAAAGTCCAGCGCGCCGTCGTTGAGAACCTTGGTGGTGTAGTTGCTGACGGCACCCGATGCGGCCACCGTGATGCTCACGCCGTCGGACTTGGCGATGTTTCCGAACGGGTCGCTGGCGAATACGCGGTACGTGTGGGTGGATCCGGGCACCAGTCCGGAGTCTATGTATCCCATGCCTGGACGGCTCCAGAAGGTTGACTCCTGCGTTGTCGTATAGATCGGGGCCGCGGTCTTGTTGTCGCGGATCACCTGATAGGTCAGGTGCTCATTGTCCCGGTCCCAGTCGGCCTGCCAGGAGAGCCGGGCGGTCCCAGCTGCTGTCGAGATCACCGAAGGGTTGAGCTTGGCCCCCGTGACCCGCGGCCCCTCCTTGTTCGGGGCTATTTCCTTCACGGCGAACCGCACCAGCCCCTGTTGCGCCGAACTGTTGACGTTCTTGAACTCGCCTCCCATCACCACGTACTGGGAGTTTCCGGTCACGGCCCACGGACCCTGGTTCTGGCCCGTTACCGTTCCCGTGTCGAGGTCGGGAAACCAATTGAGGAGCGACGGCGACGGGTTCCCGGCGAAGTTGTAGTACCCATAGGGATCATCCGTGATGGTCCCTGTCGCGTCCTTGCCAAATGCCAGTCCGCGATGGAACCCCCAGGGGGTTGTCTGGGGGAAGCCGCCGATGTTGCCGCAGTAGTGCGAGTGGCCGACGGCGTAGACCGCCGAGGCGGCCGCGTAGACCCCATAAGTGTCCCCGTGGCAGTCATCCACCCATTTGATGGCGCCGTCGCTCCAGTTCGCGGAAAACACGCCTTCCAGGTTTCCTCCGGTGCCGAAGACATAGCCGGAGCCGTAGACGTTGGTGCTGTCCGAGGAAAGGCTAAGGATTGCCGCCTGCGGGCCTCCGTCGCGGATGAGGTTGTTCGCTCCAAACGGGAGCAGTGCGCCGATTGTTGAATCAACCGATCCGAGCCCGTACCCAGGATTGGATGATCCGTTCAGGGTTGTGAACGCGCCCCCGATGACCACCTGCGTCTTGTCCGGAGACAGGACCAGGGCGTTGACTTTTCCGCCGGCGACCGGATGCCACGGGAGCAGCGCGCCGTCAGTGGGGCTGGCCGCCGCCAGGTTCTGCCGCGACGCCTGCCCCACCGCCCCGAACAACCCGCCCATGTACACCGCACTTGAGGTGGCGACGATGGCTCGAACAGAGGAAGCAACCTTCGGCAGGAAGCTGGTAATGAGCTGGCCAGTGACCGCATTGAGGGCGGCCACACGCCACACGGTGGTGCCGTTGACCGCGGTGAAGTCCCCGCCCACATAGATGCGGGACCCATCTGGGGACGCAGCGACGGACAGGGCCTGGGCATTCAGGCTGGGAGCGAAGGAAGTGATCAGTGCGCCGGTGCGGATGTCGTAGGCAAGAATGTTGTTTCGTGGCACGGTGTTGGTGCCTGGGGCGGAACCGGCGGGTCGCGCGGTGCTGAACTTTCCGACCACATAGACCGTGTTGCCCACCACGAGCTGCTGCCACGCCACGCCATCAATCTGGGCGGTGGGCAGCGCATCAGCTGACACGGTCACCGGGGTTGCCGGGCTGGCGGGATCCACGGGAGCCGTATCCGCGGTGGCCGCGGGAACTGGCAGTATTGCGATCGCCACCATCATTGCGGACGACACGATCATCACAAACAATCCCTTGGCGGCCCGCAGCAAGGACGGCCTTGGCCGAGCCTGTGCCCGCTTGGTGGGTTGCCAGTTTCCTTCCTGCCGCGGCTGCTCGGGAAAACTGTGGGACCTCTGCTCGATGCTCATGACTTCCCCTCCGACGTTGTGGCGGCACCGACGAAGGCCAAGATGGGTGACGTCGCCTGGTAGTTCAGATAGATGTGAACCTGGTCGCGCTGATCCGGCGGCACCAGGAAGACGTAAACGGCCGAGACGGTGGCCCCGGCCGCTGCGGACGCGGGAAACTTTGTTGCGCCAGGTCCGCTCAGTTGAAGGGCCGGGAGTTTGTCCGCTCCGGCCTCGACGTTGACAAATGCGTCCGCGAGCGACACGGTCTGGCCGGACTGGTTGCGGACTGAAACTGTAAAGCGAATTGCGGGGCCGGCAATCTCGCCGGGTCCTGTGGCCTCCCCGGTCACCGCTTCAATGCCGGCGACTGTGGCGGTCACGCCCGGCTGCAGTGCTGCTGCGCCGCCAAGGGCAACGGGTGCGGAAACGAGCTGCGGGCTGGCGGCAAGCTCTGCCTCGGACCTGCCCGCCAGGGCTGATGTGGCCGGCCCGGGAGCCGCAGGTTCTCCGGGTGCCGGCCCTGCAATGGCTGGCGCCGGGTCTGTGGCCGGGGGTGTCGCATCCGCCGGCGGACGCGCAGTCGACGGCGGGGGCGCCGGGACGCCGCCGCGCGTCGTGTCCACCACGCTTGCTGGAGCTCCGGAGACGGCCAGGCCGGACCCCCAGACACCTCCGCCGATCAGAATCGCCACCAGGACAAGTCCGATGGCAAACAGCTTCTTCCGTGTTTGCTGCCCGCCCCCGCCGCTCACGAGGTTGATCGACTTTCGTCCGGGATCTGGCCGCGTGCGCCCGCCAAGGCAATGCGCACCGCTGCACACCCAGGAGCTGCCTTCTTCACTTTTACCCCCACGAGCTACCTGCTTCGATGATCGAGACCGTGCTGAGACCATGCTGTTGATCGAGACCGCGAGACCACGCTGAGACCGAGACCGCGAGACCGTGCGGAGACCTTGCTGAGACCTTCCACCGGCTGAGCCGGCTGTGATCTCCCAAGTAAAATCGATGACTGCAGGCCGCACACGAGTGTGCGCTACCCCTCCTTGATTTCCTGACCACTATCACCGGCGGCACGAAGTACGCGGATCTGAGACGTGACTACCTGTTGGACCGCGGATTTGGTCGCGGAACCGTCTATCGGCAAAAGTCCGCGCGGCCGGAGGCGGACACGGCACACAGCGCCCGCGGCCCGGTGTTTAACGAGCGCGCCAGACTGGGGTAATGTAAATCTCGTTGTTTCACCGGGTTGTTTCACCGGGTTGTTTCACCGGGTTGTTTCACCGGGTTGTTTCACCGGGTTGTTTCACCGGGTTGTTTCAGCGGGTTGTTTCACCGGGTTGTTTCACCGGGTTGTTTCACCGGGGCAGAGTCCGGCATTTTGACTGTCCCCACTGCGGCTGTAGCTCAATGGTAGAGCGCTAGCTTCCCAAGCTTGATACGCGGGTTCGATTCCCGTCAGCCGCTCCACATCATCTTCCGCGATCCCCTCGGCCCCTGCACCGCTCCCCGGGCTCCCATTAGGTTGCTACCTGTATGGTCAGAAGTCAGGAACCTCTTCGGTTCCGCTACAGGAGCAAACATGGCTGACAAGTCCCCCCGTCAAGCAGCATCCAAAAAAGCCGGCAAATCCATTAAGGAAAAGCGCGCTGACAAGAGGGCCGCTGCTGCGCCGGCCAGCTCCCTGGACAAGGTGACCGCGGCGAAGACGGCGAGCCCCAAAAAGAAGTGACCGGTTCCTCGAACCACCTCACCCTCGGCATCCTCGCCAGCACACGCAAACCGGACGAGCGACGCCTCCCCATCCATCCCCTGCACCTGGACCGCATCGCGCCGGAAATCCGGGAACAGCTGATCCTCGAGGAAGGCTACGGCGAACGCTTCGGCCTTTCCGATGCCGAGCTTGCGCCGCTCGTGGGGCGCATCGCACCGCGAAAGCAGCTGCTGGCGGCGGCCGATGTCGTCCTCCTGCCCAAACCGCAGCCCGAGGATCTGGCCGAACTCCGGGACGGGCAGGTCCTCTGGGGCTGGCCGCACTGCGTCCAGGACCGGGCCATCACCCAGCTGGCGATCGACAAGAAGCTCACGCTCATCGCCTTCGAGGCCATGAACCACTGGGCCAGCGACGGCGGTTTCGGCCTGCATGTTTTCCACAAGAACAACGAGCTCGCCGGCTACTGCTCCGTGCTGCATGCCCTGGCGCTGACCGGTTCCACCGGAGACTACGGCCGCCGGTTGAGCGCCGTCGTGATCGGCTTCGGGGCCACCGCCCGCGGCGCTGTCACGGCGCTGAATGCCCACGGCGTCCACGACGTGCAGGTGCTCACCAACCGTGGCGTTGCCGCGGTTGGCTCACCGATCCATTCGGTCCGGATCGCGCAGTTCGACCACGACAGCGAGGCGCCGTTCCTGAGCGAGGTCATCACGGAGCGCGGTCGAGTGCCGCTGGCACCGTTCCTCGCCGCGAGCGACATCGTGGTCAACTGCACGCTGCAGGACCCCAACGCACCGCTGACGTATCTGCGCACCGAGGACCTGGCCGCCTTCCGGCCGGGCAGCCTGATCGTGGACGTATCCTGCGACGAGGGCATGGGCTTCAGCTGGGCGAAAACCACCACGTTCGCCGAGCCGATGTTCCAGGTGGGTCACCATATCGACTACTACGCCGTGGACCACAGCCCGTCCTACCTCTGGAATTCCGCCAGCTGGGAAATCAGCGAAGCGTTGCTGCCGTTCCTCGAGACCGTGGTCTCGGGCCCTGAAGCGTGGGACGCAAACGAGACCATCCGCCGCGCCATCGAAATCCGCGACGGCGTGGTCCTGAACCCGGATGTGCTGCAGTTCCAGCAGCGAGGCCCGGAGTTCCCGCACCTCCCCCTGGCGGTCTAGGGGTTTCTGCGCTGGAATAGGACAGCCGCTGCGTGGATCCACGCGGCGGCTGTCCTATTCCGGCGCGAAAAGGCTACGGTGCTGCGGTTGCCTGCCGTCCGTCCGAAGTCCGGACGATCCGCAGCAACCGGCGCCGGTCCTTCAAATCCACCTTGAGCATGAGCTGCCCGCGCCGCGCGAGGACGACGGCGATGGTCGCGGCGGCCAGCAACGGCACGCCCCCGGAGATCAGGACGGCGGTGTGCGGGTTCGTGTGCTCGGCGAGCCAGCCGATCATCGGGCCGCCGATAGCCTGCCCGCCGATCAGCACCATGATGTACAGGCTCATGACGCGCCCGCGGATGGCCAGGTTGGCGCTGACCTGGACCAGCTGATTCGCGGCGGTCAGGAACATAAGGCACCAGAAACCGGCGAGCACCATGACAACGCCGAACCAGGGCATCGACGGCGCCGCGGATGCCAGGCACAGCATGAGCCCGTACATCCCCGCACCCAGCACCACCGAGCGCAGCCGCAGGGCACGCCGCCGGGCCGAGGTGACGGCGCCGGCCAGCGCCCCCAGGGCCACGAGGGTGTTGAGCAGGCCGTAGCCGCCGGCACCGGCGTCGTACACGTGGTCGGCGAACGCCGCCAACAGCACCGGCAGGCTCATCGCGAACACGGCAATGAAACCGGCCATCAGCCACGGCCAGTAAATGGTCGGCTTGCTGAGCGCGTAATCCAGCCCTTCCTTCAGCATGCCCCGGCGCTTGGGGGCCGGGACGCTGACATGCAGCTGGTCCTTGCGCAGGCTCAGGAGCATGGCCACCGTGAAGCAGCAGGCCACGGCGTTGGCGGCAAAGGCCCAGCCGGCACCCACGGCGGTCAGCAGGATACCGGCGATCGCGGGACCGATCAGCCCGCCGAGCTGGAAGATCGTGGAGTTCACGCTGATCGCGTTCCGCAGGTAGCGGGGGCCCACGAGTTCGTTGACGAACACCTGGCGGGCGGGCTGGTCCAGCACGGTGACCAGGCCCAGCAGCAGGGCGATCGCGTAGACGTGCCCCACCTCGATCCGCTGGCTAAGCGCCAGGACGGCGAGGGCCGCGGCCAGGGCGGCGGCCACCGACTGGCACAGCATGAGGATTTTCCGCTTCGCGAACCGGTCCGCCATCATGCCGGCCCACGGGCCCAGGAACAGGGACGGCAGGAACTGCAGGGCCACGGTGATGCCGACGGCGGTGACGGAACCGGAGAGCTGGAGCACCAGCCAGTCCTGGGCGATCCGCTGCATCCAGAGCGCGATCACGGCGATGAAGTGTCCGATCGCGAAAATCCGGAAGTTGCGGACCTTCAGCGAAATAAAGGTGTGGCGCCACGGAAGGCGCTCGTTGACGACGGCGATGGGTTGGGTGATGGTGTCCGGCAGGGAAGCTGCGTTTGCCTCTAGCGGCGGAGGGGGTGCCACGGAAAAGTCCTCTAAAAGAGCGGGTGAGTGGGATGGACTTAACGCTAGGCTGGCCCCAGGAGATTATGGAAGCGTATTCCCCGCATAACTAGCATTACGAAACGCAATGCCGCGTTGGCGGCACCCGATCCGGGAGACCCCATGTTCGAACCCGCCCAGCTGCGCTCCTTCCTGGCCGTGGCCGAAACCCTGAGTTTCACCAAGGCCGCCGAACGCCTCGGCCTGGCCCAGCCCACTGTCAGCCAGCATGTCCGCAAACTCGAGTCCGCCGCCAAGCGGGTGCTGATCGCCCGGGATACCCGGGATGTGCGGCTGACGGACAACGGCGACGCGATGGCCGGATTTGCCCGCAGCATCCTCGCCGCGCACGATGCCGCCAGCCGCTACTTCTCCGGATCCGCCATGCGCGGCCGCCTGCGCTTCGGCACGGCCGACGACCTCGCCATCACCGGGCTGCCCCGCATTCTCCGGGAGTTCCGGCAGATTTATCCGCAGATCAACCTCGAGCTGACGGTGGGCCAGAGCGATCAGCTCTACAAGCGCCTCAACGCGGGGCAACTGGACCTCGTATTTGTGAAATGGGTGGCGGGGGCCAAGGACGGGACCGTGGTCCAGCAGGACGCCTTCGCCTGGGTCGGCCTGGAGCAGACCGTACTGGATCCGGGCGATCATGTCCCGCTGATCGCCTATCCCTCCCCCAGCCTGAGCCGGAAACTGGCCATCGATGCCCTCGAGGCCACCGGCCGCACGTGGCGGATCACCTGCACCACGCGGCAGATCAGCGGCGTCCTGGCCGCTGTCCGGGCCGGGATTGGGGTGGCCGTCATGCCCTCCTCCCTGGTGCCGGAAGACCTGAAAATCATCACCCGCCGCTTCGACCTGCCGCCGGTGGGTGACGTGGACTTCACTCTCATCCGCAACCCGCTGGCCAATACCGAGGTGATCGATGCCCTCACCCAGGCGATCGTGGGCCGGACCCTGAAACGCCCGGCCTGACGCCATGCCTGATCCCGGCCTGACGCCGTGCCTGACGCCAGCCTGGAGTGGGGTTTGCCGAGCGGATTTGCCGCTGGGCGGCCGTGGGGGCGGGGCGCGAATCCGTCCACGGTACCTACGCGGGGGGCTACCCGGGCGGCGGCTGTACTTACTTGACCATTGAACGGTACAGGTACTTCATCTATCCTGACATTACTCAAGATCAACCGTTCGAGGTCAAGCAGAGGCCCACGACAACGATTTCGATTAACGAACGCTGTCCGTCGCTGCCGCATGGCTGGCGCCGCGGCGTTCGGGATAGGCCGACAATGATGCCAGCCATAAACCGCTCACGCCCCGCCGCACCAGTTGCCGCCCGCCCGACACGGACCGGCCACCCGGTAACTGTGCCGGCGCATCCGGCGGCGCCAGTTCACCACCCGGGCACCCCGGTGCAGCATTCCAGCACCGCCCAGCACACGGCCGCGGGCCACCGGGGAATTCGCCCGGCCACCCTGGCGGAATCCGAATATGTGGCCAGCCCGTACTGCGAACGCTGCGGCACGGACGAGTTCATTTACCTGGAGACCTTCGTCCCGGCCACGCACCGCAGGGACGGCTCCGTCAGCAAGCTCGGCGAAGTCACGTACTTCTGCTCGGGCTGCGATGACTTCTCCGCCCACGCGGTCCCGGCCTCGTGGGTTCCGCCGGGCTGGTACTTCGGCTAATACTTCAGCGAGGCCACCCGGCGCTTCAAGCCTGCCCCTAACGCCGCCGCCAACGCCTGCCGCCTATACGCCTTCGCCGCTTAACGACGTCGCCGCCGTGCCGCACCTTACAGTGCCTGCACGGCGGCGATGGCGTTTTAGCACGCCCGGGCTAGGGCAACAGCTCCCTAGATCAGCGCATCCGAGATGTGGTTGGGCGTGCCGAAGCGGTGCGCGGTGATGCTGATGGCCTGCTCGTGCAGGAACGGCAGCAGTTCCACCCGTCCGGATTCGGTGACGGGGTGGACGTACACCGCCAGGTCCGGGCGGCCGCCCGTGGCCTCGGCCAGGGCCTTGGCGTCCCCGCCGATCAGCCGGATCCGGGCGCCGGAGAGCTTGCCGGCCGCGGCGAGCGTGCCGGCGGACGCCAGCCAGTCGGCGTCGTTCTCCACGGTGGCCGCGATGCCCAGGCCGGACAGGATGGCGCTCAGCTGGGCGGGCAGTTCGACGGCGGTGGAAACCGTCAGGACGGACCCGGCCAGGACGCCGGCGGCGAGGGTCCGCACGAGCGCGGCGAGCGGCTCGCCTTCGGAGAGGCGTACCGTGACGGGCAGTGCACGGTAGCGGAAGACGTTGCGCTCGGCGCTCAGGCCGGAGACGTCCTTCGCGGTGCCGAACTCCTCGGCCCAGGCGCGGGCGTCGGAGGCCAGGGCGCGCTGCAGCGGCGCGAGTTCATCCGCGGTCAGGAAGCCCTTGGCGGCGTCCTCGATCCGGCGGACTCCGGCGTGGAGGGGAGCGGCGCCCGGGGTGCCGGCGGCGGTGCTGGGCTTGGACGTCCATTCGCCGAGGCCGACGAGGTAGTTCGGCCCGCCGGCTTTGGTGCCGGCGCCGACGGCGGATTTCTTCCAGCCGCCGAAGGGCTGGCGCTGGACGATCGCACCGGTGATGCCGCGGTTGACGTAGAGGTTGCCGGCCTGGATGGTGTCCAGCCAGATCCCCAGCTCTTCGGTGTTCAGCGAGTGCAGGCCCGCGGTGAGGCCATAGTCGATCTGGTTCTGGATCGCGATGGCCTCCTCGAGGGTCTCCGCGGTCATGACGCCGAGGACCGGGCCGAAGAACTCGGTGAGGTGGAAGTAGGATCCTCGGCGGACGCCCGAGCGGACGCCGGGGCTCCAGAGCTTGCCGGTTTCATCGAGCTTCCGCGGCTCGACGGCCCAGGTCTCGCCCTCGCCGAGCGTGGTGAGGGCGTTGAGGAGCTTGCCGTTGGCGGGCTCGATGATCGGGCCCATCTGGCTTGCCGGGTCCTCCGGGTAGCCGACCTTCAAGGAGGTGACGGCGTCGACCAGCTGGTTGTGGAAACGCTTGGACTTGGCCACGGAGCCCACGAGGATCACCAGCGACGCGGCGGAGCACTTCTGGCCGGCATGGCCGAAGGCGGAGTACGCGACGTCCTTGGCCGCGAGGTCCAGGTCCGCGCTCGGGGTGACGATGATGGCGTTCTTGCCGCTGGTTTCGGCCAGCAGGGGCAGGTCCTTGCGGAAGGAGCGGAACAGCTCGGCGGTCTCGTAGCCGCCGGTCAGGATGATCCGGTCCACGGCCGGGTGGGAGATCAGCTGCTGGCCCAGTTCGCGCTCGCCCAGCTGGACCATGGTGAGGACGTCGCGGGGAACGCCGGCCTCCCAGAGGGCCTCGATCATCACGGCACCGCTGCGGCGGGCCTGCTTGGCGGGCTTGATCACGACGGCGGACCCGGCGGCGAGGGCCGCGAGGGTGGAGCCGGCCGGGATGGCGACCGGGAAGTTCCACGGCGGGGTCACGACGGTGAGCTTGGCCGGGACGAACGTGGCCCCGTCGACGTCGTCGAGCTTGCGGGCAGACTCGGCGTAGTAGTGCGCGAAGTCGACAGCCTCGCTGATCTCGGGATCGCCCTGGTCGATCGTCTTGCCGGTCTCGCTGGCCATGACCTCAAGGAGGTCCGCGCGGCGGGCCTCGAGGACGTCGCCGGCGCGGTGCAGGATCTCGGCGCGCTCGGCGCCGGAGAGTGCGCCCCAGGCCTTGCCCTTCTCGACGGCGGTCTCGATGACCGTGTTCAGGGTCGCGGCATCGTTGATGGTGGCGGCTTCGACGGCGGCATTGCCCAGGGTCGAGGTCGTGACGCGGCCCAGGATGGCGCGGCCCCAGGCGCGGTTCGCGGGCAGCGACGGATCGGTGTCCGGGGTGTTCTCGAAGGAGTCGCGCGGCAGCGGCGCGGCCGGGAGGGCGCGGTTCTGCAGGCGGTTCGGGCCCGGGACCTCGTCGTCGAGCTTGGCAAGGGAGGAGAGGAAGCGCTGCTTCTCACGCTCGAAGAGGGCTTCGTTCTCGCTGAGTTCGAAGACGGCGGACATGAAGTTGTCCTGGCTGGCGCCCTCTTCGAGGCGGCGGATCAGGTAGGCGATCGCGACATCGAACTCGGCCGGGTGGACCACGGGCGTGTAGAGCAGGAGCGAGCCGACGTCCTTCTTGACGGCCTCGGCCTGGCCCTGGGCCATGCCGAGCAGCATCTCGAATTCGATGTTCTGCTCTGCGGTATCCGCGATGCCGCGCTGCTTGGCCAGGAGCCAGGCGAAGGCGATATCGAAGAGGTTGTGCCCGGCGACGCCGATCCGGATGTTGCCAATCCGGTCCGGGTGCAGCGAGTAGTTGATGACGCGCTTGTAGTTGGTGTCCGAGTCCTGCTTGGTGTTCCAGGTGGCCAGCGGCCAGTCGTGCAGGGAGGCTTCGACCTGTTCCATGGGCAGGTTGGCGCCCTTGACGACGCGGACCTTGATGGCGGCGCCGCCCTCGGCGCGGCGGGCGGCGGCCCAGTCCTGCAGGCGGATCATGGCGGAGAGCGCATCCGGGAGGTAGGCCTGGAGCACGATGCCGGCCTCGAGGTTCTTGAACTCGGGCTTGTCCAGGATCCGGGTGAAGACCGCGATGGTCATGTCCAGGTCCTTGTATTCCTCCATGTCCAGGTTGATGAACTTGGCCTTCTGCCCGCCGGTGGCGAAGGAGGCGGCGCGGGTGAAGAGCGGAGTGAGCTTCTCCACGACGTGCTCCACAGCTTCATCGAAGGCCCAGGCGGAGTGCGGGGCCACGGTGGAGGAGACCTTGATCGAGACGTAGTCGACGTCGGGCCGGGACAGCAGGGTGTGGGTGCCTTCGAGCCGGCGGGAGGCCTCGTGCTCGCCGAGTACGGCCTCGCCGAGGAGGTTGACGTTGAGCTTGATGCCGTCCTTGCGGATCTTGGCGATGGCCGGGCCCAGCTTGGCGTCGGTGGCGTCGACAATGAGGTGGCCGACCATCTCGCGGAGCACGCGGCGGGCAACCGGGATGACCACCTGCGGCAGGACCGGGGCCATGGTGCCGCCGAGCTGGACCGCACGGCGCATGTACCAGGGCAGGAACGCGGGGACCTTGGGGGCCAGGGCGGCGAGGTTGCGTGCGGCGACCTGCAGGTCTTCGGGACGGACGACGCCATCGACGAACCCGACCGTGAAGTCCAGGCCGTTGGGGTCCTTCAGCACACCGGCGAGCTGCTCGGCCGAGGCGTCGACGGGCACCTTGGCGGCTTCGGTGAGCCAGTGGCGCACCAGCGCAATGGTGTCCTCGGCCAGGGCTGCGGCCTCAAGGACCGTCGAGCCTTCCGAAACGGCGGCGTGCGTGGCTTCGATGCCTGCGGCGCCGGCTGCTGCGTTTCCGGTGGCTGCGCCGGACTCCGTGGAGATGTTGGTCATGGCTGGAACTCGTTCTTTCTCAAAATGTGGACCTCTTATGAATCAGTATGCGACCGGATTTTCATAAGATAAAGCGATGTTTTCTGAGCAATACCGGTTAGAAATACCGAAGCTTCGAAATCCTGTCCGAACGTTCGGAAACCACCGCGCCGAACGCACCAAGAACCCCCGTTGCCCTGTCACTTATGGTCCCCAAAACCGGCGGATGGGAGCCATAAGTGATAGCGCAACGACGGGCGGGTCGGAAGCGCCGGGGCGGGGCGGGGCGGGGGCAGTGGTGGGCGGGTTACGTCAGGGGGCGGTGCATCTCCACGATCTCCTCGTGCCGCGGGCTGTCCGGGTTCATCAGCGAGTTCTTGCGGCCGTAGGTGAAGTAGATGATCAGGCCGACCACAAGCCAGACGACGAACCGCAGCCAGGTTTCCCAGTGCAGCTGGAACATCAGGAACAGCGAGGCAAACACACCGAACGCCGGAACCAGCGGCATCAGCGGCAGGCGGAAGGTCCGCGGGGCGTCGGGCTTCTTGTAGCGGAACACGATCACCGACACGCACACGACGACGAACGCGGCGAGGATGCCGATGTTGGTCAGGTCTGCCACGGCCTTGATCGGAAGGATGCCGGCCAGCACTGCGGCCCCGGCGCCGGCAATCCAGGTCACGCGCTGCGGTGTGCCGTTCCGGTCCGTCTTCGAGAACCAGCCGGGCAGCAGCCCGTCGCGGCTCATCGAGAACCAGACGCGGGTGACGCCGAGAAGGAAGGTCAGCATCACGGTGAGGATGGACAGGACGGCGAACACGGAGATGATCGTGGCGATCACCGGCAGCCCGACGCTGTTGAAGGCGGAGGCGAAGCCGGCCTTGGGGTCGATCTCCGTGAAGTTCTGCATGCCGGTGAGCACCAGGGTTGCTGCGACATAGAGCAGCATGGCGATGATCAGCGAGAGGATGATCGCCTTCGGCATGTGCTTTTTGCCGTCCGTCGCTTCCTCCGCAGCGGTACTCATGGCGTCGTAGCCGAACACCGCGAAGAACACGGTAGCCGAGCCGGCCACCACGGGGCCGAAGCCACTGGGGAAGAACGGGTTGTAGTTGTTGGTGTTGATGTAGAAGATGCCCAGGCCGATGATGAACAGGATCAGGAACACTTTGATGCCGACGGCAATCACCTCGAAGCGCCCAAAGGTCTTGGTGCCGCGGGAGAGGATCCAGGTCACCAGCAGGCAGACCAGGATCGCGGGAAGGTTGATGATGCCGCCGGTGCCCTCATCCGGCGTCGCCGTCATCCAGACGGGCATGTGGATGCCTATGCCGGAAAGGGCTGCGTCGAAGTAGCCCGAAATGCCGATGGCCACCACGGCCACGATGGCGATGTATTCCAGCAACAGGTCCCAACCGATGAACCAGCCGATAATCTCGCCGAGCGCAACGTAGCCGTAGGTGTAGGCCGAGCCAGCCCGCGGGATCATGCCGGCGAACTCGGCATAGGACAGCGCCGCGGCGGCGGATGCGAGGCCTGCGATCAGGAACGAGACGAGCACAGCCGGGCCGACGCCAGGCTCGCTCGCGCTGCCGTGGGCCACAAGGCCCGCCAAAGAGAAGATGCCGACACCGATAATGCCGCCAACGCCGATGGCCGTCAGCTGCCAGAGCCCCAGGCTCCTGTGCAATCCGCTGTGCTTGTTTTCTTCTTCGATGTCGTCGATGGGCTTGCGCCGCATGATCGACTGAGACGAATCCTGTGTAGCCATCAGGGCCTCCTGCTTAGGTGTGATGCCCACCAATACACGCCGTGATGGGCGTTACCGAGTGGCAACAGTATGCAAGCCCGATTGCATTAGATAAAGTGAATTCTCTTAATCAATAACCATTAGAATTCGTAAGGGAAAAGCGATGTTGGACGTCCGGCGCTTGCGACTGCTGCGCGAACTGAAGATCCGGGGCACTTTGGCCGAAGTAGCCGAAGCGCTCCAGTACAGCCCATCGTCAGTCTCTCAGCAGCTGGCCCTCCTTGAGAAGGAGGCCGGGGTGGAGCTGCTGAGAAAGACCGGGCGGCGGGTGCAGCTGACCCCCCAGGCCGAAGTCCTCGTGGCCCACACGTCCCAGCTCCTTGAGACCCTGGAGCAGGCGGAAGCGGACCTCGCGGCCTCGCTGACCACGGTCACAGGCACTGTGCGGATTGCGGTGTTCCAGTCCGCAGCCCTGGCACTCATGCCAGGCACGCTGACCAGGATGTCCGCCAGCTACCCGGAAGTCCGGGTGGAAATGACCCAGCGGGAGCCGGAAACCGCCCTTCACGAAACGTGGGCCCGCGACTTCGACCTCGTGATCGCCGAGCAATACCCGGGCCATGCCGCCCCGCACTACGCCGAACTGGACCGTGTGGCCCTGACCCGCGACGCCATCCGGCTGGCCGTGCCGCCGCCGTCGCCCGAACGCGGTGACATCAGGACGCTGGCGGATACCGCCGGGCTGGCCTGGGTGATGGAACCCCGCGGGGCCGCCTCCCGGCACTGGGCCGAGCAGGCCTGCCGGAGCGCCGGCTTTGAGCCCGATGTCCGCTTTGAAACCGCCGACCTGCAGGCCCAGATCCGGCTGATTGAATCCGGAAATGCGGTGGCCCTGATGCCCGACCTCGTGTGGACCGGCCGCGGCACCAGCGCGCAGCTCCTGGACCTGCCCGGGGATCCGCACCGGACGGTCTTCACCTCGGTGCGGCGGTCGAGTGCCAAGCGGCCCGCCCTGCTGGCGGCCCGCGAAATCCTGGCCGCGACGGCGGCATCGATCGTTCCGTCGGCGGCCGCCGGCGCGCTTGGTCAGGCTTCCGCGGACAGGCCCGTGTGACGGACTGCTGGACTGGCTGCCGGACTGGCTGCGCCTGTGGGGGACCGGCTGGGTACCGGCCCCGGCGTGTGCAGTACGCCACAGCGCCGGGGTTGGCCCCGCGCTAGACTGGTGACGTTATGAATCGCACAATATTCAAATCCAAGATCCACCGCGCCACGGTCACCCACGCGGACCTTCACTACGTCGGTTCCGTCACCGTGGACCTGGATCTGCTGGAGGCGGCCGACATCCTTCCCGGGGAGCTCGTGGCGATCGTCGACGTCACGAACGGCGCCCGGCTTGAGACGTACACAATCGCCGGTGAACGCGGTTCGGGCGTGATCGGCATCAACGGTGCCGCCGCGCACCTGATGCACGAGAACGACATCGTCATCCTCATTACCTACGCCCAGATGACCACGGACGAGGCGAAGGCGTACAACCCCAAGGTGGTCCACGTCGACCAGGACAACAGGATTGTCCAGATCGGCAACGACCCCGCGGAAGGCATGACGCCCGGCCTCATGCGCCCGCCGCACTCCCTGAACAACGCCGCGCTCAACTAGCGCATCCGGCGCGGCAGCACGCCGTCGGGCGTAATAGGGCGGCCTGCGGAATAAAGCTGATTACTCTGGAACGGTGACCCCTGCCCCCTGCCCTTCCGACCCGCCGCGGAGAACCGCATGCTAGGGGTCCTGGCAGGCTTCTTCGTCGTCTGGGCCATCATCTTGGTCGGCATGTTCGTGGGCCGGCGCAACATACTGGGCGAGAACGCCCGCTCCGTCCTCAGCGCCCTGACGTTTTTCGTCGCCAGCCCGGCCCTGCTGTTCGAGACACTCAGCAAGGCCAATCTGCACAACGTCTTTGCCGCGCCGCTGCTCGTGACGGCCGTCGGGGCCGTGACGACGGCGGTCCTGTTCTTCGGCATCGTGCGTTTCGCGCTCAAGCGGCCCGTACCCGAGGCCCTCATCTCCTCCATGAGCGCGTCCCTGGCCAACTCGGCCAACCTCGGTATTCCCATCGCCGTCTTCGTGCTCGGCGACGCCAGCTACGTGGCGCCCCTGCTGATCTTCCAGCTGGCCTTCTTCACGCCCATGTTCCTCATGGCCCTGGACGCCACCACCAGTTCGCACCGCACCACGCCCCTGAGGTTCGTGCTGATGATCCTGCGGAACCCGATGATCGTCGGTACCGGGCTGGGTCTCGTGGTGGCCGGTACCGGCTGGCAGGTACCGCCGCTGATCATGGAGCCCATCCACCTGATCGGCGGGGCCGCCATCCCGGCCATGCTGATCGCCTTCGGCATGAGCCTCAACGGATCCAAGCCGTTGCAGGCCTCCACCGGCCGCCGGCTCGACACCCTGCTGGCCAGCGGCTTCAAACTGATCGTCC
Organism: Arthrobacter sp. 10N43; assembly: GCF_056394525.1. Lineage (NCBI taxonomy): Bacteria > Bacillati > Actinomycetota > Actinomycetes > Micrococcales > Micrococcaceae > Arthrobacter > Arthrobacter sp. 10N43. Next base: position 38,354 of record NZ_JBFTIA010000013.1, on the reverse strand, counting down.
ACCCGCTGGTGGCGTACCTGTTTGCCCGCTTTGTCCTCGGCATGCAGGAGCAGGCGCTGTTCGCTGCCGTCGTCACGGCAGCCCTGCCCACTGCCCAAAACGTGTTTGTCGCGGCCAGCCGTTACCGCACCGGCGTCACAGTCGCCAAGGACACCGTGCTGATCACTACCGTGGTAGCAGTGCCGGCCATGATTGGCGTGGCCCTGCTGCTGGCCTGACCCCGGCTGGTCTTGCCCGGCTGGGCGGGCCGGCACCCATCCCCGAGGAGGACCCTTGAAAACAACCCTGGACACAGTGGTCATTGGCGGCGGCGCGATGGGCTCCGCCGCCGCGTGGGCGCTGGCGCGGCGCGGTGCGGACGTGACCCTGCTGGAGCAGTTCGGGCCCGGCCACCGCAATGGCGCCTCCCACGGCACCACCCGGAACTTCAACCCCGGCTACGCCGATCCGGACTACGTCGCCCTGCTGGCCGAGGCGGCGAGGCTGTGGAACGAGCTCGAAACGGACAGCGGCGAGCGCCTGCTGGCGCGCACCGGCGTCGTGAACCACGGCGCGGATCCGCGGCTGCCCGAGGTCCGGAACGCCCTGCTTGCCGCGGGACTCCGGGCGGAGTTCCTCTCCCCCGAGGAAGCTTCCGAGCGCTGGCGCGGCATCCGGTTCGAGTCGCGCGTGCTGCACATGGCCGACGGCGGCCAGCTGAACCCGGACTCCGCGCTGCCGGCGATGCAGCGCCTCGCCGCGGGCCTCGGCGCCGAGATCCGCCATCATGTGAAGGTCCTCGAGCTGAAGATCCTCGACGACGGCGTCCGGCTTACGCTCGAGTCCGGCGGCCGGACCGAGACGCTCTCCGCGCGGCAGGCCGTGGTCACCGCCGGGGGCTGGACCACGAAGCTGCTCGCCGGTGTGGCGCCCGTGCCCCGGCTGACCGTCACCCAGGAGCAGCCAGCGCACTTCGCGATCACGGACGACGCCGCCCAGTGGCCGGGGTTCAACCACACGCCCGGTCCCGGGGAGGAGTACGCGTACTGGCGGTCGCCCGTGTACGGCATGCAAACGCCCGGCGAGGGAATCAAGGCCGGATGGCACGGGGTGGGCCCGGTGGTGGACCCGGACCGGCGGACCTTCGCCCCGGAGCCGGAGCAGCGGGCGGCCCTGCAGCGCTACGCCCGGGACTGGCTGCCCGGGGTCGACGCCGATTCCCTCACCGACATCAGCTGCACCTACACCACCACCCTGGATGAGAACTTCGTCCTGGACAGGATCGGCCCGGTTGTCATCGGCGCCGGCTTCTCCGGCCACGGATTCAAGTTCACGCCTGCAGTGGGCCGGATCCTCGCCGACCTTGCCACCGGCGACGGCGGAGCACCGGCCATCTTCTCTGCCTCCCGGCCCGGGATCGGCTGACACGCTCTCGGTCCGATCCACAGCCGATAGGCTGGGACCGGTCTCAAGCCGCCCCGAATGCCAGGGGCAACAGCACGAAGCGGGGAAGAATTGCACAGGGTCACATCAGGCAGCGCCCAAACAGCCAGCGCCCAAACAGGCAGCGTCAATCTAGGAACTCTCTCAGGCGACAACCCGGGGAAGGGCGCCCGCGGCCGGAGGATGGGCGCGGTCGACTGGATCGCTGCCGGCCTGGCGGGGTTGCTGCTGATTTCCGGCACGGCCTGTGCCAGTCCCGGGACGGCCCCGGCCGCCGCCCCGGCCGCCGTCGCGAGCTCCCCCGCCTCCCCGTCAGCCGGCCCGGACAGCGCTCCGCTGGATCCCGAGACCACCCCCGGTGTCGAGGGTCCCGGCGTCGGCGCCCCGCATCAGCAGCCGGCCTTTGCGAGCAAGGCCCTCGCGGTGCTGGCGACGCTGCCCGTCAAGGGCCGCGCGCCGAAGACCGGCTATTCGCGCGACCAGTTCGGCCCGGCCTGGTCCGACGTCGACCACAACGGCTGCGATACCCGCAACGACGTGCTCCGCCGCGACCTCACGGCCCTCGCCCTCAGGCCCGGAACGCGGGACTGCGTGGTGCTCTCCGGCGTCCTGGCCGACCCCTACACCGCCGCCGCCATCAACTTCCGGCGCGGCAACGCCACCAGCACCGCGGTCCAGATCGACCACGTCGTGGCGCTCAGCGACGCCTGGCAGAAGGGCGCGCAGCAGCTCACTCCGGCCCAGCGGCTGTCCTTCGCCAACGATCCCCTGAACCTGCTGGCGGTGGACGGCCCGGCCAACCAAAGCAAGAGCGACGGAGACGCCGCCACCTGGCTGCCGCCGAACAAGTCCTACCGCTGCGACTATGTCGCCCGCCAGATTTCGGTGAAATCCAGCTACGGCCTCTGGGTGACCCAGGCCGAGCACGATGCCATGGCACGGGTCCTGTCGGACTGCCCGAACGCCGTGGCTCCCACGAACCAGCCGGCAGCCTCGCCCGCGCAGGCCGCGCCGGCACCGGCCCCGGCCGTGCAAGCACCGGCGCCAGCCCCTGCGCAGGTTCAGATGGCTCCGGCGCCCGCCCCCGCGCAGGCACCGGCTGCCACGGTGTCCTACGCGAACTGCGCCGCGGTCCGTGCCGCCGGCGCGGCCCCCATCCGCGCCGGCCAGCCCGGCTACAGCCTCAAGCTGGACCGCGACGGGGACGGCGTCGGCTGCGAATAGCTCCGCTTGCGGTGAAGCACTGACTGCCGTGACGCACTGACTGCGGCGCTCAGTTCCTCTGGTGCTCGTGCAGGAGCCGGGCGCAGCGGATGAAGCCCAGGTGCGAATACGCCTGGGGATGGTTGCCCAAGTGCGTTTCCGTACCGGGATCGTACTCCTCCGGCAGCAACCCCGTGGGGCCGAACAGGTTGACCAGCTGGTCGAAGAGGTCCCAGGCCTCCTCGATCCGGCCCACGGCGATGTAGGCCTCGATCAGCCACGTGGTGCAGATGTGGAAGCCGCCCTCCAGCCCCGGCAGACCGTCGTCGTACCGGTAGCGGAAAACGGTGGGCCCCACCCGCAGTTCCCGCTCCACCGCCGTGACGGTGGCCAAGAAGCGGGGGTCGTTGACGTCCAGCAGGCCGGAGAGTCCGACGTGCAGCACGGCTGCGTCCAGGTCCGGGCTGTCGTACGCCACGGTGTAGGAGTACGCCGTCTCGTCCCAACCTTCGTGCAGGACTTCCTCCCGGATCCTTGCCGCAGTGGGCTCCCAGGCCGGCACTGGTTCCCGGCCATGCCGGGCGGCCGTGCGCAGCGCCCGGTCCAGCGCCACCCAACACATCACCTTGGTGTAGATATGGTGCCGCGGCGCCCGCCGGGCCTCCCAGATGCCGTGGTCCGCCTCATGCCAGCGGGCCAGCACGGCCGCCGCCACCTGGACCATCAGTTCCCAGTGGGCATCGGAGAGCACGCCCTGGCGGGCGCTGAGGGCGTCGATCAGCTCGGCGATCGGGCCAAACACGTCCAGCTGCACCTGGTGGTCGGCGGCATTGCCGATCCGGACCGGGCGCGATCCCGCGTAGCCGGGCAGGCTCTCGATGATCGCTTCGGTGGACAGCGGCGCCCCGGTCACCGAGTACAGCGGATGCAGCCATTCCGGGCCCGGGGCGTGGGCCAGGATCCGGCCCAGCCAGGCCAGGAAGCCCTCGGCCTCGACGGTGGAGCCAAGGTCCACCAGGGCGTTGACGGTCATGGACCCGTCCCGCAGCCAGCAGTAACGGTAGTCCCAGTTCCGGGTTCCGCCGATTCCCTCCGGCAGCGAGGTGGTGGGGGCGGCCAGCACGGCGCCGGTGGGTTCGTGGACCAGGGCCCGCAGCACCAGCGCGGACCGGCGCACCAGCGACGGTTTGACGCCGGGCATCTGCAGCTCATGGACCCAGCGGCGGGAATGATGCGCGACGGCGGCGCGGCGCCCCGTCTCGTCGTCGGGCACCGCGGGCTGCGGTTCCGTGTCGCCGCAGCGCAGGTTGAGGACCACGGGCCCGTCCCGCAGGTCGACCTCGCCCGTGGCGGTGGCGTGCCGGCCGTCCGAGGTGATGGTGAACTCCACCCCGGGCGCCCGGAGAATGATCGGGTCCGCGGTGCCCACGACGTGCAGTTCCGTGCCGCGCGCTTCCATGCTGAACGGGGCATTCGCGTAGTCCGGCCGCGGCGCGAAGACGACCCTTGCCACGCCGGTGCCGGAGAGCACCCGGACCAGGCTGGTGATGCCATCCGGGGCCGGCTCCAGGTAGTCGGTCACGGTGACGTCGGCCCAGCGGGTTTCCACGATCATGGTGCTGTCCACGTAGCGCTGGCCCAGGACCTGTGAGGACTTCACCGGCTCCACGGAGAAGTGGCCGGCCGCATCGCCGCCGAGGAGATGGGCGAACAGCGACCCCGAGTCCGGCAGCGGGTGACTCATCCAGCAGATCTTCGCGTCCGGGGTGATCAGGGCGGTGGACGAGCCGTTGCCGATCATGGAATGCCGTTCCAGCCCGACGGCGTCCTCACCGAAAAGCCACGCCCGCCGCAGTTCGAACAGGATCGCCAGGACGCGGGCGAACGACTCCGGGTCCCGGAGCCTGTGGTTCGCCACGGTGGGACCCTCCCCCACCCGCAGCGCCATGTCCGGCCCGCGCAGTGTCGCCATGGCCAGCTCGTCGCTGGACGCGTCGCCGGCGTAGAGGGCCGCACTGACGCCCAGCATGGAGCGCAGGTGCTCCATGGCCGAGGCCTTGGACGGCTCGACGACCGAAAGGTCCAGCACCGAACCGTCCACGATGAAGTTCAGCCCGTTGTCCTGGGCAATCCGTGCCGCCTTGCGGGCCGCCAGCTCAACCGTGTCCGGCGCCGCGGAGCGCGTGTGGACGGAAACCGCGACGGGCTTGCGTTCGATGCTGATGCCCCGGTAGGCCCCGATCGTTTCGGCAAGCGCCTGATGCGTCTGCTGGAGCACGGACTCGGTGGCCAGCGAGAGGCTGTGGGCATAGCCCATGTCGAACTCGGTGCCGTGTGAGCCCACCAGATGCACTTCGGCGGGCAGGCGTGAGACGGCCGCGAGGTCGCGCAGGGACCGGCCGGAGATGATGGCGGCGTGCGTATTGGGCAGCGCCGCGAGCGCGCGGAGAGCGATCGCCGCACTGGCCAGCGGCAGGGTCTCGGTCGAGATGCCTTCCGCCGTGCACAGGGTTCCCCCATAGTTGCACGCCACCAGCAGCCCGGGGGTGCGGGCCAGGATCTTGAGGTCAGCCAGCAGCTGCGGCGTCAGCCCGTCATCAGCGGCGTCAGTCTGCACAAAGGCCCGGAGCAGGCCAAGCGGCAGGGATTTGGTCAAAAGGGCAGAGGCAGCCAAGGACTGGTTGAGCGGAGTGGGCATGCGCGGAGTCCTTCAAGTAGTCCCCAATGCCAGCATGAGAATCGTCCCCGGGAGGGCGTAGTTCCAGTATCCTCCGCCACCGATTTCGCAGCTGTGTCCCGGCCGTTGCAACTATGTAACTTCTGCCCGCCGCCAGGGGCACCCCGCCGACAGGGGCACCCCGGCGGCGGGCGTCCGGTGGGCTAGCCCTGCTCGGCGCGGTAGAAGTACATCTCCCGGGATCCCTTGGGAGCGTCCCAGCCCTGGGCAAACACCCAGCTTCCGCCGAATTTGAGCAGCCCTCCCCATGCCAGCGACCCGCCCTTGTGGACCGCTTTCTGGGTGAAGGGCTGGCTGATGTCATACAGTGCCTGCGCCGCGGAGAACTGGCCGTCGGCGTCGCCGTAGAAGAAGTCCAGGACCAGCTCGGTCCGTTCGCCTTCATTGACGATTGCGCAGGCCACCTCGTGCAGTGAGCCGCCCAGCGGTTCAAGGTCCAGGTAGTCCTGCGGCTCAAACGTCCAGTTGACCATGTCGGCGGACCGGCCCACGTGGGTGGTCCCGCCGCAGCCCTCGGACAGGTACATCAGGTAGTCCCCGCCAATCTTGACGGCCTCGCCGCGGGCGTTTCGCGGGATGACGGCCCCTTTGGCCCAGTACCGGGAAATCTTGTGGGGGACCGCCAGCCCGAGCTTTTCCCAATGGATCAGGTCATCGGACACGGCGACATTGATGTCGCAACCAACCTCGCCCAGGGGATAGGCATCGGAATTCCCGGCGGCCCGCTGATCGGCGCCGTCGATCGTCCAGATGCCGTTGTAGAACATGTAGTACCGGCCGTTGGCCTGGTACACCTTGGGATCCTCGCAGCCAAGGATCTCGTTGTCCAGGGTGGGGTAGATCACCGGATTGGACGCATTGTCCTGCCAGCCGGTTTCGGGATCGAGGACGGCGACGCCGATGCGGCTGGAGACTGATTCCTTGCGTGGGGATGCACGGTAGAACAGGTAGAGCTTGCCGTCCCGCTCCATGATGGACGGGTTGAAGATTGAATCCGCCGTCCAGCCGATCCCCGTGGGGTCCTCCCAGTCCTGGACTTGCCGGAAGGAAAGGGAATCATCCTTGCCGAACGGGCCCACCGCCCATTCCGGGCGCTCCGGGTACTCGGCGGAGAACTGCTCGGTGGAGATGGTGTCGGTCAGCGGATTGCTGAACGCGAGCGCTCCCTCGTAACTCTCGAGCAGTGCCTGGGTGGTGATTTTCTGCATCTGGGTTCTTCCTGTTCTTGATGTTGCGTGCCATGCCGCCGGGACCGGTCGCCGGCGGGGTGAGGGATTAGTTGCGGACGAACGTCACCCAGGTGAATCCGCCCGGGGCCACCGCCACACGGCCGGACCGGTCGGCCGCGTTCTGCTGCGGACCGGGGGTGACGGGCCGGCCGGAGGCATCAAACGCCTCCTGGTTCAGGCGGAAGCCTGCGGGCAGGTTCACCTGCCGTTCGGTGCGGTTGGGGGCTGCACTGACATACAGCGTGGACGCACCGGCGTCGCCGGAAACGGAGACCGTGGAGAGCTGCGGCTGGACCAGCAGGGCGTCGAGGGCAACGTCACCGTCCGTCGTACCGACGACGGCGGCCGCCCCGGCGGGCAGCGCGCGCCTCAGCGCGAACGGGAAGAGGATGCCCGGGGCATCGGTGATGCCCTGGGCGCCGGCGCCTCCGTTGCGGGTGCTGCCCAGCGGGCCCTTGTCCGTGGTCCAGCTGGTAGTGCCGGAGGGGGCTGTCCCCTGGTTGACGATCGGGTAGATATTGCGCGGTTCCTCGGCTGCGGGCAGCGGCAGGCTCAGGGATCCCCCTGCCTTCAGGGCGACGTAGGCCCCGCCGGAGATGTTGGCTTCCCCGGTCCAGGCCGAGGCGGGCTTCACCACGGTGCCGTTGCCGGCGATGGTGCCGGATTCGGCCTCGATGACGCTCAGTCCGTGGGTCGAGACGGTGCGGTTGATGCCCCGGGCCTTGGTTTTCAGCCCGGGGTTGGCGTCCAGCGCCAGCATGGTCAGCAGCGCGTGGATGGTGGATTCGGCGCCGGAGTTCGGGTTCACGCGGCCGTCCGGTTCGATCCCGTCGATCGCGGTGCCGGTGGCTCGGTTGTAGGCGGGGGCTCCGCTGGGGTTGGCGCCGAAGAACCAGCCGGCCGCAATGGCGGCGACGTCCAGCAGGCCGGGGGCGTTGGCGGCTTTCGCCGTCGCCACGAGGCTCTGGACGCGGGAGTCCACGCCGTAGGCGATCTGGGCCTCCCCGGGGGTGGGGCTCCAGGCGTTGTCCGGACCGCCCGCGGCGAGGAGCTGCGGGGTGAACTGGGCGGAATCCTTCACCGCGGCGTCGAGCAGCCGGGGCTGCTGCAGCACCGTTGAGGCGGTCGCGACGGCGGCCGGGGCCATTCCGCCCCAGGCGTGCCAGAGGGTCCGGGACTTGTTCCACGGCAGGATGGCACCGAACGGCCATTCCGTGCCGGAACCCGAGGACATCGCGGCGACGCCCTCGCTCAGGTGGGCCAGCGCCGTCGTGGCAACGCGGTCGCCGGGGGCGGCCTTGACGTAGGCGGCCAGCCCGAGCACGGCTTCCCCGGAGGCGTCGGCGCCGCCGGAAATCAGCCAGGCCGGGACCTTGGCGCCGTCGGCCGTGTCGTATGTGCCGTATTTGCCGAGGGACTGTTTGTTGAGCGAGCCAAGGGCCAGTTGCAGGCGCTCCTGCAGGAAGGATGCGAACGCCGGGTCGGCGCTGGCGAAGGCTGCGTAGCCTTCGCCGAGTGCCCAGACGGTGCGTGCCAGCCAGTAGGACTCGGCAGAGTCGGAGGGGTCCGGCAGTTCCACCGGCTTGGCGCTCGGGGTGAGGGTACCGTCGGGCTGCTGCCAGAGGACCACGTTGCCGGCGTTCGGCCCGGACGTGGTCTGCAGGTAGGTCAGGGCGCGCAGGGTCTGGAAGGCGCGTTCCTTGCTGGCGGGGTCGCCGGTCTGCTGCCAGTGGCGCAGGTAGACGACGGCGGTCCGGGCGATGTCGTCGGCGTTGAAGGCGCCCTGGCTCCAGTGCCCGGTGGCGGGATCGAGGTCGCCGCCGCCGATCCTGGTGTAACTGCCGTCGGCCTTCTTGTCCGCGTAGGTCCAGGGGGCCTGGGCGGAGGGATTACGGTCCAGCTCATAGGTGGTGTGGCCCTCCACCGGGGAGAGCGGCACGGTGTCCATCAGGAAGTTCAGGTGGCCGAGGTTGGTCAGGGGTGCTGCGGCGGGAGCGGGAGCGGCCGGAACGGCCGACTGGCCAGTGCCGGCCGGTGCGGGTGCCGCGCTGGCTGCACCCGCACCGAGCGGGACCAGGAGCAGGACCATCGATGCGGACACGGCGGTGGCCGTGAATCGACTTGTCAGTTTTGAGCGGACATCGTTGTTCGTCATCGGTGGCTCCTGGTGGCTGGCTGGCTGGTCGTCGGGCGGGGACGGCGGTGCTAGTTGGCGGCGGGAATCCGGTCCAGCTTGGCGACGCCGATCTTCGAATCAGCCATGCCGTAGAACACAAACAGCTGCTCGCCGATCTTCTCGATCGCGGTCGGGAACACGACGTTGGGCACGATTCCGGACATCTCGTCCTCGGTTTCGGGTGCCAGGAGCGGCTTGTCGCTGCGGGCGATCACCTTGGAGGGGTCCTCGCCGTCCAGGATCATGGCGGCCGCGGTGTAGTTGACGTTCTGCTGGTGGTCGAACGCCGACTTCGCCAGCTCACCGGAGACGCCGTGGTGGATCAGCAGCCAGCCTTCGTCCACCCGGATCGGGGCGGGGCCGCCGCCGATCTTCAGTTCCTCGAACGGGAACTCGCTCAAAGCCACGAGCCGGTGCTTGGCCATGTGGACGAGGTTGTTGATGTCCTTTTCGACGTCCGCGACCGGGACGTAGGAGATCCAGATGCCGGGGCGGTTGTCGGTGATTCCGGCTGGCAGGTGCTCGCCTTCGCCCTCGCGGATCCAGCCGAGGTCCCACATCGGGCGGTGCAGCATCGCGTAGGACGGCACGCCGTCGGGGTCGTTGACCGGCTCCGGGAAGAATACGGCGTCCTTGTTCGGGAAGAGGTTGAGGTCCATGGACAGGTCGGCCTGGTAGCCAAAGAGGCACGGGCCCAGCCGCTCCCAGTTGCGCAGGTCCTCGGAGTAGGCGAAGGCCAGGCGCGGACCCAGCGGGCCGTACGCGACGTAGGTCATCAGGTGCTTGCCGAGGCTGGGCACCCAGGTGGTGCGGGGGTCCTCGGTGCCGGCGTTGTTCAGGCCCCGTTCCCAGCCCTCGTCGGGGGCCAGGACGATGCCCTGGCGTTCGACGCCGGTGGGGACGCCGTCTTCGATGACTACCTTGGCCAGTCCCACGCGGGAGACGTTGCCCTTGGCGACCAGGCGTGGCAGCAGATAGAGCTCGCCGTCAAGGCCGCGGCCGCTGGCTGGGTTGAGCACACCCTCGGCCTCGTATTCGTTGCCCGGTTCCGGGGTCATGATGACACCGGCGCGGGTGAGGGTGAAGGGGACGGTGGGAAGTGCTGAAGTCTGGGGGGAGGTCATAGATTAACCCTTTACGCTGGAGCCGATATTGGTGGAAATGAACTGACGCTGGAAGAAGATGAAGAGCGCGACGGCGGGTGCGGCGAGGACGCAGGCGCCCGCCAGGATGGCGCCGAACGGGTTGGACGCCGTCGCGGAGATGTTGGAGATGTAGTTCGCCAGGGAGACGGCGAGCGGCTGGATGGACTGGTCCTTGGTGACCAGGAAGGGCCACAGGAACTCGTTCCACGGACCGATGAAGGTCAGCAGGATCGCCGTGACTATCGCGGGCTTCACCAGCGGGATCGCTATCTGCCAGAGGATCCGCAGTTCGGAGGCTCCGTCGATCCTGGCCGCCTCGAAGAGGGTGGAGGGCAGCTGCATGAAGTACTGGCGGAAGACGAACACGGCCGTGGAGTTGATCGCGAACGGCAGGATCATGCCCAGGTACGTGTCGGCCAGCCCGTAGTCCCGCACAATCATCACGTAGAGCGGGATGAGCAGCAGCTGGAACGGGATCATCTGCACCAGCAGCATCATGCCGAACACCAGCCCCTTGCCGCGGAAGTGCATCTGCGCCAGGGCGTATCCCACCAGCAGCCCGAAGATGACGGTGAAGAAGATGACACCGCCGGTGAAGATGCCCGAATTGATCAGGCCCTGGAGCAGGTTGATGGAGTTGTTGATGTTCGCGTAGTTCTCGCCGGTGAGGTTCGCCGGGTTGGGGAACGCCCCGGCCACCGAGGTGTCCGGTGAGGTCTGCAGCGAGCCGATGAACATGTAGTAGAACGGGAAGAGGAAGACGAACGCTCCCACGGCCAGCAGCACGAAACTGCCCAGGCCGAGGCTTCGGCGCTTCTCCACGCCTGAGGCGCCTGCCGCCGGCTTGCCGAGGCGGCTGAAGGCGCCGGGCCGGCGGGGGCGACTGTCGTCGTCGTTGTTGTTGCTGCCGCTGTTCTCATCGTTGGGCGCAGCTGCCTTGTTGAGGATCGACATGTCAGTCCTCCTTTCCGCCCACGAGGCGTTTCTGGATCAGGGCGATCAGCAGCACGCCGATCACCAGCACCACACCCAGTGCGGCGGCCAGATCGGGATTCCCCTGCAGGATGCCCATCTGGTACATCAGGAACACCGGTGAGGTGGAGGCGCCGTCCGGTCCGCCGCCGCCGGTGAGCAGGTACGGTTCCGTGAACAGGTTGGCGCCGGTGATGGTGGCCAGCAGGGTCACCAGCACGCTGGCCGAGCGGACGCCGGGAACGGTGATGTTCCAGAACTGCACCCATTTGTTGCCGCCGTCCACCGAGGCGGACTCGTAGAGCTCCTCCGGGATGTTCTGCAGCGCGGCCAGGTACAGCAGGATGAAGAACCCGAGCTGCTTCCAGGTCACGAAGAGCGCCACGGTGGGCATCGCAAGCCAGGAGTTCACGAGCCACGAAGGGTTCGGGGCCAGCGGCCCCAGCAGCGAGTTGACCAGGCCGTTCTGCTGGAACAGGAACAGCCAGACGCCGACGACGGCGACGCTCGCCGTGACGTACGGGACGTAGTAGCTGACACGGAAGAAGGTCTTGAGCTTCGTCACCCGGTTCAGGGCGTTGGCCAGGACCAGGGAAAGGCCCACGGTCAGCGGGACGTTGATGATCAGGAAGATGCCGATGTTGGCGAAGGAACGCTGCACCGCCGGGTCCGTCAGGACGGTGATGTAGTTCTCCAGGCCCACGAACGGGCGGTCAACCTTGACCTTTGGCGCGGTGAAGAAGTAGTCGTGGAAGGAAATGTAGACGGCGTAGCAGAGCGGAAACGCCAGCACGCCCAGGACGTAGATGATGTACGGGGCGCTGAACAGCAGCCCGAGGGGCTGGCGGCCCAGGAAGTTCTTGCGCTTCCTGGCCGCTGGCCGCCGGCCCCCTGCTTGCGGGGTGCTGTCCCCCGCGGCGGGCGCCCCTTCAGCTGAGCGAAGTGACATGGTGGTTCACCCGCTACTTCTGGGCTGCCAGTTGGTTGATCTTCTCGGCAGAGCCCTTGAACGCGGCGTCGATGCTTTCGTTGCCGAAGATCACGGACTTGGCGTAGGCGGTGCGGAAGGTCTGCCAGACCTCAACCGAGTTGGACACGTTGGGCACCTCGACGGTGTGGCTGGCCTGCTCCGCGAACTGCTTGTAGAGGGGGTTCTTGGCGAAGTAGTCCGAGTACGTGGCCGGGAGGTCCTTGCGCATCGGCATCTGGCCGGTGTCGGCGAGGAGCTTGCCGTCCTGTTCCTTGCTGGTGGCGAACTTCATGACTTCCCAGGCGGTGCCCTGGTTCTGGCAGGCGGAGTACATCGCGACGTTCTTCGCGTCCGAGAACGTGGAGCCTTCGGTCTGGGCCTGAGCGGCGGGCACGGGCACGGCGCCCCAGTTGACCTTGTCCTTGTAGGCGGCGATGGCCCACGGACCGGCCAGCGACATGGCGGCCTTGCCCTCGGCGAAGGAGTCACCCTGGTAGACCTCCTTGGAGGCCAGGTTTTCCTTGTACAGGGTTTCGAACATGTTCGCTACCTGCTTGCCCTGCTCGCTGTCGAAGGTGGCCTTGCCGTCCTTGATCAGCGGCGCGCCCCCGGAGTTGGCGGCGTAGAACGGGTAGAAGTCGAACCAGGACTGGAAGAAGTCACTGGCCGGGGACGGCCAGATTGCGTTGGCCGCGGCGCCGGACTTCACCAGTGTGCGGGCGGTGTCCAGGAATTCGGCCTGCGTGCCGAGCTTGGGGTGCTCGGCGTCCAGGCCCGCCTTGGTGAAGAGGTCCTTGTTGTAGAACAGGACCACGGGGTTGGACTTCCAGGGCAGCTGGTACATTTTGCCGTCGCCGGACTTGTACTGGTCCGCGAGGTCGCCGGTGCGGTCCTTGATGTACTGGGCGCCGTCCGGGAAGGAATCCAGCGCGACGAGTCCGCCCTGCTTCTGGAACTGGGGAACGGCGACGGGAGCGGTGTTGAAGACCAGGCAGGGGGCGTTGCCGGCGGTGATGGCGGCGCCGATGACTTCCTCGGAGCTCTTGCCGGCCGGGATCTGCTGGGCATCGATCTTCTGGTCCGGGTGGGCGGAGTTCCACGACTCCACCATGGCCTTGCCCCACTTGACCTCGAATTCGTTGTTCGAGTACCAGATCTTGATGGGGCCCTTGGCCGTGGTGGCCGAGTCGGCGGTGCCGCCGCTGGCGCCGCCGCCGCAGCCGGCCAGGCCCGCTCCCATGATGGTCAGTGCGGCCACGGACAAAACTCGCGTGGCAATTGAAAAGCGCTTCATTGCGTCTCCTTGGGAGGGGTTTACTGACGGATGCGTGCCAGGTTGGGTGGTCGTGCGGGAAGAGAAATGACGGTCTGGAGTGGGCTTTCGGTTCGGTCGACGGACCAGGTCAGGCCGGGGCCGGTCCCGTCGAAGCCCTGACCAGAAGACGGGGCGCCGGGAGGACGGTGTCCTCGCCGGGGTGGGCCCCTGCCAGCTGGCTGAGGAGGACCTGGGCCGCAACCCGCCCCCACAGCATGGGGTCGGTGGCCAGGGTGGTGAGCGGCGGGTTCAGGTACTGGGTGAATTCCGCGTTGTCATAGCCGGTGACGGATAGGTCGCCGGGGATGCTGAGCCCCAGGGACTGCGCGTACGACTGCCCGGCGGTGGCCATGAGATCGTTGGCGTAGACGATGGCGGTGGGCCGGTCCGCCCGGCGGAGCAGTTCGGCTGTGGCGGCCGCTCCCCCCGCGGCGGTGAAGTCGGCTGCGGCGAAGAGGTCGGAAGGAAGACCGGCAGCGGCCAGCGCCCCTTCCCAGGCTTCGCGGCGGCTTCGTCCGTGGATGTACTCCTGCCCTCCGCCCACGTGGGCGATCCGGCGGTGCCCGAGGGCCACCAGGTGCTTCACGGCCGCGACGATGCCGGCCGATTCGTCCACCGACACGGCCGGGAACGGGGAATTGGCGTCGGGCCGGTTCAGCGTGACTGCGGGCAACTTCAGCTCGAGCAGCAGCGGGATGCGGGAGTCGTTGCGGCGGACATCGGTGAGGATTACGCCGTCGACCCTGCCGTTGTCCACCAGCTTGCGGTAGCAGCGTTCCTCGGCGCCGGGCGCCGTGGCGACGCTCAGCACCAGGGTGTAGTCGTGCTCGGCGAGCGCGGTCTCGATCCCGGCGATGACGGCCGGGAAGAACGGGTCCGTACCCAGCAGGGAAGGGTCCCGGGCCACCACGAGGCCCAGTGCGTAAGCCTTGGCCGAGGACAGCCCCTTCGCCCGGAGGTTCGGCTTCCAGCCGAGGTCCTTGGCGACCTTGAGGATACGCTCCCGGGTGTCCGGGCTGACCCCGGGCTGACCGTTGAGGGCATAGGACACGGCACCCTTGCTGACGCCGGCCGCCTGGGCGACGTCGCTGATGGTGACTGCCATGGGCCGTTCCTTTCGGACGTGGTCCTGAGGCAGCTTCCTGCACTGAACCGGTTAAGTGATTTCTACTACTAAACCGGTTCAGTTGTTGTTTGTCAAGGATGGGCCCGCGGCCGCACCCGCCTCACGCCACCGGAGCCGTCGGCCGGCGCATGCGGTTCAGCAGCCGGGCGGCCTGTACTCGTAGGTGCCCGCATCGGCCGCGCCGCCGCCCTGGCAGTCGCCCTTCTGGTTGGCCGGCAGGCCGTCCAGATCCGCGGGGAAGGGGCTGTTCCCGGCACGGTCGATGGCCGGACTCGTGCTGGAAAGGTGGAGGTCGGCGGGGGCATTCACAAACTCGGCCGGATCAGTGGTGGAGGTAGCGCTGGGGACGATGTTGGTGGGGCCGTTGAGGACATTCTGCCCCTCGGTCCAGCCGGTGCCGTCCATCCACAGGGCATTGCGGACCGCGACGAGGATGTTTCCCCGGATGACGGTCGAGGACGGGCATGAGGCGTGGCAGACGACGGCCTGGGTGTCCGGCCCGTCCAGCCAGACGGTGTTGTATTCGAAGGTGGTGCCGTTGGTCGGACCGAAAGACGATGTCCTGCCGCGCGCGATCAGGCCCATGGCCTGGGAGCAGTTGGGGCCGCAGGTGGACCGGACCAGGTTGTAGCTGTAGGTGTTGCCGTCCGCGGTTCCGCCGGGTCCGCGCCCCAGCTCGGAGAAGACGTTGTTGTCCACCGCCACGTTGTGGTGGATCCTGTTCCGGTTGCCGTTGAAAATCTCGAACGCGCTGCCGTCGTGGCCGAAGTCGTAGGACAAGGCGGTGGAGCCGGTGATGGTGTTGCCGGAGAACTCGTTGTCACTGCCGTTGATCAGGAAGCCGAAGGCGCCCGAATCATCGTTGCACTGCACGGCGGTCGCGGTGCCGCACCCCGCCCCCGGGGTGTTGACGTTCATGATGTTGTTATCCGCCAGGGTGTTGTTGGCATAGGTGCCGAAGTCGGAACCCTCGCTCACCTTGATCCCCGCGGCATTGTTCTTCGCTGCGGAGTTCCGCACGGATCCGTGGTCGCCGTAGATACTGAACCCCGCATAGCCGCACGAATCGGCCCGCAGGCCATCCACGGTGATGTAGTCGCCGTCGAGCCTGACGCAGGTGCCCGCAAGCCCTCCGGTTACGGCGGGCGGATCGCCGCTTCCGTAGGCATTCAGGGTGATCCTGAGCCGGCCGGCGCCGCTGTTTCCGACCACCAGCCCCCCGGAGAAGACGTCGCCGCGGCGGAAGCTGACCGAGTCCCCGGGCCGCAGTATGGTCGCATTGACCTTGTCGATGGTTTCCCAGGCGGTCTGCGGCGATGTCCCGTCGTTGGCGTCATTGCCGTCCGCGCTCACGTAATAGGTGGCCCCCTCGGCCGACGCCGGCGCGGAGGCGCCGCCGAGCAGTCCCCCCAGGAACAGCAGGATGAGCAGCGTGGCGGCGGCTGTGGCCTTGATCTTCATGGGTGCACCTGGGTTTTCGCCATGTTTCCGCGGATCCGGGCACCACCGCCGGCCGGCGGACCACGTCGGCACCCTGAGGGGCTTAACGCTAAGAGCGGGTCAACACTAAGTCAACGGATAAGCCGCAATGTTCTTTTTTGCTACTTGACGTTCTTTATTGTGCGATTATGATTGCTAATCATGTGAGCTGCTTCACGCCACCCGCGTTATTTCAAAGGAGAAATTATGACCATGCATGAAGACGCACTGCTTCGGGCCTCCAGCCAAGGCGGGTGGGACCGGAGGACGCTGCTGAAGACATTCGGCGCCGGAGCAGTCGCGATGGCCGGCATTCCGCTGCTCACAGCCTGCACGGGCGGCAGCGCCCCTGCCAGCAGCGGATCCAACACGGCTACCTTCGGCTCAGGATCCTCGGACGAGGTCCCCAAGGCCGCCTACAAGGCGGTGACCGATGCTTTCCAGAAGAAGTCCGGCGTCGCCATCACCACCAACGTGGTGGCGCACAACGACTTCCAGAACAAGATCAACACCTACCTCCAGGGCAGCCCGGACGATTCGTTCACGTGGTTCGCCGGCTACCGCATGCAGTACTACGCCGGCAAGGGACTGCTGGCCCCGATCGACGATGTCTGGGAAAAGGTCGGCGGAAACTACTCGGACGCCCTGAAGAAGGCGTCCACGGGCGCCGACGGGAAGATGTACCTGATCCCGAACTACAACTACCCCTGGGGCTTCTTCTACCGGAAGAGCCTCTGGGCGGAGAAGGGCTACACCGTCCCCACGACGTTCGATGAGCTGAAGGCCCTCGCCACCAAGATGAAGGCCGACGGCCTGATCCCGATTGAGTTCGCGGACAAGGACGGCTGGCCCGCCATGGGCACCTTCGACTACCTGAACATGCGCCTGAACGGCTACCAGTTCCACATGGACCTGACCGCGCACCGGGAAAGCTGGGACCAGAAGAAGGTCAGCGATGTCTTTGACACCTGGAAAGCCCTGCTGCCCTACCAGAACCCGAACGCCCTCGGCATGACCTGGCAGGACTCGGCGAAGTCCCTGGCGGACAAGAAGTCCGGCATGTACCTGCTCGGATCCTTCCTCACCCAGCAGTACACGGACAAGGCAATCGCCGACGACATCGATTTCTTCCCGTTCCCCGAGGTCGCGGTGGAAGGCCAGGACGCCATCGAGGCACCGATCGACGGCCTCCTGCTCTCCAAGAAGGGCGGCCAGAACCAGGCCGCCCGGGACTTCCTGGCCTACGTCGGCACTCCGGAGGGGCAGGACGTGTACGCCTCCGTGGACTCGTCCAACATCGCCACCGCCAAGGGCGCGGACACCTCCAAGTTCACTCCCCTGAACAAGAAACTGGCCGAGGCCATCAGCGGCGCCAAGAACATCAGCCAGTTCTTCGACCGCGATGCCCTGCCCGCCATGGCCAACAACGTGATGATCCCGGCCCTGCAGTCCTTCATCAAGGACGGCAACGTGGATGTGAAGAACCTGGAAGCCCAGGCCAAGTCCCTGTACGCCGCGCAGTAGCGGCGTATCTGCCCGCATTTCAACCGCATTTCACCCTGCATGTCCCAAGGCAAGGAATCTCCATGAGTGTCTCTACCAGTCCGTCCGCGCGGGGGCGCAAAGCAGTCGCCGCCCCCGCGCGGCGGGTTCGGCGGCTGTCCCGCCGCGACAAAGTGGTGCTCGGCATGATGGTGGGCGTCCCCACGCTGATCCAGCTCGTGTTGGTCTGGATCCCCACGCTCATGTCGGTCGGGCTGTCCTTCACCCGCTGGAACGGGCTGGAGCTGACCGACATCAAACCCGCCGGCGTCGAGAACTACCAGTTCGTCGCCCAGGACTACCCCCCGTTTTGGCCGGCCGTGCAGCACAACGTGCTGTGGCTGGCATTCCTGGCACTTGTGGCCACTCCGCTGGGGCTGCTGTTGGCCGTGCTCCTGGACCAGAACATCCGCGGCACCAGGATCTACCAGAGCATCTTCTTCGCCCCGGTGATGCTGTCCCTGGCCCTGATCGGGATCATCTGGCAGCTGTTCTACAACCGTGACAGCGGCCTGTTGAACTTCGTCCTCGGCACGGCGGGTACACCGCAGGCCGTCGACTGGTTCGGGGACTCCAGCGTCAATATCTGGGCCGCCCTCTTCGCCGCCACCTGGCGGCACGCCGGCTACGTCATGATCCTGTACTTGGCCGGGCTCAAGGGAGTGGACCCGACCCTGCGCGAGGCGGCCCAGATTGACGGTGCCAATGCGGTGCAGACCTTCTTCCGGGTGATCTTCCCGGCCATGCGCCCGGTCAACGTCATCATCATCGTCATCACCGTCATCGAATCCCTCCGGGCCTTCGACATCGTCTACGTGATCAACCGCGGCACCAACGGCCTGGAACTCATCAGCGCCCTGGTCATCCAGAATCTTGTGGGCGAGGGCCAGGTGATCGGCATCGGCTCCGCGCTGGCCGTCATCCTGCTGGTCATCTCGCTGATCCCCATCACGTTCTACCTCTCCCGCGCGTTCGGAAAGGACAAAGAGGCATGAGCATCGCCCATCCCACCGACGCCGCAGCCGGCACCCCGGCGGACGCCCGGCAGCGCAGCTCGGGCGCGGGCAGGACCGGCCCCGGCCGTCCGGCCAAGAACAAGCAGGGCAAGCGGCACTACGGCACCCACATCTTCCTCACCGTCATGGCGGCGATCTGGCTGGTCCCCCTGGGCTGGGCCATTTTCACCGCCCTGCGGCCCAAGGCGGACACGGACAAGTACGGCTACTTCAGCACCGGCGGGGCCTTCAACTTCGACAACTTCACCCAGGCCTGGACGCAGGGCGGGTTTGCCAAGCTGTTCTGGAACTCCGTGCTGATCACCGTCCCGTCCGTGTTCCTGATCCTGTTCTTCGCCTCCATGATGGCGTTCGCCGTGAGTAGGGTGAGCTGGAAGTTCAACATCACCCTGCTGATCATGTTCACGGCCGGAAACCTGCTTCCCCCGCAGGTGCTCGCGGCGCCGCTCTTTGAAATGTTCAAGCACTTCGAGCTGCCGTACGCCTTCAGCGACTCCGGGAACCTGCTCAACACCTACATCAGCGTGATCGCCGTGGACACGGCCTTCCAGATCGGCTTCGTGACCTTCGTGCTCTCGAACTACATGAAGGCCCTGTCCCCCGAACTGACCGAGGCGGCCCTGGTGGACGGTGCCGGCGTCTGGCGCCAGTACTGGGACATCATCCTGCCGCTGTGCCGCCCGGCGCTGGCCGCCATGGGCACGCTCGAAGTGATCTTCATTTACAACGACTTCTTCTGGCCCCTGCTGTTCATCCAGAGCGGTGACCGTCTTCCGGTGACCACCGCCATCAACAACCTCCAGGGCCAGTTCCTCTCCAACTACAACCTGATCGCCGCCGGCGCCATGATCACGGCCGTTCCGGCCCTGATCATCTACCTGCTCCTGCAGCGCCATTTCGTGGCGGGCCTGACCCTCGGCTCCAGCAAAGGATAAACGTGGACAACAGCTCCAACCCCAACAACGCCATGGACTACATCACCGCCCGACTCGGCGCCGACGGCGCCCCAATGCTGGCCTTCGGCGGGGACTACAACCCGGAACAATGGCCCGAGGAGACCTGGGAGGAGGACGTCGCGCTGATGCGCGAGGCCGGCGTCAACCTGGTCAGCGTGGGCATCTTCAGCTGGTCGCTGCTGGAGCCCTCCGAGGGCGTGTACGAGTTCGGCTGGCTGGACCGGGTCCTGGACCTGCTGCACGCGAACGGCATCCGGGTGGACCTGGCGAACGCCACGGCATCGCCGCCGCCGTGGTTCAGCCACAAGTACCCGCAGTCCCTGCCTGTCACGGCCGACGGCGTGCGGCACAGCTACGGTTCGCGACAGGCCTTCGCGGCCTCGAGCGCCGAATACCGCCGGGCCGCCGCGGCGCTGACCGAGCAGATCGCCGTCCGGTACAAAGACCATCCCGCCGTCGTGATGTGGCACGTCCACAACGAGTACGGCTGCCACAACCAGCCGGACTTCTCCGACGGCGCCGCCGCCGGCTTCCGGCGCTGGCTCGAACGCCGGTACGGCAGCCTCGAGGCGCTCAACGCCGCCTGGGGCACGGCCTTCTGGTCCCAGCGCTACTCGGCCTGGGAGCAGATCCTGCCGCCGCGCACCTCCGGGACCTGGGTCAACCCGACCCAGCAGCTGGACTTTGCCCGCTACTCCTCCGACGAGCTGCTCGAATGCTACAAGGCCGAGGCCGCGATCATCCGCTCGCACTCGGGTCACCCCGTGACCACCAACTTCATGGGGTTCAACATGGGCCTGCACCAGCCCGTGGACTACTGGCGCTGGTCCGAGGAGATGGACGTGGTCTCCAACGACCACTACCTCATCGCCGAGGACCCCCGGAACTTCCAGGAACTGGCGGCGACCGCGGACCTCACCCGCGGCTGGGCCAAGGGCAAGCCGTGGCTGCTCATGGAGCACTCCACCTCCGCCGTGAACTGGCAGCCCCGCAACATCGCCAAGGCGCCCGGCGAGATGCTGCGTAATTCCCTGCAGCATGTTGCCCGCGGTGCCGACGGCGCGCTCTTCTTCCAGTGGAGGGCCTCCCGCGCAGGCGCCGAGAAATTCCATTCCGGGCTGCTCCCGCATGCCGGCACGGACACCAAGGTGTGGCGCGAAGTGGTCCAGCTGGGGCAGGCGCTGCGCAGCCTGGCGGAAGTCAGCGGCTCGGTGGTCACAGGCGCGTCCGGCCGGGTGGACGTCGCCATCCTCCACGACACTGATGCCCGCTGGGCCTCGGAGCTGGACTCGCACCCGAGCGTGGATGCCTCCAACATCGCCGAAACCCGGCGCTGGCATGATGCCTTCTACCGCGCCGGGATCCCCACCGACTTCCGCCAGAGCACCGAGGACCTCTCCGGCTACCGGCTTGTCGTCGCCCCGATGCAGTACCTCATCAGCGACGCCGGCGCCGCGAATCTGGACGCGTACGTGCGCTCCGGCGGCCACCTCGTGGTGACCTACTTCTCCGGTATCGTGGACGAAAATGACCACATCAGGCTTGGCAGCTACCCCGGCGCGTTCAGCGGACTGCTCGGCGTCCGGATGGAAGAGTTCTTTCCGTTGCGCGGCGGCGAAAGCGTCCGGCTCAGCGGCTTCGGGGCGGGCACGTGCTGGAACGAGCTGGGGCGGGCTACCACCGCTGAGGTCCTTGCGGCCGTGGACGAGGGGCCGGCCGCCGGTTCTCCGGCCGTGACCCGCAACCGCGCCGGCAGCGGCCGCGCCTACTACGTCGCCACGACGCTCGCACCGGAGGGCCTGGGCGAGCTGCTGACCCTTATTTGCGCCGACGCCGCGGTGCAGCCGCTCGTGCCGGAATTGCCGGACAATGTCGAAGTCGCCCGGCGCAGCAAGGACGGGACCGACTGGACGTTCTGCATCAACCACGGGGCGCACGAGGTCCGGCTGCCGCTGGGCGGCGTCGACCTGCTCACAGGCGCCGAGCTCGACGGCGGGCTCGGCCTCCCGGCCGGAGGTGTCGCCGTCGTCCGTTCACGGGCCGCCCAACTGGTCGCCACGTCCGCCGGCAAATCAAACCAGTCAAGCCTTCCAAACCACTCAAGCCAGTAAGGACTCCACATGCTAGCCGCAGCCCGTCATTCAGCCATCCTCGCAGAGGTCCAGCGTGAGCGGATCGTCCGCGTCGCGGACCTCGCCAAGATGCTCGGTGTCTCGCTGATGACCGTGCGGCGGGACATCGAGTCCCTCGACGCGGCGGGCTCCGTGGAGAAGATCCATGGCGGGGCAAAGCTGCCAGGCGGGGCCGGAACCCACGAGCCAGGCTTCGAGCTGAAGGTGACCCAGCTCAAGGACGAGAAAATGGCGATTGCGCAGGAGGCGGCCGCCCAGGTGCGCGAGGGCATGGCGGTGGGACTCAGCGCCGGCACCACCACGTGGGCGCTGGCGCAGCTGCTGTCCGCCGGGCCGCGGATCACGGTGGTCACCAACTCGGTCCGGATCGCGGATGTCTTCCATCAGAGCTCGTCCGCGTCCACGGTGATCCTCACAGGCGGCGAGCGTACCCCCTCCGATGCCCTCGTGGGGCCGCTGGCCACCTCCTCGCTCAAGCAGCTGCACCTGGACGTGCTGTTCCTCGGCGTCCACGGTGTTGACGCCGACGCCGGGTTCACCACACCAAACGTGCTCGAAGCCGAAACGGACCGGGCTTTCGTCACCGCGGCCCGCCGCGTTGTGGTGCTGGCCGACCACACGAAGTGGGGGACCCTGGGCATCAGCACCATCGCCAGCCTGGAGGACGCTGACGAACTCATCAGCGATGACCTCCTCGGCAGCGAGGCCCGGCGCATCCTCGGCGAGCGCGTCGGACGGCTCCGCCTGGCCCGCACCGGCGACGACCCGCACGGCGCGGTTGACCGAGCCGCAGCCACCCCCGCAGCAGCCGCAGGCTGACCCCGCACGGCCCCCGCCCGCCCCCAACCACTACGCCTGGAGCTGCCGTGAACAACCCGGACCTCACTCTTGCCGCCGAGACCCTCGCCCTGGGTGTCCCGGCCCTGACGTCGTCGGATCTGGAGCCGTTGCACCTGCGCCGCTCCGGAACATCCCTGCTCATTGACTTCAGCACCGGAGAGGCCGCCATGCTGCACTTCGGCTCCGACCTCGGCCCGGCCCTGCCGGACCTTTCACTGCTGGGCGACGCCGTGCCGCGCTCCGCCCACGACGTCCCTGTCACACTCGGACTGATCCCGCAGGCATCCTCCGGCTGGCGCGGGCGGCCCGGCCTCCGCGGGCACCGGAACGGCCAGGCATTCTCGGCCCGCCTGCGCGTTGTTGCTGTGGAACGCACCGAAGGGGAACAGTGCTCTGCGGTCATCACCCAGGCCGACCCCGACGCCGGTGTCACCGTCCGCACGGAGATCAGGATCAACGACGGCGGACTGCTCCAGCTCAGGCACCGGCTCGAGAACGACGGCGCTGAACGGTACAGCCTGGACGAGCTCGCGGCCGTGCTGCCGCTGGGCCGCGCCGCCACGGAGATCCTGGACCTGACCGGCCGCTGGTGCCGGGAGTCCCACCCGCAGCGCCTGCCGCTGCGCCAAGGCACGTGGGTCCGTTCGGGCCGGCACGGGCGCACCGGCCATGACGCCTCGCTCCTGCTGGCGGCCGGCACCCCCGGATTCGGCAACCGCCACGGGCAGGTCTGGGCCGTGCACCTGGGCTGGAGTGGCAACCACGAGAGCTTCGTTGACGCCGCTGCGGACGGCCGGACCGTGCTGGGCGCCTCGGAACTGCTCGGTTCCGGCGAGATCAGCCTGGCCCCGAACGCCAGCTACGAGACGCCGTGGTTGTTCGCGGCGTACTCCGCCGCGGGGCTGGACGGCATCAGCGACGCGTTCTACTCCTGGTTCCGCGGGCGCCCGCACCACCCCGGCGTGCGGACCGGCAAGGCACGTCCGGTGGTGCTCAACGTCTGGGAGGCGGTGTATTTCGACCACCGGATGCCGGTGCTGCTCGAACTCGCAGCATCGGCAGCCCGGCTCGGCGTGGAACGCTATGTCCTGGACGACGGCTGGTTCCGCGGCCGGCGCAACGACCGGGCGGGCCTCGGCGACTGGTACGTCGACGAGGAACTGTGGCCCGGGGGCCTGACCCCGCTGATCGATGCGGTCACCGGCCACGGCATGGAATTCGGCCTCTGGGTCGAACCCGAAATGGTCAACGAAGACTCGGACCTGGCCCGCGCCCACCCGGACTGGATCGCCGGACCGGCACCCCGGACGGCCGGGGACAGCCTGTCCGGCGGGGACAGCCCGTCCGGCGGGGACAGCCCGTCCGGCGGGGACAGACCGTCCGCCGGGGGCAGGCTGCCCATGCAGTGGCGGCACCAGCAGGTCCTTGACCTGGTCAACCCGGAGGCCTGGCAGTACATCTTCGACAGGCTGGATGCCTTGTTGAGCGAAAACCGGATCAGCTACCTCAAATGGGACCAGAACCGGGACTTGACCGAGATGGGCCACGACGGACGCTCTTCCGTGCATGCCCAGACGCAGGCCGTCTACCGGCTCCTCGACGAGCTCCGCCTGGCCCACCCGGATGTCGAGATTGAAAGCTGCTCCTCCGGGGGCGCCCGGGTGGATCTCGGTATCCTCGAACGCACTGACCGGGTCTGGGGCTCGGACTGCAACGACGCCCTGGAACGGCAGACCATCCAGCGCTGGACCGGCGTGGTGGTGCCGCCGGAGCTCGTCGGATCGCACATCGGCCCCACCACGAGCCACACCACCGCGCGAACGCACGATCTCTCCTTCCGGGCAATTACAGCGATGTTCGGCCACTTCGGGTTGGAATGGGATGTCCGGCACCTCACGGACTCCGAGCGCACCGAACTTGCCGGGGCGATCGCACTGTACAAGCAGCATCGTCCGCTGTTGCACAGCGGGCGGATGGTCCGCGCCGACGAGCCCGACCCGGCCCTTCGGCTTCACGGCGTTGTGTCCCACGATGGCGGCGAGGCCCTCTACGCGCTGGTGTCCGTGGCGACGTCGTTCGCCGAAGTTCCGGGACGGATCTGCATGCCTGGACTGCTTCCGGAAGCCACGTACCGGGTGGACGCGGTGTACCCCGCGGCCGGGGACAAGCGGGCGTTCCTGCAGGCGGTGCCCCCGGCATGGCTTGCCGGCGGCATCGAGGCGACCGGACGTTTCCTGGCGGAGTCCGGCCTCCCCATGCCGGTCCTCAACCCGGAACACGGGTTGCTCCTGTCCGTCCGCCGTGCCAATGCCGCCGATCCAACCGCATCCGGCGGCGACCCCGTGAGGAGCTCCTGACAATGGGCCAGATTACGAAACGCTCCTACAAGCTCTCCGACGGCCGGGACATCATCTACTTCGATGATGCCGATACCGTCCTGCCCCCGGAACGCGGGGACGATCTCCGCGAGCCGGCGGTCCGTCCGCCCACGGCGACCATGCGCCAGGACGTCCTGACCGGGGAGTGGATTTCGATCGCGGCCGCCCGGCAGAACCGGGTGGTCCTGCCCCCCTCGCACCTGGACCCGCTGGCCCCCGCCTCGCCGGAGAATCCCTCGGAAATTCCGAGCCCCTATGACGTCGCCGTCTTCGAAAACAAGTCCCCGTCCTTCGGACCGGCTCTGGCGGGCGACGCCGCCGCGCCGGCCGGCCTGGACGACCTCGCCCTGGTGGGGCTGGGGCGCAGCCGGCAGTCTGTAGGCCGGTGCGAGGTGGTGTGCTTCTCGCCGGAACACACCGGATCCCTGGCGGCGCTGCCGCTGTCCCGGATGCGCACGGTGGTGGAGGCGTGGGCGGACCGGACCGCCGCGCTGTCCGCGCTGCCCGGCGTCGAACAGGTTTTTCCGTTTGAGAACCGCGGGGAAGCGATCGGCGTGACTCTGCACCACCCGCACGGTCAGATCTACGCCTATCCGTACATCACGCCTCGCACGGCCCAGCTGGTCCGCACGATCGAAAGCTACGGCGGCCCGCTGTTCGAGGACATCCTCAGCTTCGAGCAGAAATCCGAGCGGGTGCTGCTTCAGGGCGAGCACTGGACGGCGTTTGTCCCGTTTGCCGCCCGCTGGCCTCTGGAAGTGCACATCCTCCCGCACCGGCACGTCCCGGACCTTGCCGCCACGACGGAGCAGGAACGCGACGAGTTCTCCCTGCTGTACAGCCGGCTCCTGCGCGGCGTCGATGCCCTCTACGACACTCCCACCCCGTATATTTCGGCGTGGCACCAGGCCCCCGTCCATGCTCACCGGGAAGACATCCGGCTCATGCTGCAGCTGACCTCGCCCCGCCGGGAGGAGGACAAACTCAAGTATCTGGCCGGTTCCGAGGCGGCGATGGGTGCGTTCATTGCGGACATCCCGCCGGAAGCGGCCGCCGCCCGGCTCCGCGAGGCGATGGAAACGGCAGGTCTCGAGCCGTTCCGCCCGGACCTCCCCGAACTCGAACTCCCAGCAACAGAACTCCCAGCAACAGAACTCCCAGCAACAGAACAGGAAGCCGCCCAGCCATGAACAAGGTCCTTCGGCTGGGAAGCGAGTACTTTGCCAGCCAGTTCGGCGGCGCGCCGGACGGGTTGTGGTCGGCGCCCGGGCGGGTCAACCTGATCGGCGAGCACACGGATTACAACGACGGCTTCGCGTTTCCGATCGCCATCGACAAGCGCACCACGGTGGCGGCCCGCGTCCGGGAAGACCGCCTGCTGCGGGTCACGAGCAGCTCGTTCCCCGGCATGGTGGAGGTGAACCTCGATGACGTGGACCCGGATGCCCTCACCGGCTGGGCGGCCTACCCGCTGGGCGTGGCCTGGGCGATGTCCCTGGCGGCGGCGGGCGGCGCCTCCGGGCTCTCCGGCATGGACCTGGCGCTGACCTCGGATGTCCCGGCCGGCGCCGGGCTGTCCTCCTCTGCCGCCGTCGAATGCGCGGTGGCCCTGGCCTTGAGCGATCTCTGGGGGCTGGGGCTGGACCGGCCGGAGCTGGCCCGGATCGGCCAGCTGGCCGAGAACAGGGTGGTCGGCGCGCCCACCGGGATCATGGACCAGTCAGCCTCGCTCCTGGGCGAGCCGGATCATGGCATCCTGCTCGACTGCCAGAGCCTGAAGACCGAGAGCGTAGCCCTCGGGTTCGCCGGCGCCGGGGTGGGGCTCCTCGTGATCGACACCAGGACCAGCCACTCCCATGCCGACGGCGGCTACGCCAGCCGCCGTCGTTCCTGCGAGGACGGCGCCCGCCGCCTGGGCGTCGGCAGCCTCCGGGCTCTGGGCCCGGAGGACCTCCCGCGGGCAGCGGCACAGCTCGACGGACAGACTTACCGCCGGGTCCGCCACATCATCACGGAAAACCAGCGGGTACTAGACACCGTCGCGGCGCTGCGGACTTCCGGCGCCGCCGCGATCGGCCCGTTCCTCAACGAATCGCACGTGTCGATGCGCGACGACTTCGAGATTTCCACCGCCGAGCTCGACCTCGCAGTGTCCAGCGCCCAGAAGCTGGGTGCGATCGGCGCGCGCATGACCGGCGGCGGTTTCGGCGGCGCGGCCCTGGCACTGGTCCGGAACGGCGACGCCGGGACAGTGGCCGAGGGCATTGCCCGCGACTTCGCCCGGGCGGGGTACACCGCCCCGCACATCTTCCCCGTCACCGCGTCGGAGGGAGCCCGCCGGGAACTGTAGCCAGAGACGGCGCCGCGCGGGCGCCGGTCCTGGACTGACGCTCCGCGGCGCCGTCAGGCGTTCGGCTCTTAGGCCGCTACGCCCGGACGAGCCGGGCGGCGTCTGCCAGAAGCTCCACGGAACGGAGCCGGGTCTCGGTGCCGGTGCTCTGATGGGCCACGATCAGCTCGTCGGCGTCGGCGTGCTCCGTGAACTCCTCGAGGTACGCCAGCACGGCATCGGGAGTGCCCACGGCGGAGTACTTCATCATCTGCGCCATGTGCTGGCCCTGGGGCGAGTCCAGGATCATGTCCGCCTCGTCGTCGCTGAACACGCGTCCATTGCCGAAGAACAGTGAGACCCTGGCCCGTTTGGTGGCCTGGAACATGGCCTGGGCTTCAGCGGCGGAGTCCGCGGCGATGACGTTGACGCCGGCGATCACGTGCGGGACGTCGAGCTGCGCCGAGGGCCGGAATTCGCGGCGGTACGTGGCAACCGCGTCCTGCAGCGCATTGGGCGCGAAATGGGAGGCGAAGGCGTAGGGCAGGCCCAGCTGGGCTGCCAGCCTGGCGCCGAACAGGGACGAACCCAGGATGTACAGCGGGACGTTGGTGCCCTTGCCCGGGGTCGCCTCGACGCCCTGGATGCGGGTGGGTCCGGTCAGGTAGCCCTGGAGCTCCAGGACGTCCTGCGGGAAGCTCTCGGCCGACATCGGGTCACGGCGCAGGGCCCGCATGGTGTTCTGGTCGCTGCCCGGGGCCCGGCCCAGCCCGAGGTCGATCCTGCCCGGGTGCAGGGTTTCGAGGGTACCGAACTGTTCCGCGATGGTCAGCGGCGAGTGGTTGGGCAGCATCACGCCGCCGGCGCCGAGCCGAATGCTGGAGGTGTGCGCCGCGACGTGCGCGATCAGCACACTCGTGGCGGAGGAGGCGATCGCGGACATGTTGTGGTGCTCGGCGTACCAGATCCGACGGTAGCCCCGGTCCTCGGCGAGCTGCGCCATGGCCACGCTGCCGGCGAAGCTCTCCGCCGCCGTCTGGCCCGGGCCGATGGTTGCGAGATCAAGGATGGAAAGCGGAACAGTCACGGAAAAGCCGGCCTTTCGTAGCGGAGCAGTGTGCGGGCCGGAGTTGGGAACTGCGGTCCTGGCGGCACCGGGTTTCCGGCGCGGGCACACTGGCATCAACGACGGCGGCCCCCGGGATATTTCTGCACATTTTCCTGCGCATGTTTCTTGCCCGGTACGGCCAGCCTGCGGCCGGCCGCACGCCTCCTGCTACGTGCCTGCCTGCCTGCTACATAGGCTTTCGCAGATCAGTGAATCAGCGGGTCAGCTGCATGAGTAGTTGTAATCGAGTCCGCCGGAAATGTACTGCGTCATCGAGACACGGCTGCGCGGGGTCAATCCGGGGAGGGCGCAGTTCTTCTTGGCGCCGGCCGCGGATCCCGCTCCCGCAAGCCAGCTCGGCAGTCCTGCCAGCGGGCTGGTGAACTTAACGGTTCCGGCGATCCTCCCCCACTGATAGGGGGTGGAGTAGAGGCCCACGCGGGCGCCGATCCGCTTGAAGTAGGCGGTCATGCCTTCGAGGACTGCGACGTTGGCTGCCTTGTCTGACTGCCAGGTGTTTTCCGTTTCCACATCCAGCCACCAGAGGTAGGTCTGAGGGTTGCTGACGCCGCGGCGCCTGGCGTCGTCGGACGCTTTGGCCCATCCGTACATGTAGGAGCAGGCTTTGAACGACCCCAGGGCGCAGTTGCCGTAGGGGTTGGCGACCTTCACCCCGCTGTAGGTGTTCGATGTGGGCCACCAGGACCCCTTCAGGCCGGGGTTGGCCGTATTGACGTACAGGGCCACCCGCGGCTGCGACGTCGCTGCGGGAGACTTCGCTGTCTTCGCCCAGGCCAGCTGGCTTGCCAGGCACGGGTTCGTGTTGTTGGCCAGGCCGTAGTTGACGCCGACGACCGCGAAAGCGGGCTGCTTTGGCAGCGTCTTGCCGCACTGCGGCCAGGACACGTCGATGCCCGGTCCCGGGGAGGTGGCCGTGGCGGCCGAGGCAGCGCCTCCACCCAAGAAGACAAGGCAGAGGGTTATGACAAAGGCCAGTACGATGCGCGGGAACGAGTTGGGCATGCCACAGTCTAAAGCAAGAAAAACAAATCGGTGGCGTAATTCTGTCACGGCGCCGGTGCGCCGCCGACACGGTCACACAACTCGCCACCGCCGAATAGGCCGGCTTGAGCCGGGTCCGGGAACACCGGACCCGGCTAAGCTAACCGCATGGCCATCAAATCCACTGCAGACAAAGTCGCCACGATCCAGAAGGGCTACACCCTGGACGGCCCGACGATCGAGCTCGGGGCGGCAATCGTCGACGGCGAACTCCACAAGGACGCGCCCGTCCGGCTGCCGCTCGCGATGATGAACCGGCACGGCCTCGTGGCCGGGGCAACGGGCACCGGCAAGACAGTCACGCTCCACATGATGGCCGAACAGCTTTCCACGGCGGGCGTGCCCGTGTTTCTGGCCGACATCAAGGGCGACCTCTCCGGGCTCGCCACCGCCGCCACAGGCAGCGAGAAGCTCCTGGCACGCACTGAGAGCATCGGCCAGGCATGGTCGGGGAAGACCTTCCCGGTGGAGTTCCTGGCCCTCGGCGGCGATGGACAGGGCATACCCGTCCGCGCCAGCATCACTTCCTTTGGCCCCATCCTGCTCTCCCGGGTCATGGACCTGAACGAGACCCAGGAATCCAGCCTGCAGCTGGTCTTCCATTTCGCGGATAAGAACAACCTGGAGCTGATCGACCTCAAGGACCTGCGTGCCGTGATCCAGTTCCTGACCTCGGCCGAGGGCAAGGACGCGCTCGAGGAACTCGGCGGCCTCTCTAAGGCAACCGCCGGTGTGATCCTGCGCGAACTGATCACCCTCGAGGCGCAGGGCATGGAAAAATTCTTCGGCGAACCCGAGTTCAACACCGCCGAACTGCTGCGTACCGCACCTGACGGCCGCGGCGTGGTGAGCTGCCTGGAATTGCCCACCCTGCAGACCACGCCGATGCTGTTCTCGACATTCCTCATGTGGCTGCTCGCAGATCTCTTCGAGGACCTGCCTGAGGCCGGAGACCTCGACAAGCCCAAGCTCGTGTTCTTCCTGGATGAGGCGCACCTGCTGTTCAACGGCGCTTCGAAGGCCTTTCTCGACGCCATCACCACTACCGTCCGGCTCATCCGGTCCAAGGGCGTCGGCATCTTTTTCGTGACGCAGACCCCCAAGGATGTCCCCGCGGACGTCCTGGGCCAGCTGGCAAACCGGGTGCAGCACGCCCTCCGCGCCTACACCCCGGAGGACGCCAAGGCGCTCAAGGCCACCGTCTCCACCTTTCCCACCAGCGACTACGACCTCGAGGAGACCCTCACCACCGCCGGCATCGGCGAGGCGGTCATCACGGTCTTGAACGAAAAGGGGGCGCCGACGCCCGTGGCCCTGACCCGGCTCCGCGCCCCGGAGTCCGTCATGGGTCCCAGCACCGATGCCCTGATTTCCAGCACGGTCGCTGCCTCCGCCCTCCTGCCCAAGTACGGCACCGCCGTCGACAACATCTCGGCGTACGAGAAGATCACCGGGAAGGGCGCTGCCCCCACCGGGCCGGCCGCCGGGACCGCTCAGCAGGGTGCCGGGACCCAGGGAGGGGCCTCCGCCGGCGGACTGGACCCGAACGCCATCGACGCCGAAGCCCGACGGATCGAGGAAGAAGTCCTCGGCCGTCCCAGCAGCCGAACCAGCAGCAGTCCTGCGCCGGCACCAGGGATGCCGCCCGAATACGGGGAGGCGCCCGAGCGGCGTGCCCCCCGGCCGGCACAGCCCACAGGCGGCGGCATCGGCGGCGACCTCGCGGGGGCCCTGGGCGGCGGCCTCCAGAGCATGGCCCGCTCGCTGGGGACCCAACTCGGCCGGGAACTGCTGCGCGGCGTGTTTGGCACTTCCTCGAGGCGCCGCCGACGCTAGCGGATGACTGCCGTTGCTGCCCGCCGGAGGTCCGGGGCACTCTAATCGGGCGCGGCCGCCATGGTCCGCGTCACAGAGGCGGTCCTTGACACGGAGATTCCTGTGGGGTGCAGGTAACGTAAGAATCGTGCAGATGAGTCAGGCCTTGGTCAAAATCGCAGCAGCGTGGCTGCTGGGACTGATGCTTGCCGTGGCCGGAGCCATCGTGTCGATCAACCTGGTGAACGACTCCATTGCCGGGCCGCAGCAGCCCGTCCGCGAATATCTCAGCGCCCTGCAAAAAGGCGAGGGCGAAAAAGCCCTGGGCCTGCTGCGCGCCTCCGTGCCGGACAGCAACCCGGCGATGCTCGACGGAACCGCCCTGCAAACTGCGGCCTCCCGCATCTCAGACGTCAAGCTCGGCGACGCCGAAGAGCGCGGTGCGAACCGGGTGATGGTGCCCATGGACTACACCATCGATGGCAGCCGGCTGCGGACCGAGTTCCTGCTGGAGCGTTCCGGCACCGAGTGGCTGTTCTTCCACAAATGGTCCTTCGTCCCCGCTGCGCTGCCCGTCCTGGACGTCACGGTGGTCAACTCCAGCGAGGCAACCGTCAATGGCGTTCCGGTGAACATGCCCAACGGCCGCAACTCCTTCGCGGTCTTCTACCCCGGCGAGTACGAGGCCTCACTGAACGGCCAGTACTTCTCGGCCCCGCCCACCCGGGCCACCGTCGCCGGAGAGGAAGCGCACCCGGCCTCGCTGAACCTGCTGACTGAGGCCACCGGTGCCCTCAAGGACGCCGTGAGTGGCAAGGTCAAGGACTTCCTGGACTCCTGCGCCCAAGAGGCCGACAAGCAGCAGAAGCTGCAGCCCGACTGCCCGTTCTATCACGCCACGAACAACCGGGTGATCGACGGGACCATCCACTGGAGCATCACGGACTACCCCACCGTCAGCATCGAGCCGTTCGGCGGCCGCTGGGTCGTGTCCCCCTTGGACGGCAAGGCCCGGATCCAGGGCCGCCAGGTGGACCTGTTCTCGGGCGCCGTATCCGACATCGACAGCGTCCACGATTTCAGCTTCACCACCCGCCTGGACATCGACGGCGACACCGTCAAGCTCACCCCGCAGCTGAACTACTAGGCTCCCGGCTAACTCCTGGAACCCTGGCTGATTCCCACGGCGCCGGGCCCCTTCCCGTCATGCAGGGCAGACTTTGAACCCGTCGCTGGCCCGGCTCCCGGCAAATCCGCGGATTTCTTCTCCCTCGGTGCCAGATAACCTGCCGGCCGTGACGCCTACCCGGGTGCCTTGATGCCGGCAAGGACAGCGAGGACCTCCGCCACCATGTCCGCCGGGTTGTGCACCACGTCCGCATAGTAGTAGCGGAGCACCGCGTATCCTCGGACCACGGAGCGGTTGTTGCGGCGCTGCTCTTTCTTCACCTGAGCCCATTCGCCGTGATGGCGTCCGTCGAGCTCCACTATCAGCCTGCCCTCAAGCAGCAAATCAACAGAACCGACGCCGCCGATGTGCACCTGCCCTTCCACGCGGATACCGGCTTGCCGGAAATAGGTTCGCGCCAGGGTTTCGAGCAGCGATTCCGCGCCGCGGTCCACCCAATTCAGGACCTCCCGGGCCCGGCCATTGCGCGTCCCGGGCAGTCGCCGTCGCAGGAAGTCCAGCGTCATGTCACCCCTGCCGACCGCGCACTCCACCATCACCAGGGACTCGCGGAACGGCAGCCACCTCAGCGCATGGATGAGGACATCGCCCAGGGCCGCAACCGGCCGGTGCGGATCCGGGGCGAACAGCAGTCCGCCGTGTCCCGGCTCCCCGCCTGCCGCACCCCCGCGCCGGTGGTACACATGCCGGGGCCCGGGCTGCTCCAACGCCCACAACCCGTAGAACGGCGCGGCGCTCACACACGTGAGCAGCTGCCTGCGCTGGAGCAGCGCAACATAGTCAGGGTCCGCCGTCGGAAGCGCATACAGTCCCCGCGATGGTTGCACGACGCCGGCCCTCACCGCCCGCCGCAGCGCGGCCCGAAGAAAGCCGAAAGGCTGCTGTCCGTGACGCGGGGTCACGGGCAGCAGCCTTTTGATCAGCACCGGCGCAGCGGCCAGGTGTTGCGGCTCAGTCCATTCCGCGCAGGTCCAGGACCAGCTCGGTGTCGCCGTCGGCCTGCAGGAGGACGGGGATTCCCCAGTCCTGCTGGTACAGGTGGCAGGCCGCGTGGTCCGGGATCTCGCCGTCGGCGTCTTCGGGGCCGTCGCACGCCGCCGCGCGGGCGGTGATGTGCAGGACGCCTTCGGGAACGTCGGAGGAAAGTTCCAGGGTGCGCAGGAGCCCCACGGACGTCCCGCCGCCGGAGACCAGCAGTTCGGGCGGGGTGGAGGAGATCTTCAGCTGGGTGGGATCGCCCCAGCGGTCGTCCAGTTTCTGTCCGGTGGGCGCCGTGAAGCGCACGGCCAGTTCGAGCAGCCCGGGCGCCACAGGGCTCTTGGGCCGGTGGGTCTGCGCGGCGCCCTCGTCCACCTGCTGGGCTTCCTTCGGGATGGGCACGTAGACGAGTTGGTGCTTGTTGGCCTCGACCACCACCAGCAGCGGTTCGGCCCCGGCAACATGGGTGTGATCCACAATCACGTCCGAGGGCTCGGACAGTCCGCGTGCCAGCGTGGAGACCGTGCCAGTTGCGGGGTCGTAGCGGCGGACTGCGCCGTTGTACGTGTCGGCAATGGCCACGGAGCCGTCGGGAAGCACCGTCACGCCGAGCGGGTGCTGCAGCCGCGCTTCGGCGGCGGCGCCGTCGCGGAAACCGAAGTCGAACAGGCCCTTGCCCACCGCCGACTCGACGGTGATGCTGCCGGCGTCGTCAATGACGAGTTTGCGCAGGGCGGAGGTCTCGGAGTCAGCCACCCAGATGTTGCCGTCAGCGTCTTCGGCCAGGCCGGAGGACTGGGCAAACCAGGCTTCGGCGGCCGGGCCGTCCAGGAGCCCTTCGAGGCCGTTGCCGGCGATGATCTTCACGGCGCCGGAGGTGGGTTCGAAACTGAAGATCTGGTGCACGCCGGCCATCGCCACCACCACGGCGTTCAGTTTGGTGGACCAGACGACATCCCACGGGGAACTCAGCGATACCGCAAGCGGGTCCGCCTCGAGCCGGGAACCGTAGGCTGCGCCTTCCTCGTCCACCCGGGCCGGGCCGGTTTCCAGCAGCCGCTGCACGCCGTTGCCGGCAAGTGTCCGGACGGTTCCGTCCGCGAGGGACAGTCCGCGGAGCCGGTGATTCACGGAGTCGGCAATCACGACGTCGTAGCCGGTGTCCGCGGCGACGGCCTCGGGCAGCAGCACCAGGCCCTGCGGTTCATTGAACCGGGCGGTGGCGGCGTTGCCGTCGGCGTGGCCCTTGTCGCCGGAGCCGTACGTGGCCAGAACCGTCTCAAAGTCGGTGGAGAGCTCCACAAGCCGGTGGTGGCCTGTGTCGGTCACCAGCCATGACCCGTCCCCGGCGCTTCCGACGCCGCGGCCGGCAGGAAGGTACAGGGCCTTGCCCGGGAAGCGCAGCGTGCCCGACGTCGGCTCCGGCGCCACGTAGGGGCCGTCGCCGCGGTGCAGGGTGCCCTTGGCCTCGTGTTCGGCGATGAGTTCGGGGATGAGCACGGCGAGGCCGTCGGCGTGGCCCTCACCGGAGAGGTGCGCCACGATGTAGCCCTCGGGATCGATGACCACCAGGGTCGGCCACGCCCGGGCCGTGTAGGCCTTCCAGGTGTCCAGTTCCGGGTCGTCCAGGACCGGGTGGCGGATCTCGTAGCGTTCGACGGCGGCGGCCAGCGCCACAGGATCGGCCTCGTGCTCGAACTTGGGCGAATGTACGCCAACGGTCACAAGGACATCGGAGTACTGCTGCTCCAGCGGGCGGAGTTCGTCCAGGACATGCAGGCAGTTGATGCAGCAGAACGTCCAGAAATCCAGCAGGACGATCTTGCCGCGCAGGGATTCGAGGTCCAGGGATTTGCCGCCCGTGTTCAGCCAGTTGCGGCCCACAAGTTCGGAGGCCCGGACCCGGAGGTGGGTGCGTACGGTTTCGGTCATGAGCGTCCTTCCAGCTTTGAATTGCGTTCGGCAAGCCTGGCATCGCGCTCGGCCAGCTTGGCAAACATATCGTTGTAAGCAGTGAGATCGGCGTCGTTATTCCTGTCCGCCGCCCGGTCCGTGCGCTTGGACTCCCGCGCGTCGGAGCGGGACCACATGACGGCGACGCCGATCGCCACCAGCAGGGTTGGCACTTCACCGATGCCCCAAGCCACGGCACCGCCCATCTGCTGGTCCAGCAGGGCACTGACTCCCCATGTCCGGCCCAGGTTGCCGAAGTAGTCTGCGGCCAGCAGCCCGGTGCCGCCCATGATGGCGACGCCGAAGAACGCGTGGAAGCCCATGGTGGCCAGCAGGATCAGCAGCCGCATGGGGTACGGTGCGCGGCGCGGCAACGGGTCGGTGCCGATCATGGTGAGCACGAAGATGTAGCCGGTGAGGGCGAAGTGCAGGTTCATCAGTTCGTGGCCCACGTGGTCCCGCATCGCGTAGCCGAACGCGTCCGAATAGTAGAAGAGCACGATCGAGCCGGCGAAGTTGGCGGCGGCGAACAGCGGGTGGGTCACCAGTTGCGAGAACTTCGAGTGGATGAAGATCAGCAGCCACTCGCGCGGTCCGCGGGAGCTGTCGCGCCGCGGCGTGAGTGCCCGGAGCGCCAGCGTCACGGGGGCGCCGAGGACCAGGAAGATGGGGGCCACCATGGTCAGGGCCATGTGGTCCACCATGTGCGCCGAGAACAGGACCCTGCCATAGACCGACGGCGGGCCCGAGGTCACGTAGATGAGGACCATGAGGCCAATCACCCAGTTGATGGTCCGGAACCAGGACCAGGAGTCTCCCCGTTTCAGCACCTTCCGGACACCGAGGGCGTAGGCCGCGAGGCCAAAGATGGCGACGGCGATCCAGAGCCAGTCGAGCCGCCACTCCGTGAGCCAGCGTTCCGGCGTCAGTTCCGGGGGCAGCTCGTAGCCGGAGAGGATGAAGGCCGGCGACGCGTCGGGGGCGAAAGTGGTGGGCTGCGGCGGGGCAGAGCGTCCCAGCGCCACGGCGATCCCGGACGTCACTCCCATGACGAGCAACTCCACGATCACCAGCTGCCACAGCACACGGCGGGCGGAGCTTCCCATGGCGCGGTTGCCCAGCTGCGGGATGACCCAGCGGCGGTGCATGAACCCGATGCCGCCGAGCACCAGGACCGCCGCCGTCTTAGCGAGGATCAGTTGCCCGTAGGCCGATCCAAAGAGGTCGGCCCAGGAGGTGAGGCGGATGCTGGCGTTGATCACGCCGGAGGCGAAGACCAGGATGAAGGCGAAGCCCGCCAGGGAGGAGAACCGGCGCAGGGTTGGCTCGGTGATGTCCGCAGTTCCGGAAGAGGCCCCTGAGTTGCGGCTGCCGGCACCTGTGCCGCCCAGCACGCCCGAGAGCACTGCCAGCATGATGATGCCGCCCACCCACGCCGAGACGCCCACCAGGTGCAGGCCGAGCGAGTTGATGGCGCCCTCGTGGTCACTGGAGCTTGAGGAGTGTCCGATCAGCGCAGCGGGGACCAGCCCGATCAGCGAAAGGACCAGCGTCAATGCCAGGCCTCCGCGGGACCGTACGCCGAAAAGGGCGGTGGTGACGACCGCCGCGATGATCACGACAGCCAGCCAGGCGCGTCCCGTTTCGATATCCGTCATGAAGTACACGAGCGAGCGGGTGAATTCCGGATCCCCGGATAGGCCCTGCCCTGCAATGTCCGAATAGCCGAGGACCAGCACGGCTATGGCGGAGAGGGTCCAGACGGCGCCCGCCGCCGCGGCAACGGCCAGGGCCCGGCTGAAGGCCGGGTGCTCCGGGGCGTCCCGGTCCTTGGACCGGGTGCCGTTCCTGTTCATCGGCAGGATCCCGACGGCGAAGATGAGTCCGCCGATCACGGTGGCCACGGCGACGTTGTGGACAGCCTTGCTCACCGGCAGCCCCCAGCGCACCAGCGCACCCGGGTCCGAGACTTCGCG
This sequence comes from Arthrobacter sp. 10N43, assembly GCF_056394525.1. Lineage (NCBI taxonomy): Bacteria > Bacillati > Actinomycetota > Actinomycetes > Micrococcales > Micrococcaceae > Arthrobacter > Arthrobacter sp. 10N43. The sequence continues at coordinate 1,306 of NZ_JBFTIA010000013.1, read as the reverse complement.
GGCGGCTGCAGCGCCGGAAAAGATGAGAGCCGCGGCCAGTCCCACGAACAACGCGCCAAGGCCGGCGATCAGCCACGGCCGGCCAACTCCGCCGGGACCGGAACCAGGGCCGCGTGCGTCCCCCGGGGGGACGGGCGCTGCGGTTGTGGGCGTGGGATTTGCTGCGGAAGGCACACCTCCATTGTCCGCTACGCCGCCCTGCGCAGCGAATCGGCGCCGGAGGCCCGGTTCGAGCGGAGCAGGCCCGCAAAACGGCCGGGGGACGCAAAAGGAGCGGCAACCCGAGGGTTGCCGCTCCTTTGAAGCCTGAGAAGAAGACTACTTCTTCTTGGCGACTGCAGCCTTCAGCTTGGAGCCGGCGGTCAGCTTGACGCTGTGGCCAGCGGCAATCTGGATGGTCTCGCCGGTCTGCGGGTTGCGGCCGGTGCGAGCTGCACGGTCGGTGCGCTCGACGGCGAGCCAACCCGGGATGGTGATCTTTTCGCCCGCGGCGACAGAGGTCTCGAAGACCTCGAACAGTGCGTCGAGCACGGAGTTGACTGCTGCCTGGCTGGTGCCGGCCTTGCCTGCTACCTCTGCAACAAGTTCACTACGGTTCTTAGCCATTTATGTCCTCCTGGACGGTCATGATTTCTGGAGCCTGCACACGGCATGCGTACAAACCACTGTTCGAAAACTTACCAGCTTGGCGCCTTAGAGGTGGCAAATTCCGCGTGTTTTCGGCGTTTTTTGGGGAAAATCACTGGAATCGGCGCCGATCGCAGGTGAAATTGCGCCGAGAGCGGACGCCTCGCTGCCGGCTGCCTTTCCGACAGGTCCGCCGACGCCTCCGCCGGGTTTCCCACTGGCGGACTTTCCGCGACCAATTGAGGTGCCCGGAGGCGTACCGGTGGGGTGTGGGGCCGGTTGGCGTGGTGTCCGCCCCGGTGTCCGGGAGGGGCCTGCGGGCCTGCCCGGTGCGGCGTGGGGGCGGTTGGCGGGGTGCCGGGGGCGGGTGTCAGGGATGGGCCTGCGGGCCTGCCGGGTGGGGTGCGGGGGGTGCCGGGGCGCTGGTGCCGGGGGTCCGGCGCCGGCAGCGTCCTGGCCGCGGCAGCGGGGTCCTGGCCGGCGCGTTCCGGCGGCCTGGCCGGCAGCCGTGGCTGTGGCCGGAAAGTGGCGTTAAATGCGGGAGGACCCCCAACATGTGTTGGGGGTCCTCGACCGTTAATGATGTTCCGGCGGTGACCTACTCTCCCACACCCTCCCGGGTGCAGTACCATCGGCGCTGTGGGTCTTAGCTTCCGGGTTCGGGATGGGACCGGGCGTT
>NZ_JBFTIA010000012.1:0-108010 GCF_056394525.1 Arthrobacter sp. 10N43 | reverse complement strand
CGTGGTTTCGGGGGCAGTGAGCGTAAGCCGTACAGCGGCGGCGCCGGCGGTGAGCGTAAGCCTTACGGTGATCGTGCCCCGCGTGAAGGTGGAGGCCAGCGCAGCTTCGGTGGCGATAGCCGTCCGTCTTATGGCGATCGTAAGCCGTACAGCGGTGGTGGCGAGCGTAAGCCCTATGGTGATCGTGCTCCGCGTGAGGGTGGCGGCCAGCGCAGTTTCGGCGGCGGCGACCGTGACCGCAAGCCCTACGGCGCCGGCGATAACCGCAAGCCGTTCGGCAGCCGCGAGGACCGTCCCGCACGCAGCTTCGACCGTGGCGAGTCGGGTCCGCGCCAGTATGGTCGCGACCGTCCCGAGGACCGTCCGGTACGCGTACCCAACGCGCGCGATCTCCGCAGCGCCAACCGTCCCGACCGGGAGCGTTCACCCCAGATCGACGAGGACGTCACGGGCAAGGAACTTGACCGTGCCACCCAGCACCAGATCAAGACCCTCGAAGGCACCAGCGCCGAATGGGTGGCCCGCCACCTTGTCATGGCCGGACGGCTCCTTGACGAGGAACCTGAGCTTGCCTTCCAGCATGCCCTGGCAGCGAGCCGCCGCGGTGGACGCCTTGCGTCCGTCCGCGAAGCTGTCGGCCTGACCGCCTACGCGGCCGGCCACTATGGTGAAGCCCTCCGGGAATTCCGCACCTACCGCCGGATCAGTGGCTCCAACATGCACCTGCCGGTCATGGCCGACTGCGAGCGGGGCCTCGGCCGCCCGGACCGTGCCCTGGACATGGCCCGATCCGAGGAAGCCAAGGATCTCGACGCCCCGGGCAAGGTGGAATTGGCGATCGTGGCAGCCGGTGCCCGCACCGACCTCGGGCAGTTCGACGCCGCGGTTTCCGAACTGGAGATCCCGCTGCTGGACATCAACCGGGCCTTTTCCTACAGCCCCCGGCTGTTCCGCGCGTACGCTGATGCGCTGACGGCAGCCGGCCGTGCGGCTGAGGCCGAGAAGTGGCAGCGCCAGGCCGTCGTGGCCGAAAACGCACTGGGCCTTGGGGAGGACGAGGACCCTGACATCATCGACCTCGGCTGGGACGAGGAAGAGGAAGCCCGTGAGGAGAACCGGCAGCGCCGGCTCCGTGAGCAGGAGAACGCCGACACGCACGCCGGCACCGAAGAGCGCGCCCCGCGTGCCGCCGGTGCTGCTGCCGCCGCGGAAACCACCGGCGCCGCAGCTGAGGCGACCGGCCTGAATGCGACCGACGGCAGCGCCATCGACCACAGCGCCATCGACCACAGCGTTATCGACCATAACGCCGACGACGCCGAAGGGGACTACTTCGAGTCCGACGACGCCGAGTCCGACCAGGATTCGGTGGAAGCCGACGTGCTGAGTGAATCAGAAGTGCTCGATAACGCCGGCGGCGAACCGGAGGCCCAAGAGGCCGAAGCGGATCAGGAACTCCTGGACGACTCCGAGGCCGCCCGGCATGACCGGGCCGAGGACTAGCCGCATGGGCGACACCGCACTGATCGCCACGTTTGATGCCCTGCTCTCTGACCTCGACGGCGTGGTGTACGCCGGCCCCCATGCCATCCCCGGGGCCGTGGAATCGCTGCGCCGGCTCGCCGGCGTCGGCGTCGGGCTGGGCTACGTCACCAACAACGCCTCCCGCTCCCCGGCGCAGGTAGCGCAACACCTGCGCGACCTCGGAGCCCCTGCCGAGGATCACCAGGTGGTGAGTTCCTCGCAGGCGGCGGCGGCGCTTCTGGCCTCGATGCTGCCTGCCGGGTCGCACGTGCTGATCACCGGCAGCGCCGCGCTGGCCCAGGAAATTGAGCTGGTGGGCCTGGTTCCCGTCCGCGGCGCGGAGGACAACCCGGTCGCCGTCGTGCAGGGCTTCAGCCCGGACATCGGGTGGAAAGACCTCGCGGAGGCGTCGTACGTCGTGGCCGGCGGCGCCCTCTGGGTGGCGACCAACACGGACTGGTCCATTCCCCAGGCGCGCGGCATTGCCCCGGGGAACGGGACGCTTGTGGCGGCCGTTGCGGCCGCGACCGGCAAGACCCCGATCGTGGCGGGCAAGCCCGAGGCACCGCTGTTCCACACGGCCGCCAAGCGGCTGTCCGCCGACCGGCCGCTGGTCGTCGGTGACCGCCTGGACACCGACATCCTGGGCGGCAACAACGCCGGCTTCGCCACGGTGGCTGTGCTGACCGGCGTGGACACCAGGGAATCGATCCTCGCCGCCCGGTCCATGGAGCGCCCGGATTTCCTCATCAATGACCTCACCGGCCTGTACGCGCCGTACCCTGCCGTGGAGCACGACGCCGGGCGGTACAGCAGCGGCACGGCCTCGGCAATCGTGCGCGGGCAGTCCGTCCACATCAGCGGCGACCCCGCCGACCTCGATTCATGGCGTGCCGCCTGTTCGGCCTGGTGGGCCGCGAACCCCGAGACCACCAGCGCGCTGGCCCCGGTCCTCGAGTGGCTCGATCACTAGGCTGGACCTATGACCGAGCTGAACCCAGAGCTGAACCCACATCCAAACCAGGATCCAACCCACGAGCCTCACGAGGCGGCTGAGGCTGGCGCCCCGGCAGAGGCCGGCGTCGCCTGGCCCGATCTGTCGTTGCAGCACGTCCAGGACCCGGCCGTCAGTGCCGTGCTGGACCGCCTCGCGGCCGTGCGGCAGGCGCCGGTGTCCGGACACGGCGAAGTCTATGCCGGCATGCACGATGCCCTGCTGGAGGCCCTGAACGAGGACGTGGCCGGCCACGCCGGCGCGGCACGCCGCATCCATGCAGCAGGGGACGGGGGAGCGTGAGCCGGCTGGACCAGGCACTTGTCAGCCGGGGGCTGGCACGGTCCCGGACGCATGCCGCCCGGCTCATCTCCGAGGGCAAGGTGAGCTCCGGCGGCGAGATCCTCGCCAAGGCCTCACAGCAAATCCCGGATGACGCGGCGCTGGACGTGCGGGCCTCCGCAGAGGACGGCTACGTAAGCCGGGCCGGGCACAAGCTGGCCGGCGCGCTGGATGCCTTTCCCGCCGTCGAAGTCGCCGGCAAACGATGCCTCGACGCCGGTGCCTCGACCGGCGGGTTCACGGATGTGCTGCTGCGGCGCGGAGCCGCCCACGTGGTGGCCGTAGACGTCGGGCACGGCCAGCTGGTCCCGGAAATCCGGCACGACCCGCGCGTTGCCGTCCACGAGGGTCTCAATGTCCGGTACATGACGCCAGGGGAAATCGGTGGACCGGCCGCTTTGACGGTGGCTGACCTGTCCTTCATCTCGCTGACCCTGGTGGTGGTACCGCTCGCCGCCTGCACGGTGCCCGGTGGTGACCTTGTCCTCATGGTCAAACCGCAATTCGAGATCGGCAAGGACCGGCTGGGTCGGACCGGCGTGGTCACCTCGGAGCGGGAGCGCAGGCTCGCCGTGACCAAGGTGGCTGCCGCCGCCGTGGACGCGGGCCTCGAATTGCGGGGCCTCGCCCAAAGCCCGCTGCCGGGACAGGACGGCAATGTCGAATACTTCCTGTGGATAAAACGCGCGATGTCGGAAGTCCCGCCTAAGATCGAGGAGCGGGACGCAGCCGTTGCTGCGTTGCTCGGAACAATCTGGCCGAACCACTAGAACCACCAGAAGGCGGAACCCGATGAGCAGGCGTGTCCTCATCCTTGCCCACACAGGGCGCGAGGAATCCCTCAAGGCTGCCTGGGAGGCGTGCGCCCTGCTGCATGAGTCCGGCCTGGTCCCGGTGCTGCAGGAAAACGAGCTCGGGGACATGGTCCGGTTCTTCGGCCGGCTCGACCACCCCGTGGAGGTACTGCACGACCACGTGAAGCTGCCCGAGGTGGAACTCGTCATGGTGCTGGGCGGGGACGGCACCATCCTCCGCGCGGCCGAGCTGGTCCGGGAAGTCGACGTGCCGCTGCTCGGAGTGAACCTGGGCCATGTGGGGTTCCTTGCCGAAAGTGAGCGGGCCGACCTCGCCCAGACAGTCGAGTGGATCGCCAGCCGTGACTACACGGTGGAGGAGCGCATGACGATCGACGTCCAGGTCTGGGTCCGTGGGCAGAAGATCTGGCACACCTGGGCCCTCAACGAGGCGGCGATCGAAAAGGGCAACCGGGAACGGATGCTGGAGGTGGTCACGGAAGTCGACGAACGCCCCCTGACCTCCTTCGGTTGCGACGGCGTGGTCCTGGCCACGCCCACCGGATCCACGGCGTACGCGTTTTCCGCCGGCGGCCCCGTCGTGTGGCCCGAAGTGGAGGCCCTGCTGATCGTGCCGATCAGCGCCCATGCCCTCTTCGCGAAGCCGCTCGTGGTCTCTCCCCGGTCCCGGCTCGCCGTCGAGATCCTGAACCGTACCGACGCCCAGGGCGTCCTGTGGTGCGACGGCCGCCGCTCGGTGGACCTGCCGCCCGGCGCGCGCGTAGAAGTGACCCGCTCCGCCACGCCCGTCCGGCTGGCCAGGACACACCAGACCCCCTTCTCCGGCCGGCTCGTGCGCAAGTTCCAGCTCCCCATCCAGGGCTGGCGCGGCCCCATGCCGCAGGCCAAGGCCATCCACACCGGACCCGTCCCGATCATCCGCACGCCCCGCCCCATGCCGCCGCTGCCCTCGCCGCACGACGCAGGACCCGGCGACGCAGGACCCGGCGACGGGCCCGATCCATCGCCAGATCCCTCAACCGAGAAGTGAACCATGCTTGAAGAACTGCGAATCCGCGATCTCGGCGTCATCACCGACGCCACCCTGCCGCTGGGCCCGGGCCTCAGCGTCGTGACCGGTGAAACCGGAGCCGGCAAGACCATGGTGGTCACCGCCGTCGGACTGCTCCTCGGTGCCAGGTCCGACGCCGGAGCGGTCCGCAGCGGCGCGAAGAGCGCCTCCGCGGAGGCGGTGCTGAAGCTCGACGCCGGGCACGCCGCCATCGCCCGGTCCCGCGAGGCCGGCGCCGACGTCGAGGAGTTCGACGGCGGTGCTGAACTGCTGCTTGCCCGCAGCGTCGGAGCGGACGGCCGCAGCCGCGCCTATCTGGGCGGACGGGCCGCGCCTGTCGGCGTGCTCGCCGAAATCGGCGAAACCCTTGTGGTGGTGCATGGCCAGTCGGACCAGATCCGGCTCAAGAGCCCGGTGGCGCAACGCGGCGCCCTGGACAAATTCGCGGGCGACAGCCTCGCGGGAACGCTGGCCGCCTACCAGGACCTCTACGCCCACTGGCACGCCAGCCAGGCCGAGTTGGACTCCCTGCGCAGCGCCGCCCGTGAACGCCTCCGCGAGGCCGAGTCGCTGCAGGTTGCCCTCACCGAGATCGACGCCGTGGACCCCCAGCCGGGGGAGGACGACGCCCTGAAGGCCGAGGCAGTGAAGCTGGCCAACGTCGAGGAACTGCGGATCGCGGCCAGTACCGCCCACCAGGCGCTCATCGCCGAGGACTTTGGCGAAGATGCCGACGCCACCACACTGGTGGACGCCGCCAAGCGCACCCTGGAGCACGTTGCCGAACACGACGAGGAGCTGGGCTCAGCCGCGGCGCGTCTGGCCGAGGTCGGCTTCCTGCTCAACGACATCGCCGCGGAGCTCGCCAGCTACCAGGCCGCCCTGGACACGGAGGGCCCGGAACGGCTGGCAGAGATCGAGGACCGCCGGGCCGCGCTGGCCAAGCTTGTGCGCAAGTACGCGCCGAGCATCGACGAGGTGCTGGTCTGGGCCGAGGAAGCCCGGACCCGGTACGAGGAACTGCAGGACGACTCCACCCGGATCGAATCGCTGGAAGCCGAGGTGACCCGGGCCGAGGCCGAGCTCAAGAAGAAGGCCTCCGCGATAACCAAGGTGCGCACCAAGGCCGCGAAGGACCTCTCCGCACGGGTCAGTGCGGAGCTGAAGGCGCTGGCCATGGCCGATGCCACCCTGGTCATCAACCTCGAGCCCGCCGGCCAGCTGGGACCGTTCGGGGCAGATGACATCTCGTTCCTGCTGCAGCCGCACTCGGGTGCGCCGGCCCGGCCGTTGGGCAAGGGCGCCTCGGGCGGTGAACTCTCCCGCGTCATGCTCGCCATCGAGGTGGTCCTGGCCGCCGTCGATCCCGTCCCGACGTTCGTCTTCGACGAGGTCGACGCCGGCGTGGGCGGCCGGGCCGCCGTCGAGATCGGCCGCCGGCTGGCGATGCTGGCACGGCACGTCCAGGTCCTTGTGGTGACCCACCTGCCGCAGGTGGCCGCGTTCGCGGACCAGCACATCAGGGTCACCAAGACCTCCATGCGGGGCGCCGACGGTGCCACCGCCACGGGATTCACCTCCAGCGACGTGCAGCTGCTGGACGAGGCCGAGCGCGTCCGCGAGCTGGCCCGCATGCTCGCCGGCCAGGAGGACTCGGAGTCGGCGCAGGCCCACGCCCAGGAGTTGCTGGACGACGCCAAACTCCTGCCGCAAATCTAGGCGGGTTCGCCGGGACTTCCGCACGGAGTTCCGCAGGTGCCGCTGCTAGGACAACAATCACATCGGGATCCCGCCAGGGAGCCCGTGGAAGGCCGAATTGATGATAAGCTCAAACCCCGTGGTGCAGCGATCAAACTCTCGTGTAAATTCCCGGTTCCCGGGCTCGTCCAAGACGACCAAACACATCTTCGTCACCGGTGGTGTAGCGTCCTCGCTCGGTAAGGGACTGACGGCTTCGAGCCTCGGCCACCTCCTGCGGGCACGCGGTCTGTCTGTAACAATGCAAAAGCTCGATCCCTATCTGAACGTGGATCCGGGCACGATGAATCCCTTCCAGCACGGCGAAGTCTTCGTTACCGACGACGGCGCCGAGACGGACCTGGATATCGGCCACTATGAGCGCTTCCTCGATGAAAACCTCGAAGGATCGGCCAACGTCACAACCGGCCAGGTCTACTCGACCGTCATCGCCAAGGAACGCCGTGGCGAATACCTCGGCGACACCGTCCAGGTCATCCCGCACATCACCGATGAGATCAAGCGGCGCATGCGGCTGCCCGCCGAGGGCAAGAACGCCCCGGACGTCATCATCACCGAAATCGGCGGCACGGTGGGGGACATCGAGTCCCAGCCGTTCCTCGAATCCGCCCGCCAGGTCCGCCAGGACATCGGCCGCGGAAATGTCTTCTTCCTCCACGTTTCCCTCGTGCCGTACATCGGCCCCTCGCAGGAGCTGAAGACCAAGCCGACGCAGCACTCCGTTGCCGCGCTGCGCTCCATCGGCATCCAGCCTGAGGCAATCGTGATCCGTTCGGACCGCGAAGTCCCGCAGCCCATGCGCGACAAGATCGGCCGCATGTGCGACGTCGACATCGACGCCGTGATCGGCTGCCCGGACGCCCCGAGCATCTACGACATCCCGAAGACCCTGCACTCCCAGGGCCTGGATTCATACATCGTCCGCGCCCTGGACCTGCCGTTCAAGGATGTGGACTGGACCAGCTGGGACAAGCTGCTCGACGCCGTCCACAACCCGAAGCACGAGGTTGAGATCGCGCTCGTGGGCAAGTACATCGACCTGCCGGACGCCTACCTGTCCGTCACGGAGGCCCTGCGCGCCGGCGGCTTCGCCAACGACACCAAGGTCAAGATCCGCTGGGTCCCCTCGGACGAATGCGAAACCCGCGAGGGCGCTGTGCAGTCCCTGGCCGGCGTTGACGCCATCTGCGTTCCGGGCGGCTTCGGCATCCGCGGCCTCGAAGGCAAACTTGGCGCCCTGAAGTATGCCCGCGAAACCAAGCTCCCGGTCCTGGGCCTGTGCCTGGGCCTGCAGTGCATGGTGATCGAGTACGCCCGCAACGTGGTTGGCCTCGAGGGCGCGTCCTCGTCCGAGTTCGAGCCGGATTCCAAGTACCCGGTCATCGCCACGATGGAAGAGCAGCTGGACATCGTTGACGGCAAGGGCGACCTCGGCGGCACCATGCGCCTGGGCCTGTACGAGGCCAAACTGGACGAAGGATCCGTCGTCGCCGAAACCTACGGCGCCACGAATGTCAGCGAACGTCACCGGCACCGCTACGAGGTCAACAACAAGTACCGCGAGCAGATTGCCGCCAAGGGCCTGAGCTTCTCCGGAACCTCGCCCGACGGCAAGCTGGTCGAGTTCGTGGAACTTCCCCGCGACGTCCACCCGTACTACGTGGCCACGCAGGCGCACCCCGAGCTCAGCTCGCGGCCCACGCGCCCGCACCCGCTGTTCGCGGGCCTGATCAAGGCCGCCCTGGGCCACCAGCAGGCCGCCGACTCTGCGCCCGCTGCCACCATCAGCGCCAGCGCCAAGACGGGCAGTGCGAAGGCCGATGCCCCGGCCGCTGCGCCCAAGCCCTCGTCGGCAGCAGTGTCCAAGTAATTTCCAACTGAATCAAAGGACGGCGCGATGCCCGGTATGTCTGAGACCCCCAATGCTGCACGGCAGGTTTCGGATGAGCCGAGCCCGCGCCGTCTTTTGTCTTCCCGGAAGGTTTACGAAGGCAGGATCTGGGACGTCGTCAGCGACAGTTTCCAGCTCAACGACGACGGCGACACCCTGGTCCGGGACTACATCGACCATCCCGGCGCGGTGGCCATTCTCCCCATGAACGACGCCGGCGACGTGCTGCTGCTCCGGCAGTACCGGCACCCCGTCGGCATGGACCTCTGGGAGATCCCCGCCGGGCTGCTCGACGTCGAAGGAGAGGACTTCGTCATCGGCGCGGCCCGCGAACTGGCCGAGGAAGCGGACCTCGTGGCGGACCGCTGGAACGTGCTGGCGGACTTCTTCAACTCCCCGGGATCCTCCAGCGAAGCCATCCGCATCTACCTGGCCCGCGGCCTGAGCGAGGTGCCAGGGCACGAGCGGCACGTACGCACCGACGAGGAAGCCGAAATCGAACTGCACTGGACCCCGCTGGACGAAGCCGTGCAGGCCGTGCTGGACGGCCGCCTGCACAACCCGTCCGCCGTCGTCGGCGTGCTGGCCGCAGCCGCCGCCCGCGCCGACAACTTCGAAAGCCTCCGCCCGGCCGACGCGCCCTGGCCCGCCCATCCCAGCCAGCGCCGATGACCGACGCGCTGATCGCCGAACCCCCAAGGCTGGATCCGGCGGCCCCTGCGCAACTTCCGGACCCTGCGCAACTTCCGGACCCCGCACCGGCGCCCGTGCAACCTCCGGCCCCGGCGGCGTCAGCCGCTCCCGAACGCCCGCCCGCGCGGCCGCTCACCGCGATTGACCGCGCAGTGACTGACTACCTGCAGCACATGAGCGTGGAACGCGGACTCGCGGCAAACACCCTCGCGGCCTACCGGCGTGACCTGGCCCGGTACGCGAGCCACCTCGCCCGGTCGGGACGCCAGCGCCCGTCGGAGGTCATCCGCCACGACGTCACCGGATTCGTCCAGGCGCTCTCCGACGGCTCCGACGGCGGCTCCTCCCTGGGCGTCCGGTCCGCGGCGCGCACCGTCGTGGCCGTGCGCGGCCTCCACAAATTCTGGGCGCTCGAAGGCGTCACACCCACCGACCCCGCCAGCGATGTACACCCGCCCATGCCCGGCAAACGTCTGCCGAAAGCCATCAGCGTCGGCGAGGTCACCAGGATCCTCGAGGCGGCCGACACGGACACGGCAACCGGCCTGCGGGACCGTGCGCTGCTCGAGTTCCTCTATTCCACCGGTGCCCGCATCAGCGAAGCCGTGGGCCTGGATGTTGACGACATCTCCCTGCAGACCTCCCGGGAGGCAGGTGAAGGCGGTGGCCCGGCAATCGTCCGGCTCTTCGGCAAGGGATCAAAGGAACGCCTCGTCCCGCTGGGATCCTATGGGGCGCGCGCCCTGGACGCCTACCTGGTCCGCGGGCGGCCCCTGCTGGCCGCCAAGGGCAAGGGCACCCCGGCGCTGTTCCTGAACGCCCGCGGCGGCAGGATCAGCCGGCAAAGCGCCTGGACCATCCTGAAGGCTGCGGCGGACAAAGCCAACATCACCAAAGACGTGTCACCGCACACCCTGCGGCACTCCTTTGCCACCCACCTGCTGGAGGGCGGCGCCGACGTGCGCGTGGTCCAGGAACTGCTGGGACACGCCTCAGTGACCACCACACAGGTCTACACGCAGGTGACGGCCGATACGCTGCGGGAGATCTATGCCGCCGCGCACCCCCGCGCCCTGGGCTAAATCCGCGCCGAGGCACGCCTGCGGCGTGGCACCGCCGGCCCCGGGGGCTGGCGCTAGGGTGGATTCATGAACTCGACAGCTGTCACTCTGTGCTTCCTGCTACGCGACGGAGCTGTCGGCACGCAGGTCCTCCTCGGTACAAAGAAGACCGGGTTCGGAGTCGGAAAGATCGTGGGGCTGGGCGGCCACGTGGAACCGGGGGAGTCCGACGCCGAGGCCGCCTGCCGCGAAGTCTTTGAGGAAGCCGGAATCGTGGTCACAGAAGACGACCTCCGCGTTGCCGGGCTGATCGAATTCGTCTTTCCCGCCCGGCCGGAATGGAACATGTCCACGAGCCTTTTCACCACGCGCCGCTGGTCTGGCGAACCCGTCGAAAGCCAGGAAATGATCCCGGAATGGTTCCAGGTCGCGGCCCTGCCGCTGGCGCGCATGTGGCAGGATGCCGGGCACTGGCTGCCGCTGGCTTTGGGGGAAGGCACGGTGGAAGCCGTCATCACCCTGAACGATGACAACGAGACCGTGGCCTCTGCGGAATATTCTTTGCGGGGCGTGTAACCCCTAGCGGGCGGCCGGAAACTATACAGTTATCCAGCAGTTTCGGACACAACATACTTGGGGGATGCGTGCTTTCGGAGCGCGAACTGGCATTTATCGCCATTCACAAAGACAGTTACCCACTGGTCTACAAATTTGTGCGGCGGCGGGTGGAATCAGCCGAGCTGGCGGAGGAACTCGCCGCGGACGTATTCCGCGTGGTCTGGCAGAAATGGGATGACGCACCGCGGACGGATACGGCGTGGCTTCTGACAGTGGCCCGCAATCTGATCGGGAACGCATACCGGAGCCGGGACCGTCAGCAGGCGCTGCAGGACAAGCTGCGCTCCGCGGCCGTTGTCCGGTTCGGTGACGACTCGGACAACGTGGCGGTCCAGGACGCCTTGGCCGGTTTGCGCGAAAAGGACCAGGACATACTCCAGCTCGCCTACTGGGATGAATTGAGTATCGCTGACATCGCGGGCGTGCTGCAGTGCAGCGAGTCCGCCGCCAAGGTCCGGCTGCACCGGGCCCGGGCCGCTTTTCGCAAGCAAATGCCGGTCAGTGCTGACACCATGACACAGAAGATGGGTGCCTGAGATGGATCCGATCAAGAACATGATTTCCGCGGTGGACCCCGTGCACAACGATCCGTCCGTGCCCGACGGCGAGGCAGCACTGCGGCGGATGCTCGCCGAGCCCGGCGAATTTAGCGATCGCCTGCCGCTCAATGTCTCCTCCCTCGCGGACCGGAAGCACCGGCGGGCCAGGCTGGCCGGCGTGCTGACGCTGACCGCGGCAGCGGTCACCGCCGGCGTACTGGTCGCAACGAACCTGGGGGCACTGACCACCGCCCCCGAGCCGGCGGGCACCGTTGCTCCCACGGCGGTTGCGTTCCCGACGGCTTCCGCGACCACCTCAGAGACCGTGACGCCGTCGGCGACACCGACACCCCCGGCAATATCCGCTCCGGCGGCCTGGACTACCTTCACTGACGCGACCGGCCAGGCCACGTTTGAACTCCCCGCCAGTTGGACCGTCTCCCAGACGCCGAAAACAATTAATGGTGGCTTCTTCAACACCGTTGAGGTGAGGAATTCAGAGGGCAAGAAGATATCAACCCTGGGCCTGGTCTACGACGGAGCGGGAGGACCCGTGTGCCCGGTTCCCAAGCCGTTTTCCACCCTCGACTCGGTGGTTCTCGATATCCCGCAAAAGGCGAACAAGCTCAAGGAAAGTCCCCGGGGCCCGTCGGCGTTTGTTTTTCGGATCATCCAAGGTGACAAAGTCTATGGATCCGTGGCGCTGACTGACATGGATCTGGCTCCGGACACCACCACGTGCGCGTTGTACAACAGTATCTTGGGCCCGGACGACGTGCCTTTCGCACAGTTCGGGGATGCCCTGTGGCTCACCGCTGACGGTGAGGACGCTCCCCTGACCTTTGCTTCCGTTGCCGAGGCCAAGGCGTACATGCAGACACAGGAGTACCAGGACATCAAGCGCATGCTCGTTTCGCTTTCGTTGACGCCAACATCAACGCGTTTCACGAGCGCAGCAGCAGATGCCTCGTTCAATCTGCCCGTCGGATGGACCGCAAAGGACGTGCCTGCAGGCACCCCGGACGTTCCCGCCTCGGGAATCCAGGTCTCAGACGAGACCGGCAACAAGGTAGCGAGCTTCTACTACGGTGCGGGCGCCGGCCTCGGAGGGGCGTGCGGTCCGGAGAAGTACAAGGCGACCGAACTGGACACAGCGTCGACGTCCCTTACTGAACAATGGGCCTTCGATGCCGGAGTCCGGTTCTCCTACCGGGTGCTGGACCAGACTTCGATCGGGAAGGGCTTCAGCTACCAGGTTGGTCTGGTGGACAAGTCCAGCGGCCAACTGACGGACAGTTGCCTCATGTATTCCGTGGTGAGCGGCGCGCCCAGGGGCTCACTGATCTTCGCCGACAGGGCTTCCAAGGGTGCTGACGAGCCAGTGTTCAAAAGCCTCACGGAGGCTAAGGCCTACATGGGGACACCCGAGTACAAGAAGCTCAAGAACATGATTGTCAGCCTCAGGATGCCGGCATAAGGCTTTCGAGAAGCGGCGGGGTGGCCACCTTGTGCAGGGGGACCAGCCCGCCGTCACCCGATCAGCCAGGACGGCCCGGTTGACAAGCAGTGCACCGGGGTTGCCGGTAGCCTGCGGGAACCATCCGCACACACAACTTCAAGCACCAACAGCACAACGGGGGAATCACATGGAATCGACCAACCACAGGATCACTGGAGGAGCTGCTTTCAGCCTTGAGGAAACCGCGCCGCATTCCCCCGCGAAGCCCTCCAAAAGCTTCCCCGGGCGCCGGAAGGCCGCGGTGGCGGCCCTAGCCACGGCCCTACTGCTCGGCTCCACAGCCTGCGGCCCCTCCGGGTCACCGGCCGCCGGACAGGGCGGCGCAGCCGCGCCGTCGGCCACCGCAACGGCAACGGAAACAGCCACTGCGACGCCGTCTGCGACGGCGGGGTCGTCGTCGGCAGTCGCCACGACACCGGCGGCGCCGGCAACGGAGAAATGGCAGACTTACACGAGCACAAACGGGAAAGTGAGCTTCGACTATCCTGCCGGATGGACTTTAGCAACGCCGGCAGGCCTTGGCGCGGCGCCGAACATCGACGTCGACGTGTCGGACGCCTCGGGCATGGTGGTGGCGTCACTCCACTACGGACCGTCCGGTGCCGGGCTCGGCGGCGCCTGCCAGAACCCCGTACCTTACAGCGTCCTGGACTCGATGGAGTTGTCGTTACCGCACAACACTGCCGCCGCTGACACCATCACGCCCCACTTTGCCTTCCGTGCCCTTCTGGAAGCGGGCCGCGTCACCGCTTCGTACGGCATCGCGGGCAGTGCAGCCGGCAAGGACGGAAAGTCCTGCATGTTCTACAACGTGGTCAGTGGTCCGGCAGAGTCGCCCTTCTACTACTTTGCCGACGCCGTCCAGGTCAACAGCGGCGGCACTGAACAGAACGGAAACCGTCAGGGCGCCAAGACCTTCCCCTCGCTGGAAGCTGCGAAGGCCTACATGCAGACCCCGGAGTACGTGAACGCGAAGCGCATGATCACCTCGCTGAAAATCAAGGCCGGCTAGGCGAAACGCCGCAGGCTCAGCGCCGCAGGCACTACACGGCAGGCGCAAGACTGCAGGCAGTACAAACGCGGGCAGAAATTACGCGCACAGACCAACGCGGACCGGTCACCTTTTTTTGGGGGGTGACCGGTCCGCGTTTTCTTTGCTTGGTGCCGGGCTGATGTGCGGCAGAGCCTGCTAAGCCAGGTGCCGTTCCTCGACGCCGTTGTACTCGCTCAACGGGCGGATCAGGGAGTTCGCATCCAGCTGCTCCATGATGTGCGCTGTCCAGCCGGTGATGCGGCTGGCGACGAACAGGGGAGTGAAGGTGGCGGTGTCGAAGCCCATGAGGTGGTAGGTGGGGCCGGTTGGATAGTCGAGGTTCGGTTTGATCCCCTTCGCCTCGTCCATCGCGGTCTCAAGCCCGTTGTATAGGCCCAACAGTTCGGGGCGGCCATAATGGGCGATCATCTTGTCCAGCGCCGACTTCATGGTGGGCACGCGGGAGTCGCCGTGCTTGTAGACGCGGTGGCCGAAGCCCATGACCTTCTTCTTCTGGGCCAGGGCGTCCTCCATCCAGGCCTTCGCCCGGACGTGGGCGTCCTCCAATGACTCCTCCGGCCTGATGCCGATCTCGTCGAAGGTGTGCATGACGGCCTCATTGGCTCCACCGTGAAGCGAGCCCTTGAGGGCGCCGATGGCGCCCGTCACGGCCGAGTGCAGGTCCGACAGCGTGGACGTGATAACCCGGGCCGTGAAGGTGGAGGCATTGAAGGAGTGCTCGGCGTACAAGATCATGGAAACGTTGAACGCGTCGACTACTTCCGGGACGGCCTCCTCGCCGAAGGTCATCCAGAGGAAGTTGGCGTCGTAGCCCAGATCCTCGCGGGGTTCCACCACGTCCTGGCCGCGCCGGCGCCGCTGGTCGTAGGCCACCACGGCCGGCATTGCCGCGAACAGATCAACGGCCTTTGCCAGGTTGCCCTCGCGCGAGGAGTCATTCTCGAGCGGGTGCCGTGCCCCCATGACCGAGGCCGCCGTCCGGCAGACATCCATGGGATGCGATGTGGTGGGCAGGGCGTCGATTACCTGTTTGATCACCGGATCCAGCGCGCGGCCGGCACGCTCCCTGGCGGTGAACTCCGCCAGCTGGTCCGTGGTGGGCAGCTCGCCGTTCCAGAGCAGGTACGCGACTTCCTCGAAGCTGCACTTGGCGGCCAGTTCCTGCACCGGATAGCCGCGATACAGCAATGAATTGGTGTCCGGGTTGACCTTGGAGACCGCTGTGTAGTCAACTACGACACCGGCGAGGCCTTTTTTGATGTCCTGTTCAGCCATGCTGAAACTCCTTTGTCTCTGACTCCTGTACCGGCACGAGCCGGTGGTTCTGTGTGGGCTTACTTACCGGGGATCTGGAAATTGAACACTCCAGTGTCAAAACGGTTGTAAGCCTCATAGTCAACAAGATCGTACAAACGCGCACGGGTCAGCATGCTTCCAACCTGTGCCTCCTGAGTTCCGTCGGCCTTAATCGATTCCAGAGTACGCTCCGCAGCGCCCATGGCACTACGGAGCAGCGTCACCGGATAGATGACCATATTGACCCCGACGCCGGCCAGCTCTTCCACGGTGAACAGGGCGCTCTGGCCGAATTCGGTCATGTTGGCCAGGATCGGGACGTCGACGGCGTCGCGGATGGCCTGGAACTCACTCAGATCCTTCATAGCCTCGGGGAAAATCGCGTCCGCACCGGCCTCCACGAGCGCCTTGGCGCGCTCCTGTGCGGCCTCGAGCCCGTCGGTGGCACGGATGTCCGTCCGGGCCATGATCAGGAAGTTCGGGTCGCGCCGGGCGTCGGCCGCGGCCCGGATCCGCTTGGTGGCGGTGTCCAGGTCCACCACGTTCTTACCGTCGAGGTGGCCGCAGCGCTTGGGGTTGAACTGGTCCTCGATGTGGCAGCCGGCCAGGCCGGCGTTCTCGAGTTCCTGGACCGAACGGGCCACGTTCATGGGCTCGCCGAAGCCCGTATCGGCGTCGACGATTGCCGGCAGGCCCGTCATCCGGGCGATCTGCCCGGCGCGGGTGGCCACCTCGGTGAGGGTGGTCAGCCCGATGTCCGGCAGCCCCAGGTCGTTGGCCAGGACCGCGCCGGAAATGTACACCCCGGCGAAGCCCTTCTCCTCGATCAGCCGGGCCGAGAGCGGGTTGAATGCGCCGGGGAACTGCTGGATCGTGCCGGATGCGAGGAGTTCGCGGAACCGGACCCGCTTCTGCTCCGGAGTGACCTTCGAGTACAGCATCAGAAAAGTCCCTTCGGTGCGGCGGCGAGGTCGATCACGCCGTCGGCAGCCTTGATGTTCAGCTGGTCCAGCTCGCCGGCGCCGAGCTCGGGGAGCCGGGCGGCCGCGGCGAGGAAGCGCTCGATTTCCGCGTCGTCCACCAGACCGGCGGCGAGGGTGCGGAACTTGTTGACGTACTGCTCCCGCGCGAACGGCCGGGCGCCCAGCGGGTGGGCGTCGGCCACGGCGATCTCATCGGTGATGACGGTGCCGTCCTTGAGCGTGATCTCCACGGTGCCGCCGAAAGCCTTCTCCGCGATGTCCAGGGAGTGGTAGCGCCGGGTCCATTCCGGATCCTCCACCGTGGTGACCTTGTGCCAGAGTTCCACGGTGTCCGCACGGCCGGCGCGTTCCGGGGCGTAGGAGTCCACGTGGTGCCAGGTGCCGTCCTGCAGGGCGACGGTGAAAATGTACGGGATGGAGTGGTCCAGGGTTTCCCGGCTGGCCGTGGGATCGTACTTCTGCGGATCGTTGGCGCCGGAGCCGATCACGTAGTGCGTGTGGTGGCTGGTCTTGATCAGCACGGAATCGACGTTGGCCGGGTCCGTGACCTCGGGGTGTTCGCCGTGGAGCTTGCGGGCCAGGTCGATCCAGGCCTGCGCCTGGTATTCGGCCGAGTGCTGCTTGGTGTAGGTGTCCATGATGGCGCGCTTGGCCTCGCCGGGCGTCGGCAGCGGCACCTCGTAGGAGGCGTCCGGGCCGTCCAGCATCCAGGCGATCACGCCGTCTTCGCCTTCGTAGATCGGCACCGGGGAGGTCTGCCCGCGCATGGCACGGTCCGCGGACTCGACGGCCATCTTGCCGGCGAACGCGGGGGCGTGGGCCTTCCAGGTGGAGATCTCGCCCTTGCGGGACTGCCGGGTGGCGGTGGTGGTGTGCAGCGCCTGGCCGACGGACTGGAAGATGGTCTCGACGTCGAGGCCCAGCAGGGTGCCGATGCCGGCGGCGGCGGAGGGGCCGAGGTGCGCCACGTGGTCGATCTTGTGCTTGTGCAGGCAGATGGCCTTGACCAGGTTGACCTGGATCTCGTAGCCGGTGGCGATGCCGCGGATCAGGTCCTGGCCGTCGGAGCCGACGTGCTGGGCCACGGCCAGGATCGGGGGAATGTTGTCTCCCGGGTGCGAGTAGTCCGCGGCCAGGAAGGTGTCGTGGTAGTCGAGTTCGCGGACCGCGACGCCGTTGGCCCAGGCAGCCCATTCGGGGGAGACGCGTTCCTCGATGCCGAAGACCTTGGCGCCCTTGCCGCCGGTGCTGGGGCCATGGGTCAGCGCCTGCGCCCGGGCCGCGACGATCGGGGCACGGTTCAGCGACGCGATCGCCACCGAGGCGTTATCGATGATCCGGTTGATCACCATATCGGTGACCTCATCGGTGACGGCTACGGGATCGGCGGCGACCTTGGCGATCTTGTAGGCGAGCTGGTCCTCGCGGCCCAGGTTTTCCTCGCTCTTGTAGACGCGGACGTGGTGTTCCTTAACCATGGTGCTCCTTTTGCTGAGGTGTATGCGTGGCTTTGACGTGGGAAAGGCTGCGGTGCAGGTGAAGCGTGGTGGCGGCCTCCGCCAGCCGCGGATTGCCGGCGGCGATCGCCTCGGCGATCGCGGCGTGTTCAGCGGCGGCGGCGGTGAGCCGGTCGGCGTCGTCGGCGGCCAGGCGCCGGACGCGCACGAGGTGGACGCGGAGGCTGCGCATGGCCTGGGCGAGGTAAGAGTTGGAGATGGCGGCATCGATGGCCGCGTCCAGCCGTCCCACCAGCCCGTAGTAGTCGTGCAGGGCCGGATCCTGCCCGCCGATCAGTTCCGGGGCCCGGAGCAGTTCGCGCCGCAGCGCATCGAAGACCGCCGGATCGCCGCGCTCCGCGGCCAGGGCGGCGGCCTTGCCTTCGAGGGTTTCGCGCAGTTCGAACAGTTCGTCGATGTCGTCCAGGGAAATGTCGGTCACGACGACGCCGCGACCGCCCGTCGTCGTCAGTCCCTCGGCTGTGAGCCGGCTCAGGGCCTCCCGCAGCGGCGTGCGTGAAATGCCCAGCCGCTCGGACTGCTCCACTTCCGCGAGCACGGTTCCGGGCAGGAGGCGCCACTCGATGATGTCCTCGCGCAGGGCCTCGTAGGCCTTGTCGCTGGCGCGCATCCTGCCTCCTTCGGTGGTGGCCTTAGCGGGTGGAACAGTCGTGGTGGAACATCAACAGTGTATACACGAAGGGTCACTTTGCCCAGCAATTGCTGCCTGAACCTAGAAAATTGCTCAGCTGTGTATACATGGCTCTTGTCCGCCCGGTCTGCCCCGGTCTACCATGGGCAGCAACACAACGTCGTGGACAGGATGAATGCCATGGTCACCAAGAGCTATCGGGCCGCCTACGAACGCAGCCTGGATCACCCCGAGGAGTTCTGGTTGGAGGCCGCGCGCAGGATCTCCTGGTCGAAGCCGCCGCAGCAGGCCCTCGATCCCGGCCGGGCGCCGCTGTATGACTGGTTTCCCGACGGTGTCCTGAACACGTCCTACAACGCCCTGGACCGGCACGTCGCCGAAGGCCGGGGTGGGCAGGACGCCCTCATTTACGACTCCGCCATGCTGGGCACCCGGCAGAGCTACACGTATGCGGAACTGACGGAGCTCGTGGCCCGGTTCGCCGGTGTGCTGCGCCGCAGCGGGGTCGGCAAGGGTGACCGCGTGGTGATCTACATGCCGATGATCCCCGAGGCCGCGATCGCGATGCTGGCCACCGCGCGGCTCGGCGCCGTGCACTCGGTGGTTTTCGGCGGCTTCGCTCCCAAGGAGCTCGCCGCCCGGATCCGGGACGCCGCCCCGGCGGCGGTGGTGACGGCGACCGGCGGCATCGAGCCCTCGCGCCGGATCGAATACCTGCCCGCCGTCGCCGAGGCCCTCGACCTGGCTGATGCCCCCGGGACCCCGGTGTTGGTCAAGGCCCGGGACGGCTTCACCGCCACGGTGGAGTCCATGGCGGCCGACCACCCCGGGTGGCTCGACTGGGACACCGAGATGGCCTCCGCCGCGCCGGCCGCGCCGGTGGATGTCAAGGCGACGGATCCGCTGTACATCCTCTACACCTCGGGCACCACCGGCTCGCCCAAGGGCGTGGTGAGGGACAACGGCGGCCATGCCGTGGCCCTGTCGTGGACGATGGAAAACGTCTACGACGTCGGCCCTGGGGACGTCATGTGGACGGCCTCGGACGTCGGCTGGGTGGTGGGCCACTCCTACATTGTGTACGGGCCGCTGCTCGCCGGCGCCACCACGGTGCTGTACGAAGGAAAGCCGGTGGGAACCCCCGACGCCGGCGCGTTCTGGCGGGTGATCCAGGACCACAAGGTCAACGTGCTGTTTACCGCCCCCACCGCGCTGCGGGCTATCCGGAAGGCGGACCCCGAGGGCCAGCTTGTCGGCAACTACGACATTTCCAGCCTGCGGACCCTGTTCGCGGCCGGCGAGCGGCTGGACACGGACACCTTCCACTGGGCCTCGCGGGTGCTGGGCGTCCCGGTGGTCGATCACTGGTGGCAGACGGAGACCGGCTGGGCCATCTGCGCCAACCCGCGCGGCGTGGCCGAGCTGCCGATCAAGGCCGGCTCGCCGAGCGTCCCGATGCCCGGGTTCCGGCTCAACATTGTCGACGGCGGGGGCGCTGACGTCGAGGCCGGCACGGAAGGCAACATCGTGCTGGGCCTGCCGCTGCCGCCCGGCACCCTGACCACGCTGTGGCGCAACGACGAACGCTACATCTCCTCCTACCTGCAGGCATTCGAGGGCTACTACGCCACCGGCGACTCCGGCTACCGGGACGCGGACGGTTACGTCTTTGTGATGGGCCGCACCGACGACATCATCAACGTCGCCGGACACCGGCTTTCCACCGGCGCCATGGAACAGGTGATCGGCCAGCACCCGGCGGTCGCCGAATGCGCGGTGGTGGGCCTCGCCGACCCGCTCAAGGGCCAGCGTCCCAGCGGCTACGTGGTCCTCAAATCCGGTGTGGACGTTCCCGAGGACGTGCTGGCCAGGGACCTGATCGCCCTGGTCCGGCGGGACATCGGGGCCGTGGCGGACTTCAAGCACGTCACCGTGGTGGAGGCGCTGCCCAAGACCCGTTCGGGCAAGATCCTGCGCAAGACCATGCGCCAGATCGCCGACGGAGACGACTACGTGGTGCCGTCCACGATCGAGGACGCGGGCGTGATCGACCGGCTGCTCGAAACCCTGCGCCCCGCCGCCCCGGAGTAGCGGCTCGGCCCACGGCCCCAGTCCCGCGTCACGCAGTGCATGCTTTTGGGGCACTCCGGGATCCACGACGGCGTGAATCCGCCGTCGTGCCGAAATAGCCATTTCGAAACTCTGCGCTGCGTGACGCGGGGCGGGGTGCCCGCGCCGCGCAGCTCACAGGGCTAGGGGAGTGTGTAGCCGAAGACGTCGACGATCAGGTGTGTGAATTCGGCGCGCGGTACCTGTTGGAGGAGGGGCTGGATCTCAATCTTGCCGCCTTCTCCGATGGGCACGTAGGCCATGTTGGCGATCGTCTGCCGGCGGTCGAAGTTCAGGCTGGAGGCGTCCTGCCATGCCGCCTGATAGCCGCGTGCCATGACGTAGCCGAAGGTTGTCGGTTCGGTCACCGTGATATTGACCCAGACGCCGGTGGCGTTGTTCGGTACCCCCTTGACTCCTGCGACCTGGACCGGCACGGTGTAGGCGCTGCCAACCGGACCGCGGGAGGTTCGGGTGTCGAGAAAGCGTGCCGGGGCGATCCCGGCGAACGCTCCCGAGGTGGTCGGGGTTCCCGGCAGGAAGTAGCCGACGACGTCGGCGATGACGTGTGCTTTTCCGGATGAGGTGTTTGCGATGGTCACCGTGCCGTCAGAACCCACCGGCACGACGGCAAGGTTGGGAATGGTCTGGCCCTTTGCGTAGTTCTGGTTCGAGACGTTCGGTTTTGGGGTGCCGGTCGGGTAGGCGGTGATGAATCCGAACGACGTCGGCTGCGTCACCGTGAGGTTCACGACGACCGCCGCAGCGTTGGCCGGAACCCCGGTGGTTCCTCCCAGACGGAGCGGCACGCTTCTGCCGCCGGCAACGGGACCCGAGGAGGTCCTGGTGTCCAGGAGCCTCTTGGGCGCCACGGCCTGGTATGAGCCCGGGGCGTCGGAGATCCCGGACACGTCGTAATACGCCAGGGCATCGACCGTGATCTGCACGCTTCCCGACGAGATGTTCGCGATGGTGATCTGCCCGGTAGCGCCGACCTCCACGATGGCCAGGTTCGCCACCATCTGCCCCGGCCCGTAGTTGACGTTGGAGGTGCCCGGCGCCATGACGCCCGAGTGATATGCGGTGAGGAACCCCGCTGCGGTGCCGTCGCTGGCTGTGATGTTCAGGACCACCGCTTGCGTGCTCGCGGGGAACCCGTTCTTGCCGGGGACATCGAAGGAAATCGACCCGCCGCCGGGCACGGGTCCGGACGACTTTCGTGAGTCAAAGATCCGCCCGGGCCCTAACGACATGGGCTTAATGCCGCCGATGGGTCCGGTCCCGGCCATTGCCGGAGCGGCGCCAACCGGCGCAATGAGCACCGAGCACAGTGCGGCAAGCACCAGCAGGATGAGCGCATGTTTGGTGTGGACGATCCGAGCGGCGGCTGGCAGGGCCGCTCCGGCGCTACGCAAAGTATTCATATGTTCCCCCAATAACGGGACGCCAAGCGGCGACCTCGGAGTGATCCTAGCCTGAACTGGCGGGTTCTGGCCGTCATGTGTGCGGGCCCGGGGGCGTCCTGATCGCGGCTCCTGTTTCAGTGCCCGCGGCGGAGCAGGCCAGTGACGGCCGCCCGGAAGGATCCGCCAATTGCGTCGGTCCCTCGGCCGGAGCAGTTCAGGGCCGCGGTCGGGTCCATCGGTATTCGTTTTCCGGCCGGCCGGGGGCGCCGTAGCGTGCCGCACGGGAGACTGTGCCGGCGTCGGCGAGGTATTCGAGGTAGCGCCGGGCGGTGACCCGGGACATGCCGAGCGCCTCCATGACCTCGCTGGCCGAGACCGCCCCGTCCTGCGCCTTGATGTAGTCCTGGACGGATTCCAGCGTGGATACGGCCAGGCCCTTGGGCAGCGACACCTCGGACGGGGCGCGCAGGCTGGCGAAGGCCTGGTCCACGTCGCTTTGGGACGCCCGGGCCCCGGCGACGCCAGCCACCGGCGATGCCAGCTGCTCGCGGAACAGCCGGTAGCTGGCGAGTTTGTCCGCAAACGTTGCGTAGGTGAACGGCTTGATCAGGTACTGGACGACGCCGGTGGCCACAGCGCTGCGTACGATGTTCAGTTCCCGCACGGCGGTAATGGCAATGATGTCCGCGAACAGCCCGGCAGCCCGCATCCGCCGTGCGATGTCCAGCCCGTGCAGGTCCGGGAGGTTCATGTCCAGCAGCACCAGCTCCACCGGGTTGCCCGCCGCCGCGAAGTCCGTGAGCAGGCGCAGGGCGGACTGCCCGTCCGGCGCGGAGCCCGCCAGGGTGAAACCGTCCAGCCTTTCGATATAGGCGGCGTGCGCCGCAGCGGCAATGGGCTCGTCTTCGACGACGAGCACCCGGATGTCGCTCATGGTTGTTCCTCTGTTGTGGACGGCACTGTTGTGGGCGCCGGTGGTGTGGACGGCGGTGGTGTGACCGGCAGGGTGACGCGGAACAGCGCCCCGGCCGGGCTGGTGATTGTCATGGTACCGCCCAGCCGCTGCACGGCCTGGCGGACCAGGGCCAGCCCCAGGCCCCGCCCGAAGGGGCCCGGCGTCTTGGTGCTGAAGCCGTGCCGGAAGACGTCTTCCACGGCCGCGGGGTCAATCCCGGGGCCGCTGTCTTCCACCGTGATCTCCACGGCGGAGCCAGTGGTCTCCACTGTCAGCTCCACCAGCCGGGGCGCCGGCGCTTCGGCCGCGGCGTCGATGGCGTTGTCCAGCAGGTTTCCCAGGATGGCCACGAGGTCCTGCACGGCCAGTCCGGTCACGGCCGTGGAGCCGCCGGCGCTGAGGATCAGTTCGACGCCGCGCTCGTGCGCCTCGGCGGCCTTGCCCATGATCAGGGCCCCGAGGACAGGTTCCTCGATGGAGCTGACAATGTCGTCCGTCAGCCGCTGGCTGAGCTCCAGGTCCTTGGTGGCGAAGTCCAGTGCCTCAGGTGCCCGGCCCAGTTCCATGAGCGAGACGATGGTGTGGAGCCGGTTGGCGTGCTCGTGGGTCTGGGCGCGGAGGGCGTCCGAGAGCGTGCGCATGGTTTCAAGCTCGCTGCCCAGGGACTCGATTTCGGTGCGGTCCCGGATAGTGGCCACAGTGCCGTAAACATGCGCCCCGGAAGCCGCTCCCCGCTGGCGGCCTGTGGCGGTGGCAGGCCCCACTGCGGGGCCCTGGTTGACCACCAGGACCCTGGAATCGGTCAGGTGAAGCTCGTCGAGCGCCGTCCGCCCGGATTCGAAAAGTTCCTTCAGGCTGGGTGCAAGCGGCAGGTCCGCGAGGGAGGGGGCCATCTGGCGGCCGCCGCCCGCGTCGCCGGTGGCATTCGTCCCGGCAGCATCCGTCCCGGCAGCGCCAGCGCCGTCGGCTGACTGCTTCGGCAACCCCAGCAGGTCGGCGGCCTGGTCGTTGTACATGACCACCTTGCCCTGCGGGTCGATGAGGATCACGCCCTCACGCACCGAATGCAGCACTGATTCGTAGTACGCGAAGAGCTGGCCCAACTGCTCCGGTCCCCAGCCGCGGGTCACCCGGCGCAGGTACCGCCCCAGGAGCCAGGACGCCAGCGAACCAACTGCCAGCAGCGCCAGGGCGATGGCCAGCACCGCCGGCAGCCTGCCGGAGACCGCCACATCTACCGTCCGGACCGTCACGCCCGCGGCCACGAGCGCCCGTACGTTGCCGTCCGCATCTTTGACCGGGGCGATGGTGCGCACGGACGGGCCGAGGGTGCCGGCCGTGACCTCCGTGAAGACCTGGCCGTTGAGGGCTGCGTCGATGGAGCCGATATACGGCTTGCCCAGTTCCTCGTTGCGCGGATGGGTCCACCGCGTCCGGTCCGGGGCCATGATCGTGACGAAATCCGCGCCGGCATCGTTCATGATCTTCAAGGCATACGGCTGGAGCAGGGCTGACGGGTCGGCGGCGCTCGCCGCCTGCAGGACGAAGGGAGCGTCGGCCACCGTGGTGGCAATGCCGGCCATCCGGCGTCCGGCCTCGTCGTAGGCATGATCGCGTGCGTCGACGAACGTGGCCGTGCCCACGATGGCCGTCAGCGCCACGATGAACAGCAGATTGGCCGCAAACAGCCTGCGGGCGATGCTCCAGCGCTGGATCATCAACACCTTCCATGACCAATATGAACGTAAGGGTGATGCGCGTCACCTTGTCATCAATGATGGGGTTACACGCAAGAACGGACAGTGACCGGACCACAGAGTGGGCCTCACGAAAGTCCAGCCTATCCAAGGAGAACACCATGGCCTCTCAACGAGGAGAGTCGGCAGCACCGGCCGCAACGCTGGCCAAGAAGCGCAAGGGACTGGACAAGTCCCACTACCTTTACATTGCAGTCATCGTCGCCGTCATTGCAGGTGCCGTCATCGGTCTGATGTTCCCCGAGGTCGGCAAATCCCTCAAGCCGCTGGGCGACGGCTTCATCAAACTCATCAAGATGATGATCGCGCCGGTGATCTTCTGCACGATCGTGCTGGGCATCGGTTCCATCGCCAAGGCCGCCACAGTCGGCAAGGTCGGCGGCCTGGCGCTCGGCTACTTCGTCGTCATGTCCACCTTTGCCCTGGCGATCGGCCTCGTGGTGGGCAACCTGATCCACCCGGGCGAGGGCCTCAAGCTCGCCCCCTACGATCCGAACAAGAAGGCGGCGGTCGACAGCACCGTTGACTTCCTGCTTGGCATCATCCCGGGCGACATTCCCGTGCTGCCGACTCTGCTCGCCGCGATCCTGGTCGGCTTCGCCCTGCAGAAGATGGGCCCGCAGGGAGCCCCGATCCTCAAGACCGTGGGCTACGGACAGGCCCTGGTATTCCGCATCCTCATCATGATCATGTGGCTGGCTCCCGTCGGAGCCTTCGGTGCGATCGCCGCCGTCGTCGGTGCTACCGGTTTCCAGGCCATCATCAGCATGGCCACCCTGATGGGCGCCTTCTACATCACCTGCGCCCTGTTCATCGTGGTGATCCTCGGCGGCCTGCTCAAGGTGGTCGCCGGCGTCAGCATCTTCAAGCTCATGAGGTACCTCGGCCGCGAATACCTGCTGATCTTCTCCACGTCTTCCTCCGAAGCCGCGCTGCCCCGCCTGATCGCGAAGATGGAACACCTCGGCGTGTCCAAGCCGGTGGTCGGCGTCACCGTGCCCACGGGCTACTCCTTCAACCTGGACGGCACCGCCATCTACCTGACCATGGCCGCGCTCTTCGTCGCCAACGCCATGGGCACGCCGCTGGACCTTGGCGCCCAGGTTTCCCTGCTGGTCTTCATGATCATCGCCTCCAAGGGTGCCGCCGGCGTTACCGGCGCCGGCCTCGCCACACTAGCCGCCGGACTCCAGGCGCATGCTCCTCAGCTGCTCGGCGGCGTGGGCATGATCGTCGGCATCGACCGGTTCATGTCCGAGGCCCGCGCCCTGACCAACTTCACCGGCAACGCCGTCGCCACCGTGCTGATCGGCACCTGGGTCAAGGAGATCGACGGACACCGCGTGGACCGTGTCCTCGCCGGTGCCGAGCCCTTCGACGAAGAGACCATGCTCGCCGGCCACACCGCTGTGCAGACCACAGAGCAGGACGTCACCGAAAAGCCGGAACAGCCGGCCCAGCCGGTCCTGGCAAACGCCTGACCCGGACGCTATCTGATCCTGTAGCTACGGAAAACTGCCCGGACGCCGACCAGCGTCCGGGCAGTTTTTTGTCCGCCCGGCCCGTGGCTGCGGAGGCCGGGCCGTGGTTACACCCTCCCGCCCCGGGCGGGAACCTTCGAGTTCTACCGGAACCTCAAGGCTCAGATGACGGCGGTTGTCAAGGTCCGTCGAATACCGCGCCGGGCGCTGTAACCTTGGGAGGAACGTGCTGGGCCCTGGGCCCGGTGGCAGGAATATGAAGCACGACAATCACCGTCATCGAAAGTGTGGATAGATACGTGAGCAGCGAACAGGGTTCAGCAACTCTGGAAGGCATCGAACTCGATCTGGAAGACGCCGTCATGGGCCCCACTGGGCGGCCCCAACGCGACTTTCCGGAGCCCGCACCGCTGTCCTCCCACGGTCCTGCGCGGGTCATCGCCATGGTCAACCAGAAGGGCGGGGTGGGCAAAACCACGTCCACCATCAACCTCGCTGCAGCCCTGGCTGAGTACGGCCGCCGCGTGCTCCTTGTCGACTTCGATCCGCAGGGCGCCCTGTCCGCGGGACTCGGCACGAATCCGCACGAACTCGACCTCACCGTGTACAACGTGCTGATGGACCGCAAAGTGGACATCCGCGACGCCATCCAAAAGACCGGCGTGGAAAACGTTGACCTGCTTCCTGCCAACATCGACCTCTCTGCCGCCGAGGTGCAGCTGGTTAACGAAGTGGCCCGCGAGCAGGTCCTGGACCGGGCCTTGAAAAAGGTCGAGGACGACTACGACGTCGTCCTGATCGACTGCCAGCCCTCACTCGGCCTGCTCACCGTCAATGCGCTGACGGCTGCCCACGGCGTCATCATCCCGCTGATCTGTGAATTCTTCGCCCTGCGCGCCGTGGCGCTGCTCGTGGAAACCATCGACAAGGTCCAGGACCGCCTCAATCCGCGCCTGCAGGTCGACGGCGTGCTCGCCACGATGTACGACGCCCGGACCCTGCACGGCCGCGAGGTAATCGCCCGCCTGGTGGAGGCCTTCGGTGACAAGGTCTTCGAAACAGTCATCAAGCGCTCCATCAAGTTTGCCGACGCCACGGTTGCGGCCGAGCCCATCACCACCTACGCGGGCAACCACGTCGGTGCCGACGCCTACCGCCGCCTGGCCAAAGAGCTGATCTCGCGCGGCGGCGCGCCCTAGCCAGGATCGTGGCAGGCGCCTTCGCTCCGCCAGCAAGTCCCGACATGCCCGCGGAGCTGGACGCACGTCCGGACTCTGCAGGGCCGGCCGGGAAGAAGCCCGGCTTCGAGGTGCGGCTGGCCAACTTCACGGGCCCGTTCGACCTCCTGCTCGGCCTGATCTCGAAGCACCAGCTGGACATCACCGAGGTGGCGCTGTCCACGGTCACTGACGAGTTCATCAAGTACATCAGGGGCCTGCAGAAGCTCGGGGAAGAATGGGCGCTGGATGAGGCCAGCGAATTCCTGGTCATCGCGGCCACCCTCCTGGACCTCAAAGCGGCCCGGCTGCTGCCCGCAGGCGAAGTCGAGGACGACGAGGACATCGCCCTGCTGGAAGCCCGGGACCTCCTCTTCGCCCGGCTCCTGCAGTACAAGGCCTTCAAGCACGTGGCCGGCATGATGGGCTCGACCCTCGAACTTGAAGCCCGGCGGTATCCCCGGCAGGTTGCCCTGGAGGGGCACTTTGCCGCACTGCTTCCGGAACTGCTGTGGCGGCACACCCCCGAACAGTTCGCCGGCCTGGCCGAGGCAGCCCTCAAGCCCAAGGAGGCAGCCCCCACGGAAGTGGGCCTCGCGCACCTGCACGGTGCGCCCGTGAGCGTCAAGGAACAGGCCGAGCTGCTGGGGGCCAGGTTGCGGCTGGGTACGCCGCTGACGTTCCGGGCGCTGATCGCCGACGCCGAATCCACACTGGTGGTGGTGGCGCGGTTCCTGGCGCTGCTGGAGCTCTTCCGCGACCGCGCCGTGGGCTTCGACCAGCTCCTGCCACTCGGCGACCTGACCGTGCACTGGACGGCGGATACCCAGGAGTGGAGCAGCGAAAACCTGAGTGAAGAATACGAGGACCAGCCGTGAACGAACGATTGCCTGACCCGCAGCAGGACACGGGATCGGACACTGCCCTGGACGTTGCGAGCCTGCCCGGCGGCGCCCGCGCTGCCCTGGAAGCCGTGCTGATGGTGATCGACGAACCGGCCACGGCCACGGCGCTGGCCGCCGGGCTGAACCTGACGGTCGACGTCGTCGAGTCCCTCCTCGCTGAACTGCAGCGTGAGTATAACGGCTATACTGTTAATGCCCCGGATGCGGACGTCGCCACCCTGGCCGGCAAAAAAGTCGGCAAGAAAGTCGGCCACAATGCCGCCCCCCGGGGTTTTGAATTGCGGAATATCGCCGGAGGCTGGCGGATCTATTCCCGCGCGGAGTTCGCCGAGATTGTTGGCGAATTCGTGTTGGAGGGACAAACAGCCAGGCTGACGCAGGCGGCGCTCGAAACGCTCGCCGTCATCGCTTACCGCCAGCCCGTATCAAGGGCGCGGGTGTCTGCAATTCGAGGAGTCAATGTTGACTCTGTCGTACGGACGCTGACGCAGCGGGGGCTGATCGAGGACTCGGGAACCGATCCCGAGTCCGGGGCAATCCTGTACCGCACGACATCGTATTTCCTCGAGCGGATGGGAATTGGCTCCGTGGCTGAACTGCCGCAGCTTTCCCCCCACCTTCCAGGTCTGGAAGGGATCGAGGAATACTACGACGCAGGAAGTATGTAGCAGTATTAATTCAGGCTTTACGCAGGCACCACGCCTGCACAAAGAGTATCCAGCGGGCAGAACAATTTGCCCGGCCGGCGGGTGTTGTCGGGAGACAGCGGCCGCAGGCCAACAACGTAAGGACGGGTCATGACACAGGCGGGACGCCAGGGTTCACCACGTAACAGTTCGGGACGCAACAGTGCCGGACAAAGCAGTGCCGGACAAAACAGTGCCGGTCAAAGCAGTGCCGGACAAAACAAGTCACAGGGCTCAGGCCGGCCGCAGGGCGGCTCGGGCCGCAGCAGCGGAGCCGGATACGGCGGCAGCCGCAGCGGCGGAGCCGGATACAAGGGCGGCGGAGACCGCCCCTTCAAGCACCCCAAGCCCCGCGAAGAGGCCTTCATCGATCCGGACCTGCAGGGACAGGACGGCGCGCCGTCGGCGGCCCGCCAGGGTTCCGCTGACTGGAAGTCGAAGGCGCCCTCGGGCAAGGAAGCAGCCCGCAAGGCCGCCGCGCGCAAGCCCGGCTCCGGCAAGGCCCCCGGCACCCCCGGCGCCCTCAAGCCCAAGCCGCGCACCGGCGCCGCCAAGTTCGCCGGTCCCCGCGCGTTCGGCAGCGAACGCTTCGGCCAGAACCTCGGACCGGTACGCAAGCCCGGCCGCAACCGCGGACCGCGCCGCGAAGTGCCCCAGTCTGAGCTGCACGACGCCGACGGCACCCGCCTCCAGAAGGTCATGGCCTCCGCCGGCGTCGCCTCACGGCGCGTATGCGAGGAAATGATCGCCGAAGGCCGTGTGGAGGTCGACGGCCAGGTCGTCACCGAGCTCGGCGTCCGCGTCGACCCCAAGACAGCCGTGATCCACGTTGACGGCCTGCGCATCCAGCTGGACGAGAACATGGTCTACATGGTCTTCAACAAGCCCAAGGGCGTTGTCTCCACCATGGAGGACCCGGACGGACGCCCGTGCATCAGCGACTTCGTCCGCAACCACCACGGCGAACGCCTCTTCCACGTGGGCCGGCTCGACGTCGCCACCGAGGGCCTGCTGCTCCTGACAAACGACGGCGAGCTCGCCAACCGCCTGACGCACCCGTCCTACGAAGTGCCCAAGACCTACCTCGTGCAGGTCCGCGGGCCGTTCCCCCAGGGCGTGGGCGCGGAACTGAAGGCCGGCGTCGAGCTCGAGGACGGCATCGCCTCGGTGGACTCCTTCAAGCTCGTGGACTCCACTCCCGGGCACGTGCTGATCGAGGTCGTGCTGCACTCTGGCAAGAACCGAATCGTCCGTCGCTTGTTCGACGCCGTCGGCTTCCCCGTGCTGCGCCTGGTCC
Source organism: Arthrobacter sp. 10N43 (assembly GCF_056394525.1). Taxonomy (NCBI): domain Bacteria; kingdom Bacillati; phylum Actinomycetota; class Actinomycetes; order Micrococcales; family Micrococcaceae; genus Arthrobacter; species Arthrobacter sp. 10N43. The sequence continues at coordinate 77,911 of NZ_JBFTIA010000012.1, read as the reverse complement.
GGGTCAAGGTTGGCCCCATCGGGCTGGGCGACCAGCGCCAGGGCAGCATCCGCAACCTCGGCAAGCAGGAAGTCGGCCACCTGCTGGCATCCGTGGGGCTGTAAGCATGTCCGCCTTTCGCACCCAAGGCCGGGGCCACCTGAACGGCCCCGTGATCGTGGTGGGCTCCGGGCTCCTGGGCACCAGCATCGGGCTGGGGCTGCGGGGGCGCGGAGTGGCGGTGTTCCTCTCGGATCCGTCGCCGACCAACCAGGCTGTCGCCGTCGACATCGGCGCCGGGCTGCCGCTGGCGCGCCTCGAAGGCGAGCCGGAGCTCGTCGTCGTGGCTGCGCCGCCGGACGTCACGGCGGACGTCGTTGCCAAAGCGCTGCAGGATTACCCTGCCGCCGTCGTGGTGGATATCGCGAGTGTGAAGGCACGCATCCTTGCCGATCTCCGCAGCCGCGGCGCCGACCTGGGCCGCTACGTGGGCACCCATCCCATGGCCGGACGCGAAAAATCCGGCCCTGTCGCCGCCCGCGGCGAGCTGTTCACCTCCATGCCCTGGGTGGTGTGCCCGGCGGAAGAAACTCTGCCGGAGTCCATCCGCGTGGCGCGTGCGCTGGCGGGCGATCTTGGCGCCGTCGTGTCCGAGTTCGGCGCCGACGAACACGACGGAGCCGTGGCGCTCGTGTCCCACCTGCCGCAGGTGATGTCCTCGCTCGTGGCCAGCCGCCTGCAGGGCACGCCCCTGCACGCGCTGTCCCTGGCCGGAAACGGGTTGCGGGACGTCACCCGGATCGCCGCGAGCGATCCCACCCTCTGGGTCCAGATCCTGGGTGCGAACGCGGACAAGGTGGTTGAGATCCTGCACGGGGTCCGTGAGGACCTCAACCGGCTGATCGGCACCCTGGAGGCCCCCACCGCTCCCGGCGCCCGGCTGGATCTTGCCCAGCTGATCAGCGAAGGCAACGCCGGCCAGTCCCGGATTCCGGGCAAGCACGGTGGACCGCCGCAGGCCTACTCGTGGCTGACGGTCCTGGTGGATGACACGCCGGGACAGATCGCGAAGCTGCTGACCGAGATCGGCGAGATCGGCGTCAACCTTGAGGACCTGCGGCTCGACCACTCCTCGGGACAGAACGTGGGTATGGTGGAAATTTCCGTGCTGCCCAACAAGCACGATCTTTTGATAGAAGCCCTCAACGACCGCGGATGGCGGGTACTCCAGTAATGACTCAAGAACTCATCGAGACAGTGGACATAGTCCGCCCCGGAAAAAGCCTTGTGGTCGCCATCGACGGCCCCTCCGGCTCCGGCAAATCCAGCGTCAGCAAAGAGGTCGCCCGCCGTCTGAAACTGGCCTACCTCGACACCGGCGCGATGTACCGTGCCTTGACGTGGTTCTGCCTGGAGAACAGCACGGACCTGGACGACGCGTCGGCCGTCGAGACCGCAGCGGAGACCCTCCCGCTGGAGATCAGCACGAGCCCGCAGGAAGAGTACGTCCGCGTCGGCGGGCACGATGTCACTCTCGCCATCCGGGAACCCGCCATTTCCGCAGCGGTCAGCGCCGTTGCCACCACCCTGGGCGCGCGGACCGAGCTGATCCGCCGGCAGCGCGAACTGATCGAAAAGCACCACCGCCGCATGGTGGTGGAGGGCCGGGACATCACCACCGTCGTCGCGCCCGGGGCCGAGGTCCGGATGCTGCTGACCGCCAGCGAGGAAGCCCGGCTGCGCCGCCGCGGCATTCAGCTGGGCGGGAGCCAGAACGCCGAGCAGCTTGCCGCCCAGGTCACGCACCGCGACGCCAAGGACTCCACGGTGGTGAACTTCACCACCGCCGCCGACGGCGTAGTCACCCTGGACTCCTCGGAGCTGGACTTTGACGAGACGGTGCAGGCCGCGCTCGACATCGTGGACACCGTTGTCAATCACCCCGTTGTCAAGCAGAGCACCGCACGGCACCGGGCCGTCCCCGGTGACTGACGGCAACGGAGCACCGGCGAGCGTGCAGGCCTGCCTGCCCGGCCGGTGGACGACGGCGTGGAGCCGTCCCGTGGGATGGCTCCTGGACCACCTCGTCTACCGCACCTCCGTCACGGGACGCTCCAACGTCCCCGCCACAGGCCCCGTGATCTTCGCAGGGAACCACATCAGCTTCCTCGACGGACCCGTCATGTTCGGCGCCTCGCCGCGGCCCATGCACATCCTCGTCAAACAGGAGATGTTCACCGGGTTCCTCGGCCGTGTCCTGGCGGCCTCGGGCCAGCTTCCCGTTGACCGCCTCGGCGGCCGTGCTGCCCTGGCCACGGCCCGGAGCCTGCTCGGCGCCGGACGGTGTGTCGGGATTTTGCCCGAAGGCACCCGGGGGAGCGGCGGGGCCGCCGCGATCAACAACGGTGTCGCCTGGCTGGCGCTGAACTCCGGCGCCACCGTGGTTCCCGTGGCCATCCTGGGCACCAGAATCGGCGGCGAACACCTGGACACGGTACCCGCCCCCCGCCGGCGGCTGCATGTCAGCTTTGGCGGGGCCATCAACGTCAGCCGCAGGCCCGGTGAGACCGGCCGTGTTTCAATGGACAGGGCGGGAACCGAAATTCGGGCCGCGCTAGCGCGCCATGTCCAGGACTCAGTACTAAGAACCGGGCAGTCCCTGCCCCACGCGGAATCACCGCATGAACGTCATGAAGCAGTAGCCGGGACGCCGGCAGATCACCACCTAAGGAAAGTGCAATGAGCGATACGACTCAAACCTCCGGCAATTTTGGCGCCGGCGAAGACGAATACACGCCCACCGGCACCGACCAGGTGGCTGAACACCTTGCCGCCCTGGACGATGACGAAGCGGAGCTCCGCGCGGCCTCCCTTCGCGCCGGCCTGGACGACTACGAGCTGGACGAAGACGACGCAGCCCTGCTGAGCGGCCACTTCGACGACGAGGACTTTGACGGTCCGGTCAAGCTGGACCCCGTCCTGGCCATCATCGGCCGGCCCAACGTGGGCAAATCCACCCTGGTCAACAGGATCCTGGGCCGTCGCGAGGCAGTGGTCGAGGACACCCCCGGCGTCACTCGCGACCGCGTCATGTACTCGGCGCAATGGAACGGCCGCAACTTCACGGTAGTGGACACCGGCGGGTGGGAACACGACGCCCGCGGCATCCACGCCCGCGTCGCGGAACAGGCCGAGATGGCCGTGGAACTCGCCGACGCCGTCCTGTTCGTCGTCGACTCCGCGGTGGGCGCCACCGCCACCGACGAAGGCGTCATGAAGATGCTGCGCAAGTCCAAGAAGCCGGTCATCATGGTGGCCAACAAGGTGGACGACTTCGCGCAGGAAGCGGACTCCGCAACCTTGTGGGGCCTTGGCTTCGGTGAGCCGTACCCCGTCTCGGCCCTGCACGGCCGCGGTGTGGCCGACCTCCTTGACCACGTCATGGACACGCTCCCGGAATACTCCCTGATCGAGGGACTCGAACGTTCCGGCGGTCCCCGCCGCATCGCCTTGATCGGCCGCCCGAACGTCGGCAAGTCCTCGCTGCTGAACAAGCTCGCCGGTTCCGAGCGCGTGGTGGTGGACAACACCGCCGGCACCACCCGTGACCCGGTCGACGAATTCATCGAACTCGGCGGACGCACGTGGCGCTTCGTGGACACCGCCGGCATCCGGCGCCGCCAGCACATGGCCCAGGGCGCGGACTTCTACGCCTCCCTGCGCACCCAGAGCGCGCTCGAAAAGGCCGAGGTCGCCGTCGTGCTCCTGGCCGTGGACGAGGTGCTCAGCGAGCAGGATGTCCGCATCCTGCAGCTCGCCGTCGAATCCGGCCGCGCACTGGTTCTCGCGTTCAACAAGTGGGACCTCCTCGACGACGAACGCCGCCGCTACCTGGAGCGCGAAATCGAGCAGGACCTTGCTCACGTGGCCTGGGCGCCGCGGGTGAACATCTCGGCCAAAACAGGCTGGCACAAGGACCGGCTCGTCCCGGCCCTGGATGTTGCCCTGGAAAGCTGGGACAAGCGCATCCCCACGGGACGACTCAACGCGTTCCTGGGCGAACTCGTGGCCGCGCACCCGCACCCGGTCCGCGGCGGCAAGCAGCCCCGCATCCTGTTCGGCACCCAGGCGTCAAGCCGCCCGCCGAAGTTCGTGCTGTTCACCACCGGATTCCTGGACCCGGGATACCGCCGCTTCATCACCCGGCGCCTCCGCGAGACCTTCGGTTTCGAGGGCACGCCGATCGAGGTCAACATGCGTGTGCGCGAAAAGCGTGGCAAGAAACGTTAATTCCGACACACCTTGCCCGTGACAGCATCAAAATGTCACAGGCACCCTCTTGGATCGTGTAAGCTTTTCAAGGTGGTTCGGCCGGACTGCTTGGAAGAAAATCTGGAGAGAATCCAGGTCAACTTCCCAGCGGAGAACGGCAGAACCAGCGGGCTGTAGCGCAGCTTGGTAGCGCACTTGACTGGGGGTCAAGGGGTCGCAGGTTCAAATCCTGTCAGCCCGACCAACAAAAGCAGGTCATAGGCCGCTTCCGGAGAAATCCGGAGGCGGCCTTTGCTGTTTAAGCACCTTGGGTGCCTCTGGCGCCGCTAGTGGCGTGAGCGCCGCGAGTGCCTCAAGGGCCACTACGTGGCCGTGGTGGCATCGGGGATTGCATCGGGGAAGGACGCCCGGAGCGCAGCAAGGAGCCGGTCGAAAATCTCGTCCTCGCTTCCCGTGCCGTCCACGCTCAGGAGGATCCCGCGCTGTGAGCACGCTGCGGCCACGGGCTCGGTCTCCTGGTGGTACAGCTCCAAACGGTGCCGGATGACGTCCTCGGTGTCGTCGCTGCGTCCGGTCATGGTGGCGCGTCGGAGCAAACGGCTGACGAGTTCGGCGTCGTCGACGCTCAGTTGGAGTGCAGCGTCCAGCGCCTGCCCGTTGGCGGCAAGGATGACGTCCAGCTCAGCCAGCTGCGCCGTGTTTCGGGGATACCCGTCCAATATAAAACCGAACCCGCCCCTGACATCGTCCTGGTCCAGGCGCTCACGCACCACACGGTTCGTCAGGGTGTCCGGCACCAGGTCGCCGGCGTCCAGATGCACAATGACTTCCCGGCCCAGCGGCGTCCGGTTTTTCACGTGGTCGCGGAAAACCTCGCCGGTGGAGACCACGGTGATGCCGAGGCGCCCGGACAATCGTTCAGCCTGGGTGCCCTTGCCGCACCCCGGGGGACCCATAATCAGCATTCGCATCAAGGCAACTCCCTCAGGCGCCGGTGAAAGGTGTCCTTGTATCGTGTTCGCCGGGAGGCGCCAGCGCAAGGGGTTGGGATGCGGCGCCTGTCACCGGCAGCGCGTGTCACCGGCGGCGCCTATTTCAGGAAGCGTGACGTCCGGCGGCGCCTATTTCAGGAAGCGTGACGTCCGGCGGTCGGCCAGGATCTTTCCCTTCGTCTGGCACGTCGGGCAGTACTGCAGGGCCGAGTCGGCAAAGGAAACTTCCCGGACCGTGTCGCCACACACCGGGCACGCTTCGCCGGTCCGGCCATGGACCCTCATATGGCTCCGCTTGGCGTCCTTGAGCTCGTTGGGCGGCTTGCCGGTGGCTTCTTCCATAGCAGTTCCCAGGATGCTGTGGATGGCGTCGTAGAGCCGCTGGACGTCCGCCGGGTCCAGGGACTTGGCGATGGCAAACGGCGAGGTCCTGGCCGCGTGCAGGATCTCGTCGCTGTAGGCATTCCCGACGCCGGCCATCACGCCCTGGCTCCGCAGCACGCCCTTGATCTGCTGGGAACTGGACGCGAGGATCGCCGCGAAAGTGCCGACGTCGAAGCCGGGACTGAACGGATCAGGTCCGAGCGCCGCGATGCCGGGCACGTCGTACGGATCGCGGACCACATAAATCGCCAGGCTCTTTTTCGTGCCGGCCTCGGTCAGGTCCATGCCGACCGGGCCGGCGGCGCCGGAAAATGTCAGCCGCGCCGCGATGTGGCCCTTGCCCATTCTCAGTTGTGTGTCCGTGGGGGAGTCCGTGAACCGGAGCCACCCTGCCCGCGCCAAATGGAAGACGAAGAACAGCCCGTCGGCTTCGACGCTGACGAACTTGCCGAACCGGCGCACTCCGGTGATAGCCCGGCCCTCGAGGCCGGTATAGGGCGGGTCTGCCGTCTTGAGCACGGCAAAAGAGACCAGCTGGATCTTCGCCACCACTGCTCCGCGCAGGTGCTGGTCCAAAAAGTCCGCCAGTGCCGCAACTTCCGGAAGCTCAGGCATGCCTAGCCCTGGCGCGCCCGGAGAGTCCCGGCGCCCCGGTTGTCCACATTCCTGATGCTCAGCGGCGCATGCTCTGCCATCGCACCATCTTCTCAGATCCCTCCCCGGCCCCTGCCCGATATGCCTATACTTTCAGCGGCGGCTAGAACAAACGACTGCCGCCGCATAGGTGATTGACCCGATGAAAGGCCCGTCATGAGCATCATTCCCGAAGACCTGTCCTACACCGCAGAACACGAATGGGTTTCGGCCCCCAATGCCGACGGGGTTGTGCGCGTGGGCATCACCGATTTTGCCCAGGACGCCCTCGGGGATGTCGTCTACGCCCAGATGCCCGAGGTGGGGACAACCATCAAGGCCAACGACGTGGTCGGCGAGGTCGAATCCACCAAGAGCGTCAGCGACATCTACGCCCCGGTGACCGGCGAAGTCGTGGGCCGGAACGAGGCCCTGGACACCGATTCGGCCCTTATTAACTCCGATCCGTACGGTGATGGCTGGCTGATTGAAATCAGGCTCGCGGAAGCCGACGCGGTCGAGTCCTTGCTCAGTGCATCCGAGTATGAACAGCAGGTAGGCTAAAGACACAGGTCGTTCGGGCCGGGGTCGCCGGAAAGTGTTGTTGGGATAACAAAACAAGCCGCACCCCGCCGAAGGGCCTCCATACCGGGACTGCGAGGCTTTCCCGGACGGCATGCGTTGTTTGCAGGGGGGACACCTGCAACGAATGAGGAGGACTCAATGTTTGGGCACGAACGGAACGACACCGGTGACGGTTACGGCACGGGTGGAGTGAAAGCTTCGGAGACCACGTCGATCAACCTCACTCCGGTGCGCGACGAACCCAACTTCACGCCGAAGCTCTCGACCGAGGAGCGGGCGGCCGTCGAGGCCCTTCCCTTCGGATCGGCACTGCTCGTGGCGCACAGCGGCCCCAACGCCGGTGCGCGGTTCCTGCTGGATTCTGACGTCACGACGGCGGGCCGCCACCCGGACGCCGATATCTTCCTCGACGACGTCACGGTATCCCGCAGGCACGTTGAATTCCGCCGCACCGCGCGCAGCTTCGAGGTTGTGGACACCGGGAGCCTCAACGGTACCTACGTCAACCACGACCGCGTGGATTCCGTGGAACTGAAGTCCGGCAACGAGGTCCAGATTGGCAAGTTCCGCCTCACCTTCTACCTCAGCCCTGCCCGCGCAGCAGGCAACGTCTGATTCCGGGGTAGTTGCCTGTGGCCACGGCACAAGCGGATCGGCGCGGACCCCAGGTTCTGAACATCGGGGAAGTCCTGGCTCAACTGAGCGACGACTTTCCCAGCATGACGGCGTCAAAAATCCGGTTCCTTGAAGAAAAGGGACTCATCAACCCCAAGCGGACGCCTGCCGGCTACCGGCAGTATTCGGAGAACGACGTCGAACGGCTGCGCTTCGTCCTGGCCCTACAGCGTGACCAATACCTGCCCCTGAAGGTCATCAAGGACTACCTTGACGCGATCGACCGGGGCGAACGGCCGGAGAACCTGCCGGCCGGCGTCACGGTCTCGCCGCGGATCGTCTCCGAGCAGCTCGCCACCGAGCTGCAGGGCCGTACGCGCCGGCTCAGCGAGGAGCAGCTCCGCGCCGAATCCGGGGCAAGCGTCCCGCTGCTGGAATCGCTGCTCAGCTACGGCCTGATCGGCCATGTCAACGGCAAGTTCGACGAACACGCCCTGCAGGTGGCGCGCGCCTGCGTCCAGCTGGAGAGCCACGGACTGGAACCCCGCCACCTGCGGCCGTTCCAGGCGGCCGCCGACCGCGAGTTCGGGCTCGTGGAACGCGCCGTGGCCACGCTGACCTCCCGCAAGGATGCCGCCTCCCACGCCCGGGCCGCCGAGGCCGCCCGGGAGATCAGCGACCTCTGCCTGTCCCTGCACCAGGCGCTGGTCCATGACCGGATCTCGAGGATGGACATCTGATGATTGAGGTGGAGATTGTCGGCGTGCGGATTGAGCTGCCGTCCAACCAGCCCCTTGTCCTGCTCAAGGAGATCCACGGTGAGCGCCATGTGCCGATCTGGATCGGGACCCCGGAAGCCAGTGCCATCGCCCTGGCCCAGCAGGGAGTCATCCCGCCCCGGCCGATGACCCACGACCTCCTGGTGGACGTCGTGGAGGCCCTTGGCCACACGATCGTCAGTGTCAACATCGTGGCGGTGGAGGACAACATTTTCTACGGACAGCTGCAGTTCGAGAACGGAACCACCGTGAGCTCCCGGGCCTCGGATGCCCTGGCGCTTGCCCTGCGCGCCAAGTGCCGGATCTGGTGTGCCGACGCCGTCATGGACGAGGCCGGCGTCCGGATCACCGAACACGACGAGGGCGAGGACACGCATCCCAGCCCCGCGGTGGACGAGGAAGGCGAACTGCGCCGCTTCCGCGAGTTCCTCGACGACGTCGAACCCGAAGACTTCGGCGGCTGAACAGCCGCCCGCCACTGCCGCCAGGAGAGCTGCCGGGATCGCTGGTGCTCCTGTTACAGGAGTGTTTTCTGACACTCCCGGGGCGGCTGTGGCGGCCCCAAAGGTTAAAGCCGAGGATGAAAGTTTCGACACGCCCGCCGAATAGCCCCAACGTCTTTGACCTTGGGCCCCGGCAGGCCTAACGTCGGAGGTACAAGTTCCCATTGCATACGGTAGCCGCGCAAGTCACACTGGAAAGTGCAGCCCCGGCTGAATTACACGGGTGGAATCATCACCTTGTGTCATGCAGCTGTTCATGAACATTGCTGCCGATGCAACTTACTCAAGGGAACTCACGACAAGGAGGGTCCACGTGAGTCCGAAAGGCGAAGCAGGCGAGCTGAAGCAGGCCGCAACGGCCGGCATTGCTGTGCCCGCCAGCGGTGCCCAAGGCCTGCTGTTCACCGAGGATCTTCCCGTTCTGGACGAAGACGCGGGCTACCGCGGTCCCACCGCCTGCAAGGCGGCCGGCATCACCTACCGCCAGCTCGACTACTGGGCACGCACCGGACTTGTCGAGCCCGCCGTCCGTGGCGCGGCCGGCTCCGGTTCGCAGCGGCTCTACGGCTTCCGGGACATCCTGGTCCTCAAGGTGGTCAAGCGGCTCCTGGACACCGGGGTCTCATTGCAGCAGATCCGCACCGCCGTGGAGCACCTGCGGGAGCGCGGCGTCGAGGACCTCGCCCAGATCACGCTCATGAGCGACGGCGCGAGCGTCTATGAATGCACGTCGGCCGATGAAGTAATCGATCTCGTCCAGGGCGGCCAGGGGGTGTTCGGCATCGCCGTAGGCCGTGTTTGGCGCGAGGTGGAAGGAAGCCTCGCTGCTCTTCCCAGCGAACACGCCGCGGAGCAGTCCTTTCCCGACGACGAGTTGAGCAAGCGCCGCGCAGCCCGCAAGATCGGCTAGCGCCCACCGCTACAGATACAGAACCGCTACAGATACAGAATCGCTACAGATACAGAACAGACTGAGGCCGCCTCCCAAACAGGGAAGGCGGCCTCATTCGTTGCGCTGGAACGGGGTTGGCAGTTCCAACCGTTCCGGTTAGCGCAGGCTGCGGTTGCGGACCGTGCCGGCAGGGGCCAGGCCGTTGGGGTGCAGCAGGTTCTGCAGGAGGGCGTCGAAAAGCGCGGCGGCATTCTTGGCCGAGTCCCCGGGCCAGTGGTGGATGGAGTGGGCGGCGCCCTGGATCTGCTGCCAGTTGGCCTGCTCCGGGATGTGTGGACTCAGGAGCAGGTCGCCGAACATGGACTCCATCTCCGAGAGCCGGAACGTGTGCTCGGCTGAGCCGCTGCGCACCCGGTTGGCCACGATCCCGGCGGGGGAGAGCTTGGGGGCGAACTCCTGGCGGAACAGCTGGATGGCGCGCATGGTGCGCTCCGTGCCGGCCACCGAGAAGAGCCCGGGCTCGGCCACCAGGGTCACCTTGTCGCTCGCGGACCACGCCATCCGGGTCAGGCCGTTCAGCGACGGGGGGCAATCGACCAGGACCAGGTCATAGTTCTGTGCACCGGCCAGAACCGCAGAGAGCCTGCGGAGGTCGCGGCGGCCCAGATCCGGCCGGTCGTAGATACCCGTGTAGGCAGAGCCCACGGCCACGTCCAGGACAGAAGCCTGCGCGCCGGAATGCGCTGTGCCATTGGCGCCGTTGGTTCTGGCCTGTTCCACCCAGCCGCTGGGAACCACGTTGTCCGCCAGATGTGCCCGCCGGGGCGACCTGAGCATCCTGCCGATATCGAGCTGATCGTCCGGGCTCACGCCCAGGGCGGTGCTGGCGTCAGCGTGCGGGTCAAGGTCGACGACGAGTGTGGGGATGCCGGCGGCCAATGCCGCCGACGCCAGTCCGGTGGTCACGGATGTCTTGCCGACACCGCCTTTGAGGCTGCTGATGCTCACTACTTGCACTTGAAAAACCAATACCTAACGCCGGTTGCCGAGACGGGGTCGTGCCGGCTCCTGCGTTCTTCGGAGCCGGGGCGTGCATGCGCCACCCACCCACTCATCATATGTTGATGCTCCGGCGAAACCCGTTTCATCCGCCCCCGGAGCGCCAGAACCTCGTGAACCGGACAGGCGGAGAAAGCTCTCAGGCTGGGGCCCTGCCTATCGCGGCGTCCGTGACGGATAATGCTGTGACAGTGGCCACAATGATTTGTGTTTGCCCACACAGGTCCTAGACACTGTGAGCACTTACCGATACCGCCCGCGATGATGCAGGAGAAGTATGTTTTCTAAGATTCTGGTGGCCAACCGCGGCGAAATCGCGATCCGCGCCTTCCGCGCGGGCTATGAGCTGGGTGCCAAGACTGTCGCTGTGTTTCCCCACGAGGACCGTAACTCAATTCACCGCCAGAAGGCCGATGAGGCGTATCTGATCGGCGAGGAAGGCCACCCGGTCCGGGCATACCTGGACGTGGACGAGGTGGTGCGCGTAGCCAAGGAGGCCGGGGCGGACGCCATTTACCCCGGCTACGGTTTCCTCTCCGAGAACCCGCGCCTGGCGCGTGCCGCAAAGGAGGCCGGCATTACCTTCGTCGGCCCGCCGGCGGAGGTCCTGGAACTGGCGGGCAACAAGGTTGCAGCCCTCGAGGCCGCGCGGAAGGCCGGCGTCCCTGTGCTGAAGTCCAGCCAGCCGTCGAAGGACCTGGACGAACTGATTGCTGCAGCGGATGAGATCGGCTTCCCGATTTTCGCCAAGGCGGTCGCCGGCGGCGGCGGGCGCGGCATGCGCCGCGTCGACACCCGCGAGGCGCTGCCTGAGGCCCTGCAGGCCGCCATGCGCGAAGCCGACGCCGCGTTCGGGGACCCCACAATGTTCCTTGAGCAGGCTGTCCTGCGCCCGCGCCACATTGAGGTCCAGATCCTGGCCGACGCCGAGGGCAACGTCATGCACCTCTTCGAGCGTGACTGTTCCATCCAGCGCCGCCACCAGAAAGTCATCGAGATCGCGCCGGCCCCGAACCTCGACGAGGGCATCCGGCAGGCCCTGTACCGCGACGCCGTCAAATTCGCGAAGGCGCTGAACTACGTCAACGCCGGCACGGTCGAATTCCTTGTCGACACAGTGGGGGAGCGCGCAGGCCAGCACGTATTCATCGAAATGAACCCGCGCATCCAGGTCGAGCACACCGTCACCGAGGAAGTCACCGACGTCGACCTCGTCCAGGCGCAGCTGCGCATCGCCTCCGGCGAGACGCTCGCGGACCTGGGCCTCTCGCAGGAGACCGTCCAGCTCAAGGGCGCCGCCCTGCAGTGCCGCATCACCACGGAGGACCCGGCGAACGGTTTCCGTCCCGACGTCGGCAAGATCACCGGCTACCGGTCAGCCGGCGGCGCCGGTGTCCGGCTCGACGGCGGCACCGTCTACTCGGGCGCGGAGATCAGTCCGCACTTCGACTCCATGCTGGTCAAGCTCACCTGCCGCGGCCGCGACTACCCGGCCGCGGTGGCGAGGGCCCGCCGGGCGCTGGCCGAATTCCGCATCCGCGGCGTGTCCACCAACATCTCCTTCCTACAGGCCGTCCTGGACGACGCCGACTTCGTCGCCGGCGACGTGGCCACCTCCTTCATTGACGAACGGCCCCAGCTGCTGAAGGCGCGGGTCTCGGCGGACCGCGGCACCAAGCTCCTGACCTGGCTCGCCGATGTGACCGTCAACAAGCCCAACGGCGAACTGAAGGTCCACACGGACCCGGCGGACAAGCTGCCGGCCCTCGATAACGCCAAGGCCCAGCCGGGATCGCGCCAGCGGCTCCTGGAACTCGGCCCGGAAGGCTTTGCCCGGGCCCTGCGCGCGCAGAACGCCGTGGCCGTCACGGACACCACCTTCCGCGACGCGCACCAGTCCCTGCTCGCCACCCGTGTACGCACCCGCGACCTCGTGGCGGCCGGTCCGGCCGAATCCAAGCTGCTCCCGCAGCTGCTCTCGGTCGAGGCCTGGGGCGGGGCGACCTACGACGTCGCCCTGCGCTTCCTCGGCGAAGACCCGTGGGACCGGCTTGCTGCCCTGCGCAAGGCGATGCCGAACCTGTGCCTGCAGATGCTGCTCCGCGGCCGGAACACCGTCGGCTACACGCCCTACCCGGAAGAGGTCACGGTGGCGTTCGTCAACGAGGCCGCCGCCACGGGCATCGACATCTTCCGCATCTTCGATGCCCTCAACGACGTCAACCAGATGGCCCCGGCCATCCGGGCCGTCCGCGAGACCGGCACCGCCGTCGCCGAGGTTGCCCTCTGTTACACCGCGGACATGCTGGATCCGGACGAGACGCTCTACACCCTGGACTACTACCTGGAGCTGGCGCAGAAGATCGTCGACGCCGGGGCACACATCCTCGCGATCAAGGACATGGCCGGGCTGCTGCGTCCGGCTGCCGCGGCGCGCCTCGTTTCGGCGCTGCGGGAGCGCTTCGACCTCCCCGTCCACCTGCACACCCACGACACCGCAGGCGGCCAGCTGGCCACGCTCCTCGCGGCCGTGGACGCCGGCGTGGACGCCGTGGATGTGGCCTCGGCCTCCCTGGCCGGCACCACCAGCCAGGTCTCGGCCTCGGCCCTTGTCGCCGCGCTGGCCCACACGCCGCGTGACACCGGGCTCAGCCTCACCAACGTCTGTGCCCTTGAGCCGTACTGGGAAGCCGTCCGCCGGGTCTACGCGCCGTTCGAGTCCGGACTGCCGGGGCCCACGGGCCGGGTATACCAGCACGAGATTCCGGGCGGACAGCTCTCCAACCTGCGCCAGCAGGCAATGGCGCTGGGCCTTGGCGAGCGGTTCGAGGCGATCGAGGACATGTACACCGCGGCAGACCGGATCCTCGGCCGCCTGGTGAAGGTGACACCGTCGTCGAAGGTGGTGGGCGACCTCGCCCTGCACCTGGTGGGCCTTAACGCCGATCCCGCGGACTTCAACGAGAACCCGCAGAAGTACGACGTCCCGGATTCGGTGATCGGCTTCCTCTCCGGCGAGCTCGGCGACCCGCCGGGAGGCTGGCCGGAGCCGTTCCGGACCAAGGCCCTGCAGGGCCGCACCATCAAGGTCCGCGACGTCGAACTCAGCGCCGAGGACAGTGCCGGGCTGAACGCCGACTCCAAGACCCGCCGCGGCACGCTCAACCGCCTGCTGTTCGCCGGTCCCACCAAGGACTACCTGAAGAGCGTCGAGTCCTACGGCAACCTTTCGGTGCTGGACACGCGCGACTACCTCTTCGGGCTGCAGCGCGGCGCGGAGCACGAGATCGAGCTCGAAAAGGGCGTCCACCTGATCGCCTCGCTCGAGGCCGTCTCCGAGCCGGACGAGAAGGGCATGCGCACGGTCATGTGCACGCTCAATGGACAGTCCCGGCCCGTCGTCGTCCGCGACCGCTCCGTGGTGAGCAACGTCAAGGCGGCCGAACGCGCCGACACCTCCCAGCCGGGCCAGGTGGCCTCGCCGTTCGCCGGCGCCGTCACCCTGACCGTCAAGGCAGGGGACACCGTGAAGGCCGGCGACACCGTTGCCACGATCGAGGCCATGAAGATGGAGGCATCCATCACGACGCCGGTGGCCGGCACCGTGGCGCGCCTCGCCGTCGGCGCGATCGAACAGGTCCAGGGCGGGGACCTGCTGCTGGTCGTTGAATAGCAGCCGAACAGCGGGGGCACAGCAACCCTCGCCGGCTTAACGCAGAAGGGTCCTTCCGGCAAAAGCTGGAAGGACCCTTCTGCGTTTCACGCACAACAACGCGTGGGCGCGGCCTAGGCGAGGGTGGTGCGCTTGGCGCTGTACATTTCCTCGATCACGTTCTCGAAGTCCTTGAGCACCTGCGCGCGCTTGACCTTCATGGAGGGGGTCAGGTGGCCCGAGGCCTCGGTGAAGTCGGCCGGCACGATCCGGAAGGACTTGATCGCCTCGGCCTGGGACACCGACTGGTTGGCGTGGTTGATGAGTTCCTGGACGGCGGCCTTGACCGCGGGGTTCTCGGCAGCCTCGGCAAGCGAGGTCGAGGCCGGGAGCCCGTGGCGGCCCAGCCAGCCGGGAAGGGCTTCTTCGTCCAGCGTCACGAGGGCGCCGATGAACGGGCGGTTGTCGCCCACCACGAGCACCTGCGAGACGAGCGCGTCCGCCCGGATCTGGTCCTCCAGCAGGGCGGGGACCACGTTCTTGCCGCCGGCCGTGACGATGATTTCCTTCTTGCGCCCCGTGATGGTCAGGAACCCCTGCTCGTCCAGCTGGCCGATGTCGCCCGTGCGGAACCAGCCGTCGTCGAACGTCGCGGCGGTCAGGTCATCGCGCTTGTAGTAGCCGCGCATGACGCATACGCCCTTGGCGAGGATCTCGCCGTCGTCCGCGATCCTGACGGAGTTGCCCGGGATCGGGGCGCCGACGGTACCGATCCTGATCAGGTCCGGGGTGTTCACGGTGACCGGCGCCGTGGTTTCGGTCAGCCCGTAGCCTTCCAGGATCTGCATGCCGATGCCTTGGAAGAAGTGGCCCAGCCGTTCACCCAGCGGGCCGCCGCCGGACACGGCGTGGGAGACGTGCCCGCCCATGGCGGCCCGGAGCTTGGCGTAGACGAGCTTGTCGAACAAGGCGTGCTTGAGCTTCAGCACGAGGCCCACCTTGCCGGCCTGCCGCGCCCGGGAGAATTCGATGGCGGTGTCCGCGGCGCGGTGGAAGATGGCGCCCTTGCCGCCGTCCTCGGCCTTGGTCAGGGCGGAGTTGTAGACCTTTTCGAAGACGCGCGGGACGGCGAGGATGAAGGTCGGTTTGTAGCTCTGCAGATCCGGCAGCAGGTTCTTGATATCCGGTGTGTGCGCCACCGTGACGCCGGCGGCCACGGCCAGCACGGAGATGAAGCGTGCGAAGACGTGCGCCAATGGCAAGAACATGATGGTCCTGGCCTGCTCGTGCACAATCGTGCCCAGCGATGTGGCCAGGGCGTTCTCGGAGAGTTCCACAAAGTTGCCGTGGGTCAGCTCGCAGCCCTTCGGCCGGCCGGTGGTTCCGGAGGTGTAGATGATCGTGGCGATGTCGCTCAGGGATGCCTGGCTGCGCCGCGCCTCGAGCTCGGCGTCGCTGATGCCGGCTCCCGCCGCACGGACCTCGTCCAGGCTGTCGCCCTCGAGCTGCCAGACGTGCTGCAGGGCGGTGAGCCCTTCGGAGGTCGCTGCCTGCCGGATGATGTCCTCGTGGTGCGCGGATTCGCCGAATGCGGCCACGGCGCCGGAGTCGCCGAGGTTCCAGGCCACCTGCGAGGGGGAGGACGTTTCGTAGATCGGGACTGAGACGGCGCCGGCGAACCAGATGGCGAAGTCGATCAGGGCCCATTCATACCGGGTGCGGGACATGATGCCGACGCGGTCGCCGGCGCCCACGCCGCTGGCCATGAGGCCCTTGGCGAGGGCCGTGACGTCGGCCAGGAAATCCGTGGCACGGACGTCCTGCCACTGGCCTGCCGCATCGAGCCGTGAGAACAGGGCCGGGTTGGAGGCCTTGGCCGCCTGGCGCACCACGAGATCGGTGACGTTGGTGTCCGGATCGACATTCACCAGGGGCGGGACAATCATTTCTCGCACGACAGCTCCTTTGGTATCCATAGGCCCGCAACGGGTACCGCTAAGCCTAGTATGCGGTCCCGGGATGGTGTGTTCTGCGACACCTACTGGCCAGTAACTTTACGGTCAGGCCCGCCGTTCCGCCAGTCCGGAGTGCCGGGAACGTCGGCGGCAGGGCCGCGTTGTTGCCTCAGGCAGTGGTGTAGTGCACCGACGTCATGCTGCTTCGCCTGCGCGGTTGTGTGGACCCCGGCGAATAGAATGGGGCACCATGCAGACACCAACACCCGGCCGGCAGCCCGGCCTGCGCCGCCGGACCGCCGCCTGGCGGAGCCGGGCCCTGGCCGGAGCGGCCGCCGCGGCCGGGCACGACCTTCGTTCACCGCTGCGGCTCGGCCGCAAGGGCCTGGCGATCGGCGTCGACATCGGGGGAACCAAGGTCGCCGCCGGCGTGGTCGATGCCGACGGCCGGATCCTCAGCCAGGCGAAACGCTTAACCCCGGGCAACGACCCGCGCGCCGTGGAGCAGGTCATTGTCGAACTGGTCAAAGAACTGGGCGCAGGGCACCGGATCTGGTCGGTCGGCATCGGCGCCGCCGGCTGGATGGACCTGGATGGCGCGACGGTCCTCTTCAGCCCGCACCTGGCCTGGCGCAATGAACCCCTGCGCGATAACCTGCAGCGGCTGCTGCGCCGCCCCGTCCTGCTGACCAACGACGCCGACGCCGCCGCCTGGGCGGAATGGCGCTTCGGCGCCGGGCAGGGACAGGACCGGCTGGTCTGCATCACCCTGGGCACCGGGATCGGCGGCGCCATGGTGATGGACGGACGGGTGGAACGCGGCCGCTTCGGTGTGGCCGGGGAGTTCGGCCATCAGATCATCATGCCGGGCGGCCACCGCTGCGAGTGCGGCAACCGGGGTTGCTGGGAGCAGTACGCCTCAGGCAATGCCCTCGGCCGTGAGGCCAGGGAACTGGCCGCCGCGAATTCCCCGGTGGCCCAGGAACTGCTCAAGGCTGTCGACGGCGACGTCGGACGCATCACGGGTGTGATCGTGACCGAACTGGCCAAGGCCGGGGACCCGACATCCCGCGAACTCCTCGAGGACGTGGGGGAATGGCTGGGCCTTGGCCTGGCCAACCTCGCGGCGGCCCTGGACCCGGGGAAGTTCGTGATCGGCGGCGGACTCTGTGATGCCGGCGAGCTGCTCGTCGCACCCGCCCGGAAGGCCTTCGCCCGGAACCTCACCGGCCGTGGCTTCCGGCCTGCCGCCGAAATCGAGCTTGCGGCCCTCGGACCGAACGCCGGGCTGATCGGCGCGGCCGACCTCTCCCGGGTCAGCAGCCGCATGCACACGTAGGTCACACCCGAGGCAGGGGCGCGGCTATGGCAGCCGGAAACGCGTGGACCCGGTGGCCGCGGGGACTACACCCGCGCGCCGTCGTCGTGCTCGTCCTTCTCGTCCGGGAGCTTCATGATCAGGAATACGACCGACGCCGCGAACACGGCCACGATGCCAAGGATCGCCAGCAGCGGTGCCGACCGCCAGAACATCGCCGCAAGCACCAGGGCAATCGGGCCGCCCACCGCGCCAAGCCAGGCCAGGACGGTCATGGGGTCCGCCCCGGCCAGGCTGGGCGGCTCCTCCGGGACGAACGCGCCGTCGTCGTCCTCGGGCTCATAGTCGCGGGGACCGGCGGCAGTGTCCGGAACGTCGCTGCTGCTGGCAGCCGCGGGCTTCCCCGGAGCAGGGGACTGCCGCTCCTTGGCCGAGAGCTCGATCGGCGCGGCACCTGCCAGGCCCAGCGGGTCAAAATCGCGGAATGTCCTGGCCGCCGGAGAACTGGAGCCGGCGCCGGTGCTGCCCGTTCCGCCGGCCAGCCCTCCCGTCGCCTCGTCCGCCTCCGCCCCTACGCCTTCCAGCCGGGCGACCAGATCCAGCCACACGGCGTCGTCATCAGCAGACAGTGCACCTTCGGAGACTGCATCTGCGGACAGCGCGTCCGCGGCGGCGGACTCCGGGTACTCATTGGCCGGGGACCCATTGGCGGGGGACTCATTGGCTTGGGAGGCCTGGGACGGGGCCTCGCCGGAGGGCTGAACGCCGGAAGCATCCGGTGCGGGAGATAGGGGATCGGCGGGGTCCGGCTCCGGTGTCTCCGGGTCGGGGGTCTCGGGGTCCGGGACGCTGGGGTCCGGTTTAGTCATTGGCCGTGTCCTTCCGGCTGGCGCGGGCGGCGTCCGGGCTGGCCGGGGATGCCACGGACCGGACAAAGTCGGCCGTGCCACGGAAGATCTCGGGCGCGTCGTTGTCCATGGTAGCCACGTGGTAGCTGTTTTCCAGCCGGACCACCTCCAGCGGGGCGTTGGTCAACCCGCGGCGCAGGGCCACCATGCTGGATTCGGACACCACGTGATCCACCGCTGAACGGTAGACCCGGACGGGCGCGGTGATGCGGGGCAGCAGCCGAACGGTGTCCTTGAACATCTTGTTGAGCTCGTGCGCGGCCGCCACCGGAGTCCGCGCGTACGCTCCCTCATCCATGCCCGGTTTGAGGATGTCATTGGCGATCGCGGGGGTGCTCTTGAGGACGAACTTCAAGACGCCGGCCAGCGGGGCGCGCGGATCATCGATGACCAGGCCGGGGTTGACCACCACGACTCCCGCCACGGGCCGGGTGGCCGCGATCCGCAATGCCAGCGCACCGCCCATGGACAGCCCGGCCACCACGACGACGTCGCATTCCCCGGCAAGTTCGAGGTAGGCCGCGTCCAGGGCTTCGTGCCAGTCCTGCCAGCGGGTCCTGGCCAGCTCTTGCCAGTTTGTTCCGTGGCCCGGGAGCAGGGGCAGCCGGACGGCGAACCCGGCCGCGGCCAGTGACAACGCCCAGTCCCGCACGCCATGCGGGCTGCCGGTGAAGCCGTGGGATACCACGACGCCGGTCCGGGGACCGGTTCCGGTGTACGGGCTGCTGAACGGCGAGTGGTCCGGGAGGATGCTCATGGGGTCTCCGAGGGTGCGGGGGGCGGCATGGTGGATCGTGTCTGGGTGGCCCGGGCGTGCTGCAGGAAGAAACGCACCGATTCCTCAAAGAGTAGCGGCGCGTCGGCATCCAGCGTGGCAACGTGCCCGCTGTTTGGTAGGGGAACCACCGTCAGGTCCCGGGATCCGAGCCGCCTGCGCAGCAGGGCCAGGGACGACGGCGGGACCACGGCGTCGGTGTCGGACTTGAAGACCAGGGCCGGGGCCTGGACAGCGGGCAGGTCCCGCAGGGTTGCGGAGAACAGCCGGCGCAGCTGGTGGACGGCGGCCAGCGGCGTCAGGGAGTAGTCGCCGTCGTCCGTACTGGCCGCCGTGGGATTCGCCTCCTGGATCGGCGTGGTGGTGCGCTGGAAGTACTTGAGCAGTCCCACCACCCTGACCCTGCGGTCATAGAAGCTCAAGCCGGGATTGACTGCGGCCACGCCGGCCACGCTGTGGCGGGCCGCCGTACGCAGGGCGATGGTGCCGCCCATGGACAGCCCGGCGACGTAGCAGGTGCTGGTTCGGGCGGACAGGTCCAGGTACGCCGTCTCAAAGCTCGTGTACC
Source organism: Arthrobacter sp. 10N43 (assembly GCF_056394525.1). Lineage (NCBI taxonomy): Bacteria > Bacillati > Actinomycetota > Actinomycetes > Micrococcales > Micrococcaceae > Arthrobacter > Arthrobacter sp. 10N43. Next base: position 58,042 of record NZ_JBFTIA010000012.1, on the reverse strand, counting down.
AGTCCTGCCATCCCCGCCGTGCGAGGTCGCGCCAGTGGGTGCCGTGCCCAGGCAGGAGCGGCACAGATACCGCGAAACCCTGGTCGGCAAGATGCTGCGCCCAGGGCAGGATGCTGAGTGGGCTGCCCGTGAAGCCGTGGCAGATGGCCACGCCGGTCCGGGCGTTGGGGCCGTGGCCGGGGTAGCTGAAAGCGGCGGGCGCCGGGGGAGTGCTGCTTTCAGTCATGAGCCCATCGTGTCACCCTTGGCGGCAAAACTCACTAGAGTAAGGTGTCCATTGAAGTCCTGGCCGGGCCCGATTTGGGCGGCCGGCCAGACGCCTTCCGGAGAGGTCACCGAGTGTTTTATTGGTTCATGAAGACGTTTGTCCTGGGACCAGTGCTGAAGCTGCTGTTCCGGCCCTGGGTCAAGGGCCTGGACAACGTCCCGGCCCAGGGTGCCGCGATCCTGGCCTCGAACCACCTCTCCTTTTCGGATTCCATCTTCATGCCGGTCATGGTGCCGCGGCCGGTGGTCTTCCTGGCGAAATCCGAATATTTCACCGGCACTGGGATCAAGGGCAGGCTGACCGCTGCGTTCTTCCGGCTCACCAACCAGCTCCCCATGGACAGGTCCGGGGGAGCCGCGTCCGCGCAGTCCCTGAACGCAGGCATGGAAGTGCTTAAGAACGGCTCGCTCATGGGCATCTATCCCGAGGGGACACGCAGCCCCGACGCGCGCCTCTACCGAGGCAAGGTGGGCGTTGCCCGCCTTGCGCTGCAGGCCCGGGTACCGGTCATCCCGGTGGCAATGATCGGAACGGACAAAGTCCAGCCGATCGGCAAGCGAGTGCCCAACATCCGCCGCATCGGCATGATCTTCGGCGAACCACTCGACTTCAGCCGCTACTACGGGATGGAGGATGACCGGATGGTCCAGCGTTCGGTGACGGACGAGATCATGTACGAACTGATGCGGCTCTCCGGCCAGGAATACGTGGACGAGTACGCCGCCGTCGTGAAGCTCCGCATGGCCGGCAAGGCGCAGGACGCCGCCCCGGACACTGCCCCCTCCGGCCCTGATGCTGCGCAGGAATCAGCTCCCGACACAACGCCCCAGACAAGGCCCGACACAAGGCCCGGAGAGGACAGCCCGGAGGTTCCCGGGACCGCCTGAGGGGCGCCACAGCTTCCATATGACGGCAACCGAGCTGTCAATGACAGGCCGGGCCGCTGAACTTCCGCGGGGCAACTATCCTTAGAAGGTGACCGAGCTATCTGAGAAACCAGTTTCCCCGCTGACCAGCACCGCCCAGAGCGGAGCCGCCAACTATCCCGGACTGGACAACTGGCGGGAACTCCAGGCATCGCAGCAGCCCACATGGACGGACCCGGCAGTGTTCGAGGCCTCCGTCAAGGAACTTTCCGTCCTCCCGCCCCTCGTGTTCGCCGGCGAAGTGGACATCCTGCGCGAACGGCTGGCCGCCGCCGCGCAGGGCAAGGCGTTCCTGCTCCAGGGCGGCGACTGCGCCGAGACCTTCGAGGCCGCGACGGCGGACAAGATCAGCGCCCGCGTCCGGACCATCCTGCAGATGGCGGTCGTCCTCACCTACGGTGCGGCCATGCCCGTCATCAAGATGGGCCGCATGGCCGGTCAGTTCGCCAAGCCCCGGTCCTCCAACGATGAAACGCGCGACGGCGTCACCCTGCCGGCCTACCGCGGCGACATCGTCAACGGCTACGACTTCACCCCCGAATCCCGCGCCCACGATGCCGGCCGGATGCTGAAGGCGTACCACACCTCCGCCTCGACCCTGAACCTGATCCGCGCCTTCACCCAGGGCGGCTTCGCTGACCTGCGCCTGGTGCACCAATGGAACAAGGGCTTCACCGAGAACCCGGCCCACGCCCGCTACGAGTCCCTGGCCCGGGACATCGACCGCGCCATCAAGTTCATGTCCTCCTGCGGCGCCGATTTCGAGGCACTCAAGCGCGTCGAGTTCTTCTCCAGCCACGAGGCCCTGCTGCTGGACTACGAGCGCGCCCTGACCCGCATCGACTCGCGCACCGGACTGCCCTACGACACCTCGGCGCACTTCCTGTGGATCGGGGAGCGCACCCGCGAGCTGGACCACGCACACGTTGACTTCCTCTCCCGCGTCCGCAACCCGATCGGCGTGAAGCTCGGCCCCTCGACCAGCGGAGACGACGCCCTGCGCCTGATCGACAAGCTGGATCCGGAGCGGGAACCGGGCCGCCTCACCTTCATCACCCGCATGGGCGCCAGCAACATCCGCGAGAAGCTGCCCGCGATCGTCGAGCGCGTCACCGCCTCCGGGGCACAGGTCCTGTGGGTCACCGACCCCATGCACGGCAACACGGTCACCTCGCCGAACGGCTACAAGACCCGCAACTTCGACGACGTCATCGACGAGGTCCGCGGATTCTTCGAAGTCCACCACGCGCTGGGGACCGTTCCCGGCGGCCTGCACGTGGAGATGACGGGCGACGACGTCGCCGAGTGCCTCGGCGGGGCAGACCCGATCGACCAGGAAGCCTTCCTTGACCGCTACGAGTCGGTCTGCGATCCGCGACTGAACCACATGCAGTCGCTCGAAATGGCGTTCCTTGTGGCCGGCGCCCTCGCCAAGCGCTAGGGAACAGCCGCCCACCACATAGAAAAGCTCCGCCCAGCTGGATCCAGCCGGGCGGAGCTTTTCTGTGTGGCGGGCCTGTGCGGTGGGCCTGTGCGGTCTGTTTCGCCAGCTCGGGGCAGGCTGTCGACGGCTGGCGCCTCCGGTCAGACGACAGTCAGCGTGATCAGTGAGCCTTCCGGTACGCTCGTGTTGACCGGATCCTGGGCGCGGACTGTTCCGAAGAATCCGCCCAGGATCTCATCGATCTTGACCTCGAAGCCGAGCTGTTCGAGGGCTTGCTTGGCTTCCTTGGCCTGTTTCCCGATGAAACTGGGTACCTCGACGAGCTTGGGGCCCTTCGAGATGGTCAGCGTGACGGCACCGCCCTTGGTCAGGTTGCCGGAGGCCGGGTCCTGTGCCAGCACGGCTCCCTTGGGCACGTTCTTGTCGTTGACGGGCTCGGGGGCCACCACGGCCTTCAGCCCGGCAGCCTCGAGGGCCTTGACTGCGGCACCCTGCTCCTGGCCCCGGACGTCCGGAACCGGAATGGGCTGCGGGCCCTTGGAGACCGTGAGGCCCACGGGCGTCCCGTGCTTGACCGGGTTGCCGCTGCGCGGCGCCTGGGCCAGGACGGTGCCGGCAGGTGCCGATTCATCGAACGTCTCGGTAACCGGGCCCAGCGCCATCTGGGCGCCGTTGAGGGCTGTCTTGGCCTCGTCCAGGGTCTTGCCGGTGAGCTCCGGGAGCGGGAACAGCTCTGGCCCCTTGGACACGGCAAGGGACACCGGCTGGAACTTGCGGATGACTTCTCCGGCGTTCGGTTCCGAGCCGACCACCAGGCCCGGCGAGACGTCGTCGTCGTAGACATCCTTGACGGTGGATTGGAATCCGGCGGTGCGGAGCAAATCCTGGGCCTCGGCAACGGTCTTGTTGGCTACCGGGGGAATCGTGCCGGGCGAGCCCGGACCCATGCCGAAGAACCAGCCGGCGACGGCGGCGAGCAGCGCCGCGACGACCAGCAGGACAATCCACAGCAGTCCGCGGCGCCGCGGGTTCCCCTCGTGCAGGGTCTTGGTGGGCGTGGCCGCAGCGCGCTGGCGCGCCTTCTCCTCGTCGCGGTCCAGCTTGCGCTGGATACGCTTGCTGGGCGGAACTGCGACTTCCGCCGGATCCTCATATCCGCCGGCGCCGTCGTAGGCCGACTCGTCCGGGGTGGACAAGGGCCCGTACGCCGGCCGCCGCGGGGCATTGGACATCACGGTGGTCGGGTTGCCGCCGGCGCGGGCGATCATCTCCGTGGGCTGGGCGAAGCTGCCGTACATCTCGGTGGGCATTTCCGTGGGCGGCTGCACATGGGCAGTGTCCTGGGCGGTGTCCTGCGCGTCCGACGCCGGGACCGCGCCGCCGGGTGTCCGGCCCGGCGGGGCTGCCGCCACCGCGGGCAGCGGGTTGCGGACGGCGGCCGGAGGCTGGAGGTCGAGTTCGGCGTCGCTGAGGTTGGTCCTGATGTGCCGAAGCTCGGACAGCAGGGCGCTTCCGTCCACGGGGCGTTTGTCCGGGTCCCTGTCCGTGCACCACTGGACAAGTTCGTCGATCTCCGCGGCCAGCCCGGGTACGGCAACGGAGGGAGCCTCCACGGTGGCATTGACGTGCTGGTAGGCCACCTGGATGGGCACCTCGCCGTCAAACGGCTGCCGGCCGGTGATCATTTCGTAGAGCATGATGCCCACCGAATAGATGTCGCTGCGGGCGTCTGCCTGCTTGCCCAGGACCAGTTCGGGGGAGAGGTAGGCGACAGTCCCGATCAAGGCCCCGGTGCTTGTGGACGTCGAGATGGCGCGGGCCAGGCCGAAGTCGCCGAGCTTGATCCGCCCGTCGTCGGCGATAAGGACGTTCTCCGGCTTGATGTCCCGGTGGATCATGCCGGCGGCGTGCGCGGCGCCCAGTCCTTCGACCACCGGATCGATCAGCGCCAGGGCCAGCCGCGGCGACAGGGCACCCTTGTCATTGAGGACGTCCCGGAGCGTGTGGCCCTTGATGAATTCCATGACCAGATAGGCGAGCCGGCCGTCCTCGCCCTGGTCCAGGACACCCACCACATGGGGGTGGGAGAGGCGGGCGGCAGCTTTGGCCTCGCGCCCCAGCCGGTCGAGGAACTGCGGGTCGTCGGCCAGGTGGGGATGGAGGACTTTCAGCGCGACATCGCGCTCAAGGCGCTGGTCCGTGGCAAGGTACACGGTGGACATCCCACCGCGGGCGAGCCTGGATTGAACCCGGTAGCGGTTGTCCACCAGGTTCCCGACGAGAGCGTCCGACACGTATTCTTGCACCTTACAATCGTAGTCGCTGAACGGAACGGGCCCGGATCACCATGCGATCCGGGCCCGTAGCGTCACGCTCCGCCGTGCTGGAGCGTGGGGTGGCTATGCAATTTAGCGGAACAGCGTCCGGTTGGCATTGATGGCAGCGACATAGCCCTTGGTGTCCTCGAACATGCCATTCTGGCTGACCGAGTACTGGCCCTGGTAGTAGCCGGCGATCGCCGAATCCAGGTCGGGGCTGGTGCGGACCAGCTGGCGGATGATCGCGATGCCTGCCGTGGCGTTGTCGTACGGGTCCAGCAGATTCAGCTTGCGGCCCACGAGGTCCGAGGCCCACTCGCCGGAGGACGGGATGACCTGCATGGTGCCGATCGCATTGGCCGGTGACACCGCGCGCTGGTCGAAGCCGGACTCCTGGAAGGCAAATGCCAGCGCGAGGCTGGCGTCCACGCCCATGCGGCGCGCCGTGTCCGCCACGATCGACTTCATCTGTTGGCGGCTGGGGACCGGAGAGGCGTTGAGCAGCGCCTTGTTCTGGTTGGCCGAGCTGACCACCGCGGCCGGGTAGCTGAACCCGAGGAACGTGCTGGGCACCAGGGGTGCGGTTGCAGTCGGGGTGCTCGACGCCGGTGCGATAGTCGACGCGCCGGGGATGGCAAGCTTCTGGCCCGGGTAGATGATGCTCGACATCGTCAGCCGGTTGGCCGAGAGCACATCCGAGAGCCTGACGTTGTTGCGGGCCGCGATGCCGGAGAGGGTGTCGCCTGCCTTGATCGTGTACGAGCCAGAGCTTGCCGGCTTGGGCGCCGACGTCGCCGGTGCTGTGGCAACCGGAGCGGAGGGCGCCGGGGTGCTGGAACCGCCGCCGACCTTGACCTTCTGGCCGGGATAGATCACCGAACCCATGCCAAGCCCGTTCCACTTGAAGACCTCGGACAGCCCGACGCCGTGGCGGGCGGCGATGCCGCTCAGCGTGTCGCCCGGCTTCACGACGTAGACCGTGCCGCCACCGGAGGCGGCCGTAACGGGGGCGGACGTGGCCGGGGCGGCCGGAGTGGCTGCCGGCGCCGGAGCCGAACCCGTGAGCTTGATCTTCTGCCCCGGGTAGATGATGGTGTTGGCCTGCAGATTGTTCAGCTTCAGCACGGCAAAGGTGTCCAGGCCGTAGCGGCCGGCGACAGCACTGATGGTGTCGCCGCGGGCAATCGTGTACACGGCGGGAACGGCAGACTGAGCGGGCCGCATGGCGCTTGGCAGTGTTGCCGGGACGGAGGCCGCGGGGATCACCGCCGCCTTCAGGGCTGTTGCCGTGTCTGCCTTCGCCTGGGCACGCATGGCGGCCGCGAGGGTGGCCGGCACCGTACGGGTGCGCGATTCGGCCGCGGCAGGCTGGGCGATCGCCAGGGAGGAAAGCACGACGGCGGGAAGCGCCGCCGTCGTCGCCGCGATCAGCGGCAGGCTGCGCCCCGGACGGAGCTGTGGCGAACGTGAGGTTGTCATTGGAAAGATCCTCTTCTCAGCGGCAACGCTGCGGTCAGGCCGGTATAACTGGTGTTACCAGTGTGACAAAAGTTATTTCTGTTACAAATGTGATCTATGTGAATGTCTCATGAATTGGCAATTAGCACAAGAACCCTTTGACATTCCGCAAACCAGCCTCCGGCGGAGTGTCGGCAAAAAGACGTCCCGCGGAGTCCCGTTTGGACCCGGGCGGCATTCCGGCAGGCGGGGTGAAGCACGGCCGCGGCCGTCATTACCGCGGCTGCCGACTAGGCGGCGGGGCACCGGCCGTGGCAATCTTTATCCGTGAGTAATGTAGAAAGCCTCGTGGGCGAATGGCTGCCCCTGCCCGATGTCGCACAGCTTATGAATGTATCTATTACCAAAGTCCATGCACTTCTGGACGAGCGTGCGCTGGCGGCTGTGAGAATCGGCGACCGGCGCATCCGGTCCGTGCCTGCGGCTTTCATCCAGGACGGGCACGCAGTGGAAAGCCTGAAGGGCACCATCGTTGTCCTCTCGGACGCCGGATACTCGGACGAAGAACTGATCAGTTGGCTCTTTACCCCGGACGAGTCCCTCCGCGGCCGGCCGATCGACGCCCTCCGGGAAGGGCGCAAGACCGAAATCCGCCGCAGGGCGCAGTCACTGGCCTGGTAGGGGCCGGCCGGCGCCTTCAATAAGCCGGCAGCATCCCTGCAGGGTGCCATTGCGGGCCGTGTACAGCTCATGTCGCTGTGCACGGCCCGCTGCGTTTTAAGCTGGTGTTTGGCCGGTTTCGTCCCTGGTTTTTTGTCCTGGTTTTTGCCCTGGGCTTGGCCCGGGCTAGGCGGCGCGGCTCACCGTTGCCTCGGCCAGCCTGCGGAGCGCGGTCTTGGGCAGCTCCTCCAGTGGCAGGAGGTCCAGGGCGGCGAAGGCCGCCTTGCCGAACTCCTCGATCAGTACTTCCGTGGCGTTGAGCGCGCCGCAGTCCACGATGATCCGCCGGATCTCCTCGATGTCCGCATCGCTGAGATCGGGGCTGCCCAGCTTGGCGTCGATGAATTCCGATTCGTCCGCCGATGCCTGGTCCAGGGCGAAGGCCACCAGGACGGTGCGCTTGCCCTCACGGAGATCGTCACCGGCAGGCTTGCCGGTAGTGACAGGATCGCCGAACACGCCAAGGACATCGTCCCGCAGCTGGAACGCCTCGCCGAGCGGCAGCGCAAAAGCGGAATAGCCGCGCAGCAGTTCGTCGCCGGCGCCGGCCAGGGCGCCGCCAAGCGCGAGTGGATGCTCGGTGGAGTACTTGGCCGACTTGAACCGGATGATGGACTGGGCCCGGCTGACCGCACCCGCACGGTCCCGCCTGGGCCCGGCGACCTCTTCCAGGATGTCCAGGTACTGCCCGGCCATCACTTCGGCGCGCATGAGGTTGAAGATGAGCCGGGCCGGGCTGCCGGAGGCGGCGCGGTGTCCGATCTCGGTGAAGGATTCCTCGCTGAAGGACAGGCAGAGATCGCCGGTCAGGATGGCCGCCGCATGCCCGAACCGCTCGCTGTCCAGCGCCCAGCCCTGGGCCTCGTGCAGTTCGATGAACCGGCGGTGGACGCTGGGGCCGCCCCGCCGGGTATCCGAGCGGTCAATGATGTCATCGTGGATCAGGGCCGCTGCCTGGAACAGCTCCAGGGCCGAGCCTGCCGTGACCACCTCAGCCGCGCCGGCCTCGCCGCCGGCGCCACGCCAGCCCCAATAGCACATGAGTGCCCGCAGGCGCTTTCCGCCCGTGACCAGGTTTGAGATCGAGCCCATGAGCGGATCAATGTCCTGGGAGATCGAGGACATGACGGCCTGGCGGCTGGTCAGGAAATCCGTGAGCTTGCCGGCGACGGCGGCCACGAACTCCGCCTGCTCGAGCCGCAGCTGTTCAGCGAGACTCACTTGACGGACTCGGCAGCCACGTTCGCGCCAATGGTGAAGGTGGACACACCCGATTTCTCCATGACGGAGATGTTCACGGTCTCGTTGTCCCCGCGAAGGAAGTCCTTGGAGGGCACGGCGCCTACGGATTCACCGGGCACCGCCTTGAAACCCTGTGCCTCCAGCCCCTTGGTATAGAAGGCCAGGACGTCTGCGGCAGGGGCCGTGATGCTGCCGACCAGTGCCACGGTTGCCGGCACGGTTGTCTTGTCAAAGCTGCTGGACACCACCTTGGCTCCGGGCATGAGTGGCAGGAGCGCCTGCGGGAAGCCGGGAACCAGGGCGCCGACCGTGGCCGAGGTGCCGGGCTCCGCGGAGGGGCTGGGAGGAGCCGTGGTGGAGGACTGCGGCGATGCGGAGGAGCCCGACGCCGACGTCGCCGGGCTCCCGCTGCCGGCTGGCGTGCATGCCGCCAAGGCCAATAACGTGCCCGCCGCCGCGAGGGCCGCTGCGGCACGTTTGCGCTGTCCAAATACCTTCACAGGGATTTTCCTCCTGGTGTTGACACGGTGTTGACGCGGAATCAGCCTCCAGTTTAGTCAGTCCCCGGGCATAGGATTGAAGACGTGGGGCCGGACGCAGACAATCAGCAGGGGGCGCAGGGGAATGTGCGCCACTATCCGTCGTCGAATCCGGTGCCGAATCCGCCGTCGAATCCGGTGTCGAAGCCGGTGTCGGCAGCGTCGAATTCACAGCCACGGATCCAGCTCAAAGATCAGCCAGCTGTCCAGCCTGCTGCGCGCCTCAGCGGGGAATCCCTGCTCGAACTCCGGCGCAGCAGCATCATGCACGTTGACATGGACGCCTTCTTTGTCTCGGTGGAGTTGCGCAGCCGTCCCGAGCTGAAGGGCAGGCCGGTGATTGTGGGCTATCCCGCGGACCGCTCTGTAGTGCTCTCCGCCTCCTACGAGGCCCGGGCCTTTGGCGTCAGATCGGCCATGCCCATGGTGGTTGCGGCACGCATGTGCCCACAGGCGGTCATCATCGAGCCCCGGCACAAGCTCTACTACGAAGTGTCCGGCCAGATCATGGAAATCTTTGGTTCCATCACCGATCTCGTCGAGCCGCTCAGCGTGGACGAGGCGTTCATGGACGTCGGGGGAGCCATCCGGCGGCTCGGTCCGCCCCGTGAGATCGGCGAACTCATCCGGGCCCGCGTCGTCCGGGAATTGGGAATCACGGCGTCGGTGGGCATTGCCGCCAGCAAGTTTGTGGCCAAGATCGCCTCCACCCGGTGCAAGCCGGACGGGCTGCTGCTGATCACGCCGGAGGAAACTGTTCCGTACCTGCACAGCCTCCCCGTCAGTGCGCTGTGGGGAGTGGGCGGCAAGACCGTGGAAGTACTCGCCCGGAGGGGCATCCGGACGGTGGCGGACGTCGCCGCCTCGCCGCTGCCCTCGCTGCGGAAACTGCTGGGTGCCTCGGGAGAGCACGTATACCGGCTCTCGTGGGGCATCGATCCGCGCCCGGTGACGCCGGCCCGGCTGGAAAAGAGCATTGGAGCCGAGGAGACATTCGCCACTGACACCGCGGATGACACCCTGCTGCACCGTGAACTGCTTCGCCTTTCACACCGGACGGCGGAACGCCTCCGCAGCGCCGGCCTGCATGCCCGCACCGTGGCGCTCAAGCTGCGCTACGCCGATTTTTCCACCATCACCCGCAGCCGCACCGTGAGCACACCGATCGACAGCGCCCAGCTCCTCTACGCGGTGGCCGTCCAGCTCCTGGAATCGGTGGGCGACCGGCCCATGACGGTCCGGCTCGTGGGCATCCGGGCCGAACAGCTCGAAGAGGCTGCCGACGCCCCTCTTCAGCTCAGCCTGGACCGCCGCGACGACAACTGGCGCGCCGCCGAACAGGCCCTCGACGCGGTCACCCGGAAATTCGGCAATAAGTCAGTTCTCCCGGCCCGGCTCCTGGATCCGGGGGCGCCCACGGACGAGCCCGGATAAGGATTTGGTGCGTCCGTCACGCCGCGGACATCCGCGCACGCGACAGGGCCTTAAGACTGTCTTTCAGAACAGGCCGCGACAATCTATCCTTATTAATACCTAGGTTTAGGACAGCTGGGTCGTGCGGACGGCCCAGCCAGCTGAGGACCGGCACGGGACTTTTGAATTGACCCTTCACCAAGGGCGGTGAATGGGAACCACTTCGGAAGCCCGGGCGTTAGGGGATTAGGGCAATGGCCACGTCACGCCCGGACGTTGGCGGATATGAGGAGGTCGTGATGCCGCTCTCGGAGCACGAACAGAAGTTGCTGGAGCAACTAGAGAAGCAGCTGCATGAGGACGACCCGAAGTTTGCAAACTCGATGGGATCGGTCCCAGGGCGATCTTGGTCCACCCGCCACCTCGTCATCGGTGTGCTCGCGACACTTGCGGGCGTGCTGTTGTTGTTAATCGGGGTTTCGATGCAAAACATCTTCGTTGGAGTCCTCGGCTTTGTGGTGATGGGCGCTGGTGTCTATTTCGCCACAATGCGCAGTTCCGCCGTCGGCAAGGCCAGGGCAGCTGGCGGCCGCAAGCAGGGCAAACCCCGGAGCTCGTTCATGAGCAACCTGGAGCAGCGCTGGGACGAGCGGCACGGGGGCGAATCCTGAACCGCTCCGTCACGGCCCCGTAGGCCCTCCACTTCCCGCCACCGGTTCGCCGGGGGACGGCGAAAGACCCGCTTCGGCGGGTCTTTCGCCATTTAAGGCGGCATTTTCCGGATGCTCGGGACCACCAAACAGCACGAAACGGGACACGCCGCCAAATTCCATCACGCGGGCGATCGCTCCGCGACGTCGATCGGCGACGGCGGCCGAGGCAAGCAGGCAAAATCGCTCCACTTTCCCCCACCAATCCCGTTTGCCTGCAAATGCAGGGAAGAAAGGGGATAAACATCCGCAGATTTGTCTAAACTTCACGGGCGTGTCGTTGACTGTGGAGCGATGTGGAGTAATGTGGAGGGCGTAAGAGGGTAGTGGCAACACAGGGGACGTTGGGCTAACTAGAACAGACAGGCGGTGGGCCGTGTTTCTCGGCACACATTCGCCACGTCTGGACGAAAAAGGTCGAATTATCCTCCCCGCAAAGTTCCGCGAGGAACTTGCCAGCGGGCTGGTTCTCACAAGGGGCCAGGAACGTTGCATCTATGTCTTCAGTGAGGCGGAATTCGGCCGGGTTCACGAGCAGATGCGGGAGGCTCCAATTTCCTCCAAGCAAGCACGTGACTACATCCGTGTTTTCCTCTCTGGGGCCTCTGACGAGGTACCTGACAAGCAGGGGCGCGTGACGATTCCGCCGGCGCTCCGGGAATATGCAGGTCTTGGCCGGGAACTCGCCGTCATTGGCGCAGGATCCCGCGCGGAGATCTGGGACGCCCAGGCTTGGAGTGAGTACCTGGCCGAAAAGGAAACCGCCTTCTCGGAAACCGACGACGCCATCCCGGGGATTCTCTGAACCCCAACTGAACCACCAGCACACAACGTTCCTTGATCGAGATCTCCAGCCGCCCATCCGGTTGCTGTCCTGGCTCACTTCCCCGGAGTCAGGCCGGCGCAGGGTAGGCGCGGATGGGGATCTGGACCAAGGAACGTTGCTTAAGAGCCACAACCAGCAACGCGGAACCAGCAAAACGCAATGAACACGGTCAACGAAAGGACGAAGGCATGACGGATCCCGACCAGGCGAAGCCTACGTCCGAACGCCATGTACCGGTCCTCAAGGACCGGTGCATCAATTTGTTGGCCCCTGGATTCGAGGCAGCCCGGAGCCGCGGCGAAACCCCCGTGGTGATCGACGCGACCCTTGGCATGGGCGGCCACTCCGAGGCCCTCCTCCAGCGCTTTCCCGACCTTCACCTCATCGGCATCGACCGCGACGAGGAAGCCCTGGCTCTGGCGGGGGCGCGACTGGCTCCCTTCGCCAACCGGACCGACCTCGTTCACGCCGTCTACGACGAAATCCCGGACGTGCTCGCGGACCTGGGCTTCACCGAAGTCCACGGCGTGCTCATGGACCTCGGCGTTTCCTCCCTCCAGTTGGACGAACGGGAACGCGGCTTCGCGTACTCCTTCGACGCGCCACTGGACATGCGGATGGACACCAGCCGCGGCCAGACGGCCGCCGACGTCGTCAATAACTACAGCGAAGAAGAACTCGTCCGGATTATCCGGAAATGGGGCGAAGAGAAATTCGCCGGGCGCATCGCGAACAGGATCGTGGCAGCGCGTGCCGAAAAGCCCTTCACGACCACCGGCGAACTCGTCGAACAGATCCGCTCCGTGGTACCCGCCGGCGCCGCCAAATCCGGCGGCCACCCCGCCAAGCGCACCTTCCAGGCCCTCCGGATTGAGGTCAACGAGGAACTGGACGTCCTGGAGCGGGCCATCCCGGCAGCCATCGAGGCCATCGCCCTCGGCGGCCGCGTGGTGGTCATGTCCTACCACTCCCTGGAAGACAAGATCGTCAAGGGCTTCTTCCAGGCCGGATCGAAGTCCTCGGCCCCGCTCGGCTTCCCGGTCGAGCTCGAAGAGCACAAAGCCGAACTCAAAACCCTGACGAAGGGCACCGAGGTACCCACCGCCGCTGAAATCGCCGAAAACCCCCGCGCAGCTTCCGCCCGGCTGCGCGCCGTCGAACGCATCAAAGCCAGGAGAGCAGCATGAGCACCGCAGCCGTCAACAGCTACCCCGTTGCCCAGGGCGCCACTGCCCGTGCCCTGCCAGGCGGCCGCCCGGGAATTGAGCAGACCCGGAAGGCACGCACTCCGCTGTCCGTGGTCCGCTCGGTGCCCCGCAAGCGCCGCGCACCGTTCGTGGTCCTCTGCTTCGGCCTCCTGGCCATTGCCCTCATGGCTGTCCTGGTCCTGAACATCTCCGTTTCCTCCGCCCAGTACCAGCTGGTCCAGCTCCGCAGTGAACAGACCACCCTGACCAAGCAGAACCAGGACCTCACCCAGCAGGTCCAAAATTTCGACGCCCCGCAGAACCTCGCGGCCAGGGCCACGGAGTTAGGCATGGTGGCTTCCCTCGCCAAGGGCCAGATCGACCTTTCGACCCTCAGCGTCACCGGAAAGGCCAAGCCGGCGGTCAAGGGCGACGCGCCCGGTGCCGTTATCGCCGCGCCGGCCCTCGCCGGGGCGCTCAACGTCGTCCCGCCGGCCACGGAAAATGAACCGCTCGCCCAGCGCAAACCGGCAGAAACGGACACCGCGCCTGCGGCCGCAAAGCCCGCACCCGCGCCGGCCGCGGCGGCCCCCAAGACCCCTGCGGTGGAGCTCCACGGCGGATCGGTTCCGGCCCCAGCGCAGAAGACCCCCGGGCAGTAACGTTCACTGACCACCAGCAAGGCAAGCAGCAAGGACTCACCGTGGCGAAGAACTCCGGCAAGGCAAGCAAGGCGAAAGCCCCAAGCGCCACCCGGCGGCTCCGCTGGGGACTCGGCATCATGTTGACCCTCCTGCTGGTGGTCGGCGGCAAGCTGTTCATGGTCCAGGGGCTGGACGTTGGGGGCATGGCGGAAGCCGCGCTCAACAACCGGCTCACGCCCATAGTGCTGCCCGCCGAGCGCGGCAGCATCCTCGATTCGTCCGGCACGGTCCTGGCCAGCAGCGTCATCCGCTACAACGTGGTGGTGGACCAGACCGTGAACACCAAGACGGACACCTTCCGCCGGCTCGAAACCATCGACGGCAAGGAAGAGCTCGTCAAGGTCACCCGGGACCAGGGCATCTCCGAACTGGCCGGCGTGCTCGGCATGGACCGCGACGCCCTGCGCCAGGCCCTGACCGGAACCCAGCGGTACTACATCGTGGCCAAGGACCTGAAGCCCGACGTCGAGGACCGCGTCTCCAAGCTGCAGATTCCGGGCATTGTCACCGAAGGCACCAGCAAGCGCGTCTACCCCAACGGCTCGGTGGCCGGCGGAATTGTCGGGTTCCTCAAGGACGGCACTACCGGGCAGGCGGGGCTCGAGCAGACCCAGGACGAGATCCTCAAGGGAACGCCGGGCAAGCGCGTGTTCGAGATCGGCGCGGACGGGCTGCGGATCCCGGTCGGCGTGGACGAGCTGACGCCGGCGATCAACGGCAAGGACATCAAGCTCACGCTGAACTCGGACCTGCAATATTTTTCCCAGCAGGCCATCCAAAGCCAGAAGGACAAGCTCGGCGCCGAATGGGGCGTGATCGTCGTCTCTGACATCAAGACCGGCAACATCATCGCCATGGCGGACACCGACGCCCCGGATCCCAATGATCCCGGCAAGGTTCCCGCCGAGGACCGCGGAGTCCGGGCCGTTACCGCCTCCTACGAGCCAGGGTCCGTGGAGAAAATGATCACCGCCGCTGCCGCGATCCAGGAGGGCAAGTCCAGCCCGCTGGATACCTTCACCATTCCACCGACATACACCGTGGACGGGCAGACCTTCAGCGACGCGTTCGAGCACGGCACCGAGCAACGGACACTGGCCGGAATCGTCGGCTACTCCATGAATACCGGCACGGTCATGGTGGGGCAGCGCCTGAGCAAGGACCAGCGCTATAACTGGCTGCGGAAATTTGGCATCGGCGAGGCCCCCGACATCGGACTCCCGGCCGAATCCAAGGGCATCCTGACCCCCGCCGACCAATGGGACGGCCGCCAGCAATACACCGTCCTCTTCGGCCAGGGCGTCGCCCAGTCCACCCTCCAGACCGTCCGCGCCTACCAGAGCATCGCCAACGACGGCGTGATGCTCCAGCCGCGGCTGATCGACAGCTACATCAGCCCGGACGGAACCGAGGAGAAAGTCCCGGCCAAGGACCCGCAGCAGGTCGTTTCCAAGGAGACCGCCAAGCAGGTCCGCGACATCCTCGAGAGCGCCGTCACCGAGGGCGAGATCAAGGAAGCGGCGATTGACGGATACAGGATAGGCGCCAAGACAGGCACGTCCGAGTCCCCGTGCGATGACGGCAAATCCGGGTTTTGCGGCTACACCGCTTCGATCATCGGAATGGCGCCCATGGACGATCCGCGGTTTATTGTTGAGGTGGTCCTGCAACGGCCCAAGGGAAGCATCTACGGAATCACCAACGGACCGGTGTTCCGTTCGGTGATGAGCCAGACGCTGCGCACTTTCAACGTCCAGCCCTCCACCGGCGAACCCGCCCGGTTGCCGCAGTACGCGAAATAGCGCCTGTTCCATCCGGCGCCCGGCAGTCACCAGCCGGCGCCACCCCCAAGTGCCTATGCACCCGAGCACGCCTTCGTACGTGCCCCCATTGCATGGGCCCGATCCACTAGCACCACAACGGAGATCCACTTGTCAGAGCTCACCGACCCCGATGCTTCCGTGCCGTTCGGCCACGATTCCACGCCGGGCTTCCGGCCCACTGCGGTTGCCGCGGTGCCGCTGGCCGCCATCGGGGAGGCAATCGGCGTCGCCGTTCCCGGGGCATCCAGCACTGTCACGGTCACCGGGATCTCCCTGAACTCCCGCTCGGTCCGCCCGGGAGACCTTTACGTGGCCCTGCCCGGCGCCACCAGGCACGGTGCCGACTTTGCCTCCCAGGCCATCGATGCGGGCGCCGTAGCCGTCCTGACAGACGACGCCGGGGCGCGCCTGCTGGCCCTGGCCACTGACATCCCCGTCCCCGTCCTGTTGGCCGAGGAGCCGCGCAGCGTCGTCGGCCGGCTCTCCGCACTGATCTACCAGAGCCGGCCCGACGGCGCCGGGGCGCCCGCGCTCTTCGGGGTCACAGGCACCAACGGCAAGACCACCACCACCTACTTCATCAACGCCCTCCTGCAGGCGCTCGGCAAACGGACCGGGCTGATCGGGACCATCGAGATCCTTGCCGGCGCCGAGCCGATCCCGAGCCTGCTGACCACCCCGGAATCCACCGACGTGCACGCCCTGCTCGCGCTCATGCGCGAACGCGGGCTCGATGCCGCCTCCATGGAGGTCTCCTCCCACGCCGTGTCCTTCCACCGCGTGGACGCCGTGGTGTTCGACGTCGCCGGGTTCACGAACCTCACCCAGGACCACCTGGACCTGCACGGGACCATGGAGGAATACTTCCAGACCAAGGCCCGGCTGTTCACGCCCGAACGCGCCCGCGCCGCCGTGGTGACCGTCGATGATGCCTGGGGCCGGAAGCTCGCGGCCGCCGCCGAAATCCCGGTCACAACCCTCGCCACGGCCGGGCAGCCCGGCACCGGGACCGGAGCCGCCGGTCAGGCCGCCGACTGGATCGTGGCCACGACAACCCCGCGGGGACTCGGCTCGGACTTCGTGCTCCGGCACCGCGACGGCGCCGAGCTGCGCGTCCACACCGGCCTGCCGGGAAGCTTCAATGTGGCCAACGCCGCGCTGGCCACGGTGATGGTGCTCGCCGGAGGCCACGAGCCTGCCGGCGTGCAGGCCGCCCTCGACGCCGCAGACCCCTTCACCGTCGCCGTGCCCGGCCGCATGCAGCTGGTCTCCACGGCCCCGGCGGCCGTGGTGGACTTCGCGCACAACCCCGACGCCCTGGAACGTGCCCTCGAGGCTGTCCGGTCACCGGAACCCGGGTCCAAGGTGATCGTCGTTTTCGGCGCCACCGGGCAGCGTGACCAGGGCAAGCGCCCCGCCATGGGGGCCATCGCCGCCCGGCTCGCGGACACCGTGATCATCAGCGACGACGACCCCCACGACGAGGACGCGGCAGCCATCCGCGCCGACGTCCTTGCCGGGGCCCTGGCGGCCAGGGACGAGGAAGGCCTGGACTGCACGGTCCTGGAGGTTTTCCCTCGCGACGCCGCCATCCTGAAGGCAGTGGAGCTCGCCGGAGCAGCGGACACCATCCTGGTGGCCGGGCGGGGCCACGAGGTGTGGCAGGAGGTCAAGGGAGTCAACCTGGCACTGGATGACCGGGTGGAACTCCGGAACGCCTTGACAGCACGGGGATTCACCGTTCTCGAAGACCACCGGATAGAGTCCTAAACCGAGATGATTGCACTTACAGCGGCGGAAATCGCCGACATAACCAACGGCCGGCTTGCCGCGGAACCGGGAATTACGCCCGCCTCCGTGGTGACCGACTCCCGCGAGGCCACGGCGGGTTCCCTCTATGTGGCCAAACCGGGGGAGAACGCCGACGGCCACGACTTCGTGGGCGCCGCCTTTGACCGGGGAGCCGTCCTGGCACTCGTGGAGCGCGAGGTCGCCGACGCCGCCGGAACGAACTACCCCGCCGTCGTCGTCGAGGACGCTGTCCTCGCCATGGGCGCGCTGGCCGCCGAAGCCGTCCGCCGGATCCGGGCACACCGCGAGGCTGCCGGCGCCGCGTTCACGGTGATCGGCATTACCGGCTCCGCCGGCAAGACCACCACGAAGGACCTTCTGGCCGGCATCTTCGCTGCCGCCGACGCCGAAGGCTCCACCGTTGCGCCCCAGGGGTCCTACAACGGGGAGATCGGCGTCCCGCTCACCGTCTTCAAAGCCGACTTCGACACCCGCTACCTCGTCATCGAGATGGGCGCCACGGGCATTGGCCACATCCGGTACCTTGCGGACATGGTGAAGCCGGAGATCGGCGTCGTCCTCGGCGTCGGCACCGCCCATGCCGGAGAATTCGGGGGCGTCGAGAACATCGCCGTCGCCAAAGGCGAACTTGTGGAGGCCCTCCCGGCCTCCGGCACGGCCGTGCTGAACCTGGACGACGCCCGCGTCGCCGCGATGGCCACCAGGACCCGCGCCCACGTGCTCGGCTACACCTCCCGCCCGGCCGTCAACGGCCAGGACAGCGACGACAAGGACAGCAACGGCCAGGACAGCAACGCCCGGACCGACCTGGTCCGGGCCGTTGACGTGGACCTGAACGCCGAAGGCCACCCTGAATTTGAGCTTCACCTGCCCGGCGGCGAGTCCGTTCACGGGACCGCCACCCAGGGGACAACACAGCATCACGTCGCCGCCAAGCTGATCGGCGCCCATCACCTCGCCAACCTCCTCGCCGCGGCGGCCGCGGCACATGCGGCCGGCATCCCCGGCGCGCAGATCGCGGCCTCGCTCAGCGCACAGACCGCCGCCAGCCGCTGGCGGATGGAGCGCACGGAGCGTCCCGACGGCGTGACGGTCATCAACGATGCCTACAATGCCAACCCGGAATCCATGCGGGCCGCACTGCGGACGCTGGCCGAGCTCGGCCGCGGCCGCCGGACCTGGGCCGTCCTGGGCGCCATGCTGGAGCTTGGCCCGGATTCGATCCGTGAGCACATGGCCGTCGGCACCCAGGTGGTCCGGCTCAACATCTCCCGCCTCGTGGTGGTGGGCCGGGAAGCCCGGTCCCTGTATGTCTCCGCCGTCAACGAGGGCTCCTGGGGCGACGAATGTGTTTTCGCCGAGACCGCGGACGAGGCCTACGAGCTGCTCCAAACCGAGCTCCAGCCCGGCGACCTGGTCCTGTTCAAGTCATCGAACGGCATCGGGCTGCGCCATCTGGGGGATCGGATAGCATTACCCCCACAAGCCCCCCAAGACTCTCCCGAGCGACCTGCTGAGGGAATTGCCGCAACAGCCACCGAAGGGAGTGCACAGCTGTGATTGCACTACTGATGGGCGCTGGAATGGCCCTGTTCCTCGCGTTCGTGGGCACGCCACTTTTCATCCGGTTCCTGGTCCGCAAGGGTTACGGACAATTCATCCGCGATGACGGACCCACCTCGCACCACACCAAGCGCGGCACGCCCACCATGGGCGGCACCGTTGTGGTCCTGGCGGTCCTTGTCAGCTACGGGCTCACGCACCTGATTATGTGGATGATGAATCCGCATTCCCCGGGACCGAGCGCCTCCGGGCTGCTCCTGCTGTTCCTCATGGTGGGTATGGGGCTGGTGGGATTCCTGGACGACTTCATCAAGATCTCCAAGCAGCGCAGCCTGGGCCTGGATGCCAAGGCAAAGCTGGTTCTCCAGGGCGCCGTCGGCATCATTTTCGCCGTGCTGGCGCTCAACTTCCCCAACGCCGCCGGCCTGACCCCGGCGTCCACCCAGATCTCGCTGGTGCGTGATATCCCGTGGCTCAACCTGGCCTTCGCCGGAACCGTGCTCGGCGCGATCCTGTTCGTGCTGTGGTCCAACCTGATCGTCACGGCCGCGACCAACGGCGTGAACCTCACTGACGGCCTCGACGGCCTCGCAGCCGGCGCCTCCGTCATGGTCTTCGGGGCGTACACGCTCATGGGCATCTGGCAGAGCAACCAGGCCTGCGGGTCCCCGCGGCAGGCCGGCAGCGGCTGCTACTCGGTCCGCGACCCCCTGGACCTGGCCCTGCTGGCAGCCATCCTGAGCGCGGCGATGGTCGGGTTCCTGTGGTGGAATACCTCGCCCGCGAAGATCTTCATGGGAGACACGGGATCGCTGGCCATCGGCGGCGCGGTCGCAGCCTTCGCTATCCTGTCCCGCACGGAACTGCTGCTGGCCTTCATCGGCGGCCTCTTCGTGCTCATCACGCTTTCCGTCATCATCCAGGTGGGCTACTTCAAACTCACCAAGGGCAAGCGGTTCTTCAAGATGGCGCCGCTGCAGCACCACTTCGAACTCAAGGGCTGGGCCGAAGTCACGGTGGTGGTCCGGTTCTGGATCCTGTGCGGATTGTTCGTCGCCGCCGGCCTGGGCGTCTTCTACGCCGAATGGGTGGTGCTCCTGTGACCGGACCTATCCCCGCCCCGCTCTCCACCTCGCCCCGGCTCCAGGACCTCGCCACGTGGGATTCCGACTGGTCCGGCCTGCGCGTCGTGGTCACCGGCATCGGCGTCTCTGGCTTCGCCGCCGCCGACACCCTCATTGAACTCGGTGCCCGCGTGGTGGTGGTTGACGCCGCCACCAGCGCCAAGGCACTGGCCCAGGCGGACACGCTCCGGATCGTCGGCGCGGCGGACGTCCTGCTGGGCGAAGAAGCAGTGGAGTCCGTTCCGAAGGTCGAGGGCCACAAACCTGACCTGGTGGTTACGTCCCCCGGCTGGCGGCCGGACCAGGCCTTGCTCGCTGCGGCCGCACGGGCCCACATTCCGGTGTGGGGCGACGTCGAGCTCGCCTGGCGGGTGCGCGAACGCAAGGGCCGCAAGACCGCCGACTGGCTGACCATTACCGGCACCAACGGCAAGACCACCACGGTGGGCCTGACCGAGTCCATGCTGCAGGCCGCCGGGCTCAAGGCGATCGCGGTCGGCAACGTCGGTACCCCGATCCTGGACGCCC
Source organism: Arthrobacter sp. 10N43 (assembly GCF_056394525.1). NCBI lineage: Bacteria > Bacillati > Actinomycetota > Actinomycetes > Micrococcales > Micrococcaceae > Arthrobacter > Arthrobacter sp. 10N43. The sequence goes on along the minus strand of NZ_JBFTIA010000012.1, from coordinate 37,437 downwards.
TCCGCGACCCCGTGGAGTACGACGCCTTCGCGGTGGAACTCTCCAGCTTCCAGCTGCACTGGAGCCACACGGTCTCACCGGTGGCCAGCGTGTGTCTGAACGTCGCCGAGGACCACGTGGACTGGCATGGTTCCTACGCCTCCTACCTGGCCGACAAGGCCAAGGTCTACGCGAACACCCAGAAGGCCTGCATCTACAACGCCGAGCAGATCGAGACCGAACGCATGGTCGAGGACGCGGACGTCGTGGAGGGCTGCAGAGCCGTGGGCTTCACCACACTGACGCCGGCCATCAGCATGCTCGGCGTCGTGGAAGGACTGCTCGTGGACCGCGCGTTCATCGCCGAACGCAAGGACAGCGCGGCCGAACTCGCCTCGATTGCCGACCTTGGGTCGGCGGCTCCGCGCCACATGGTGGCGAACGCGCTGGCTGCGGCGGCCCTGGTCCGGGCCTACGGCCTGGAGGCGTCGGCAGTCCGCCAGGGCCTGCTGAACTACCTCCCGGGAGACCACCGGATCCAGCCCGTGGCCCGGCACGAGGGTGTCCTCTGGGTCAACGATTCCAAGGCCACCAACCCGCATGCCGCCGCCGCCTCTCTGTCGGCGTTCCAGAACGTGGTGTGGATCGCCGGCGGCCTGTCCAAGGGTGTGAATTACGACTCCCTGATCCGGGAACAGGGCAGCCGGCTCAAGGCCGTGGTGCTGATCGGCACGGACTCCAGTGACCTGCAGGCCGCGCTGAAGCGACACGCGCCGGATGTCCCCGTGATCGGGGCGGCCAAGGGCGAGACTGAAGACGTGCAGACTGCCGGAACGGCCAAAGCCGCCGCAGGCCCCTCGCCAATTTTTGGCGAGACTGTGATGGCCCAGGCCGTTGCCTCGGCGGCGCAGGTGGCCGCCTCCGGGGACACTGTGCTGCTGGCTCCGGCGGCTGCTTCCATGGATCAGTTCTCTTCCTATGCTCACCGTGGCGACGCCTTCATCGAAGCTGTCCGCGAGCTCGTGGAAGGGCAGGCTCAGACCAGCGAGGAGTAACAATGGTCAGCACGCCCACACGTACGACGGCGGCCCGCGCCGGAGGCGGGGCCACCAGCGGCGGTGCCGCCGGCGCCAAGTCCGCCGGGGGCAGGACACCGCCGTCGGCGCGCCGGCCCACTCTGACGCCCGCGGCACGGGTGCGTGCCTGGATGCGGGGATTCTGGTCCGCGCTGGAAGGCACCGGCAAGTCCCGCAACGGATCCACGTACTACCTGATCCTTGGCTCCACCCTGGCCCTGACGGCGATCGGCATCATGATGGTCCTCTCCGCCTCCAGCGTGGAAGCCATCGCCGCGGGGGAGTCGCCCTACTCCGCGGCCCTCAAGCAGGGTGGCTTCGCAGCACTCGGCGTCTTCGCCATGTTTGTCCTCTCGCGCGTCAACGTCGTCTGGCTCCGGCGCTTCGCCTGGCCCATCATTTTCCTGGCCGTTGCGCTGCTGGGCCTGGTCCTCCTTGTCGGGCGCAGCGCCCTGGGCAACCAGAACTGGATCGACGTCGGCCCCTTCACCTTCCAGCCCTCCGAAGCCGCCAAGCTTGCCCTCGCACTGTGGATGGCCACGGTGCTGGACCGCAAAGCGAAGCTACTCCAGGAGTGGCGCCACGCCCTGATTCCCGTCGTGTTCCCTGGGTCCGCCGCCGTCCTGGGCCTCATCCTCGCCGGAAACGACCTCGGCACGGCCATGATTGTGATGATCATCGTGGCCGCCGGACTGTTCTTCGCCGGCGTCCGGCTCTCCTTCTTCGGCATATCCGGGGCAATACTGGCCATTGGCGCGACCGTCCTCGCCGTCACGAGCCCGAACCGGATGTGCCGCATCCTGTCCTGGACCGGCCAGACCTGTGCCGACGGCTCCGACCTGAACTACCAGTCCACCAACGGCCTTTATGGCCTTGCGTCCGGCGGCTGGTTTGGCGTGGGACTGGGCCAGAGCCGGCAAAAGTACAGCTGGATCCCCGAAGCCCACAACGACTTCATCTTCGCGATCATCGGTGAAGAACTCGGACTGGTCGGGACGCTGGTGGTACTGATCCTCTTCGCCATCCTCGGCACGGCCATCTACCGCGTTGTCGTCGCGCAGCACGATGTCTTCCACCGCGTCCTGGCCGGCGCCATCATGGTCTGGCTCCTGGGCCAGGCCAGCGTCAACATGGCCGTGGTGACCGGACTGGCACCGGTGATCGGCGTCCCGTTGCCCTTCATCTCCTACGGCGGCTCGGCCCTGCTGATGTCGCTGTGCGCGATCGGCGTGGTCTTGTCCCTTGCCCGGGCCCAAATGGACCCGGCGATGCAGCCTAAGAAGATGTTCAGGTTCGGGCCCGCCGCGTTCGCGAATTCCGTGCGGAGGACCCGCGCTGCCCGGGCGGCCGCCAAGGCATCCAGCCAGTCCGCCGACCGCGCCGCACCGAAGGGATCAGCTTCGAAGGGCGCCGCCCCAAAGGCAACCGGCAAGGGCGCCGCCCCGAACCCGGCCCGGAATCCCGCCGGCAATCCGTCCAAAAACGCACCAGCCAAAAGCACAGCAAGCAAAAACCCCGCCAAGAGCCGTACGAAAGCGTAAACAGCCCTTCATGAACACCGAATCGCCTTTGTCCGTGGTCCTTGCCGGTGGCGGAACCGCCGGTCATATCAGCCCGCTGCTGGCCATTGCCGGCGCCCTTCGCCAGTCCCTCCCCGCCGTGCAGCTCCTGGCTGTCGGGACACCCGGGGGAATGGAAGCGCGCCTGGTTCCGGCGGCCGGCCTGGAGCTGGCCACCATCAGCCGGGTGCCGCTCCCGCGCAAGCCCTCCACGGACCTGCTCCGGCTTCCCGGCCGGATGGTCGTTGCGGTGAAGCAGGCAGGGTCCATCCTGGATGCGGCAGGAGCCGACGTCCTTGTCGGAGTGGGCGGCTACGTGTGCACACCGATGTACCTCGCGGCCCGGCGCCGGAAGATCCCGATCGTGGTCCACGAGGCCAACACCCGCCCCGGCCTGGCCAACCGCGTAGGCGCCCGGCTCGGCGCGCACGTGGCCGTCGCCTTCGCCGCGACCAAACTCGGCCGCGCCCGGCACGTGGGCATGCCGATGCGCCCCGAGATTTCCGGCCTTGACCGCGCGGCCGCCCGCGCCGGGGCACGGCAGGAGCTCGGACTGGACCCGGACAAGCCAACGCTGATTGTCACCGGCGGATCCTCTGGCGCCCAGAGCATCAACCGGTCCCTCGCCGCGGCCGTAGGAGCCCTCGCCGAGGCCGGCGTGCAGACGCTGCACATCACCGGCCGCGGCAAGTCCATGCACGACGCCGCCGGCAAGCCCCTCGCCGCGCCAGGCTACCGGCAGGTGGAATACGTGGACGGCATGGAGACCGTGTACGCCGCAGCGGACCTGCTGCTGGCCCGGGCCGGTGCCGCCACTGTCTGTGAGGTGGCCGCCGTCGGCGTGCCCGCCGTCTTTGTCCCCCTCCCCATCGGCAACGGCGAGCAGGCGCTGAACGCCGCCGGACTTGTCGACGCAGGCGGGGCCCTGATCATCGACGACAAGGCCTTCTCCGCCGACTGGATCCGCGGGAACATCATTCCCCTCCTGCTGGACACGGACAGACTGGCCCGGATGGCGGCCAGCTCCGAACAGCTCGGCATCCGCAACGCGGACCGGCGCATGGCCGATCTCATCCTCGAAGTCGCGGCCCCGAAGCAACACCCGACACAGCAGCACCCCACCCAGGACGGCAGGAAGCAGTAGAGCCATGACCCAGCCCCAACACGGCACGCGATCCCTGGAGTCCCTGGGCCGCATTCACTTCATCGGCATCGGCGGCGTCGGCATGTCCGCCGTCGCCCGCATCATGGTGGCCCGCGGAATCCCGGTCAGCGGCTCCGACGCCAAGGACCTGCCCGTCATGGCGGACCTCGCAGCCGCCGGCGCCCGGATTGCCGTGGGCTATGGACCGGACAACCTGGGCGACGCCCAGACCGTGGTCGCCGGCTCCGCGATCCGGCCCGACAACCCCGAGCTCGTAGCAGCACGCGCCGCCGGGCTCCCGGTGCTGCACCGCTCCGAGGCGCTGGCCGCCACGATGGCGGCGGACACGGTGGTGGCAGTCGCCGGAACCCACGGCAAGTCCACTACGACGTCGATGATCACGGTGTTGCTCCAGGGCGCCGGACTGGACCCGTCCTTCGCCATCGGAGCGAACGTCCCGGCCCTGGGCGTCAACGCGGCGCACGGCGCGTCCGGGATCTTCGTCGCGGAGGCTGACGAGTCCGACGGCTCCTTCCTGAACTACCGCCCCTCGATCGCCGTCGTGACCAACGTCGAGCCGGACCACCTGGACTTCTACGGCACCGCCGATGCCGTCTACGCCTCCTTCGACAGCTTCACGGCGCTGCTCCCGGCGGACGGTGTCCTGGTGGCCTGCGCAGACGACCCCGGAGCGAGGGCCCTCGCCGAACGCACACGGGCCCGCGGCAACACCCGCGTGGTCCTGTACGGGACGGCGGCCGACGCCGACATCCGGCTGCACGACGCCGGACCCGGCCAGATGGGGATCTCGACGGCGGCGGGCACGTTCGGCGTCGAACTCCAGGTTCCCGGCCGGCACAACGCGCTCAATGCCGCCGCGGCCTTCGCGGTGGCGCTCGAGCTCGGCGTCGCGCCGGACACCGCTGCGGGGGCACTGGCCCACTTCTCCGGCGCCTCGCGCCGTTTCGAGTTCAAGGGGGAGGGGCGCGGAGTCCGCGTCTATGACGACTACGCGCACCACCCCACGGAAGTCCGCGCCGCCTTGTCCGCGGCGCGGGCGGTCGCCGGGCAGCACAAGGTGCACGTGCTCTTCCAGCCCCACCTGTTTTCCCGGACCCGCGAATTCGCCCGCGAGTTCGCCGAGGCCCTCAATACGGCGGACACGGCCCTGGTCCTGGATATCTACCCTGCCCGGGAAGATCCCATCCCCGGCGTCACCAGCGGGCTGATCGCCGAACACCTGGGCTCCGGCGGCAGCCTCGTCGGACCCGGCGGGGAAGCCGTGCAGGCGCTGCTGGCGGCCGCCGGACCGGGGGACATCGTGCTCACCGCCGGCGCCGGCGACGTCACCGCCTACGGGCCGCTGATCGTCGACGCCCTGACGGTCGAGGCCGCCGGTGCCTAGCACCCGGCGCCCCACTTACCGGGGCGGCTCCAACGCCTCCGGTTCCAACGCCCCTGGTTCCAACGCCTCTGGGGGAGGTTCCCGGCCGCCTTCCGGCGGAACAGGCACGGACGTCATTTCGGCGTCCAAGAACGCCGCAGACCCGGCGGGCGGCACCGCGCAGCATCCGCAGCGCCCACACAGCACGCAGAGCCCTCCGGAGATCGTCGCCGGCAAGGTGCTGACCTTCCCCGAGCCCAAGGGCAAGCGCCGCAGACGCATCGTGCTCAGCACCATAGGCATTGTGGCCGTGCTGATGGCGGGGATCGTCGCGGCTGCCGTCTACTCGCCCGTGCTGGCCCTGCGGACCGTCTCCGTGGCGGGCACCAAGCTGCTCAACCCGGATCAGGTGCAGGCCGCCCTCGCGCCCCTTCAGGGAAAACCCCTCCCACAGGTCAGCGAGGAGGAGGTCACGGCCCTGCTGAAGCCGCTGGTCCAGGTCAAGGACGTCACCGTGACGGCGCTGCCGCCCTCCACCCTGCAGGTGCGCGTCACCGAGCGTATTCCGGTGGCGCTGGTCAAGCAGGGCCAAACGTTCCAGCTCGTGGACGTCGACGGCGTCCAGCTCAGCACCACCACGGATGCCGCCTCGGTCGCACTCCCGGTCATCGACGGCGGCAGCGGGACGCTTCCGAAGGACTTGTTCCAGGCCATCACCGCGGTGCTGGGAGCGCTGCCTGCGGATGTGCTGGCCCGGCTCTCCAATGCCTCCGCCGCCTCCGCCGACGCCGTCGAGCTCAAACTCGTCGACGGGCAGACGATCGTCTGGGGCAACGCGGGGGAGAAGGAGCTCAAGGCGCGCGTCCTTTCGGCCCTCCTGAAGGTCCCGGCCGACCCCAAGAACCCGGTGAAGGTCTACGATGTCAGCGTGCCCCGGCACCCTGTCACGCGTTAGCCGGCCTCGAGCGGCCCAAGGCGCTACTTACAGGGGCTATTTGCCGGTATTCGCGCGACACGCCCCGCCGGTTATTGAATGTCCCCGGCATAGGAAATACCGTCACAGACATGAGTTACTTGACATAACTATAACCTTCAAGTCGAAGGTTAAGGTTTCCAGCTTCAAGCAGGACTCGATATGTTTTCGCATTAGTACACGAACAAGGGACACGTAACGTGGCAGCTCCGCAGAATTACTTGGCCGTCATCAAGGTCGTCGGCATCGGCGGCGGTGGCGTGAACGCAGTCAACCGCATGATCGAGGTCGGTCTTCGCGGCGTCGAATTCATCGCCATCAACACCGACGCCCAGGCGTTGCTGATGAGCGATGCCGACGTCAAACTCGACGTCGGGCGTGAGCTGACCCGTGGTCTCGGTGCTGGCGCGAACCCCGAGGTCGGCCGGCAGGCTGCGGAAGACCACGCCGATGAAATCGAAGAGGTCATCCGGGGCGCAGACATGGTCTTCGTCACCGCCGGCGAAGGTGGCGGAACCGGTACCGGCGGCGCCCCCGTCGTGGCCCGCATTGCCCGTTCCCTTGGCGCCCTGACCATCGGCGTCGTAACGCGTCCGTTCACCTTCGAAGGCCGCCGCCGGGCCGGCTCCGCCGAGGCCGGCATCGACGCCCTGCGCGACGAAGTCGACACCCTGATCGTGATCCCGAACGACCGCCTGCTCTCCATCAGCGACCGCAACGTCTCGGTCCTGGATGCGTTCCGCTCCGCCGACCAGGTCCTGCTCTCCGGCGTCCAGGGCATCACGGACCTCATCACGACCCCCGGCCTGATCAACCTCGACTTTGCCGACGTCAAGTCCGTCATGCAGGGTGCTGGTTCCGCGCTGATGGGCATCGGTTCTGCCCGCGGCGAGGACCGTGCCGTCAAGGCTGCGGAGCTGGCCATTGCCTCCCCGCTGCTGGAAGCATCGATCGACGGTGCCCACGGCGTCCTGCTGTCCATTCAGGGCGGCTCGGACCTGGGCCTGTTCGAAATCAACGAGGCAGCCCGCCTTGTCCAGGAAGTAGCCCACCCGGAGGCGAACATCATCTTCGGCGCCGTGATCGATGACGCCCTTGGCGACGAGGCCCGGGTCACCGTGATCGCCGCCGGCTTCGACGACGTCAAGGCCACCTCGCCGTCCATGGACCAGTCCCTGCCGGCCGCGCCGCAGCGCCCTGCGACTGCCGCTCCCGCTCCGGCGCAGGCTCCCGCCTCCGCCCCCGTCCAGCCGCTGCACGCCACGGTTGGTGCCGCCGGCTACGGCGGCTGGGGCCAGCAGCGCCCCTCCGCAGTACCGGCCGACTCCGGCTTCGACGTCGACCTGCCTGCTGTCGTGGAGCCGGACCTCTCCGGCCGGCACTCTGATGACCTGGATGTCCCGGACTTCCTCAAGTAAACCGTTCCGCTTCAGCATGGCACCGCCGTCCGGCGGTGCCATGCTGCTTTGCGGCGGGTTACGGTGGATTGTATGAACGAAAGAATTCCCGGACATGTTGATGGCGGTGTTGTGATTGTTTTGCTGGCGGGCTGAAGTCCGGCCGGGCGTGTGGGTGGCTTTCACCGACGCCGGAGCCGGGAACCTTGCACTGCATGTTGGCGACGACCCCGCGGCTGTCCACCAACGCCGCGCGGAACTCGAAGCGGCCGCCGGTCTTGGCGGACGGAGGTTCCGGTACATGAACCAGGTCCACGGCAACGATGTCGCCATCGTCGGCAGTTCGACGGCGACGTTTGACCCTGCAACCTTGGAAGCAGCGCCTCTGGACTCGGCGGCTCTGGACTTGGCGGCCGTGGACACGGCGGGTGCGGCTCCGGCTGCCCCCACGGCCGATGCCATGGTCACCCGGACCGAGCCGCTGGCCGTCCTGGTGGCGGACTGTGTGCCGGTGGTGCTGGTCGGTGAGGACCTTGCCGGGGACCCTGTCCTCGGCGTCGTGCACGCCGGACGGCCCGGTGTGGCCAACGCAGTCGTACCGGCCGCGGTCGCCCGCCTGCGGGAGCTTGGCGCGGACCGCATCAGCGCCTGGGTGGGGCCCTCAGTCTGCGGCCGATGCTACGAGGTCCCCGAAGGGCTGCGCGCAGACGTCGCCGCGGCCGTGCCCGCAGCGTGGTGCACGACCTCCACCGGCACCCCCGGGCTGGACCTGCCGGCAGGGGTCCGGAGCCAGCTGGAAGCAGCGGGCGTCGAAGTCGAATACTCCGGGGGCTGCACCCTCGAGGACGAGACCCTGTTCTCCTACCGCCGCAACAGCCACACCGGCCGCTTCGCCGGGTTGGCGTGGACGGACCCGACGCACGCGGATCTGGCGCATGGCGATGACTGAGCCGGTAACGGGACCAGGCCACCGGCAGGATGCACTGGAAGGCCCCCGGCTGACCCAGCTGGAGGCGAACCTCGCGGCCGTCCGGCGCAGGATCGACGCCGCGGTGGCCGCCGCCGGCCGGCAGGGGCCACCGCCACGCCTGATTGTCGTCACCAAATTTCACCCTGCGCAGGACATCCGGCGGCTGGCGTCGCTGGGCGTCGCCGACGTCGGGGAAAACCGGGACCAGGAGGCGGCGGAGAAAGCAGCCCAGCTCGAGGACCTCGGCCTGAGCTGGCACTTCATTGGCCAGCTCCAAAGCAAGAAGGCCAAGTCCGTGGTGAAGTACGCGCAGTCCGTGCATTCGGTGGACCGCGCTGCACTGGCTGTCGCACTCGCCAAGGCGATGGAGGCCGAAACGGAACGCACTGGGCGCCCGCCCCTGGATTGCTTCATCCAGGTCAGCCTGGACGAGGACGCCGGGGCGCACCGCGGAGGCGCGGCTCCCGGCGAGGTTCCCGCGCTGGCCGAAGAGCTGGCAGCGGCCCCCGGCTTGCGGCTCGCGGGCGTCATGGCCGTTGCCCCCCTCGGCACGGATCCGGCGGCCGCCTTCGAGAAGCTGGCCGCCATTTCCGGGCGGCTTACAGAACAGTTTCCGCACGCCACGGGGATATCCGCCGGTATGAGCCAGGACCTCGAAGAGGCCGTCCGGTTCGGGGCGACACACCTGCGCATTGGCTCCGATATTCTCGGTCCGCGTCCGGCGCTGCGGTAAGTTCAAAGTATTGGAAGGTAATGGCGGGGATTCCAAGGCTGTCTAGTCATTAAGCGGCCCGCTTACGGACAAGATTAGGAGTCGACCATGGCTGGCGCTCTGCGCAAGACAATGATCTATCTTGGGCTCGCCGACGGCGACGAACATTACGAGTCTGAGCACCCCACACCGCACAAGGATGAGGACGAATCCATGGAGCACGACCGCGAGGAACGACGTGCGCCGGCGCCCGTCCGCGAGGTCCCCCGGGAAGAGCCTCAAGCCGCTGAAGAGGAATATCGCGCACCTGTGACACCCATCAAGCGTGCGGCATCGAGCCGCGAAGAGACCACCGGACTGCGGCAGATCACCACCATCCACCCGCGGTCCTACAACGACGCCAAACTCATCGGCGAAAGCTTCCGCGACGGCATCCCCGTCATTATGAACGTCACCGACATGGGCGAGGCTGACGCCAAGCGCCTCGTGGACTTCTCCGCCGGACTTGTTTTCGGGCTCCGCGGCAGCATCGAACGGGTGACGAACAAGGTGTTCCTGCTCTCGCCGTCGTACATCGAGGTCATTGGCGATGACAAGAAGGCCAGCGAGACACAGGCAAGTTTCTTCAACCAAAGCTAGGCCCGAATATTCGGTACGGATGCCAGGCAGGGAGACCTGCCTGGCATCAGTGCGGAATTATCCGTGTTGAAATAGAAGTGACACTTTCCTTAGGACACTTCGGTATCCGGAATGAACATGGAGATATGAGTTAGCTCATGGGAATTGTTTTCGGGCTCGTCTATATCGCTCTGTTGCTTTTTTTCGTGGCATTGATCATCCGCCTGGTCTTCGACTGGGTGCAGATGTTTGCCCGAAGCTGGCGGCCGCGCGGGATGGCACTCGTGGCCGCCCATGCTGTGTATTCGGTCACGGACAAGCCCCTCAAGCTGCTCCGCCGGCTCATCCCGCCGCTGCGTCTGGGCGGAATCTCATTGGACATCGGCTTCCTGCTGCTGTTCGTGGCCGTCAGCGTGGCGATGTGGATCGTCAAGGGCCTGGTGTACGCCCAGCCGATCGCAGCATAAGCCGCCGCCGCACAGCAGGCGACCTGGGCCGACGCCCAAACTGCTAGAAAACTCCGGTTTGACACTGCGGTGTTGAATTAGAGGAACCAGACCATATTTAGGTACCGTAGTTTTGACGGCCGGAAGGCCTACTGACTAACTAGACCAACGAGGTGACCAGATGGCTTTGACGCCAGAAGACGTTGTCAACAAGCGCTTTCAGCCGACCAAGTTCCGCGAAGGCTACGACCAGGACGAGGTTGACGACTTCCTGGACGAGATCGTCGTCGAACTTCGGCGCCTGAACCAGGAGAACGACGAGCTGCGCAAGAAGCTCGCCGAATCCGGCGCCGGCACGCCTGCCAGTTCCGCAGCCGCCGCACCCGTGGTGGAAAAGGTCCCGGCGCCCGTCAAGGCCGAGAAGGAAGACACCGCCAAGGCAGAAGCCGAGGCCAAGGCAAAGGCGGCAGCAGAAGCCGCCAAGAAGAAGGAAGCCGAGCAGGCCGCCAAGGCTGCCCAGGCTGCCCAGGCAGTCGAACCGGCACGCAACGCTGCCACCCCGGCCTCCGAGTCCGCCGCCGGCCTGCTCGCCATGGCGCAGCAGATGCACGACAAGCACGTCGCCGACGGCGAGCAGCAGCGCGACAAGATCATCGCCGAAGCCCAGATCGAGGCCAGCAGCCTGGTCAACGATGCGCAGGAGAAGTCCCGCAAGATCCTCGGTGCCCTCGAGCAGCAGCGCTCCGTCCTGGAACGCAAGGTCGAGCAGCTGCGCGGCTTCGAGCGTGACTACCGCTCGCGCCTGAAGGCTTACATCGAAGGCCAGCTCCGTGACCTGGATGCCCGCGGCTCCGTCGCGGCCCCCGAGGTTGGCGAAGCCAGCTAGGGCAAAAACCAAGTATTCTGAAAGCCGGTGGCTGGGGACTCCTCTGCCGCCGGCTTTTCATTTTCCCGCATCTTGTTTTTCCCCACTGCGCCGCCGCCGGGTCCGCCGGCCGGCACCAGCCGGGCACCCCACCCCAGTCTCAGCACTGGCTCCCGAACGAAAGCCCTATGACTGACGCACCATCACCAGAGCCCATGCTGCCCGTCGAGGCGGCACAGCCTGTGCACACCCGGCCGCGCCGGGCAAAGCTGTTTGTCCTGTTCGCCGGCTTCGCCGTGTTCGCCTACGTGTTCGACCAGCTGACCAAGCTCTGGGTCACGAGCACCATGACCGAGGGTGAACGGATCCCCGTCTTTCCGCCGCTGCTGCACTGGTTCTACATCCGCAACTCCGGTGCCGCGTTCTCGATCGGCGAGAACGTCACGTGGGTGTTCACGATCATCATGGCGGCTGTGTCCGTCGCGATCCTGCTGCAGCTGCGCAAGCTTGGCTCGCTCTGGTGGGCGCTGGCGCTCGGGCTCCTCCTAGGCGGCGCACTCGGCAACCTGACGGACCGTCTCTTCCGCGAGCCTGCCTTCGCGATGGGCCACGTGGTGGACTTCATCCAGCTTCCGAACTTCGCGATCTTCAACATCGCCGACTCGGCGGTGGTCTCCGCCGTCGTGATCATCTGCCTGCTCACGCTCCGCGGAATCTCCCTGGACGGCTCGCGCCACACGAAGGATACGGTGGCCAAAGATGTCTGAACCTGCAGATCTCCCCGGGGAGCCCGGCGCCGCACCTGCCGGGCCCCGGCGCTTCACCGTCCCGGAAGACCTGGCGGGCGCCCGCGTGGACGCGGGCCTGGCCAGGCTGATGGACATCTCCCGCTCCCAGGCAGCCACCCTGATCGCCGAGGGCAACGTCACCAGCAATGCCAAGCCGGTGGGCAAGTCGCTCAAGCTCGCCCCCGGCACCGTGCTCGACGTCGTTGTGCCGGACCGCAGGGACCCCCTGGAAATCGTGGAGGAAGTAGTGGACGACCTGTTGATCCTGCTGGACGATGACGAATTTGTCGTCATCGACAAACCGGTCGGCGTGGCAGCCCATCCCTCACCCGGCTGGGTGGGCCCCACCGTGGTCGGCGGCCTCGCCGGTCTCGGTTACCGGATTTCGACGTCGGGCGCCCCTGAGCGCGCCGGCATCGTCCACCGGCTCGATGTCGGAACCTCCGGCGTCATGGTGGTCGCGAAGACCGAAAACGCCTACACCGTGCTGAAGCGGGCCTTCAAGGAACGCACCGTGGACAAGGTCTACCACGCCGTCGTCCAGGGCCTTCCCGATCCGCTGGCGGGCACCATCGACGCGCCCATCGGCCGCCACCCGGGCCACGACTGGCGGTTCGCCGTGATCGAAGACGGCCGGGATTCGGTGACGCACTACGAGGTCCTGGAAGCCTTCGGGAAGGCCTCCCTGGTTGAGGTGCACCTCGAAACCGGCCGCACCCACCAGATCCGCGTGCACTTTTCCGCCCTCCGGCACCCCTGTGCCGGTGACCTGACCTACGGCGCGGACCCGCGGCTCGCCGCCACCCTGGGACTGACCCGGCAGTGGCTGCACGCCCGGGAACTGGCCTTCGACCACCCGCGGACGGGGGAGCGGGTGACCGTCACGAGCGAGTACCCACAGGACCTGAAGTATGCGCTCGAGGTCCTGGAATCAGGGAACGCCTGAGCCCTTGCACGTCGCCGTCGCGGCTCGGCACTAGAATGGTGCGGTGACTTCCAGCAACGACTCGTTTGTCCATCTCCACAACCACACCGAGTACTCGATGCTGGACGGTGCCGCCCGGCTCGGTGAGCTGTTCGACGAGACCGAGCGGCTCGGCATGCCGGCCCTGGCCACCACGGACCACGGTTACCTGTTCGGCGCCTTCGACTTCTGGAAGCGGGCCACCGACCAGGGCATCAGGCCCATCATCGGCGTCGAAGCCTACGTGACTCCCGGGACGGCCCGCACGGACAAGACCCGCGTGCGGTGGGGCGAGGAGCACCAGCGCAAGGATGACATCTCCGGCGGTGGCTCCTACACGCACATGACGCTGCTCAGCTACAACAACGTGGGCATGCGGAACCTGTTCCGGGCCTCCTCGATCGCCTCGCTGGACTCGGTCTTCGGCAAATGGCCCCGGCTGGACCGGGAGCTGCTGAACACCTACTCGGAAGGGCTCATCGCCACCACCGGCTGCCCCTCCGGTGAGGTCCAGACCCGGCTGCGGCTCGGCCAGTACCGCGAAGCGGTCGAGGCCGCGGCCGAGTTCCGCGACATCTTCGGCGCGGAGAACTACTTCTGCGAGCTCATGGACCACGGCCTGGACATCGAGCGGCGCGTCACCGGCGACCTCCTGCGCCTGGCCAAGGACCTGAACCTGCCCCTGGTGGCCACCAACGACCTGCACTACACGCACGAGCACGACGCGAAGGCGCACGAGGCCCTGCTGGCCATCCAGTCCGGTTCCACCCTCCTGGAGCCGACCTACGACAACGGCGGCTCGCGCTTTGCCTTCTCCGGCAGCGGCTACTACCTCAAGTCACCGCAGGAAATGCGCGAGCTCTTCCGCGACCACCCGGAGGCGTGCGACAACACGCTGCTGATCGCCGAGCGCTGCAACGTCTCGTTCAACACCGGCGCCAACTACATGCCCCGGTTCCCCTGCCCGGAGGGGGAGGACGAAACCTCCTGGCTGGTCAAGGAAGTGGACAAGGGACTCCAGTACCGCTATCCCAAGGGCATCCCGGACAAGGTCCGCAAGCAGGCCGACTATGAGCTGGAAGTCATCACCTCCATGGGCTTCCCGGGCTACTTCCTGGTGGTGGCCGACTTCATCAACTGGGCCAAGAACAACGGCATCCGGGTCGGTCCCGGACGCGGCTCCGGTGCAGGCTCCATGGTGGCGTACGCCATGCGCATCACCGACCTCGACCCGCTGCACCACGGCCTGATCTTTGAGCGCTTCCTCAACCCGGACCGCGTCTCCATGCCTGACTTCGACGTCGACTTCGATGACCGGCGCCGCTCCGAAGTGATCGACTACGTCACGCGTAAATACGGCGACGAGCGCGTGGCCATGATCGTCACCTACGGCACCATCAAGACCAAGCAGGCCCTCAAGGACTCCTCACGCGTGCTGGGTTACCCGTTCAGCATGGGCGAGACGTTGACCAAGGCACTGCCGCCGGCCGTGATGGCAAAGGACATTCCGCTCGCGGACATCCAGAACCCCCAGTCCAAGCGCTACGGCGAGGCCGGTGACTTCCGCCAGCTGATCAGCACGGACCCGGAGGCTGCCAAGGTCTTCGAAACGGCACTGGGCATCGAAGGCCTGAAGCGGCAATGGGGCGTGCACGCCGCCGGCGTCATCATGTCCTCGGATCCCATCATCGACGTGATTCCGATCATGCGCCGCTTCCAGGACGGCCAGGTCATCACCCAGTTCGACTATCCGACGTCCGAAGGCCTTGGCCTGATCAAGATGGACTTCCTCGGGCTGCGAAACCTGACGATCATTTCCGATGCCCTGGAAAACATCAAAATGAACCGCGGCGTCGACCTGGACCTCGAAACCCTCGAGCTGGACGACACGGCGTCCTACGAGCTGTTGGCCCGCGGAGACACGCTGGGCGTTTTCCAGCTCGACGGCGGGCCCATGCGCTCCCTGCTCAAGCTGATGAAGCCTGACAACTTCGAAGACATCTCCGCCGTGCTGGCCCTCTACCGGCCCGGGCCCATGGGCGCCAACGCCCACACCGACTACGCGCTGCGCAAGAACAAGATCCAAGAGGTCATCCCGATCCACCCGGAGCTCGAGGAACCGCTCTCCGAAATCCTCGGCGGCACGTACGGGCTGATCGTGTACCAGGAGCAGGTCATGGCCGTGGCGCAGAAGCTCGCCGGCTATACCCTGGGCCAGGCCGACATCCTGCGCCGCGCCATGGGCAAGAAGAAGAAGTCCGAGCTGGACAAGCAGTTCGCCGGCTTCTCCCAAGGCATGCAGGACAACGGCTACTCCATGGCCGCGGTCAAGACCCTCTGGGACATCCTGCTGCCGTTCTCCGACTACGCCTTCAACAAGGCGCACTCGGCCGCGTACGGCGTGATCTCCTACTGGACCGCCTACCTGAAGGCGCACTACGCCCCGGAGTACATGGCGGCCCTGCTGACCAGCGTCGGCGACGACAAGGACAAGTCCGCGATCTACCTCAACGAATGCCGGCGCATGGGCATCACGGTGCTGCCGCCGGACGTCAATGAGTCAGCGCTGAACTTCACCCCGGTTGGCACCGACATCCGCTTCGGCATGGGCGCCATCCGCAACGTCGGCGTGAACGCCGTCGAAGCCATGGTGGCGGCGCGCGAAAAGGAAGGCGCCTACACGTCCTTCAAGGACTACCTCATGAAGGTCCCCGCGGTGGTCTGCAACAAGCGCACCATCGAATCCCTGATCAAGGCCGGCGCCTTCGACTCGCTCGGCCATCCCCGCCGTGCCCTGGCCATGATCCATGAAGAAGCGATCGACTCCGTCATCACCCTCAAGCGCAACGAGGCGATCGGCCAGTTCGACCTCTTCGCCGGCTTCGAGGACCAGGAGCCCGAGGCGTCGCTCAGCACGGAAATCCCGGACCTGCCGGAATGGGAGAAGAAGGACAAACTGGCGTTCGAGCGCGACATGCTCGGCCTCTACGTCTCCGACCACCCGCTGCAAGGGCTGGAAGGGCTCCTGAGCCAGCACGCCGACCGGTCGATCACCTCCATCATCGCCGAAGACGGCCCGCCGGACGGCTCGATCGTGACCATCGCGGGCATGATCACCTCACTCAGCCGAAGGATCGCCAAAGCCAGCGGCAACGCCTACGCCCGCGCCGAAATCGAGGACCTCGCCGGTTCCATGGAGGTCATGTTCTTTGGCCAGGTCTACGGCCCCATCGCCTCGGTGCTGGCGGAGGACCTGATCGTGGTGGTCAAGGGCCGCCTGCAACGGCGCGACGACGGAGCCGTCACCTTGAACTGCATGGAACTGTCCGTCCCGGACCTCAGTGACAGCCAGAACGGGCCCGTGGTCATCACCATGGCCACGCACAAGGCCACCGAGGCCGTCGTGACCGAGCTCGGCGACGTCCTGCGCACCCACCGCGGCAATTCCGAGGTCAGGCTGCACCTGCAGGGCGACACCCGGGTAGAGGTGATGGGCCTGCCGGTGCATCTGCGGGTCAATCCGAGCCCGTCACTGTTCGGCGACCTGAAGGTGCTGCTCGGCCCGACCTGCCTGGACAATTAATCCGGGCGGGGAACCAGCGCGGCGGCGGCCCCTGGAGCCCGGCGCTCAGATTTCGTAGTCGAGCGGAACAGGCTGGCCGTACGCCCCGGAGTGATAGAGCAGGGGAGCGCCGTCCTCGCCCACCTGGCCCTCCACTACCTCAACCACCACGACGGCATTGTTCTCGAACGAGAGCCGCATCTGGACTTTGCCGATCAGCCAGCCGGCGACACCCTTGAGCACAGGCACGTCATGGGGTCCGTGTTCCCAGTGGTCGCCGTCGAACCGGTTGCCGGCCCGAGCGAAGCGGTCGGCGAGTTCCTGGTTGTCCAGCCCGAGCATGTGGACGCCAATGTAGGTCGTGTTCGCCACGGCCGGCCAGGAACTGGAGGTCCTGGCCATGTTGAACGTGAAGCGCGGCGGCTTGGCGGACAGCGAGGCGACAGAGGTTGCCGTGAATCCGAACGGGACGTCGTTGAAGTTGGCCGTGATGATGGCCACGCCCGCAGCGTGACGGCGGAACATTTCCTTGAACGTTCCTTCGAAAATTCCTTCATCTGTGGCCACTGCGATCCAACTCCCTGCTGCACGTGCGTGTCATGGTTCCTACTCTTCCAGCGTATTGCGCCGGTGATCCAGTAGGACATTTTCTTTACTTCTGCCGTCATGTGCTGCCGGGAGGCGTCATGCGCCGGCGGAATTTCTTGTTACCGTTTGTTGCATGACACAGCCCGCAGTAGACGGCCCCGTCCACCACGACGGGGAGCCCGCGCAGCCGGTGCTGCCCGCGTATCCGGGACAGCAGCCCGGACCCGGCCGGCGGCCCTTGCGGAAGGCCGCGATCATCGCGGCCGCCGGCGTCCCCGTGGGCCTGCTCTGGTGGCTCCTGGCGCCGTCGGGGTTGAACCTGCTGACCGGAAACCCGGACCTCGCGGCCGGCACCAACACCGCAACCTGGCTGCCCAGGGACCTGGTGCTGGCGGGACTGTGCCTGCTCGCCGGATGCGTCGCCGGCTCGTTCGTCGCCGGTTCCAAGCACTACCAGCCCGGCCCCGGCACCGTGATCCTGGTGGTCCTCGCCGGCGTTGCCGGCTCGCTCATCGCCTGGGGAACCGGCGTGCTCAGCGCCCACTTGTGGGGAGCGCCGGCGGACACCTCGGCCAGCGCAAGCGTTGCCTTCTCACTGCGCTCGTATGCCGTCCTCGCCATCTGGCCGGCGGCGATCGCGCTGGCCATCTTCCTGAACAGCCTCTTCCCGGGCTCCGGCGGCAAAGCCCGCCGCTGACCCGCGGCTCCCCGCGGCACAGTGTCGGCTTCCCGCGGCGGGGCCGCGTCACAGCTTCGGGCCGCGTCACAGCTTCGGGCCGGTGCGGCGGGGCACGTAAAATGATCGGGTGAGCCTAACTCCAGACAGCCCCGCCCAGATGACCGCCGCCCTCAACTTCCGCACGGTGGACGTGCGCGGCCAGCACCTGTCCCTCGCTGGACTCCGCGCTGCCGTGCCCCGGGCACAGTCGGGCACCATGGCCGACGCCGAGGGCAAGGTCCTGGACATCATCTCTGCCGTCCGCGCGCGGGGCATCGGCGCCCTCCGGGAGCTGGCACTGGCCTTCGACGGCGTCGAACAGACGCACCCCCGCGTCCCGGCCGAGGCGCTGCGTGCGGCCCTTGAGGGCCTGGATCCCGCCGTGCGCGCCGCCCTCGAGGAATCCATCCGCCGGGCCCGCAGCTTCGCGGACGCGCAGCGCCCGGCGAACATCGACGTCGAACTCGGCGAGGGCGCCGTCGTCAGCCAAAACTGGGTGCCGGTGGCGCGCGTCGGGCTCTACGTCCCCGGCGGCCTGGCCGTCTACCCGTCCTCGGTCATCATGAACGTGGTCCCCGCCCTGGCCGCCGGCGTCGAATCGATTGCACTGGCGTCACCGCCGCAGAAGAACTTCGGCGGCCTCCCGCACCCCACCATCCTGGCGGCGGCCTGCCTCCTGGGCATCGAGGAGGTCTACGCGATCGGCGGGGCGCAGGCCATCGCGGCCTTCGCGTACGGCATCCCGGCCGATGCGTCCGGCAACCTCCCCGGGATCGACCCCGTGGATGTCGTCACGGGTCCGGGCAACATCTTCGTGGCCACCGCCAAGCGGCTGGTCAAGGGCGTCGTCGGGATCGACTCCGAGGCCGGCACCACCGAGATCGCCATCCTCGCCGACTCCACCGCCAGCCCCGCCCTCGTGGCCGCGGACCTCATCAGCCAGGCCGAGCACGACCCCAAGGCGGCGTCGGTTCTGTTCACCGACTCCGAGGCCCTGGCCGCCGAGGTCCGGGTGGAGCTGGAGCGGCAGGCCGCAGCCACGAAGCACTCCAGCCGCGTCCGGGAGGCCCTGTCCGGCCCGCAGTCCGGCGTGGTGCTGGTCGAGGACCTGGAGCAGGGCATCGCCGCCTGCGACGCCTACGCCGCGGAACACCTTGAAATCATGACCGCCGATGCCGCCGGGGTGGCAGCCCGGATCCGCAGCGCCGGTGCGATCTTCGTGGGGGACTACAGCCCCGTGAGCCTGGGCGACTACTGCGCCGGGTCCAACCACGTGCTGCCGACCAGCGGCACGGCCGCTTTCTCCTCCGGACTGAACGTGACCACGTTCCTGCGGGCCATCCAGGTCATCAACTACAGCCGCTCCGCGCTGGAGCAGGTCAGCGGCCACATCGTCAGCCTCTCCGGCGCGGAGGATCTGCCCGCGCACGGCGAGGCCGTCACGGTGCGGTTCGCCGCCCGGTAGCCGGCCCCCAACCACTACATGTAGTAATTACAGGCTTGTTATTCAGCTACATCTAGTCGTAAACTGGGTTCACAGAGCGGCACCGAAACCGCGCTTTTTAAAGATTGGTGCCTTTTTAAGGATTGGCGCCTTCTAAGGATTACCGCCTTTCACGGATTGCGGCTGCTCGAGGATTGCGACAGGGGAGGAAACGAGATGTATTGCCCGTTCTGCCGGAACCCTGATTCGCGCGTCGTGGACAGCCGGATAGCCGACGACGGCTCGGCCATTCGCCGCCGTCGCCAGTGCCCCGAATGCGGGCGCCGCTTCACCACGGTGGAAACCACCAGCCTGACCGTCATCAAGCGTTCGGGCGTCGGCGAGCCGTTCAGCCGCAGCAAGGTTATCAACGGCGTCCGCAAGGCCTGCCAGGGCCGCCCCGTTACTGAGGACGATCTCGCCCTGTTGGCTCAGGAAGTCGAGGAGACGATCCGGGGCTCCGGCGCGGCCGAAATCGAAGCCCACGAAGTAGGCCTGGCGATCCTGGAGCCGTTGCAGCGCCTCGACGAGGTCGCCTACCTGCGCTTCGCCAGCGTCTACCAGGCCTTCGAATCGCTGGAAGACTTCGAAGCGGCGATATCCCTGCTTCGCCATGAGGCGGAGACCAAGGGCCGGGACGGCAAGAACCCGGACAAGAGTCCGCTTCAGGCGCCGTCGTAAGATTTGTGTTCTTAAGTCCCGGGGACTGTTCCGGGTTAACTGGGTCAAAGGGCACCACCACAGACTCCGGTGGTGGCAGCGGAGGGGAAGCCGCGGCCACCACCGGCTCCACCCCGCCTGGCTCGCGGCGGGTCGTTGGATCTAGCGGCCGCCAGCGACCGGGAGCACCGCTCCGGTGATGTAGGAGGCCTCCCCGGACAGAAGCCACAGGACTGCTGCTGCAATCTCGTCGGGCTCCGCGCCGCGGCCCATCGGGATCGTAGGATTGAGCCGCTCCACCCGGTCCGGCATGCCGGCGGCGGCGTGCAGTCCGGTGTTTGTGCTCCCCGGAGCCACGGCGTTAACCCGGATACCCTGCGCCGCGACTTCAGCCGCCAGCCCCACGGTGAGGACGTCGACGGCGCCCTTGGACGCCGCGTAGTGCGCCCACGTTCCGGGCGAACCGGCTTTTGTCGCCGTGGAGGAAATGTTGATGATGGAGCCGCCGTTGCCGCCGTGGTCGCGGCCCAACCTGCGTACCGCCTCCTGGCAGACAAAGATCAGGCCCGCGACGTTGACGTCGAGGACACGGCGGACGGTGTCCTCCGGCACGTCCGCCAAGGGGCCGATCAGGTTCCCGGTGATTCCTGCGTTGTTCACGACGGCGGCCAGCGGGCCCAGGCCCATGGCGGCGTCGAACAGTCCGGACACCGCGGCCGGATCGCTGACATCGGCGCGCACTGCCTGCGCAGTTCCCCCGCTCCCGGTGATGGCATGTACCACCTCAGCGGCACCGGCGGCGTCGTTGGAGTAATTGACTACGACGGCGTAGCCGGCTGCCGCGGCACGCAGGGCGATCGCCGCCCCGATGCCGCGGCTGGCGCCGGTGACGATAACGACCCCAGAGCCTCGCCCGGTCATGGGGCTACTTGGCCAGCTTGTGCTTCAGCGCGATCTCGACGGCCGCGCCCACGATCCCGGCGTCGTTCTTCAGTTCGGCCGGAACGATCGGAGTGCGCAGCTTCATGTGCGGCAGGTACTCGTCGGCACGCTTGGAGATGCCGCCGCCCACGATGAAGAGCTCGGGGGAGAACAGGAATTCGACGTGGGAGAAGTAGCGTTGCAGCAGCACGCTGTACTGTTCCCAGCTGAGGCCGTCGCGCTCACGGGCCACGGCCGAGGCCTTGGTCTCGGCGTCGAAACCGTCGATCTCCAGGTGGCCGAGTTCGGCGTTGGGAACCAGCTTGCCGTCGAAGATGAAGGCCGAACCGATGCCGGTGCCCAAGGTGATCACCAGGACGGTGCCATCGACTCCTTCGCCGGCACCGAAGCGGGCCTCGGCGAGGCCGGCGGCGTCGGCGTCGTTGATGACCTCCACGGGACGGCCGAGGCGTGCCGTGAGCATGCCGTCGATGTCGGCCTCCAGCCACGACTTGTCCACATTGGCGGCCGAGTGGACCACGCCGTGCTGGATGATGCCCGGGAAGGTGACGCCCACGGGGGTGTCGGAGTCGGGGGCGTCGGGACGGGCGGAGAGCTCGGCAGCGACCTGCGCCACGACTTCGGCCACGGATTCGGGGGTGGAGGGCTGCGGCGTGGGGATGCGCACGCGGTCGCCGATCAGCTTGCCCTTCTTCAGGTCCACGATTCCGCCCTTGATACCGGTGCCGCCGATGTCAATGCCGATCAGATGGGCGTTCTTCTTCGACTTCTCGTCCTTCTTGGCCAATGTCATTCCGTTCGTGGCAGGGGCGGGCGGTAGGAGCCGGACAAGGCCGGCGGGTGAAGAGCAGGGTGATGCAGTGAAATACCGGGTGTTGCGCGAGTCAGGGCAGCGTGAGGACCTCGGCGCCGGACTCCGTGACGAGCAGGGTGTGCTCGAACTGGGCTGTGCGCTTGTGGTCGCGGGTCACGACCGTCCAGTCATCGGCCCACATGTCCCAGTCAACGGTGCCCAGGGTCAGCATCGGCTCGATCGTGAACACCATACCGGTTTCCATGACTGTGTTGTATGCCGGCGCGGCGTCATAGTGCGGAATGATCAGCCCGGTGTGGAAGGCTTCGCCCACTCCGTGTCCGGTAAAGTCGCGGACCACGCCGTAGCCGAATCGCTTTGCGTAGGACTCGATGGCCCGGCCGATCACGTTGATCTCGCGTCCCGGCGCTACGGCCCGGATGGCGCGGTTCAGTGATTCCTTGGTGCGCTCGACGAGGAGGCGGGATTCCTCATCGACGTCGCCGACCAGGAACGTGTAGTTGGTGTCGCCATGCACGCCGCCGACGAAGGCCGTGATGTCGATGTTGAGGATGTCGCCGTCCTGGACCACGGTGCTGTCCGGGATCCCGTGGCAGATGACCTCATTGAGTGAGGAGCACAGCGACTTCGGAAAGCCCCGGTAGCCCAGGGTGGACGGGTACGCGTTGTGGTCCAGCAGGAATTCGTGGCCTACCCGGTCCAGGTGGTCCGTGGTGACACCGGGCTCGATGTGCTTGCCGACTTCCACGATGGCCTGGGCCGCGATCTTGGCGGCGATCCGGATCTTCTCGATGGTCTCTGCCGACTTGACCTCTGATCCCGTGAACTTCGCCGGACCGGGCTTGCCCACATATTCCGGCCGCGCGATGGACGGCGGCACAGCAAGCTGCGGGCTCACTGTGCCCGGGACAAGCGTGCCGATGGGTGCAGTTGAGGCTAGAGAAGGCATAGATTGATCATATAAGCAGGCGGGCGAAGCCCGTAAATACAGCCCGGAAAACAGAGCCGGAAAACAGAGCCGGAAAACTGAGCCGGAAAGACGGCCAGCAAAACAGCCGTAAGAACAGCTGCAAAAACAGCCTGAATCAGCGGAAATCAGCGAAGGAGCACCGATGCCCGAATACTGGTACAACGTCAACACTCACGAGATCGAGGAAGACGCGATGTCCGACTGGAGTCAGTTGATCGGACCGTACAAGACCCGTGAAGAAGCCGAGCACGCCCTGGAAAAGGTCAAGGCGCGCAATGAGGCGTGGGACAAGGACGAGGACGACTAACCCGTTCCGCCTAACCCGTTCCGTTTGACCCGTTCTACTTGTCCCGTTCTACTTGTCCCGCCGGGCCCTGATACTTCTCGGGCCGTGATTCTCACCCGGTGAGGGTGAGTGCCGGCCGGTGACCTCCGGCCATACTGGGAAAATGCCGACGAGCGTTATCCGCACCCGCGGCGTCCGAGTCACCGACCTGGCGAGGCTGGCCGTCGCCTGGGCTGCCTCGACTGTTGCCCTCATTATTACCGGCGCGCTGCTCCCGGGGTTCTCGGCAACGAGCTGGTGGGCCTACGCCGCGGTGGCAGCGGCGGCCGGGGTCGCCGGTCTGGTCCTGCGCCCCGCACTGGTGGAGATCTCGGCCAGGGTGGGCTGGACGGGAGTGATTCTTACGGCCCTGATCGGCCAGGCCCTGATCATGTACGTCGCGATCCGCCTGGTGCCCGGCATCGAGTCGACAGTATGGACCGCCATTGCGGCAACCTGGGTCAGCGCCATTGTGGGCACGCTCATTTCGTGGGCCACTACCGCCGGCACTGATGACGGCCTGATTACCTCGTTGGCCGGACGGGCGCGGCGACCGGAAACGGTGAGTGATCCGGAGGTTGACGGCGTCCTGTTCGTCCAGCTCGACGGCGTCCCCTTCCCGGTGCTGCAGTGGGCAGTCCAGTCCGGGGCCGTACCGCACATCCGGCGCTGGCTGACATCGGGCGATTACAAGATCCGCGAATGGACGCCCCAGCTGCCGTGCACGACGCCGGCCAGCCAGTTTGGCATTCTGCACGGCACCGTCGATGGGATCCCTGCGTTCCGGTGGTACGACCGTGAGCTCGGCCGGGTCCTAGTGGCCAACCGTCCGGCAGACGCCCGGGTGATAGAGGAAAGGCACACCACCGGCCTAGGCCTGCTCTGCGACGACGGCGTTTCCATTTCAAACCTGTTCACCGGAGACGCGCCCCGATCGTTGCTGACCATGAGCCGGGTGGAAGTCGGCCGCGGCTCCACCCAAACCCGCCGCGCCTTCGCCTGGTTCTTCGCTTCGCCGAACGGATTCATGCGCAGCTTCACACGGACCGTCGGGGAGATCCTCAAGGAGCGTTGGCAGGCCCGACGGCAAGTCAAACGCAACCTGGACCCGCGTGTGCACCGGGACTGGACCTTTGCCCTCCTGCGGGCGGTCACGAACGCCCTCCTGCGGGACCTGAACACAGCCCTGGTGGCAGAGGAACTGCGCCGCGGCACGAAGTGCATTTATGTGGACTACGTGGACTATGACGAGATCGCCCACCACGCGGGTGTGTTCCGGCCCGAGTCGCTCGCCGCACTCGATGGCCTGGACCGCACGCTGGGATCCCTGGCCCTGCTGGCCGCGGCCGCTCCCCGCCGCTATCGGCTGGTGATGCTCTCGGACCATGGCCAGTCCCAGGGCACCCCGTTCGCTGACCGATACGGCCAGTCGCTTGGCGATCTGTGTGAGGAACTCATTCATGAACACGTTCAAAACGTGGACGCGTCCGTCGAAGGGCTCGGGCGCGCGGACTCCCTCGCCGGGGACATCGCGGCTGGCGGGATGACCGGGAAGCTCGCCGCCCGTGCCGACGAGATGCTGACCAGGGCACAGCAGACGCCTTCCCGCCAGACTCCGGCCCAGCAGACTCCGGCCCAGCCCAAGCCGGCACAGCAGACTTCACCCCAGCAGACTTCGCCCCCGCAGACTCCGCCCCCGGGCGGCACCGAGGAGGACCCGGTGGTGGTGCTGGGCTCGGGCAACCTGGGCCTGGTCTACGTGCGCGGTGACCGGCGCTGGACCCTCCAAGACCTCGAACGGGAGTGGCCGGCGCTGATTCCCGGACTGGCAGGCCATCCCGGCGTAGGGTTCGTCGCCGGCATCGATGAAGACGGCCAAGAGTGGGCAATCGGGAGCGCGGGGCGCATCAACATCGCAAGCGCTGCCGTGGAGGGCACCGACCCGCTGGCCACCTTCGGGTCCCACGCGGCACGGGTGCTCCGCCGCGCGCTGATGCACCCCGAGGCGCCGGATCTCTACGTCAACAGCACCGTTGACCCGGTGACCGACGACGTCGCCGCGTTCGAAGGCCTGGTCGGATCCCACGGCGGCCTGGGCGGGTGGCAGGACCGCGCCGTGCTGCTCGGCCCGGCCGATCTCATGGCCGGCCTGCCCGAGCGGATCGAAGGTGCCGATGCGCTGCACAGGGTGCTCGTGGGGATGCTCGAGGCCAGTGGCCAGCGCACCGCGACGGCGTTCCGCGGATGATCGACCGCCGGTTCGCCCCCGCCGGCGGTCCGGTCCTGCTCCGGTGGATCCAGTGCTGTTCCGGTAGCTGCCGG
This sequence comes from Arthrobacter sp. 10N43, assembly GCF_056394525.1. Lineage (NCBI taxonomy): Bacteria > Bacillati > Actinomycetota > Actinomycetes > Micrococcales > Micrococcaceae > Arthrobacter > Arthrobacter sp. 10N43. The sequence goes on along the minus strand of NZ_JBFTIA010000012.1, from coordinate 12,178 downwards.
AGGCCGGCTCAGGGCGGCAGCACCCACGATTCGCCGGGTGCGAGGACCACCGCGGTGCAGCCCGGAGCCTGCTCCGCCACGGCGTCGGCAAAGCGGCGCCCGGGCTGTTCGAGCCAGGTCCGGGCGAAGAGTGTGACCATAGGCGGGTGCAGCGTTCCCCAATGCACCGGCACGGCGAATCGGGCGCCGCTCATCGCCACAGCCCGGGCCGCGCTCTCCGGAGTCAGGTGTCCCGCCGAAAGCCTGGGTCCCCACCCCCAGACGGGCACCAGGGCCACATCGATGGGCCCGCCAGCCATGACGGGGATCGAGGCCATCTCCGGATACAGTCCCGTGTCGCCGGCGATCCACACGGTGCCCGACGGTCCCCGGACCAGCTGTCCGTTGGCGTCGTTGGGGCGGTGTGGCATGGGGCGGCTACGGTGCTCGGCCGGCACCTGGCGTATCTGGACCCCGGCCTGGGCTCCGGTGTCTACGGGGGTCCAGTCGTCGCCCAGGGCAACTGCGCGCAGCAGCAGCCGGCGCCTCAACCAGTCGACGTTCGCCGGAGCGCTCATCAGCGTCGATCCGTGCAGCATGCGCAGGGAGCGCAACTCCGCGTGGTCGTGGTGCAAGTGGGAGAGGAGTACAACGTCCGGCCGGCTCCACGCCGTCGGGGCCGGCCGCGGTGCCAGGCGTCGCAGCAGTCCCGCATGAGGACGAAGCAACGGATCGGTCAGGATCCGTGCCCCGTCGATGTCCAGGACCACTGTGGAGTGACCCAGCCAGGTGAGTCTCATGGCTTCCCTTGCCCCGCCCAGGGCGGTGGCCGCGAGGGCGGGGCGTAGGCCCGTTGACTGTGTCAGATGTCGGCGTCTGGTGTTCTACGTCAGGCGTCCGTGTCAGGCCAGGGCCTTTGTCTTGAGGGAATCAAACTCGGTCTGGTTGATGGCTCCGGAATCAAGCAGAGCCTTGGCATCGGCGATCTGGGCGGCCGGACTGGCCGACTTGCCTGCGACCTGCTGGATGTACTGCTGCTGGGCGGCCTGCTGCTCGGCAACGGCCTTCATCGAGCGTTCCGTCATGCTGCGGCCCCGGGCAATCAGGTAGATAAGTGCGCCGAGCCACGGCACGAAGACGAGCAGTATTACCCAGCCGGCCTTGGCCCAGCCGCTCAGCGTGTGGTCGCCGAACATGTCAATCAAGCAGCGGAACCACACCATCAGCGCGGCGATCCAGATGAAGAACCAGAAACTCCACAGGATGACGTTCCAGAAGTTACCCGTGTCCATCGCTACTCCTCTCTAAGTGTCCGCCGGTGTCTGGCCCATCGCTTCATGCACGAATTTGGGTCGGCGGAACAACTGCCCAGGTCCTGTTGCGGGCCTTTGATGTCAGCGTGCCCGGACTCCCGGCGCAACGCATCCTCCGAGAAGGATGAGGTATCGCCGCAGGTCACGCTGTGGACATCAGGAGCGAATGCCTTCTGGGCACTCGGGTGGCTTGGAAAGAGGGCTCCGAGAAGGCTTAGAAGGAGTGCTCCGGGCCGGGGAACTGGCCGGAACGGACGTCCTCGCCGTAGGCCGTGGCGGCGTCACTGAGTGAGGTCCGCAGGTCAGCGTACTGCTTGACGAATTTCGCCATCTTTCCACCCCGCAGGCCCGCCATGTCCTGCCACACCAGGACCTGCCCGGTGGTGGCGTTGCCGGCGCCGATGCCGACGGTGGGGACCTCGACGGCGGCATCCACGGCCGCCGCCGTCGCGGCCGGGACCATTTCCATCAGTACGCAGAACGCGCCGGCTTCGGCCAGCGCGACGGCGTCCTCGATCAGCCGCTCGGCGTCATCGCCGCGGCCCTGGACCCGGTAGCCGCCGAGGGCGTGCTCGCTCTGCGGGGTGAAACCGATATGCGCCATGACGGGAATGCCGGCCTGGACCATGGCGCGGACCGTCTCGGCGTAGAACTTCCCGCCTTCGATCTTGACCGCGTGTGCCAGGCCCTCCTTGAGGAACCGGACGCCGGTGGCCACCGCCTGCTGGGCGGAGACCTCGTAGCTGCCGAAGGGCAGGTCCGCCACCACCAGGGCCCGCCGCGCGGAACGGGCGACGGCCCGGCACAGAGGAAGGAGCTCGTCAACCGTCACGGGAAGGCTGGTCTCGTTGCCGAAAACGTTGTTGGACGCCGAATCACCCACCAGCAGCACCTCGATGCCGGCCTGGTCAAAAATCTCGGCGGTGTACTGGTCATAGGCGGTCAGCATGGCGAAGCGCTCACCGTTGACCTTGGCCTGGTGCAGATGATGCGTGCGGATCCTGGCCGCCGGCTTCCGGGACGCATCGGCTGTCCCGCCAGCGGCACTACCACCGCCACCACCAGGGGCAATACCAGCGGCGCCGCCGCCGGTTCCGCCGGCTCTAGCCACCGAGGCCGCCGGGCCGGTGCCGTAGGGGGCCGCAAGTTCTGCGGGCGTGCTGGAATCAGAGCTGTTGCTTGTGGCCATGCCACGAGCGTAGTGCGATACGTGGCGTTGCAGCCACCCGGGGAACTGGCCCGGGCCAGTGAATCACGTCACTCGGGCGCCCCGCGCCGATGGCCAACGCCGCCCCGCGCCGCGAAAACCTCCGCCTTTGTGTTAACGGTGTGTTACGCGGGGGTCCGGCTTCAGCAATCGGTGGCAATGATTAGTAAAGTGAATCGTGAGCAACCGCGGGGCCCATGAAAGGCCGGGCCTGGGGCGGATGGAAGAACCGGAAAGAGGCCAGAATGGACCGCCAGCAAGAGTTTGTCCTGCGGACGATCGAAGAGCGCGATGTGCGGTTTGTGCGCCTTTGGTTCACCGACGTCGTGGGATCGCTCAAGTCCGTGGCCCTGGCCCCGGCCGAAGTGGAAGGCGCATTCGAGGAAGGGCTCGGATTCGACGGGTCATCGATCGAAGGCCTGGCCCGCGTCTTTGAATCCGACATGCTCGCCCAGCCGGATCCGGCCACGTTCCAGATCCTGCCGTGGCGCGGCGAGACAGAGGCGACCTCGCGGATGTTCTGCGACATCCTGACGCCCGACGGCGAACCGTCCGCAGCCGACCCGCGCAACGTCCTCAAGCGGACCCTGGCCAAAGCCGCGGACATGGGCTTCACCTGCTACACCCACCCCGAGATCGAGTTCTACCTGCTCAAGTCCCAGCAGCCGGGCCCGGACGGGTCGCCGGTCCCCGTGGACGAGGGCGGCTACTTTGACCACGTTCCTGGCGGCGTGGCCCAGGACTTCCGCCGCACCGCCGTGACCATGCTCGAATCCGTGGGCATCTCGGTGGAATTCAGCCACCACGAGGCCGGCCCGGGCCAGAACGAGATCGACCTGCGCTACGCGGACGCCCTGCAGACCGCGGACAACATCATGACCTTCCGGACGGTCATCAAGGAAGTCGCGCTGCAGCAGGGCACCTACGCCACCTTCATGCCCAAGCCCTTCACGGCCCACCCCGGATCCGGCATGCACACGCACTTCTCGCTCTTCGAAGGTGACACCAACGCCTTCTACGAGGCCGGTGCAGAGTTCCAGCTGTCCGAGACGGCGCGTCAGTTCATCGCCGGCATCCTCAAGCACGCACCCGAATTCACAGCAGTCACCAACCAGTTCGTGAACTCCTACAAGCGGCTCTGGGGCGGGGGAGAGGCGCCGAGCTACCTGAGCTGGGGCCACAACAACCGCTCCGCGCTGGTCCGCGTCCCGCTGTACAAGCCCGGCAAGGGCCAGTCCGCACGGATCGAGTACCGTGGCATCGACTCCGCCGCCAACCCCTACCTGGCCTACGCCGTGCTCCTCGGTGCCGGTCTCAAGGGCATCGAAGAGGGCTACCAGCTCCCCGCGGCGGCCGAGGACGACATATGGTCGCTGAGCTCCGCGGAACGCCGCGCCATGGGCCACGACCCGCTGCCGGCGAGCCTGCACGACGCCATCCGGACCATGGAGGATTCCGAACTCATGCCGCAGATCCTCGGCGAGCAGGTGTTCGAGCACTTCCTGCGCAACAAGCGTGCCGAATGGCAGGACTACCGCCTCCAGGTGACGCCCTACGAGCTGCAGCGCAACCTCGGCATTCTGTAGGCTGCCCCAGTGAGCCTGGCACGGCGCCTCATTGCCGCCGGCTTCAGTGATCTCGACAAGGGCGAGCGGTTCCTGGCTGCCCGGGAACTGGAGGGTCTCGACCAGGATGCCCTCTTTGCCGGGCTGCAGCTGGCGGCCAACCCGGACACGGCGCTGCAGTCCTTGGTCCGGCTGATCGAGAAGCACCCGGAGCTGCGCAAGCTCGCCGTCGCCGATTTGGAAAGCAGCGAAGCGCTGTACCGGGTCCTGGGTGCCTCCGAGGCGCTGGGGGAGTTCCTGATCCGCCACCCGGAGCACCTCGACGCGTTCGATGTCAGGGCCAGTCCGGAACCGATGGCCGCGAATGCCGGAGACCTGCGGTCCCGGCTGCTCCAGTCGGTGCGGGCCGATCCCAAGTCCGCCCGGCCGGTGGCGGGCCTAAGCGGCCAGGAGGCCTATGCGGCCCTGCGGACCGCCTACCGTCGCGGACTGGTGGAACTCGCCATCAAGGACCTGTGCGCCGCCGATCCGCTGGACTTCATGCCGGCCGCCGGTGCCGAACTGGCCGACCTCGCCGGCGCCGCGCTTGAGGCGGCCCTCGCCGTGTCCCGGGCCGAGGCCGCGGAGAAGTTCGACGCCGCGGAAGTGTCCGACGTCGGCCTCGCCGTGATCGGCATGGGCAAATGCGGAGCCCGCGAACTGAACTACATTTCCGACGTCGACGTCATCTACGTGATCGATGCCGGGACACTGGAGGACGCCCAGGCCATTACGATCGGCACCGTCCTGGCCTCCGGGATCTCGCGGGCGATCATGTCCACGAGCCGCGAACCGGGGCTGTGGGAAGTGGACGCGAACCTCCGGCCCGAGGGAAAGTCCGGGCCGCTGGTCCGGACCCTGGCCTCGCACGAAAACTATTACGCCCGCTGGGCCGAGAGCTGGGAATTCCAGGCCCTCCTGAAGGCCCGGACCATCGCCGGCGACGCCGCCCTGGGGGCGCGCTACGAAGCAGCCGTGTCGCCGTTGATCTGGTCCTCGGCCGGCCGGGAAGGTTTTGTCGAATCCGTCCGCGCCATGCGCCGGCGGGTCACCGAGCACATTCCCTCCGATGAGGAACAGCGGCAGATCAAGCTGGGCCGCGGGGGACTGCGCGACGTCGAGTTCACCGTCCAGCTGCTGCAGCTCGTGCACGGCAAGTCCGATGAATCACTGCGCTGCCGGGACACCACCTCGGCCATCGCCGCGCTGTCCGCGGGCGGGTACATCGGCCGTTCGGACGCCGCGGAATTCGACCGCGACTACCGCTACCTGCGCCTGCTCGAACACCGGATCCAGCTGTTCCAGCTGCGGCGCACCCACCTCATGCCGGTGAACGAAGCGTCGCTGCGCTCCCTCGCCAAGGCCGTCCTTGGGCCGTTCTCCGCCGAGCGGCCCAAGCCGGACGCCCTCGTGGCCGCCTGGCGGAAGACCAAGCGCTCGGTCCGGGAACTCCACGAGCGCATTTTCTACCGCCCGCTGCTCAATTCCGTCGCCACTTTGAGCAGCGAGGAGGCGCGGCTTACGCCGGAGGCCGCCCAAGGCCGTCTCGCCGCCCTCGGCTACCTCGATCCCCGCGGCGCCATGCGGCACATTGAGGCCCTCACCGCCGGCGTCAGCCGGCGCGCGGCCCTCCAGCGCCAGCTCCTGCCGATCCTGCTGGACTGGCTCGCCGACGGCGTGGACCCCGACGCCGGGCTGCTCGCCTTCCGGCGCGTCAGCGAGGCCCTCGGCACCACGCACTGGTACCTGGGCATGCTCCGGGATTCGACGGCCGCGGCCGAGCGGCTCTGCCATGTGCTCGCCAACTCCCGGCTGATCGCGGACCTGCTGGAGGTTTCGCCGGAGTCAGTGGCGTGGCTCGGCACGGACAAGGACCTGGTGCCGCTCAGCTTCGAATCCCAGTGGCTGGAGATCACCTCGAAGATGTCCCGGCACTCGGACCCCGAGAGCGCAATGCGGCTGATCCGGCTGATCCGGCGCCGGGAAATCCTCCGGATCGCCATTGCGGACAGTGAAGGGCTGCTCGACCAGGGCCAGGTGGGTGTGGCCCTCGCCGATACCGACCGGGCAGCAGTCCTGGGCGCGCTGCGCGTGGCGGAGACGATCGTCACCGCCGAGGAACCGCTGAAGACGCACCTGTTGGTGGTGGCGATGGGGCGCCAGGGCGGCCGGGAGATCGGCTATGGCTCGGACGCCGACGTCATGTACGTCCACCGCGGACTCCCGGGCGTGCCGGACGAGGAGGCGCAGGCACAGGCCCTGCAGATCGTAGGCAAGCTCTCAAGCCTGCTGACCCAGCCGCTCAAACCGGCGATCCTGGCCGAACGGGTGCTGGCGGTGGACGCGGACCTGCGCCCCGAGGGCAAGAGCGGGCCCATGGTGCGGTCCCTGGAATCCTATGCCGAGTACTACCGCCGGTGGTCCCTCGTCTGGGAGGCCCAGGCGCTGCTGCGGGCGCGCCCCATGGCCGGCGACGATGAGCTGGCAGAGGATTTTGTGGCGCTGATCGATACGATCCGGTACCCGGAGTCGTTGTCCGACCAGGACGCGCGGGAGGTCCGGAGGGTCAAAGCCAGGGTCGAGGCGGAGCGCCTCCCGCGCGGGGCCGATCCCGCCCGGCACCTGAAGCTTGGCCGGGGCGGGCTGAGCGACGTCGAATGGCTGGCGCAGCTGCTCCAGCTTCAGCACGCCGGCGAGCACCCTGAGCTGCGGACCACATCCACCGTGGAGGCCCTCGAGGCGGCCGCGGCCCTGGACCTGATGGACGCGGGGGACACCGTCATCCTCCTCCGGGCGTGGCGGCTGGCGAGCCGGATCCGTTCGGCCAACGTCATCTGGACCGGCCGGACCTCGGACCTGCTGCCCTCCTCCCGTCGCGACCTTGAGGCCGTTGCGCGCTGGTGCGGCTACGGCCAGGGCAACGCCGCGGAGCTGGAAGAGGACTACCTGCGGCTGAGCCGGCGCGCCCGGGCAGTTTTCGAGCGCGTCTTCTACGGCAACTAGCGCCCCGCCGGCGGCCCACGGATTACTGGCACCGGCCCTACAGACACGTGCTGCCGGGCGATGCTACCTTGGGCGGATGGCCAGGCAACTGTTTGTTAATCTTCCCGTCCGGAATCTCGATACGACTGTTGAATTCTTCACAGCGCTGGGATTCACCTTCAACCCCGCCTTCACCGATGAAAACGCCACGTGCATGATCGTCAACGACGGCGCCTACGTGATGCTGCTCGTCGAGTCCTACTTCAAGACGTTCACCTCGAAGTCAGTTGCCGCTACGGCTGACACCGCCGAGGCCATCATGTCCTTCTCGCTGGAGAGCCGGGAAGCCGTGGACGAGGTCATCCGAACCGCCCTCACCTCCGGGGGCACGGCCTCGGAAGAAGCCCAGGACTACGGCTTCATGTACACCCACAGCTTCCAGGACCCCGACGGCCACCTCTGGGAAGTGTTCTGGATGGATCCTGCGGGGCCGCCCAAGGAGGCTGCGCTCTAGCCCTGTCCCGTTGACGGGAGGCGCTGCAGGCACCGTCCGCGCGGGTACGCTGGCTACATGTCCGGACATGTTTGGCTGCTGCCTCTGAAGAACTTCGACAACGACGCCCGGGACATCAAACTGGGGGAGATCGCTCTGCTGGAACTCGGCGAGGGGCAGCAAAAGTTCGTCGGCGAGCCGCTGCGGATGATGCTGATCGCGCTCGAAGAGGAGTCCCGGTATCCATTCGCCGTGGATCAGAACGGCACCGCCGTCGGCGTGCTGACGCTCCAGGCCGGAGCGGCGACGCTTGCGGGCTGGCCCGACGACGACTCGGCGTGGCTCCTGCGTGGCTTCCTGATCGACCGCCGGCAGCAGGGCAAGGGCCTCGGCACCAGCGCCGCGGACGCCGCAGTGCGGGAGGCTGCCAAACTGACGGCGGGCCTGGGCACTGGCCAGTCCGGCGTCGTCCTCTCCGTCAACGAACTGAACCCCGGCGGGCTGGCCGCCTACCGCAAGGCCGGTTTCGAGGACCGCGGCCGCTACGAAGGCGGCGACGCCGGCCCGCAGCGCATCATGTACCGGGCATTCTGAACAGAGGTTAGTTTGGCGTCCGTGGGCCAGCGGTACTGGTTGGCCCTGATGACGAAAAGAGAGCCCGCACAGGCCGCCATCGCCGAAGCTCTGGCAGCCCGTGCGGGCTCTCTGTGGACTAAATCTGGTTTAGCCAGTGATCTAACTAGACGCCGTAGTAAAGCTCGAACTCGTACGGGTTCGGGCGCAGCGAGAGCGGACGGATCTCGTTCTCGTACTTGTACTCGATCCAGGTGTCGATCAGGTCCTGGGTGAAGACGCCGCCGGCTTGCAGGAACTCGTTGTCCTCGGCCAATGCCTCCAGGGCCTCCTCGAGGGTGCCCGGGGCCTTGGGGATGTCCTTGGCTTCTTCGGCCGGGAGCTCGTAGAGGTCCTTGTCGATCGGAGCCGGGGGTTCGATCCGGTTGCGGATGCCGTCAATGCCGGCCATCAGCTGGGCGGCGAACGCCAGGTACGGGTTGGAGGAGGGGTCCGGCGCGCGGAACTCGATGCGCTTGGCCTTCGGGTTGGAGCCCGTGATCGGGATACGGATACCGGCGGAGCGGTTGCCCTGCGAGTAGACCATGTTGACCGGGGCTTCGAAACCCTTGACCAGGCGGCGGTAGGAGTTCACCGTCGGGTTGGTGAAGGCCAGGACGGCGGAGGAGTGCTTCAGCAGGCCACCGATGTACCAGCGGGCGGTGTCGGACAGGCCGGCGTAGCCCTTCTCGTCGTAGAACAGCGGCTCGCCACCGGTCCACAGCGACTGGTGGCAGTGCATGCCCGAGCCGTTGTCACCGAAGACCGGCTTCGGCATGAAGGTGACCGACTTGCCCCAGGCATCGGCGGTGTTCTTGATGACGTACTTGAACTTCTGCAGGTCATCAGCCGCGTGGGTCAGGGTGGTGAACTTGTAGTTGATTTCAGCCTGGCCGGCGGAGCCGACTTCGTGGTGGCTGCGCTCGACCTCAAGGCCGGCCTCGTCCAGTGCAACACACATGGCGTCGCGCAGGTCGGCCTGCTTGTCGGTGGGGGAGACCGGGAAGTAACCGCCCTTGACGGGGGTCTTGTAGCCGAGGTTTCCGCCCTCTTCCTCGCGGCCGGTGTTCCAGTGGGCTTCCTCAGAGTCGATCTTGTAGAAGCTGCCCTGCGGGGAGGACTGGTACTGGACGTTGTCGAAGACGAAGAACTCAGCCTCGGGGGCGAAGAACGCGGTGTCCGCAATGCCGGTGGAGGCGAGGTAGGCTTCGGCCTTCTCGGCCACGCCGCGGGGGTCGCGGTGGTACGGGTCGCCGGTGCGCGGGTTCACGATCGAGAAGTTCAGCGCAAGGGTCTTCTCCATGCGGAACGTGTCGATGAATGCCGTGGTCACGTCCGGGATGAGCTGCATGTCAGACTCGGCGATGCCCTGGAAGCCGCGGATCGAAGATCCGTCGAAGAGCTGGCCGTTGACGAAGAAGTCGGCGTCAACACTCTTGGCCGGCACGTTGAAGTGCTGCTGAACGCCAGGAAGATCGGTGAAGCGGATATCGACGAATTTGATGTCTTCGTCCTTGATGAACTTGAGGACTTCGTCCGCAGTCTTGAACATCTATGCTCCTTACGCATATGAAAAATCTGGCCGTCAGGCACATTGGTCCAGCGCAGTCCAACAGCGGAGAAGGCAAAAAAGCTTCCCCGCTTCGCAGTCGCTAGCAACTGTTACCACCCTAAGGACGTGGGATTTCCCCGCAGTGTCCGTATTGTTTCGGGGAGGTTACAGAATGCCCTGACAAGTAAACGCTAGTCGCCGGTCCACACTGTGACCTACATGGTCCACAGTGTGACACACTACCGCCCACACTGTGGACGGGCCAGAGCCGATAAGATTGAACCGTGGTTGATCGCAAAGACATCGGTTCATGGCTCACCGGGCCGGACACATCCGGCATATCCAGGTACCCGGGGGAGCGGCTGGGATTTCCCGAGGCCGGCCCCGGATCGATTGCCCGTGCCGGCCGGCGCATCCTGGCGATCTGCATTGACTGGGCCATCGCGCTGCTGATCAGCAATTTCGCCTTCGCCGGCGATTCCTGGGCCACCCTTGCCGTGTTTGCCATCGAGCAGATCCTGCTGATCGGCACCCTCGGCTACAGCATCGGCCACAGAATCGTGGGTATCCACGTGGTCCGGCTCGGCGGCGGTCCGGCGGGCCCCCTCGCCGCCCTGGTGCGCACAGTGCTGCTATGCCTCGTGATCCCGGCCGTCATCTTCGATCCAGACCAGCGCGGCCTCCACGACAAGGCCATGGATACCGTACTCGTCCGCATGTAGGACCTTCCCGCCGGATGCGCGACGTCGGTCCTTGCCGGTGCGCGCCGGCCAGACCCGTTGGGTCGGGCCCGGCCTGTACTAACTAGCGTCGGTCGGTAGCAATCAGCGCCGGTCAGTACCAATCAGCGCCCGTCGGTAGCAATAAGTATCAGACCCGGGCGGATAGGTCGTCGTCGTCGCGCGTCACTTCTTTTTCCTGTGCCCCTGCAAATTCCTGTGCCCGTGCGGGTTCGCCGGCGGCATTGAGGTGGCCCCGGCGCCCGGCCCAGCGTTCAAACCAGATGGTTGCAAAGGGAAAAACGGCGGACAGGCCGGAGAGCAGGGCAACCCGGAACGGCCAGCGAAGCTTCGCCCACAGGCTCAGTGCCGCGGCTGCGTAACCGATGAAGAACGCGCCGTGGATCGGGCCGGCAATCTCCACGCCGAGTTCCGTCGTCCGGGTGACCCATTTGAGCACCATGCCCACCAGCAGCGCGGCCCAGCTGAACGCTTCGGCAATGGCCAGCCCCCGGAAAATGCGAATGATGGTTGCGGTCGGTGGAAATGTCATGCGTTTCTCCTGGTTCCTGGCGTCAGTCGGGTCGGTCTTCAGCGCTCACGGAGTTGATCTGGGGCGGTAATGGAAACGCCCCGGCTGGCGGCCTGGAGCGGCCGTGAACCGGGGCGATTCTGTAGTACGGGTGGTTCTGAAATGCGTGGATGCTGCCGGCGGGGCCTAGCGACCGCGGGTCGGGCGGGCCTTGTAGGGATCGATGCCCTTCGGGATGGGCAGGCGGCCGCCGAGCGAGGAAATTCGCTTGGACACCGCGCTGACCTCGGTCTTGGTCAGTTCGCCCTTGAGCTTGTTCATCTTGCGGGCGACCTGGCTGAGCGGCACCTGGCCTTCGCCGCGGCCGCTCTCGATCACGTGGATGGTGACGTTGGGGAGGATGCGTGCAAGACGTTTGCGCTCGGCGTCAACCAGCGGCTTGACCCGGGCGCTGGGGCCTTCGCTGACGAGAACGACGCCGGGACGGCCGATGGCGCGGAAGACGGCGTCCTGCGTGCGGGGGTTCACGGCGACGGGCTGGTCCTCGGTGATCCAGCCGCGCTTGAGCGTGCCCAGTGCGGCACCTGAAGCGCCCGGCTGGTTCTCGATCTGCGCAAATGCAGCGCGTTCGGCGCGGCGGGACAGGATCAGCGTGGCCGCAAGGGCGCCCAGCGCGATGCCGATGATCAGGCCGGTGACCCAGTTTTCCAGCAGGAAGCCGACCAGGAGGCTGACGGCGACAACGCCCAGGAACGCAAGCAACATGAGCCACGGAACCATGGGGTCGTGGCGGCGCGTCATCTGGAAGACTTCGCCGATCTGCTTCAGCCGGCTCGGCTTCTTGGCCTTTGCTTCCTTGGGCTTACGGGAGAAAAGACCGCGCTTCGGAGCATCGGAAGCCGGGCTGGAGCTGCTGGGATCAGGGGAATTCGCCATAGTGCCTTAATTCTACGTGATTCACGGCCAAGGGCCGGCACCAGATGACTCCGGCGCCGGCCCTTGGCTGGAAGGGTGTTGCAGTTGGGTTCAGGAATGGGCGGCGAGCAGGGAGCTGGCTTCCTGGCGGGTGCTGCCGGAGCTTTCGATGTGCGCGAGTTCGGCGGGGATTTCCCAGCCCTTCTTGCGCATCGCGGTGGCCCAGAGCCGGCCGGCGCGGTAGGAGGAGCGCACCAGCGGCCCGGACAT
>NZ_JBFTIA010000011.1:0-109699 GCF_056394525.1 Arthrobacter sp. 10N43 | reverse complement strand
CCGCCGTGCGCCCTATACACACGACGGAAGGAGCCTAAGCCGGGTGGCCCCCAAGCACGCCACTACCGGCACCCAAGACCGCTAATGCGGGCTCTGCCCACCGGCCCCCAAACACACGACAGATGGACCCCAAAAAGGCGAATATTCATACGAACGCCAGCACCGGAGTCCCAGAGTTAGAGGCCACGCCGGCGGACACAATCAGCCCCACCATCAGGCCGATGAGAATCACGCGCTTATCCTGCTGACGAAGACTCATGACACGCACCTCATCGGGTAGCTGAACAGGTAATTGGGATAGTTTCTCAGCCTGTCCAGGCAGAGACCGTTGGCGGCGATGTAGAACGCAGCAGCTCCCACGACAGCCGAGGCAATGGGGCAGGCCCAGCCAGTCGTTCCGATACGGATTCCGGACACCACCCCGCCGGACATGCCAGACGCCACAGCTCCCTGGTCAGTTCGGTCGAGATCCACATACGGCTCGTACGCCCAGTTCTCGTCGTACCAGCCACTGGAAACAGCACTGGCGGCGCTGATATCGCCTAGCGCCAGTCCCCGGGCGAGGGCTAAAGCAACCAAAAGCTTTCTCATATATCGAGCGTGAGGCACGGGGGAGCGGCGGGGCAATTAAACAAATCAGGCCACGAATCGATTTAGATTCCGGGCCTGATTCTGTCCTTAAAAAAACCAAGGGTCGCTATATTCTGTGACCAGCCGGTGTCAGTCGGTTGGAGACTCTCTCTCCTGGCTGGCACCGGCCTTTAGTGTGCGGCCAGGTATTTCTCTACTACGTCAGCCTGGAGACGGCCACGAGTATTGACCTGGATACCGTTGTCAGCCGCCCAGAGCCGGACAGCCTTGGTATCGACACCACTAGTGGACTTGCCCTGGCGCTTAGTTGTGCCGCCTTCTTTTCGAGCGGCATCCTGGAAGCGACTCAGGAAGTCACGGAGTTCGGAAGCGTGGCCGGAATTGAGGTCAATCGCATAGGTGACGCCGTCGATACCAAAGCGGATAGTTTCATCGGCGTCGGAACCATCGAGGTCATCGAGAAGCCGGGTGTAAGTTTTGGTTGCCATATAAAAAGGCTATCACCGGATATGGCACGATAGGAGCATGAACGATCTGCCCATTATGTTTTTCCAGGTTGCAGCATCAGCTATCCCCACTCTTCTCATCGCTGTAGCCGTGGGCATCAAGCAGGGTGCAACCTATGCGAAGCAATACGGGCAGTTAGCGGCACGTGGGTTCAAGTTCAAGGCTATGGTATTGGGAATTACGGTGGCAATCGGACTGGCCATTGCCATGGGTGAGTTCGCCGCCTTGAGGGCCATAGCCAGGGGATCGGGCAACAGTGCAGAAGTCGAACTCGTTCTTACAGCCATCTTCATCTGCTTCCTGCTCATCGTTTTGGAGATGCTAGCGCCCTTTGCCGAGAGCATGACTCCCCAAAACCATATTCGGCTACTCACGGGAGTCTCTGGTATCTGGGTACTGTTCGCCGGGTACTATTTGTTGATTTCCAATGGCATCATCCCTCTCTAGGCTTGCCTGTTCACACTACTATTGATGTTAGTAGCGAGACACATACACCGGCTTGGCCGCAGCTTCACTAATCTCGCCAGCCAAGTCGGTGCTCAACCTGTAGCCGTCGGCCTTTTCCTTTAGGAACTCAGCGGCAGCTGCCTTGCGCTGGATTTGGGTGTAGTCCCGCTGCCAGGCTGGATAGGTTCTCAGTTCGTCGGCCAGCTCCGTCTTGCGGGCACGGAAGTCCTGCTCGTATTCGTAGACCTTTTCACCGATGATCCTGTTGGCCTCAGGCTGAACCTGCCGGGTCATAAAAACCTCGGGCATTTCCTCTACCCCCGCCTCAGCGAGAATCGACTTCACGAGGTGACGACGCTTCCCGATAGGCTCACCACGGTATTTGGGAGAGTTGAGCAGGGCTGAAAGCGAAGCTCGATAGGCAGCGCGGTACTGTTCGCGGTGCTCCTCTCGTTCAGCCTCGGATTCCACCTCAGCGTTTTCAAGCACGGCGTTTATCTTCTCCATCAGTTCGCCGGCCCAGTCGCAGCGGGCGCACCACTCATACGCTAAGCCTTGAGCTAGCCAGTTCACCGTGAGGGACATCATCGTGCCATCGTGCTTGTCGGCAGCCTTTAGAATCCGTTCTGCTGTCGGCGGCAATTCTTCGCCGTGTTCTGTTTCAAAGTAGATCCTGGTCATGTCGACCGAGAACGGCGTGGTCGAGACGCTAATGAAAGGAGCGCCCACTAGGACGGCTAGCTTGAGGGCGGCCTCGATATCGGCCACTTCGCTGTCCACCTCCACGTCTATTTCCTTTTTGACTTCGACGCCAGGAACGATTAAAAGGTCAGCGCTTGCCGCACGCCCGGGAATCGTGGTGTCGATTTTCGCCAGGTCGGCTGAGGTATAGGTGAAGGACATGGTTCAAATACTAGAGTGTGGTTCCGACAACTATTGGCAGCACTAGGGGATTGGCTCATAATGAGGGCAAATAACTGGGAACGCCATAGATGGCCGACAACACTCGAATCGACAATGGAACCACCGGCGACAATATAGCCACGGATGATGTTGGCGGCGTAACGCACCAACGGATGAAAGTCGAGTTCGGGGATGACGGTTCGGCGACCGACGTATCGGCCACCAACTTGCGCTGGTCGTTCGACCCTGTAAAGGGCTTCCCCTGGAATGGTTACTATCTATTCCGCCGCCCGTCGCGGCGCGGCGACGAGGATCGGATCTGCGTCAGCCGCTACCTGACGCAATATCGCGCTGGCGAGATAGGTGCGATGCAAGTGCAGCTGGGCCCTGGTGTACTCAGCAGCAATCAGCAACAGGTGTTCATCGACGATTTCGCGCCCGGGGGCGCGCCTGAAGTGGATCTCGACGACCGCGCGTCCATGCTTTATACGCTGCCCGCAGCAGACATCGCACAGTGCGTGGAGGCGACGATCGGCTTCCGCAAGACGCGGGGGCACGGCGAGCGCGTCTGCGTAGACTTCGACCGCGAGCAGCCGGGAACGGTCCCCAACCCTTTCGAGCGTGACGGAGCAACGTTTTGTGTCCACCAACTTCGACGGCTCGAAGCCACCCGACGGCCACCTGATGGCCCTTGGTGGAGCGGTCGGTTGGAACGTCGGCTTCCGTGGGCAGATCGATCTGCCATGCGAAGCGAGCACGGTGCAGGTTGTGATCGCGCACAGCGCGCGTGGCGCGCGACGATCTTAACTACGACGCCGAGACCAATACTGTTATCGCGCCGGAAGCTGTCCGCCCACAGCGCCGGCTGAAGAGTCCTGGACTGTCTTCCGCACACATGGTGCCTGGCAGCCATCCTGGCAGCCAGGCACCAGGCCAGCCACCACCCATTAGAGAGCCAACGCGACCCCTATCCGGAGCCTCACCCAGCGCGTACCCTGATGCCCATCAGAGTTGGTAGCTCGCCCTGGCCAGGCGCACGAAAATGGTGGGAGAGGTCATGGAATCGTATGTGAAGATCATCGGCGAACTCGTTCAGGGCATACAACGGGAGGGCTACAGCGGTCTCGTGCGGGCTGTGGCTCTCGACAACGACCCCGACCCGAACAGTCCAAACGCGGATTGTATTTCGGCTGCCGATGACGGCTTGAACTCAGCCTCAAGCCCGGAGGATTTCTGGGGTGCAGCCTTGGAAATGGCTAACTGCCTGAGAAGCACTCCTCCCGTCCTCGCCCCGGTAGACCCGGGCGAGCCGGAAGACCCGGAGCCTCCAGACCCGCCTGAGCCCCCAGATCAGCCTGGGCTTCCAGAGCCGCCGGCAAAGCCATCGCTTGGAGATTTAGTACTCGCCGCCCTCATAGCCCACCTTCGCGGAGGTAGCGAGAAGAGCTGACGGCAGTCGTTACGGTGAGGCGCGCCGCCGGGTCCGGACCATGGGGACCTGAGAACCCTTGATCGCAATTTCCTGGCCGCCCACCCGGCCGGCTTCGACGAGCTCATGCCCAAAACCCGAGCCACGGCCACCGTTGACCGGCTCCTGCACCACACCCAATCCCGCAGGCCAACCCATCTCTGGAGTCACTGCACGTCTGGTGCTCTTTCCGTCTTAAGAGGGTGTTCGCTGGTGGAGTCATGTCGCTGCCCCTCCGTAGCTCCCATGAACCCGTGAGCTCATCTGCTCACTCCATGGAATACGACGGACGGAGCACTAATGTTTTTCGCAGCGGTGGACCCGGGGATCACCCCGAACGCGAGCTTTCCCTTCCTGGAATCGCTCAAACAGATCGGCGGCGGCATCCTCGTCGGCGCTTTTATCGTCATTGCCATCGTGGCCATCATCGGTGCCGCGATGCTTCTGGCCGGCAAACTAAGCCAGTCCTCACGCCTTGCCTCCGGCGGCGGCGTGATCCTCCTGTGGACGGGGCCCGTTGCTGCCATCCTCGGCGGCATCAACGGCTACATCCTCTGGTCGCAGACCGCCTTCCCGCTCGGGTTTTAGCCCATGCCCGCTGAGTGCGATCTCAATGGATGGTGGCCGCCCGGCTGCGGTTTGGTCTCACAGGCCAACGACAACGCCATGGGTGCAGTCACGTCGCTCTTTGCGAACATCCTTCAGAACATGGCGTCATGGCTTTGGGCCTTCATCACCGGCGCCTTCACCGTGTCAGACGTCGACGACTCCCAATGGCTCTCCATCCGGGGGCTCACGAACTGGTGGGTCGTTGTCATGTTGACACCTCTCGTCGTCGTGATGATCCTTCAGGTACTGTCCGGCCTGGTTAGCCAGCAGCCGAGACGGATCGGACGGGCGATGCTCGGCGGAGCTGCTGCCATTCCGCTCGTTGGGGCGGCTGTGTATCTCGTCCGGCAACTGACGCGGGCGAGCGACTTAGCCTCGGCCGCGCTCCTCGAATCGATTGGCTCCGATCCCTACCTGGTGTTCATGAGACTCTTTGGCTTCGAGCGGGCACCAGAAGGAACAGGGCGAGAATGGAACCTAATCTCGCTGGCACCGGGGAACACCGGGGGCGCCCCTGGTGCCGTCGTCGTGACGGTGATGGCAGTCATAGTCGTCTGGATCCTTGCCTTCATCCTGATGTGCTCGATGATCTTCCGCTCCTTCGCGCTCGTCGTGTTGGCCGCCGTCGCCCCCGTTGCGCTCATGCTGCTTCCCTGGGACAAGACAAAATCCTGGGCGCGGCGATGGTGCGAGGTCGTCATTGCCTTGGTTCTGGCCAAGCCGTTGGCCGGAACAGTCTTGGCAGTCGCGGTGAAGCTCTTTGCCGAGTCCAAGTCCTTCGCAGGATTGGCAGCCGGCACAGTCGGCATGGTCCTCGCCTGCGGTGCACCAATGATGGCCCTGCGGCTGGTGAGCTTCGCCGGCGGGGAGCTCGCGGCCGCCGCCCAAACCGCAGGAGGCGGCCACATCCTGTCCAGGAGCAGCAATGTTGCGGCCCGCCAAATAAGCAGGCAGACGGGTGGCCGCATGACACTCGCGAGCCTGGTAAGTCGCTCCGCAATGACTCGGCCGATCAGCTCAAGCCGTAGCGCTTTCCCCACACAAGTGTTGGCATCCACTGTCCGCTCCGGAGCGTCTTCACCTGGCAGCGACGGGACTCGACTGGCTCTGAGCAGCGGAACCTCCGTTGGCGCTCCGACCGCCCCGCACCCCTCGGAGTCCCTGGGCTCAATGCGCGGCCATCCCCGTAGGCAAAACGGCACGGCCTCAGAATCTCCTCGGCAGGCACCTCTGAAAGAGGCCGAACGGAGAGCGCAGCCGAACGCCAGCGCACCAGCCCCAGCAAGAGTCCAACCTCCGAAACCCCAGCACCCAAGAATCGACCCTCCGAAGGGAGGTACTCCTCATGTCTGAGGATTCGCGCGTCCTTGAGGCCGTCAAGTTTCCAAGATACGAGCGCCGGGGATTCTTCCTCGGGCTCAAGTGGTACCAATTGCTGATCATCGCAGGGGGAGCGTCAGTCGCCATCGTGGCATCAGCCAGCGCTGGGCCGGCAGGCCTATTCCTCTCCGGACCTATGTGGCTCGGGCTCATGCTGCTCGGACTTCTCCAGTACTCCCGCATCCCTTACCCCGTGTGGGCGAAACAGATCGCTTTGTACTTTTACCGTGCGGCGACAGGCCAGACCCGTTTCCTCGCAAAGCCCGCAACGCCACAACTTGCTGGGCGGCTCGCCCTTCCGGGCGGTCTAGGCAATTTGGAGATCCGAACAACGGCCGGCGCCGAATGCTTTATCGTCGACCGCCACGGAAAGGAGGCGATCGCTCTGCTGCGATGCAGTACGCGATCGTTTGCGCTCCTGGACGCGGATGACAAGGCATGGGCCGTCCAGGCCTGGTCACGTGTCCAGGCCGGCATGGCCCAACGTCAGGGCGTGGCCCGGATCGCCATCCAGGATTACACCGTGCCCTACCCATCGTCGGCCCTCTGGGATTACTACAGAGGCAACGCCGAGCAGGCCGGAGCTGGCGGCGGGAAGCTCACGTGGGGGCAACGTGCATACGAGGACTTGCTGGGTGCTGCCGGGTCAACTATGAGCCATGAGCTTCTCGTGGTGGTGGTTTTGGACACCAGCAAGGCTCGACGGCGGATCAAGGAGTCAGGCGGGGGACTCACAGGCCTCGAAACCGTGTTGCGGCTTGAAGTCGAGGCCATACAAACGTCGCTGGGGACTCACAATGTCATGGTAGAGGAATGGGTCGGCGAAGCGGGGTTGCTGGGCATCATTCGTGGTGCATTCGATCCTGCGACCTTGCCGTCGGCGAGAGTGCCGGTGGCGACAACCCCGCCGCTGGACGAACCGGCAGGTAAGGCGACTGCTAACCTCGACCGGCATCGTCCGATGGCCGTGGAGGAACACTGGACGTACCTACGGACCGACACAGGGTTCCACCAGACTTTTTGGATCGCTGAATGGCCGCGACAAAAGGTCTTCCCGGGGTTCCTGCATCCCCTGATTTATGTCGGCGAGTTCCGCCACACCTTCACGGAAGTCATCCGGGCTGTACCCACGGCTGAAGCCCTGCGTGACATCCGGTCCGCGCAGGAGGCACATGAAACCCGCCGCCGCATCAACGCCCGCTTCGACAGGCCACTCACCCGTGAGCAAAAAGCCGAGGAGGAAGAAGTGATCCAGAGGGAGGAAGAGATCGTCGCCGGCCATGGTGATGTGCGCCCGGCGGCCTACATGACCGTCACGGCGACCTCGCTCGAGGACTTGGCGCGGCACCGCCAGGAACTTGAATCCGCCGCTGCTGGCGCATTCGTCGAGCTGCGGCTCCTATACGGACAGCAGTGGGCTGCGTTTGTCGCCGGCGGGCTGCCGCTTGGGAGGGGATTGCGTTGAAGCAGGAAACGAAGAGCCTTGAGTACGTCCCGTCGGGGAAGAACCGAAGCGAACGGAAGGCACGACGGCGGATCTCACCTCCCGGGGCAGCATGGGCGAGCGCAGCCGCAGAGGACAAGCAGAAGGATTTCCAGGCGTTTCGCTTCACAGGTGACTGGGGGAGCAAGGAGCAAAACTCGCTGCGTGGTCCGCACCGACTGCGTCCTGCGCCGCACCGTGCTTCGACGATGACATTTGCCGCCGCATATCCGTTCCTTACGGAGTCGGGCCTGGGGCACGAAGGGACTTACATTGGCACCGACGTGTTCGGGTCCGGGGCCTTCTCCTACGATCCGTGGATTCTGTATGACAAGGGGATCATCAGCGGCCCGTCCATCGTGGTGATCGGAACCGTCGGCACCGGCAAGTCCATGTGCGGCAAGTCGTTGGTGACGCGGTCCATCACCTTGGGGCGGAAGGCCGCCGTCGCGTCTGATCCCAAAGGCGAGTGGGTCGGCGTCGCCAAGACCGTGGGCGGCAAGGTGATCTCCGTTGGTCCCGGCCGACCTGCGAGGGTGAATCCCCTCGACGCCGGGCCCCGCCCGAGCGCCCTCACCGAGGCTCAATGGCAGGCGGTGGTGAGGCAACGGCGCCGCTATCTGCTGGTGGCCTTGGTCTCCCTCATGCGGCAGGGCACACCGCTCCGCCCCGTAGAGCACACGGCCTTGGACATCGCCCTCATGGAAACCATGGCCGAGAACTCAAACCCCACCTTGCCTATGGTGCTGGACCACTTGCTCAAACCCTCGAAAGAGATGACGGCCCTGGTCGGCGTCGAGGGAGGAACCGCCGTCAGCCACTCGTTGCGACGCACGGTATCCGGAGATCTCGAAGGTATGTTCGATGCCCCGTCCACTGTGGCCTTCGACGCGGACGCACCGATGATGGTGATGGATACGTCGGCGCTGATCGGGGCATCGGAGCAGGCCCTTTCGCTGGCGGCCGCCTGTGGCGCCACCTGGTTGGAAGCTGCCATTACAAATCCCGACGGCGGCAAACGGCTTGTGGTGTACGACGAGGGGTGGCGAATGCTCGCCGATCCGTACATGTTGGCCAAGATGAGCGAGCAGTGGCGGCTGGCCAGAACCTATGGGATCGCGAACCTGTTGATCATGCACAAGGTGGCGGACCTCAACGAGATCGGGGACAGTACCAGTGGGCATCGCCAGAAAGCCCTTGGCCTGCTGACCGAGGCAGACACCAGGATCATTTACAGGCAGAAGCATGACGCGATGCGCCTGACCAAGGAAGCGCTCGGCCTCACCGAAGCTGAATGCGAGCACGTGGAGAACCTTCCCAAAGGGGTCGGGCTCTGGAAGGTGGGAAACCGCTCTTTCATCGTTGCCAACCGGGTGACAACTGACGAGCTGGCTGTTTTCTCAACCGACGACAGGATGCTGTGAGAGCCCGCGGCAGCTCGCGGGCTGCGAGTGACAATCCGCTGGTCACCGCGGGTCTTGTTGCGGCGGCAGCCTACGTCTGTGTCTGTGCAGTGGTTCAAGCTGCAGCTCACGTAGCCGGCACTATGCGTTGCGGCAGTATGCCGCCGTCGCCCTTTAACCCGGCGGCCGCCGTCGGACTTCTCACCAACAGGATGGAATGGATACTTGTGCGCCCATCTGACTGTGAAGTCGGCGCAGACAGTGTCTGGTGGGTGCTGGCCCCGGCGCTACTCGTGGTCGGCGCGCTCGCGGTCGGGGGACTGGTCGCGTGGCGGCGATGGAAGCAATCAGGCGGGTGGCTGCGCCAGGACATCCTCAACCGCGACGGCGTAGCCCGCCGCGCCGAGGTTCTTCACGACTTCGGGGCGAGGGCTGTGCGCAAGAGAGGGAAGTTCACACGCCCAGGAGTCGTGAACCCCTCCGTGCAGGACCTGTCGTGGACGCTGGGCCGCTCCCGCGGGGTCACGGTCCACGTCTCCACGGAAGAGTCATTGGTGATTCAAGGCGCACCGAGATCCGGTAAGGGTCTGTACGTTGTCATCAACGCCATACTTGATGCGCCCGGCGCCGTCGTCACGACTTCCACGCGCGCGGACAACCTGGTTGTGACGTTGAAGGCCCGGGCGTCCGGCGGACGACCCGTGACAGTCTTTGATCCGCAAGGTATGTCCGGAATTCCATCGTCACTTCGCTGGTCGCCCGTGCGCGGGTGCGAGGACCCGGACATGGCTACCCGTCGTGGGCTAGTTATCACAGCGGACACTGAGATGAAGGGCGAGAACGCAGCATGGCAGAAGCGCTCGCTGATAGTCCTTCAGTGCCTGCTCCATGCTGCCGCGCTGTGCGGCGAGGGAGTGACGGCATTTCGACGCTGGTCTTCCAGCCCGGTACTCGCAAGGGAAGCACTCGAGGTGCTGGGCCGGCCCGGGGCCGCGCTGGGATGGCAAGCGGACTTGATGGGGATACTGGAAGACGACCCGCGGAACACGTCCAACTCGTGGATTGGGGTATCGGCGGCGGTGGCACCACTGTCGTCACCGAAAGTGCTGGCCGCCCTAAACCCACAGGACGAGTCCGAAGAGTTCGATCCGAAAGCCTTCATACGGGACCGGGGAACTCTTTATCTCATCGGCACCCGCGCTGGGGCGGCCGCTGCAGGGCCGTACCTGTCCGCACTGATCGATGACATCGACAATGCAGCGAGGGAGATGGCGTTCGTATCACCGGGAGGCCGGTTGGAGCCGCCCCTTTCGTTGATCCTCGATGAGATCGCGAACCTGGCTCCATGGCCCGGACTGCCTGTGGCACTCTCTGACGGCGGCGGCA
This sequence comes from Arthrobacter sp. 10N43, assembly GCF_056394525.1. Taxonomy (NCBI): domain Bacteria; kingdom Bacillati; phylum Actinomycetota; class Actinomycetes; order Micrococcales; family Micrococcaceae; genus Arthrobacter; species Arthrobacter sp. 10N43. Next base: position 99,522 of record NZ_JBFTIA010000011.1, on the reverse strand, counting down.
TTGGCATCTCGACACTCGTGGTTTTGCAATCCCTATCCCAGGCTCGTTCCGGCTGGTCCATTGATGAGGCGGCCACGATCTGGGACTCGGCCATCATCAAGGTGATCTTTGGGGGCGGATCCGACGAAAGGGACCTCCGCTCGCTGGCCGGATTGCTGGGGGAGCGGAGTCTTACGCTGACCACACGGTCGTGGTCCTCGCAGGGCCGGCAGGACGGTGAGCAAATACGCGAGAGTCCGGTCATTGCTCTGGACGAGATTCGACGCCTGCCTGTTGGAACAGCCCTCATGCTCGGCCGGCGCACCCGACCCATCCTGTTGGACCTCCTTGAGTGGCACAAGCGGAAGGACGCAGGGGAGTTGCGCCGCCTGAAAGCCGAGATGGAGCGCGAATTGGCGGACGGGCACCGGCAACGCCAACAGAAGAAGGAAGAGGCGCCGGATGCACAGCCATGACGACACGGACCAGTTTGATGTCCCGTCCTCGGCTTCCTTTGGGGACGACGAGCTCACCGCACAGTTGTTTAGGTCTGCGTTCCCCATCCCCGCTGGCCCCAAGAATGTGACCCGACGCTGGAGGGAGATGACGCCGGAGCAGTCGCAGGACGTCTGGGGGTCCCTCTTCACATGGGTGACATGGCTCGTCGCCACCTATCAATTGACGACCTCGGTGGTTCCGGATTGCTGGTGGCGGCACTCAGAGATCGTGGCTGAGCTTTACGCTCTGCAGCGCGCGGAGCTTGCCTCCTACACGGAGGACGACCCTGGATTCGGTCCGCTCGCCTTCCACGAAAGGCTCCCACACGCCGTCGAACGCTTGAGGACGCACACCAGGACCGCCGGATGCGTTGGTCTTCAGGTGCACAAGGAGCCTTCACCCCGCGTCCTGGCTAATGACGACCCCGCGTTCACCGAGTGGCGCAAGGATGCTCATCAGCTGGTTTCTGAATTCTGAGTCATGTCGCTCGTGGCAGTCCGAGCCATGAACGGGTGTCTGCGCAGCAAATACTGCGATCCAAGAAGCATGAAGGGTGGCTGTCGTGGCCGCTACATCCGAAGTTCCGTCCTCCATCGCCTCTGACCAGAGTTCCGCTCTGGCGGGACCGGGCGCTCGCCGTATGGCCCCTGAGGAGCGCGTTGCCGCCCTCATGGATGGTTTGCACTCAATCCTGGAGAACGCAGTTGAGTCACCCTCACATTGGCAGGTCTTGCTCGATGCTTCCGCCAACTTGTGGCGCTACTCGGGCGGGAACGTTGCCTTGCTGATGATGCAGATGGCGCAGCGGGGAACGGACGAGCCGACGCTCGTCGCGGGGTACAAGGAATGGGAACGACACGGCCGCACTGTCCTTCGCGGCGAGCATGCCCTATGGGTCATTGCACCCAGGATTGCCCGTGTCCAACAGATGCTGTTGCCCGACGGCACCCGTCAGCGCATTCCTGTGGGCGATAAGCTGCCCAGCGGTGCTGTCGATGAGGGGAAAAAGACGCTCATAACCGGCTGGCGCGGCCAGGCGGTCTTTGACGTTTCCCAGACCCAGGGCGCTCCGCTGCTGGTTCCTAGACCCGGCAACTCATCGGTGGAGGCGCCTCAGCTGTGGGCATCATTGGCTGGAGTTGCCCGCTCGCATGGTTTCTCGATTAACGTCACGGATGCGCAATACGGACTAACAAGCGGCTTCACCGACTTCGGTCAGCGCCAGGTGCAGGTGGGCGGGTGGCTGAACCCTGAGGAACGGATTGCCGTGCTGGCGCATGAGCTTGGGCATGTCTTACTGCATGGTCCGGACGACAATGTGGGCAAGCTCTATGGCAGCAGCGTGGACCACCGCGGGCTGGCTGAAATCGAGGCCGAGTCGGTTGCCTACACGGTGTTGAAGGCGCACGGGATTGATCGGGGCCCCCAGTCAGCAAGCTACTTGTCCGGCTGGGCTGACGCCGTGATCGCGGCGGAGCATTCAGCGAAGGGCCACGGCTCCTCCCGGAATCAGCCTGCTTCTCGCGTGGACATCGCGAAGTCCGTCCTGGGCCGCGTCACGGCGGCCGCCAAGCAAATCCTTGAAGTCACTGATCCTCCGGGACTCGGTGGGAAGGTCACTGCGGCTGAGATCTCTCCGACGGTTAGTAGTCCGGACACCTATGCAGGCCTGAAGCAGCCTGGTGAGCCGTCGCGTGGCTTGGAGATCTCGGGCCCATAACCGACCCCCAAAGCGTCGGACGGGACCGCCCCGTCTGCGAAGGAAAGGACAGAAGATATGAGCACCAAGATTCCGGTCAACATCGTCGGCAATCTCGTCGCCGATCCCGAGCTCACGTATGGGGAGTCGGGTGTGGCGCACGCCAGACTGCGGGTGGCTGTAAACCAGCGGATCCAAGGAGCAGACGGAATCTGGCAGGACGGAGAGCCTGTATTCCACAACGTCTCGGCATTCCGGGCGCTCGCCGAGAATTCCTCGACCTCCCTTAGGAAGGGCGACCCCGTCACCGTTTCGGGTGAACTCGAGTTCCGTGCCTTCGAAAAGGACGGGGAGAAGCGGGAAGCACGCCGCATCGTGGCTGAAACCATCGGTCCTGACCTCCGCTTCGGCACCGTACCAGCGTTCTCCACGAGCGGCGACTGCTCCCGAAGCTGAAGCGGGTGCGGGTCTGCAGGCGGCTCCTGAAGCGGCCCTACCTGCCTACAGCATTGCTACGAAGGGACCGGTTGAGTGGGCCCCTTTAGGCGGGCCGGCGCGGAACGAGATTAGCCTCTGAAGCAAGGCGTCCGTGGTTCCAGTGCCTTGAAAACTAAAAACGCGCTATGGCCTGGTCCTCTTTTGGGACCAGGCCATTACGTCATGCCTTCTAGGAGCTGTACGTCTGGATCGCGCTGTCAGCGCACTCGCTTTCGCTGACATAGATCGCTGCCGCTTTTGCCCCGGACCATCCACGTTCGGCTACAGCCTGCTACTGCCCTTCCAGTCATCTGGCTGCACACGTTTGATGCTCGAGGAGTGCGCCCACCCCATGTGGTACTTCCCGGAAGAATCCAGCCACTCAACGAGACCGTACTTGTGCGTCCACCCGACAGCCTTGCCATAGATGCCGCCGACGTACACGAGCGGCCGACCAAACTTCGGAAAGTCTCGGATAGGTGCGCGGTCATCTATTGGGCGGTTTGCCTCGGCGTCCATGCGAGCCATCATGCGCTCGACATCTTCAGGGGAGCCAGACTTGATCACGAAGACAAGTATAGAACATATGTTCGAATGCGGCTTGGAATTCCATCTGCTCGCACGTGCTGCTCGTCGCTCCAGCACGGCCCAAACGAGGCCGATCTGCTGCCAGACTGCATCCCAAGGGGCAAGCCGAGCGTGGCCAGTACTTCACGCCGCTTCAGCTAGCTCGCGTCGATTCCGGGTCTCCGCGGCTCCTCGACTGTGTGAGTCCAGCCAATCACTCAGCAGCAACTGGACCCGAGTTACGGGCCAACCGTTCCGGAAAAGGGGGACGCCTCGGTTCTTCGATCCTTGGTGCGGACGGTACTTTAGAGACATTCTGGATTCGAGGACACAGGGAGGCGGTCGCGCTAGGAGCGGCCGGGTTGGCACGACCGAAAGACAATCGCGCTGGGGGAAGGATGCATGAGCCTTACGGATCATTTGAGGAACTTCGGATCTCCCGTCCGCGCGTATCTCGACGGCGTCTCGCCGATCCTTGCAGGCATGCAGGGCAGGTCTAGTCGGGGCCAATCAATGGCCCGGGCACTTGGGCTCGAGGGTCTGGTCCGAAGCAGGACGGTTGTGCCTCCGCCACTCGGTGTCGACGCCGCCCGCTCAGGCACGGCGATCGACTTCCGTGCGCGAATCGCGCTCGGGGGCTTTGACCCCCATGACTCTGCCGCGGCCTTCGGCGTCGCCGTGCTGCCCCTCCATGAGGACGAGATTGAGAATGGCTCCCACCGCGCGCAGGTCCTCGCTGAGGCATTCGATGTAGCCGTTCGGATCGTCGAGAGCCCCTCGGACGCGGCTGAACTCGACCGTGCCGCGCTCGTGCTTGCGCACTGCGAGCAGGTCTACCGCCGTGGTGCCGCGGCTCTGAAGAGATCTCTCGGTGAGGCCTTGGATCTTGCTGACAATGGCCTCTCGTTTGCCATGGCCATCGACGAGCCTTCGCTCACCGATCTTCGAACGCTGATGGAGGCCAACGCCGGTCAGCTCGACGATTGGCAGGGGAGAAGCGCGGCGGGTGAGCGCTACGAACCGAACCCAGTCTTTGCCGGCTCCAATCTTGTTGGCGGCGCTGATGCCGACTGGCTGGTGGGGGACACGCTCATCGACAGCAAGGCCTATGGGAAGCTCACCGTCCCGACACTGAGAGACTTCCTCCGCCAACTGCTGGGTTACGTCATGCTCGACCTCGACGACGCCCTCGGCATCCGCAGCGTCGGGCTCTGGCTTCCGCGCCAGTGCCTGACGAAAGTCTGGAGCCTTGACCGTCTCCTCGGCGGGGACCCGGACAAGTTGCTGCCGAAGCTGCGTGAGGGTTTCCCGGGAGTCGCGGGCAGGCGGCAGCTGGCTGTGCGCGAAACCGTGACGCGACGCCGCAAGCACCAGATCCTTGCCGACAACAAGCACACCCCACGACGCATGCTTGTCGACTTGGCCCGAAATGATGACGCCGACATCCGCTTCCGTGTCGGACGAAACGCCGCCACCCCCGAGGAAACGGTGCGGGAGCTCGCCAAGGACAGGTACGCCAAGGCCCGCGAGGGTGTGGCACGGAACGAGCGCACGCCGGTCGACGTGCTTGAAGTGCTACTTCGAGACAGCAGCGTCGGCGTCCGAAGAGCAGCCGCAGCGAACCCCCGCACGCCGAAGGAGTCCGCGAGGGCCCTGGGCCGAGGCCGACCAGCAGCGACGCAAGATGCCCTTGAGGCATCGGTGACCGAAAGCACCGCTGTTCTCAGCACCAACGGAAATCACGCCGCAATGGTGCTCAGGCATGACCGCGACGACTTGTCTCTGGACTCATCATGGTTCGCCGACTTCCTGATCCTTACGCGGGCGGGCATGTCTTGGGGGCCAGAACACCGTATCCCAGTGCCGGAAGCGAGCCAGTACTGGGCCCGGAAAGCAGGGCGCTCGCTCGACGTTCCGAGATGGCTTAGAACAGGCCTCCCCGACGCGGTCAATCACAACCTCATGCGTGAGGGTCATCCGACGCGCGTGCGCCGAATCGTCGCGGATGGGTTGCCGATCTCGGAGCCCGCGGTGCGTGACAGACTCCTCGTGGACCCGGATCCCGAGATCCGATGGTCAGCACTCCGCCGCACGGCAGAGGCTCCGGATGCCTCCCTCGGCGAGCTGCTCGGGAAGCTCGCGACCGATCGGAAGGAGCGCACCCGCTTCCGGGCGGAAGGCGATGACCGTCCCGGCTGGGCGCGTGGCGGCACGCCAGCCGAGCGTGATGGAAACACCCTGCAGTTCGTCGCCTCCCACCCATCGACGCCGCTCTGGGCGCTTAGGGAACTCATGGGCACGAAGTCACCAGAGGTCCTCGTCGCCCTCATGCAGAACTTGGCACTCCCCGCGGAGGACCTGGATTCCCATCTCCCGAAACTGCGGGCGATGCGGTCCTTCGAGCCCCGCGAGCGATTGGCCGACTCTAGTCGGATCCCCGCAAGGGCAGCCGAAGTCCTCGTCGACGACCGCGACGTCCGCGTGCGCACCACACTCGCGAAGAACGAGGCGGTGCCCGTCGAAGCCCTGGCCAAGCTGGCCAGTGACCGCGAGCCGTCCGTGCGCCTGGCTGTGCTCGCGAACCCGCGCACTCCCGACGAGCTCGCCGCCTCCATCGCCGAATCTCTGATCGCCTCAAGTGCGGACGAGGCATTGTACAACGTCCTCAGAACGGTTGGCCGGCGCGACGATCTCGAACTTCCCATCGAAATGCTCGAAGGAGCGCTCGACAGGTTGTCAAAGAGCCGTGTGCGCGAGCCGGACATGCGGCTGGTCGCAGCGAGCGACGAGCGCACCGGTGCGCCGACGCTGGCTCGTCTCGCCCTGAGCACCGAGGGGCATGTCCGGCGTGCCGTCGCCGAGAACACCCGCGTCCCTTCCGAAACCTTGAAAGCCCTTTCGGAGGATCCGGATTCCTCGATCCGAGCCGCGGCAGCTTGCAACGAGGCGTTGGACGCCGGCCTCCTCCGGGCGCTTGCGCGCGACGACGATCCCGAAGTACGGGCAAGCGCTGCGAGAAGTGCGCGCCTCCATCCTGCGCTGCTCGGTGGACTGCTCTTCGACGACGACAAGTCCGTGGGGTTGGCCGCGTACAGGAACCCGGCCACAAGACCTGAGGACAAGGAGAAGGTGGCTGCCGAATGGGATCGAGCGTGGAGAGAGGCAGCGCCGAGTCGGAATGACCTCGAAGCGATGGTCGCCAGTCGGAGAGCGGAGGTGCGCCTGCAGGTCGCTTTCGACCCGCGCACGCCGCCGGACATCCTTGTTCTCCTTGGCGGGGAGCGGCGCAGCTCCCGGGTGCGGCGAGCCGTCGCGGCGAACCCGAACACGCCATCGGCCGCCCTGGCCTCGCTCGCCGAAGACAACGACGACGAAGTGCGTCAGGCGGTCGCTTTCAACAGCGCGACCCCGCCCGAGGTGCTCATCAAGCTCGCGGGCAGCCGCATGGACCTCGCCCTCATCGTCGCACTCAACCCCGATGCGCCGATCGAAATCCTCAACGCTTTGGTTGGGGACCCGGACGCCTTGGTGAACTTCGTTGCCTCGGGCGTCCGTGCGGAACGCGAGCGACAACTTGAACATCCACATCCGCCCCAGGCCCTCGCTGAGGACCGTCGTCAAACTTAGGATCCGTTCATCCGGATCCCTTGGCAAACCGATCTACACTTGGGCTGACAGCAGACGCCTCAGTTGGCCGCCCGTCAACCGGTGCCCATGCCAAGCAATCTCCGGCTCGGATGAAGTATGTGTCCGGCCAGGGCGCGCTGGGCGTCACCTGGGCTGGGTCCGGGGCGATGAGCAGAACGGCGCCGGGCCAAATCGGTTCTGGCAGCGCCTCCATCCAAGCCGGCTGAACATGGTTGAAGCGGTTCCACATGATGGTGACCCATGAACCGGTGGGTTGTATTGCGTTAACGCTCAGGAGCGTCAATTCGGTCGTAGTCCCGCTTGCCAGCTTGGCATTGTCGAAAGACCTCCATCTTTCCGTTGCGTCGGCCAGCCATGTACGGCGGTGGTTGACCCGTGTCCACCAAAACCCACCTAACAGCAGCGCAGCTGCCACCAAGAGGCCGCCAACAATAACCTTGAATACGGAAGGGACTTCGGCCGCATCGAAAGACACCAGAAAGAGGACAACGGCTATCAGTACAACGGTGCTGGTCGATACCAGCCCAGCTGTAGCAACTTTCGGTTTCACCGTGGGGTTTAGGACCATAGTCTCGCCTCTTCCATCAGCTTAGAGCTGCCAGCCAGCCCTGGTAAGGACGACCTGCTGGGAAAGGGGCATATTCAATGAACTGGTTTCTCGCTGAGGTGCTATTGGACAATTGCGAGCGCCATCAATCATTACTTGGAGTTTTTCCCTCTGATCCCGCTGTTCCCACTCGTAGTCAGCGGGAGTCGCTCCCAGTGGCAGGGGTGAGTCCGAGATCCCCCACCTGTCCCTGAATAGGGCGACGTCACGAATCAGTTGGCCTGACGCACCGCTGCCAAGGGAAACCGCCAAGACGCGTTTCCACTCAGGGTCCTCTGTCAGGGCAGTCATGGCTACGGTGTCGGTCCTCTGCCGGATGCGTTGGCGGACCTGATCGACCATCTCCGCTAAGTCAGGACGAGGAGTAGCAAGACCCTCAAGCAAGGGGTCGATCGACATTGTCGGCATCCCATTCACGAACCGACGCAACCGCATGCTGAGGATAGACGCGTGGTCGTTCGCACCAGTTTTGTCTCGGAGAGTCTCCTCTAAGACGCGTTCAGCCCCCTGAAGGCTGACGGCCGTGGCCTTCCGCCACGCCGCGACGGCCGCGCCCCACGCAGGTGACTTTTCGAGTTCGAGTGACGAGCCGCCGTCGTGCTTGCTCAAGTATTCCGTGAGACTTTGAGCAGCGGCTATTTGCGCCAAATAGTCATACTCCGCGTAGAGGCGTTCGAGGGTGTCTGACTTTTTGCGCTCCGCGTCGCGTACTTCATGGGCGGTCCGCTCAGCACCTTCCGCAGCGAGTACTTCGCCTAAGATGCTCCGCCACGACGGCTGCAGCGAGGGGTCAAGGGCAGGGTGCTCAGAGTCATCACCTTCGCTGACGTAGGCAAAGTTGCCGGACCGGCCCCGGGTCATGCTGACATAGAGGAGCTCGCGGGTGAGCCGGCCCTGGGTAACCACAGTGTGACCGGTGTCGACGGTGACGCCCTGGGAGCGATGTGCGGTGGTTGCATAGCCCAGCTCAACGTGCGACTCGAGGTACGTCCGGGGGAGTATGATCCTCGCTCCTGTTTGCCGCCGAACCGCTTGAAGTGAGGCGTCCCGCTTGCTGACACTTTCGACCTCGAACAGTGTTCCATTCCGGACGAAGTCACCGTTGCTGTCGACGAGCCTGCGGTCGTTTCCGCGGGCGATGATGGTGTCGCCGGAACCGGCGTATAGGCCATCGTTGAGCAGAACGCTCAGTTCGGGATCCACCTCGCCCTTGGCCACGAGGTCGGCTTGGGCGCGTTCGTTGAGCATGCCGACGGTGTCATTGTCGGCCGCGATAAGGATGGATGACTTGCCCGCGAGCGTATCGGCCTGCCACGCTAGGTACGCCCGGTGGACCATGTCCAAGTAGGTGCCGTGGCTGATCCGTCGATGCTTCTCATAGTCCAGAATCGCTGAGTAGTCTCCCCTCCGTAGCTTGAGGGATGATGCGCCCTCCCACTTCTCGTGAAATCTCCAGATGCTGCTGAGTCGGGTGGTCATTTCTTGCCGGTCCAGCCAGCCGAGAAAACCGCCGGCGTCGATTGCGTCCAGCTGGCCTGGGTCACCCACCAAGAGGATCTTCGCATGGGCCTCGCGGGCCTGCTGGACCAGGGCGGCGAGTTGGAACGTGGAAACCATGGAAGCTTCGTCGATAATTACGAGCTGATCCGGGTGAAAGCACCATCGCTGTTGAACGGCGGCGAGCCGGGCAGCTTCCTGCGCGAGTGCGATGCTCCGGCGGTCGTCGGTATGAGCCTTCGCCAGACGAGTCTGAACGTCGAAGAAGCGCCCAGCCCGTGAACTTGCCCCTGGGCCCACCGACTCGTGCAGCCACTTTGCGACGTTCTCTGTGGCCATGGAGAGTCCGCGGCCCAACACGTCCGCGCTTGCCGCCGCCGGGGCAAGCCCGAGCACGCTACCGGCACCGTGTTCCGCTTCCCATATCGCCTTGACGGCGCCGAGGGTCGTTGTCTTTCCCGCGCCGGCTGGGCCCACGATCGCGTCGAGGCCGTTGCCGCTGAGGAGGACGCTGGCGACGGCGGCACGCTGATCGGAGTGCAGTTCCGGCTTCTCCGGCTGTCGGATTCGGTCAAGCGAATCCATGATGACATCCGCGCGCACGACTGGGCCGCCGTCGTCGTTTCTTGCCGCCATGATGGCATCCTCGCAGGCGAGCGTTGACGTATCGGTGTAGAGGCGGGATCCGTGGAAGTCGAAGACGCTGCTTTGCCTGATGCGGACGTCCGGCGCGGCGTCTGGTGGGGCGGTGTAGCGGTACTCGTTGAGCGCCACGGACTGATGTTCGGCGGCCGTGGCGACGGCATCCATTAGTGCATTCCGGTCGGAAGCGGAGCGGCAACGGATCTGGGCGCAGACCCTTTCCGCTTCGGCGAGGAGGTTCCAGCGGTTCCAGGTTGAGCGCTTGGCGGCGACCCGTTCACGGGCAAGGGTTGCGACGGCGCCAATCCAATCGGGCGTGAGGTCCACGACCGAAAAGGCGGAAATCCGGGAGCGGTTGATCGTGGCGGCGAGGACGTCAGTTGGGTGGTAACCTCTGGCGATCGCTCGTGCCCGCCATTGGTCTGAGAGTTCACGCAGAGGCGCGGGGAGTTCGGCCTTTGGAACACGGGTAGCCAAAGTCGCGTGCTGACGAAGCTTGATGGTCGTTGCTGCGGTCGGAGGGTGACCGTGTTCCGTCTTCCATTCCGCCACGAGGCGGTCTGTTTCCACGTTGATGAGACGGGACCGGTTAGAAAACTCACGGATCAGTTCTTCGTCTATGCCGGTGAGTTGCTGGCTCGGATTGCGGGTGCTGGTGACGGGGATTCGGATATTGGTGTCGCTTCCGAGTTGTCGGTGGAGGGCGTCGAAGAGGAGTCCGTTGTAATGCTCGCTGGCGGCGACGGCGGCCTTGTATAGGGTGCGGGAGTCGAGCGTGACCCAAGCCCCGTCGGTGATGCGCTGGATGCGGTTGGCGATAACCACATGCGTGTGCAGCTGGGGGTCGCCAAGACGTGATTCCCAGTGGTCGAAGGCGGCGGCGATTGCACCCATCGCGCCTAGGTGGGCGACGCCGTTCCGTCCGGCGCGCGTGTGGACGACGTTCTCTTCGAGCCATGTAAGGGTCTCTGCGACGACGTCGTGATGGGTTCGCAGGATTCGGTCTTGGGTGCTTCGGGGGCTGAGTGCCCACAGGATGGACACCGATTTTGGCACACTGAAGGTCAGGTCGAAGCCGACGACGGCGTGCCTCACGGTCGATGGGCCGGTCTTGTTGTCGACGGCGGTGGGTTGGCTGTGCGGGCGACCCAGCGGCCCGCCCGTGTCGGGGTGAACTGCTAAGTCGAAGACTGCTTTCGCGTCAGTTTCGGAGACGGGTTCAGCGGCGGTTCTGTTGATTCCGCTGAGTCCACTGCCGATCCAGCGGCCTTCCGGTGTGCCGGCTTTCATGTAGTAGGTGGTGGCGTCCGGGGGAGAGGAGGCGAGGTCGTTCATCATCGTCGTCTTGAACAGGTAGCGCAGGCCGGATTGTGCCGAGAGCCGTGCGATGGACATTGTCATAGCCGCGGTGCTCCAGTTTGGCGCTTCGATGGATGCCACCCACGACGACGGAAAATTTCCAGGGTTGCTTGATCGAGCGCCACGCCCTTTGCCTGGGCAATGGAGACCAGCCAGGCAGAGACGTGCGCCAGATCCCGAACGTTGGTCCTTTGCGCGCGTTTGAGGCGAGAGACCTCTGACTGGAGGAGGTTGTTACTCATTCTTTGTTCCGAGTTCTCCGCTTCGAGACGATCGATCTCGCAGGCTTGAGAACGGAGCTTGGACTGGAGTACTTCGCGGTGCCGCTGGCATGATCTCGTTTTCGACTCCAGCTGTCGCTTGGTTGCTTCCAGTTGGGCTTTCAGGTCAGTGGCCAGCGAGTCCGCTTTGGGTGTTAGGGCAGGGCGGTGGCGAGTCCGACGTCGACGATCCCGCTGCCTGTTGCCACAGCGCGTCGAACAGAAGCGCTGTGTCCTGCGGGACGACTCGAAGCCTTCGGTGCACTCTTCGCATTTCTTGACAGTCACGTGTGTTCATCTGTGCTGGGCCGGCTATCGACATGACCCGACGTGGGCAACACTCACGCTGATGGCCTTGGATGCCAGAGGTGTGAGCAGTTGATTAGTGATGGACAGGATAGGGAGCAACGAGACTTAATGCCACTGCTCTCTTCTTTGGAGCGTGCGGACGGTTCAAGTCTCCTAGGGGGAGGCGGAGTGCTGATTAGTGCAACAGCTTGTTGCACGATTGCTGGTGCTATGAGGGCCGGCACAGCTGTTGCAGGGCGAGCTTCCATCCCGTAAGGGAGTCTCAAACTGTCCAGATGGCGTCTGGACAGTTTGAGGTTCTTCCTGTTTCGGTGCTCGGCGGAGTCCGCGTGCGACGTAGACCGTGACCTGCGTTTGGTGGACGGTTTTAGAGAATCTGTTTAGAGAGCAGCGGGCATTCAGGGCGGATATTTGACCACCAGGCTTTATGGACGGCGCGCGACCAAGGTGTCGTGTCCTCTCGTTCACCTTCGCACGATCTAATCGCGGAACTCCCGAGTTGTGCCGCATGGCACTTCATGGTCGACTCGAACGGTGTACTTGCCGTAATCGCGTTGTATGACCAGGATTCCCTGCCTGCGTTCAAGAGCGGTGGGAATGAGCCTGCTGATGGCACCGTTAAGCTTCTCGTCTCTGCTTTGGGGCTCCTCCAAAGTGATGACTTCAAGGGAAACAGGAAGCGCCGGGCTTCGGAACAGGCCGCTGCCCGTTAGCGAGAAGGCAGCGCTGGCTTCCCGCTCATGCAACTTGTAGGACACATGTCCTCCTTTACTAGGTCGACCGGCGAGTACGGTCGTAATTGCCGTTGATGTGGTTTCCTGCCGGAGCACCCCCTGATTGCAGTCCTCTCGTCTGGAAAAGCGGAAGCTTCCACCCGACTGCATATGAGGTCGAGTCCTGGGTCTCGTGCTGCAAGGAATTCAAGGACCGGCCGAGGACGTCAGATTGGGGTGGCCCCACTCACCCAGCCACTGACTGTTTCACACTTATAGTGGAGTCCGATCCAGGGTGACGCGATCAGCTCATAGTCGGGGGAGTCCTCCAGAGGTTCTTCTTTTCTGGATTCACTCGTTGTTTCATCCACTGTCTTTGCCTTCCCGGTGACGAGCCGCGCATAAGTTAGTGCCTAGCCGACTGTGCCTGGTCGAAGGAATGAAAGGCGCGCTATACATCCGACAGGGTGCTCACCGCGCAGACTGCACCTTCGGCGCTGCGCGCCTCGGCACCGTTTTCCAGACCATTCGGCCCCGGGACGATGGAGAATGTCTGAGGCTTGGTCATCGGGGAGGCAAGCCGGTAACCGAAGGTCTTCCCGACCAGGTCGATCCCTTCGCGGCGCATGTGTTCACCCATCATCAGAGCCAGGAGGGGCCCGTGGATGACGAGGCCATCGTAGCCCTCGTTCAGGCACCAGTCGCGGTCGTAGTGGATCCTGTGTGCGTTGTACGTCAACGCGGAGAACCGGAACAAAAGTCGTTCATCGACTGCTTGCCTCAACACTCGGCCCGCGGGCGGGGCCGGCGGGGTCGGGGGTTGGGGCAGGGAGCCGGTTCCTGAAGCGCGGTAGACGATGTCCTGTTCTTCACGGATCAGGAGCTCGTGGGCTTGGAAGATGTCATGGCGAACGGTAGTGAACGTCAGCGGTCCGGTCCGGCCGACCTTCTCGACTGACTTAGCCACGGAAATGACTTTTCTCGCCGGCGCACCAATCTTGAGCTGCCCGAAGGTCGAAACCCGACCACCGGCGAACATTCTGCGCCGGTCAGGTCCTGGAGGTGCCGGAATACCGACTGTGGGGTGCCCGTCCGGCCCGAGCTCACTCTCACGGCTGCGCTCCAAAAGGTAGAGCCAATGCCAGAGCGGAGGGACGGTAGCGCCGACATCGAAGGGTATGTCGATGTTTATGGCTGCAGCGAGGGATTCCACCGGTTCCGCAGCGACGTACTCCGAGCGTTCGATGCGGTCGTCGGTCAAGGTATTTGGTGTCATTTTTGGGTCTCTATCTTGGTCGCGTAGGTGGTAGCGCTGAGTGCCGCGATGAGGTTGTCGATGGTGGGTGAAGAATCAAGATTTTCCACTGCGTCGATGAGCTTCGCGGTCGTCTCTTCGCCGTAGGGGCGAAGGAGAGCACGTGCCTTGGCGACAACCTCGGCGTGCGTCATGGGGTTCTTTTCGGAGCCCTTGGCGTCCGTCGGATTCCCGGCCGGGAGAGTGATCTTTTCGCCGTCGATCAGCTCGAAATCAAGGCGAGGGCCGTCCTCGAGCTGGATCGATTCGTCGAGCACCATCGAGATCTTGGCGAAGATCTCCTGGATCCGGGGCTCTGCGATGCGGGGCGGGTCGAATTGCTCCAGCCCGACAGAACGGTTCTCCAGCGCCACGCTGATGGCGTAGGGCAGGCTGAACTGGGCATCGAACACTGTCTCGATGGGATCGACGTTGAGCATGTTGATCGCTGTCTCCCCGGCGGTCACTGTGATGGAGCGGATGTTGGCGGGCCGCAGATCACGTTCAGCGATCAGTTTCATCACTGCATCAACCGCTGAGTGGCTGCCTCGGCAACATGCGTAGGGCTTCAAATAGGACGTGGAGACATTGAAGGTCTCGCCAAGACGGCCAAGGACTCGTTCGGGGAAACCGTGGCCGTCCCCGTAGGTGGCATAGATTCCACCCCATGGTGCCTCGAAGATCCGATGGGGTCCGGTGACACCCGCCCTGGCGAGAAGGGCAGCGTCAATACCTGATTCTCCCGCTTTGCCCGGGTGCACACGCTTGGTCCAGGCGCCGTCCTCGATGAAGGCCCAGACCCCTCCTGTGAACGATCCGGCGATGCCAAGGGCATCGGCAAAGGTGGTCGTGTCAAGCTGGAAGATCTTGGCGCAGGCGGCCGCCGCGGCGAAGGTGCCGAAGGTACCGGTGGAATGCCAACCGCGGTCGGTGTGGGCAGCGAAACCGCCGATGCCCTGCAAGAGCCGATAGCTGATGTCGTATCCGGCGCAGGCGGCAACGATCAGTTCCTTGCCGCTGGAGCCACTGAGTTCTGCGGCAGCGATCGCGGCCGGCAGGGTGGCCGAGCCTGCATGTCCCGGGCCGCCACCGTCGTCGAAGTCCCGGGCGTGGGCCGAGGTTCCGTTGGCGAGTGCTGCGTGTGCGGGGTTCAGGCGTTCGGAGGTTCCCCAGACGAGGCTTGGGCCGCCGTTCGAGATGCCGGTGACGGCTTTACGGACGCGGCGTGACTCCTCTGAGGGGATGCCGGCCATGGCGACGGCGAGTGTGTCGAGGATGTGGTCTTTGATCCCGGAGACCACATCGGGTGGGAGGTCCTCGTAGCTGGTCTTGGACCAGTATTCGGCGAGCCGTTCGGTGAGGGACTGCTGCCGTTCAGATGTGAGTGACATGGAGTACCTTAGCCTCGGGGGCCCAGGTCGACGGTGAGCTGATTGATCGTCCACCGCCCGGCGGTCTGGCTTATGGCGGATTCGGAGTCGACGACGCGGGCCTGAGGGTAGTGGCGGACGAGGTGCCCGACTACTTCTTCGATCTCCACCTTGGCGAGTCCTTGTCCAAGGCAGTTGTGTGGGCCCGTGCTAAACGTGAGTGGCTGGTTCCGCTCGCGGCCCAGGACGAATTCACCGGGGTTCTCGAACCTCTCCGGGTCGCGGTTGGCGGACCATACGGCTACATGCATGTCAGTTCCGGCGGGGATGGTGATGCCTCCGACCTCGATGTCTTCCATGGCAATCTTGCTCACAACACCGGTTCGCGGATAAAGGCGAAGCGCTTCGATGACTGCGGTCGGGATCCAGGTGGGGTCGGCGACGATCTGCTCCCAGACTTCTCTGTTGCGCAGCAAATTCCACACCACCAGGCCGATCTGGTGACCCGTATTTACCGAACTCGCTTCGAGCATCGAGGTTGCTTCGTCGAAGAGTTCCTGCTCGGTGAGCTTGCCGTTGTCGGCGAGCGTCATCAGGTGGGAGAGCATATCGTCGCCGAGACCGTGGGCGCGCTTGCGTTCCATCAGATCCCCCAGATATTCGAACAGTTCGTCGTAGGCGGCGAGGATGTCGGGCTTCAGGCTGCGATCCCTGGCCAGCAGGGCCAGGGTTCGCTCGGAAAGTTCCTGCACTTTGGGGGCGTCGGTTCGCGGAGCACCGGCGAGATGGCAGTAGACCAGCGACGGGATGCGGCGATCTACGCCTGCGTGGAAGTCCACTGGCTTCGTGTCGTCGAGTTCCCCTACGATGCGGGTCACAATATCAGTGAGCATTTCACGGGTGTTCTGCACTGTCGCGGGGCCCATGAATCGGGCAAGCGGGGTGCGCAGGCGCAGCTGTTGCGCTCCGTCCTGCA
Organism: Arthrobacter sp. 10N43; assembly: GCF_056394525.1. Lineage (NCBI taxonomy): Bacteria > Bacillati > Actinomycetota > Actinomycetes > Micrococcales > Micrococcaceae > Arthrobacter > Arthrobacter sp. 10N43. The sequence continues at coordinate 83,627 of NZ_JBFTIA010000011.1, read as the reverse complement.
TGATGATGCTGCGAGCTCGAAAACCATGTACGGCACCATCGTTGATGCCGAACTCTTCCATCAGTCGCAGCGCAGAGTTCGCGAACCGTGGATTGCGCAGTACATCGGTGGCCAGTTGGTAGGACAGGACCGCGTAACCTTCGGGACCGGAGGCGATACCTCCGTCTGGAAGCGCGCCACCGGGGTGATCGGTCGCGTTTGGGGCGAAGAGTTCGAATGTGGGCACGGTATTCGTCATGATCGCGAGATCGCTCCCATCGGGCAGCAGAGGATGACTTCTTCGAGGTCGTCCTCGCGCTCATCCTCGACCTCGGAACGCAGCTGTTCGAGCGTGCCGTCCTGGTCGATCCGGAACACGTCGGGCATCAATGCAGCGCAGGTGCCGTTGGCATCGCAACGTTGCAGGTCCACGTTGAGTTTGATCATGGGAAAGTCGCCCTTCGTCAGGATTATCAGGCCGAGCAGCCCTTACTTCTGAGAAGGGACGCGATCGGCCGTGTCGTTCATGGTCTACCTTGCGGGCGCATGAGACATTTCACAAATACCAATATCGGGCCCTACCCATCTATTTCAGATATGCCATAGGTCACAGCCACTGTTATGGCGAGGCAGGTACGTGTGGGTCGACCGGGATCTGATCGTCGAAAAACAGTGCCGCGAACCGCTCGGCGACTGGAGTCACGACTCCTTCCCTTCGCCTCACGATTGCAATTGGCACGTTCGGCCACCCCCCGGTTACCGGGATTTGGGCGACGTCGGGGTGGAGCCGGGCCATCTCTAAACTGGAAAGAGATACGCCCACCCCAGCACCGACCAACTGCGCCGCAGTCATGACCGTGGGCACCGGAATAACCCCTGTCGGATTCGCCCCCGTCGACGCGAACTTGTCGGACCAGATCCGCCACAGGATGCGTACCCCCGGGATTCGGGCGGGCAGGATCCAGGTAGCGTCGGCCAGCGTCGCCACATCGAGTGGCGTGGTCTCATCGAGCCCCCAGGACTTGGGTGCGATAAGAGTCAGTGGAAGCTCGTCAACAATCTTCACGTCGAAATGCACCCCGTTGATAGGTTGGAGCGGCTCCTCGGCCACGACCGGCATGATCGCCAAGTCCAGGGTGCCGTCGGCGAGCCGGTCCAACTGCACCTTGGGATTGGCGTCGGTCAGATCCAGCGTCACGTTGCGGTAAATCGAGAGGAATTCAGAGATCTTGGTGCTGCCGATCCGCCACAGGCACATCGGTTCACACCCCAACTTGAGTTCGCCAGCGAGCCCTTGGCCCATGGATCGCAGCGTGTCCGCGATTCTGCGCTCCTCGGCGAGCAGGCGCTGACCGGCGTGGTGAAGGTACTCGCCGGCGGACGTTAGTTCGATGCCGCGGGGCTTGCGCTCGAACAATGTCACTCCGACCTCCTTCTCGAGTTTGGCCATCGCCATGCTCAACGGCGGCTGCGAGATGCGCAGGGCGTGGGACGCCTCGGTGATAGAGCCGTTCTCAGCAACGGCGATGAAATAGCGAACATTCCGAAGATCCATGCATTTAGCATATGGGAACCGCTACAAATTGGTATTTGATGTATGACTCGATCTGGGTGACGGTTGATGTGAGGGCGGCCACGCTCAACTTTCTAAGCACGTCCACAACGGAGGCAACATGACATACCAGCAGCAGGTGATCGTGGCCGGAGCCGGTCCTACGGGTCTGCTCAATGCGCTGGGCCTGGCACAGCAGGGACTCGACGTCACCGTCGTCGAACGCGCATCGGAGCCACAGGACGCCCCCCGGGCCATCCTCTACCACTGGTCCACTCTGGACGGGCTTGAACGGCTCGGCCTTTTCGAAGACGCTACCCAAGCCGGTTTCCTCAAGCAGGACTATGCCCATTACGTCCGGGACACGGGAGAAACCATCAACTACGGCCTGCAGGCGCTGGAGGGCCGCGTCACTCACCCCTATAACCTCCACCTGGGCCAGGATGCGTTGGCCAAGATCATCTTGCGCCACCTCGAGCAGTTCCCGAATGTGCGAGTGCTCTGGGGACACAAGGTCACCGGGGTCACGCAGGACCGCGAAGTGGTCACCGTCACCGCGGAACACGAGGGAAATCCCGTGAAGTTGCGCGCTCCGTGGCTTATCGCAGCCGATGGTGCAAGCTCCGCTGTCAGGAACGCCCTGGATCTTCCGTTCGAGGGATTCACGTGGCCCGAGCGGTTCGTTGCCGCCAACATCCGGTTCCCTGACGACCGTAGGGGCTGGGCCCAGACCACGTTCTATGTCGACGACGTCTTCGGGGCGATCATCGTAAAAATCGACAACTCGGGTCCGCACGGCCTGTGGCGCTACACATACATGGAAGACGCCGTCCTGCCCGAAGAAGGGGTCGTCGAACGGCTCCCGCGCTTCCTGGAGCAGATCTTCGGCCCCGAGGTGGCCGCGGGCACGACGCTGGACGCCATTGCCCCCTACCGCATGCATCAGCGCAGCGCTCCCACGTACCGCGTCGGCCGAGTCCTGCTGGCCGGCGACGCCGCTCACGCCACGAATCCCACGGGCGGCTTCGGACTGACCATGGGTCTGTTCGACTCCTATGTTCTCAACGAGGCCCTGGGCGCCGTGATCTCCGGGCAGGCGGACGATTCCGTCCTCGATGCGTACGCGGATTTGCGCCGCACCGCCTTCATAACAAAAGCCAGTCCCCGCGCCACGGCCAACAAACAGTTGATCTTTCACTCGTCGGATCCGGTCCGCAGGGACAAGGACCTGGAGGTGTTCCGGCGCATGAGCGCCGATCCTGAGCTCGCCGCGGAGGTCCTCTACTTCACTAAAACGCTGGAGACGCCCTCGCTGATGCGGGTCTAAGACTTTCTTCCAGCATCACCGAAACAGCCAGCCATCCGGCATCATCACGTCAGGAGTCTTTACATGCTTCCTCTGAGCGGCATCACCGTCGTCTCGCTCGAACAAGCAGTCGCCGCGCCGTTCGCAACGCGCCAACTTGCCGATCTGGGCGCTCGGGTCATCAAGATCGAGCGGCCCGGTCCGGGCGACTTTGCCCGCGGATACGACGAAACCGTCAAGGGCATGGCAAGCCACTTTGTCTGGTTGAACCGGTCTAAAGAATCGGTGGCACTGGATTTGAAGAGCCCGGAGGGCAATCATGCCGTTCACGAGTTGGTGCGCAGCGCGGATGTGTTCGTGCAGAACCTGGCTCCCGGTGCGGCAGAGCGTCTTGGGCTCGGCGCTGAAGCTCTGCGTGGCGAGCGTCCTGAGCTGATTCACGTCTCGATCTCCGGTTATGGCGCCGACGGCCCGTATTCATCGAAGAAGGCCTACGACCTGCTTGTGCAGTGCGAAGCCGGCCTGGTTTCCATCACCGGCACCGACGCAACCCCCTCCAAGGTCGGTATTTCGATTGCGGATATTGCCTCTGGCATGTACGCATACTCAGGCATCCTCACTGCCCTGATCCAACGCCAGCAGACCGGGGAGGGAGCCACCATCGAGTTATCCATGCTCGAGGCGCTGGGGGAGTGGATGGGCTTCCCGATGAACTATGCCGTGTACGGTGGGGCCGCGCCGAAACGCACAGGCGCCTCGCACGCTGCCATCGCCCCCTACGGTCCCTTCACTTGCGGCGACTCGAAGCAGGTCTTCTTAGGCATCCAAAACGAACGTGAGTGGGCTACTTTCTGCGATCGGGTCCTCGGCCGTCGAGAAGTGGCCGAGGACGAACGCTTCGTCCGCAATTCCCTGCGTGTTGAGCACTCCATGGACCTTACCTCGGTGATCGAGCAGGCCCTTGCCCGGCACACTGCAGATGAGGTCGTGGACTTGCTCGAGGACGCCGGCATCGCGAACGCCTTGCTACGCGACATGCAGGGGTTTGCGGACCACCCCCAGCTGGCGGCACGCAACAGATGGCGGGAATATGATTCACCAGCCGGACCCTTGCGGGCACTGATTCCGCCGGCGACCTTCGTGGGGCAGGAACCGGTAATGAACCGTGTCCCCGACGTGGGAGAGGACACTGAGCGGGTTTTGACCGAGTTCGGGGTGCTGGAAACCACATGAGACCGCTAAGCATTCAGGATCCTGTGGTCACACTCCAAAGCGCTCGTTCGTTTCTCTTCGTTCCGGGAGACCGGCCCGAGAGGTTCTCGAAGGCCGTGGCCTCCGGGACCGATGTGGTCGTCCTCGACCTGGAAGACGCTGTCAGCGCAGAGAACAAAGACGCGGCACTGCAAGCGGTCACTGCCTGGCTGTCAGGAACGGGTCATGCTCTGGTACGGATCGGACGGGACGAGGACCTCGAGGCTTTGACGGGGCTTCCCGGTCTTCTCGGAGTGATGGTCCCGAAGGCCGAGAACCCAGATGCTCTGTTAAGGATTTCCGAGGCGGTGGAGCGGCCCGTGATCGCGCTGATCGAATCGGCTTCCGGCGTCCTGGCGGCCAATTCTTTGGCAAGTGTCCCCGGAGTGGCCCGGTTGGCGTTTGGAGAGCTCGACCTGGCTGCGGACATCGCGGCCCAGCCGAACCAGCGCGCAATGCTGATGGCTCGATCGCTGTTGGTCCTTGCCTCCCGCTCGCAGGGCCTCCCCGGTCCGCTGGACGGCGTGACCTCAAAACTCGACGACGACTCTTTGCTAAACGATGACCTGCACGCCGCTCTCGAGTTGGGGATGTCCGGGAAGCTGCTCATACATCCGCGTCAGGTCGCCGTGACACACAGCGCTTTCCGTCCCAGCGATGACGAGATCACGTGGGCACGGCGCGTCGTGGAGTCCACCAAGGGGGGAGAAGCTGTGGTCAAAGTCGACGGGCAAATGGTCGATGCCCCCGTGCTGCTTCGTGCACAAGCCATTCTCGCGCGCCGGCCTGAATGCGTAAGCACGATCCCGACAAGCAGCTCTGCCGGCGCACCGTGACCTGCCGTTAACGGCATGCATGCAATCAAAAACCTCGACGGTAGATCGAGAAAAAGCGCCGTGAAGTTCACGGCCAAGGAGGACAGATGAGTAGGCACGTGAACGAGCGACCGGTCGCCGTGATCACCGGCGGTGGGGGTGGTCTTGGCAACGACATCGCGGATCATCTCGCGGATGACGGATTCGACCTTGCACTGCTTGATGTCTCCAAGGCGGCACTGGAAACCGCAGTGGACCGGCTTGGTGCCAGGTTCCCCGGTCTCAAGGTCCTTACCATAGCTGGGAACCTGTCCGACGAATCCATCGTCAACAAAGCATTCAATCGTATCGAAGACGAGTTCGGGCGAATCGATGCGCTCGTCAGCGCAGCTGGAGGCAGCGGCACCGCAATAGTGCGCGATCTATCCGAACTCAGCGGGGAAATCTGGCGCTCCGTGGTGGAAAGCAACCTGACCAGCACGTTCCTGTGCGCCCAGCACGCCGTTCCGATCATGTTGAAGCGCGGCTATGGGCGCATCGTAAACTTCTCTTCCCTCGTCGCCGACGGCCTCGATGGCCCTTCCGGAACCGTGGGGGCCCGTCTGGCTTACGCTGCCTCCAAGGGAGGCATCGTCAGCCTCACCAAGCAGCTCGGCAAGGACCTCGGCAGTACCGGAATCACCGTCAACGCCATCGCCCCGGGCCTCGTCCTCCCGACCACGGGCCGGGTTCGCGACTCGTTCGAATCCATGGGTGAGGAAGACAGAGCCGCCACCGCCGCCGCCATCCCCGTGGGCAGACCCGGAACCGGACACGAGATTGCCGCAGCCGTTGCCTACCTCGTCTCCGAGGCGGCCGCATTCACCTCCGGCACGGTGCTGCACGTCGACGGCGCCGCATCCTGACCACCACCCACCAATCGAAACGAGAATCCCCGTGACACACCCCCAGCTAGTTATGCTTCCGGCCCTGGGTGCCGATTCCCGCCTGTGGCAGCCGGTCATTGACGAACTCGGCGCCGAGTTCGACTGCACGGTCATTCGCGGTGAAGGGAAGACAATTGAGGCAATGGCAGACCATGTTCTGTCCAAAGCACCCAAGGAATTCATCCTCGTCGGGATCTCGATGGGCGGGTACCTCTCCCTTGAAATCGCACTGCGGAACACCGGTAGAGTGAAGGCGCTGGCGTTGTTCAACACCTCGGCCGTCGCCGCGCCTGAGGACCGCCGACAAAACTCGATCGACCTAATCTCCCTCGTCGAATCCGGCGCCTTCCAGAGGGCAATCGATCGCACGACTCCGGTCGTATCACGGGGCATTCCCGAGATCCAGCGCCTCGCGGCAGCGATGACCAAAGAACTCGGCCCGCGGGTGTTCGTCGACCAGCAGCGCGCCGTCCTTGGCCGTTCGGACCGACGTGCGGAACTGAACACCATCACATGCCCCACCCTCGTAGTGGGCAGCAACGAGGACACCATCACCCCGCCGAAGCTGAGCGAAGACCTGGCACACCGGCTCCCTAATGCGCGGCTTGTCCTTATCAAGGGCAGTGGGCACTTCACCCCGCTGGAACAGCCGGCCGAGGCCGCGGCTGCGCTGGCTGATTTCATTCGCGCTCTAACAGAAGATGCAGCTCAGAATGATCAAAAGATTGCGATCACATGAGTTTTCGTCACTGGTCAGGCCTGGTACTGGGCGGCCAGCACAACACCGGAGAACATCCGGGACGGCTGCGGCACCGCCTGGCGGATCCCGATCCAGAAGGGCCGGTCGCCGCTGATCGACCCCGGGTTACCCGTCATCCAAGCGTTTGCGGGGGACGCTGGGGCGGCCCGCCTTTTCCCAGCTCCGGCCTTCCACCCCGGATCCTGACGCACCTACAAAAGCCGACCTAAGGAAACGTCCACCATGACCACAGACCTGGGGCCTGAATCGCTCACCGCCGCTGTCGTCGGCAGCTTCAAAAACACGCCCGACCAACGGCTGAAAGCCGTGCTGGAAAGCCTCACCCACCACCTTCACGAGTTCGTCCGCGAAGTGGCCCCGAGCATACAGGAGTGGGAAGCAGCTATCGACTTCCTCACCGCCACCGGGCAGAAGTGCGACGACGTACGGCAGGAATTCATCCTGCTCTCCGATGTGCTCGGAGTCTCGATGCTGGTCGAGACGATCAACGACGAAGAAACCCCGGACGCAACAGATTCAACAGTCCTCGGCCCCTTTCACATGGTTCAGTCACCGGAACGGGTCCTGGGCGAAAACATCTCTGCCGAGAGCGAGGGCGACGTGTGCGTCGTCCGAGGAAGCATCACTTCGGTCACCGGGGAACCAGTGCCCGGCGCCAGGATCGATGTCTGGCAGGCCAACACCAAAGGCTTCTACGACGTCCAACAGCCCGGCATCCAAACCATCGGCAACGGGCGGGGTCTGTTCACAGCCGACGAACACGGCGAGTTCTACTTCCGCAGCGTCATCCCCAGCTACTACCCGATCCCAACCGACGGACCCGTGGGCGACCTTTTGCGCGCCACCGAGAGGCGCCCCTACCGCCCTGCCCACATCCACTTCATCGTCGCCGCACCCGACTACATGAAATTGACCACGCACATCTTCGTCGGCGGCAGCGAATACATCGACTCGGACGCAGTGTTTGCGGTAAAGGAAAGCCTCATCAAGCCCTTCACCACCAACGCGGATCCCGAAGCGGCCGCGGCCCTCGGAGTGGCGGCGCCCTTCGTCGAAGGCGTCATCGACATCGTCCTGCACCCCGAAGCCCGTCCCCACGAAGATAGCAATGAGACCGTCAAGGAGATCGTCCGATGAAGGACTTCCAGTACCAGGCCCTGCCGATGCGCGTCACCTTCGGAACCGGCTCGCTCAAGTCACTGCCCGACGAAGTCCGCCGCCTCGGCCTGCGGCGTGTACTGGTCCTCTCCACCTCCTTCCAGGAGGACCTGGCCCGGGAAGTCTCAGATCAGCTCGGGGAGCTCAGCGCCGGCGTGCACCCCGAAGCCCAGATGCACGTTCCGGTCGAATCTGCCCACCGCGCACGCGATGTCGCCAAGGCCGCCGGGGCCGACGGGTACGTCGCTGTGGGCGGCGGCTCCACGACCGGACTGGGCAAGGCCATCGCACTGGAGTTCGGGGCCCCCATCATCGCGGTACCCACCACCTACGCCGGTTCCGAAATGACTCCCATCTGGGGCCTCACCGCCGAGGGAGAGAAAAAGACCGGCCGCGATCCCAAGGTGCTGCCCACAAGCGTCATCTACGACCCCGAACTGACCCTGACCCTGCCCGTGGGCATGTCCGTCACCAGCGGATTCAACGCCATCGCCCACGCCGTCGAGGCGCTGTATGCGCCCGACGGATCCCCCATCATCTCCCTCATGGCAGAGGAAGGCACCCGCGCCCTGGTCAAGGCGCTGCCGAAGATCGCAGAGAACCCGGCCGACATTGAGGCCCGCTCGGACGCCCTCTACGGGGCCTGGCTCTGCGGAGCCACCCTGGGAGCCACAACCATGTCCCTCCACCACAAGCTCTGCCACACCCTCGGCGGAACCTTCAACCTGCCGCACGCCGAAACGCATACCGTCGTTCTGCCCTACGCACTGGCGTACAACTCCGCACACGCGCCGGAGGCCATCGCCGCGCTGCAACGCGCCACAGCAGCGCAGGAACCCGCCAGCTACCTTCGCCAGCTGAGCCTGGACCTCGGAGCGCCAGCGTCCCTGCGCGAACTCGGGCTCACCGACATCGACGTTGAGACGGTCGTCGAACAGGCCACCCGCAACCCCTACGCTAACCCGCGCGCGGTCACCGGCGACGGCATCCGCGCCCTCCTCACCGCCGCGCTCAACGGCGAAACCGTCTAACAACCGACCGAGAGCCGCCCGAACGGGAAAGGGCCAGCTGGGGGTCCTCGGCCCTCGGCAGCAGAGCCGCCGGGATGGGGCACACGTGACATCGGGCTCCGATACCGGGGTGGTCCGACAGGTGCTCAGGAGCCCGACCCGCAGTTCGTCTCACGAGGACGTCGCCTGCCGCCTCCGGGCGACGGGACTCAGCATGGCCGTTGTTCCACGCGAGTCGGCCCCCGCGAACTCTCAAGCACTGTCACCCCCTCATGCTCACCGGACAGGTCCGCGAGAGTACAAGGAACCGCGAACAGCCATACATAAAATAGATGGGAAGAGCGCAATATTGGTATTTGTGAAATGTCTCATATGGTCGCAAGGTGGAGAGGAAACACCGACATGGTCGTCGCATTCCTTCTCAGAAGTAAGGGCTGCTCGGCCTGATAATCCAGACGAAGGGCGACTTTCCCATGATCAAACTCAACGTGGACCTGCAACGTTGCGATGCCAACGGCACCTGCGCTGCTTTGATGCCCGACGTGTTCCGGATCGACCAGGACGGCACGCTCGAACAGCTGCGTTCCGAGGTCGAGGATGAGCGCGAGGACGACCTCGAAGAAGTCATCCTCTGCTGCCCGATGGGAGCGATCTCGCGATCATGACGAACACCCACTCTCAACTCTCAGAATCCAGTTAGGAAGTACGGCTATGCCCCAGACCGCTACCGACGTTGTCATCATAGGTGGATCCACGGCAGCACTGCGTGCTGCCGAAACCGTTACTCGGCAGGCCCCGGAACTGGACGTCACCATCATCAGTGAGGAGGCTCACCTGCCCTATGAGCTGCCGCCGTTGTCAAAGATTCCCTTGAAGGATCACGTCGATATCGAGTCTCTCGTCTACCCGGTCGCTCGTGAACTGCGAGAGAAGGGCGTCCATTACCGTCTCGGGGAGCGTGCCACGGCCATCGATCCGGCGCGCCGGGTCGTCACCACTGATACCGGCCAGGTCAGGTACCGGGCCGCTATCATCACGACCGGTTGCGAACCGATCGTGCCTCCGATGTTCCGAGGCCAGCAGGACGTGTACGTATTGCGCCGGTTCGACGACTCGGTGGCGCTGCGCCAAGCCGTCGAAGATCGTCAGCGCTCCGTGGCCATCGTCGGCGCCGGCTTCATCGGTGGCGAATTCGCTTCGACGTTGATCAGCGACGGTCGCAAGGTCTCGCTAATCGACCTGTCTGTGCACCCCTTGATCCGTTTCGGTGAAGAGGTCTCCGGCGTTTACGAAGAGCTCCACCGTTACAAGGGAGTCGCAACGTTTTTCGGCGTGGGAGCGACTGGGACGATCGAGCGAGATGGCAGCCGATTCTTGCAGCTCAGCGACGGCCGCGAGGTCGCAGCCGATGTGATTGTCGTGGGAGTCGGGGTGCGGCCAGCCGTTTCCTGGCTGGGTTCCTCGGGAATCCCGCTGGATAACGGCATCGTCGCCGATGAGTATCTCCATACCGTTGAGGGCGTGTTCGCTGCGGGCGACGCCGTCTGCTGGCCCAACGCCCGATTCAACGCCACCATGCGTATCGAGCACTGGACCACCGCCGCGGAGCAGGGGCGTGGAGCCGGACTGAATGCCGTGAAGTACCTCAAGGATGAGCCGCTCGTTCCCTTCGTGAACGTGCCCTTCTTCTGGTCGGATCAGCACGGTCAAAGAGTCCAGTGGGCCGGTCATCAGCTGGGAGGGGAGCAAGTGGTATTCAACCGGAACGAGGGCGGCGAGCTATTTCTCTTCCGCAAGGGTGATCTCGTCACCGGTGTCCTGGCCTTCGAACGGCGCCAGGAGTTTGTGCAATTGCGCGCGAAGCTCCGCCAACCCCTCGCATGGGACGTCGCCCTCGGTATTGCTTCGGGATTCGAGTCCACGGCCCGAGAGGTGCCAGTGCCGTGACTGTCCAAAGACGCCGCTATGTTTCCTGCCCTTGCGGCTCCCTCCTGGAAGGCGCCGATGATGACGAGCTCGTCAGCTCGGTACGTACACACCTGAGCGAAGTACATCCAGGATTGGACTACGACCGGGACCAAATCTTACTCATGGCCTACTGACCGCCGGGAGACGGACTCGAGGAACGCTCGCGCCGCGATGCCGGTCCGCCCGTACATCGGCTTCTGAGGAAGGCGGAGCGGTAGCGACCCGGAAGGTTGTTTCACGAGTCCGCGGAGTGTGGGATCCGGCATCTAACAAAAAGCGCGGTCCATCACGTTCCGAGCCATAGTGGGGCCCAAAGCCAGAATGGGCGTCGAGCGATGTCTGTCACAGCGACCTCGTCCTGGCCTTCAAACGAATCTCCTTCTGGAACCTGCAGACATAACTGCCTCATCCAGTGGGACCAAAGGCGCGTCGGTAAGTGGCTGAAGAGCGCTAATCCGATATCGAAGCGATCCATGAGTTTTTTCAATGAAAGTTCGAAACCAATAAGACGTCGCATCATCCCAGCGATACAGCGACATCAAATTCAGGAGTCTTAATGTCAGTCAACACGCCCACCAGCGCCCGAATGAAATCGGTACTCTTTTCGAGTTTTATGGGAAGCGCAATCGAATTCTACGATTTCCTGCTCTACGGCCTGGCCGCCAGCGTGGTGTTTGCCCCTCTCTACTTCGCAAACCTGTCTCCGGCAATGGGGATGATCGCATCCTTCGCGACGTTGGCCGTTGGATATCTGGCCAGGCCGCTGGGCGGACTGATCTTCGGCCCGTTCGGAGACCGCCTCGGACGAAAGAAGATGCTCGTCCTGACGATGCTCATGATGGGTGGTGCGAGCTTCTGCATCGGGCTGATCCCGACCCAGGCGGCCATAGGTCAGCTGGCACCCCTGCTGCTGATCGTCCTGCGCGTGATCCAGGGTATAGCCGTCGGTGGCGAGTGGGGCGGAGCAGCACTGATGGCTATGGAGCATTCAACGCGGGAACGCCGAGGCTTTTCCGCCAGTTTCGCCAACATGGGTGGCCCCGCGGGTGCCGCCTTGGCAACTGCCGTGTTCAGCCTGTGCAGCATGATGCCCGACGAAGCGTTCATGAGCTGGGGCTGGCGGGTGCCGTTCCTCCTCAGCGCAGCCCTTGTCGCCATTGGGCTGTTCGTTCGCCTCAAGGTCGCCGAATCACCGGTCTTCCTTGAAGCTCAGCGACAGGCAGCCTCGTCTCACGCGCGTCGGCGAAACCCGATCCTCGAGGTGGTCACCAAGTATCCGCGCGCCGTCATCATCGCTTGCCTGGCAACAATCATGGCCTTCGCCGTCCAGTCCCTGCTGGCCACCTTTGCCGTGCCGTACGCCGTCGCTTCAGGCCACAGCCGCTCCGAAGTCCTATGGATCAGCCTCGCGACCCAGGTGATCCATGTATTCACGATCCCGATGTTCGCAGCCCTCTCTGACAGGATCGGCCGTCGCAAGGTCATGGTGGCCGGCGTGATCGGCATGACCCTCATGATTCACCCCATCTGGCTAATGGTCGCCTCAGATAACCTCCTGCTGCTCTTCCTGGCATTCCTGATTGGCAACCCCGTGCTCCAAGCTATGGTTTACGGGCCCACCGCCGCATACATCTCTGAAATGTTCGGCGCCGAATCCCGCTACACCGGTGCCTCCTTGGCCTACCAATTGTCCTCGACTCTGGGCGGCGGTCTCGTCCCTCTCGCGGCCACCGCCCTGCTGGCAGCCCGCGGCGGAAACGACCCGGTATACGTCTCCGCCTTGGTCATGGCCATCGGACTGGTCAGCCTCCTCGCACTGTTCGCGCCTGCTCGTGGCTACAAGGACAAGACGCAAGAAGGGGCCAAGGCCGCGGTATCCGTGGAGTCGTGACAGGGCAGAGCGTCCCCCGCTGAAACTACGCCGGGGACGCTCTGCCAACAATTTAGACGCCTAAGACTCCACTGCCGAGACACGGTCAGGGGAGTGTGGCGGCGAGGGCAGCCGTTGCGTCGAGGTTCGGGGAAATGGGCCCTAAATGCGGGCCGGATCTGCACACGCCTGCTGGCAGATGCCTGAGTTGATGAGAGGATCTGATGATCTACGAACATGCTGACCTCCGGATAAATCCAGAAACCGAAACCGGGTTCCTCGTGGACTTTGCGGCTGTCAGGCGTTTGTTGCTCGAGGCAGAAGGATGCCTTTCCGTTGAGCTGTTGGTAAGTGTCGACACTCCAGCCGCGTATCTGCTTCGGGTGGGTTGGGAAAGAATTGAAGACCATACAGACACTTTTCCTGGCACCCTCCAAGCCAACGAACTGGGCAGAGTGCTGATGGCGCACTGCGCAACAGGACCGAACGTCATCCATTACAACGGTCAGGAAGTATAGTCACGGGAGTCGAATCCCTTGGTGGGCCATGAACCAGCCTAGATGATCGGGCTCGTCCCACACATCCATTTTTTGAATGCTCAATATTGCACCGCACTAATGCCATCCCGATCCGATGAGGGCATGGGGCAGCGCCCGGCATATCGAGAACGTATGGTAACGAGCGATAATTCGTATTTGTGTGATAGTTCGAAAGGGCTCAAGCTAAACCTAGTCTCGTTTGGAGAAGCTCCGGACGCAGTTTTAGTCCTGTGTTACCTGTTCCTTACCGAGGACGGGTCCCGGCTACGCTGCGAGACAAAACAATCCGCCCCGCTCAATGAGGAGTACCAAATGGGCAAGATCGGCATCTATCTCGAAAGAATCCTGCACCTGCGGCGAGTTCCGCCGAACAGCCCATATCCGCCCTCGCCACACTTTCACCCGTATGGGGCGTCTCTGCACCTGATGGCGTACCCATGGGTGGGATTGCACATCGAGGAAAGTGGTTAGCCTGGCCTGAGGACTGCAACAGTCGGGCGATGCCCAGCAGGGCAGGATTGTTTACCCCGCCCTAATCCGGCCGACGACCCAGGACGCGATTTGGGTGCGTGAGGTGAAGCCCAGCTTGGCCAACATCCGCTCGATGTGTCGACCGATTGTCCTGTGCGAGAGCACTAGCTCGGCGGCGATTTCCCTATTGCTCCGCCCTTGGGCAACGAGGGCCGCAACCTGCTCTTCCCGTTCGGTAAGTTGCGGGCCCCCGTGCTGGCTGTAAGGATCCACAAGCACCGATTTGACTGTACAGTGGGCTGCAGAATTTTTGTGACCCGCGGAGCCTTCTGCCTGCGGTGCTACATACGCGGCGCGCGCCGAGTTCAACGCGACCTCCACGGCCTGATCCATTGATAGCGCGGGCCGGCCGTCGAGGATGGACAGGTACCGGGCTTCCCCGAGTTCGTTCCGTACCTGGGCCGCAGTCTGCTCGAAGTCGGTTTCAAGAGGACCAAATGCAGAAATTGTGGTGCCAATTCCTTTCCATACCGACTGTGCCGCGTGAAAAAGAATTGCCGCTGATTCATAGCGCCCGTTCGAGGCAGCGGTCCATGACATCTGCTCGATGGTCAGTGCAATGCAGAGCCCGTCATGGAAGTCGCCTTGAATTTCCAGCGCGGCGATCTGGGAGCAGCGGGCCTCATCGAGTTGGCCCAGGTGCCACTGGCAGAGGCCCATGACTGCGTGCCCGTAAGCCTGGCTCCACCGCTCGCCTCGTTTGCCGCTTTCAGCCAGGACCTCCCGGCACGTTGCGAGGGCGTCCTCTATCCGGCCGGCGTACATTTGCGCCCAGGCCAAAAGGAAAAGCGCGGTAAGTTCTGATGCACTATCCCCTTCCCGGTGATGGACGGCAGCAGCGTTACGAAAGAGATCAATGGCGTGCTCAAGTCGTCCCCCGAAGACTTCTCTGAGAGCTTCCCAATGATCAACATGAGCAGCCAGCACCTGATGGTCCAGGTCACGAGCGATAACGCGGCACTCCCCAAGATATTGTTGCGCCGCTTCACCGTCCCCCTGAAGCAGGGATACCCAGGCGGCTACCCACAGCGCAGCCCCACGTTCCGGTGTGCAGTGCGTGTCCAGGCTCAGCATTCGGTCGAGCCATCGGCGGCCATCGCTGAGGTTGCCGCCGGCGATCCAGTGGTACCTGAGCAGAGCCGCAAGATTCATCCCTGCTAGTTCCTCTCCCGGCGTGGTCGCTGACCATTCCAGCGCTGAGAGGATATTCGTATGATCGCGCCTGGCCGCGGCGAGGCGGGTTGCCTGGTCCGGCCCGCACCAGAGCGCTACCGTTTCAGACGCCTTGCCGAGGTAGTGGTCGCGCTGGCGACGACGCAAGTCAGAAGATTCTCCGATGCTTTCAAGCAGGTTTGCACCGTACTCCCGGAAGGTCATCAGCTGGCGGTACCGTCTGCGCTGATCGCCAGCAACGGGTCCGTCAATGACGATTTCTGCAACGACCAGGGACTTCGCGACGAGATGATCCAACAGGTCAAGAACATCCCGTTTGTTGAGCTGGCCGAAACCGCAAACCTCCTCCACGGCCTCGACATCGAAGCCGGCCGGAAAGACTGCAAGCCTGGCCCACAACAGCTGCTCGTCCCGCGTGCAGAGTTCATAGCTCCAATCGATGAGCGCCCTCAGCGTTTGCTGCCGAGGAATCGCTGCCCGGCTTCCGCCCGTGAGGATATCGAAACGCCGGTCCAACCGTTCCACAAGCTGAACAACCGATAAGGAGCGCAGCCGCGCGGCAGCAAGTTCGATTGCGAGCGGGATTCCGTCGAGCATTTGGCATAGCCGGGCTACGGCGAGCCGGTTGCCGTCAGTGATTTCAAACCCGGCGTCCACACTTTGGGCCCGATCCACCAGCAACCGAACAGATTCAAAGGCCTCAATCGCACCCGCATGCCCGTTTGACACAACGGGGGCACTGAGGGGCGGTACTTGGTAAACCTGCTCGCCAAAGATCCTCAAGGGTTCCCTGCTCGTTGCAATGACACGCAATTCTGGTGCGAAGTCCAAAAGCATGACTGCCAGGGCTGATACTGCATCCAGAAGATGTTCGCAGTTGTCGAGGACCAGAAGCAGCTGTCGCTCCTGGACGTAGTCCGAAATCCTCTCCGTTGGAGAGCGGCTTGACTGGTCGGGGAGTCGGAGGGCGGCGGCGATCTGGGAACCGACCAAGGCGCTGTCATCCAGAGCCGCGAGTTCAACGGTCCACACTCCGTCGCGAAAGGCCTTCCGTGTCCGTGAGGACAGCTCCGCAGCGAGGCGGGTCTTGCCGACGCCGCCGGGACCGGCAAGGGTTAGGAGGCGGGAGCGTGACATCAGCTCGCGCGCATCGGCAAGTTCTCGCCGTCGTCCAATAAAGCTCGTCAGGTTATGGCCCCCTGTGGATCGAAAAACTACTGCTTCGGTGCCCATAACCCTCCTGTGATGCAGAAAACAATACACGTAGCGGGTTGGGTCATCTGACCCGTTTTAGATCCGGTCCAGGGGACCAGACTGGGTGCAGTCAGAACGATACTTTGAAGCAAGCGGAAGGCCAGGCGCGATGAGGCGCAGAGTAGCAGCGACAACCACGTGCCGGCGTGGCGCCGGCGGGACCCGTGCGGACAATTGCCCCGCAGCCCGCATTTCTGATTCGGGCCAAGGTTGCAGCGATTCCTTTGCTGTTTCGGATCACTGGACCGCGAAGGATCTCTGGCCAGACTGCCTTGATGCACAAGCCAGCGGATCATCTGCGATCTTCCCCGCTGAGGACAGCAATTCTTAACACCAGCCCAGGCTTCTTTGGCATATCTGCCCTTCACCTAAAGGAGGACAGGTCGAAATTGTGTTTCGCCGCCAAGATTTTTGGGGTCCATCCATCAACACATCCCACTACGAAAGAGGCACCATGACAGCGACGTCGCTCGCCGAATTGTCAGATATCAATGTTCCGAATGCTGGGTTGGTGGCTCGTGCCACTGATTTGGTGCCGTTGATCCGGGAGTTCGCCGGGCACGGTTCTGAAGCCCGGCGCGTGGCTCCGGAGGTGGTGTCGGCCTTGGAAGGTGCAGGGCTGTTCCGGATGCTGGTTCCTAAGCGATACGGCGGTATGGGTGCTTCGTTGCGTACTGCTGTGGAGGTAACGAAGGAAATTTCCCGCGGGGATGGTTCCACCGGGTGGGTTACGACGCTGATGATGGTCGGGACCGGTTTCGCCTCGACCTTTTCCCGGCAGGCCCAGGAGGATGTGTTCGGGAGCAATCCGTTGGCGAAGGTGGCCGGCACGTTCAGCCCGGGCAGCAAGAGTGAGCGGGTTGAAGGGGGCTATCTGATCAGTGGCAGGTGGCCGTATTCCTCCGGTTCCTTTGCTGCTGATTGGGCAACGCTTGGTGTCCTGCTTGACGGTGATGACCCGATGGCGCTGGCCCTCGTCCCGGCTGAGGCGTGGAGCATCGAGCCGACTTGGTTCGTCGCCGGGATGAAGGGCACCGGCAGCGACACGATCGTGGTCGAAAATCATTTTGTGCCCGAGCATCGCGTACAACGCCTCAGCAACATGCTGAGCTCAAATTTCCTCACCCCGTTCAAAGACGACCGCATGGCCAACGTTGCCTTCAATGCCGTCGCAGCCGCAATCCTCATTGCCCCGCAGATCGGCCTGGCCCGGCATGCGCTGGAAATCACCTTGGCGAAGCTGCCCGGCAAACCGGTCGCTTACACCATGTACGACAACGCCAAGAATTCACCCACCCACCAGCTCGCCGTGGCTAAGGCAGCCACGAACCTGCACATCTCAGAACTGCTGTTGAACCGGATGTGCCTGGACATCGACACGGCAGCCGACGCCGGCAAGCAGCTTGACCTGCCCACCCGGGCCCGGATCCGCAACGACACCGGCATCATCGCTGAACTGATCGGGCATGCCATCGATGCGCTGATGACCGCCAACGGTGCCGGCTCGTTCGCCGAGGCCAACGTGCTGAACCAGATCTGGCGCGACTCCGAAATCGCCGCCCGGCACGCCTTCGTCACCCCAGAAATCGGCAAAGAAGCCTACGGCCGGGTCCTGATGGGCCTAGAGCCAACCATCAACCTCTAAGGCAGGGCCAAAATGTCCACCCCCACGATCCCCCCAACACCGGCTGAGGACCCGGCACGAACTTACCGGCACGTCCTCGGACATGTCCCAACCAGCGTCGCGGTCGTCACCGCCGGCACCAGGTCCGGGCCTGTCGGAATGACCGTAGGCTCCTTCACTTCGGTCTCGCTGGAACCGCCCCTGGTGGCCTTCTTCGTTGACAAGGCCTCCAAAACATGGCCCCGCCTCTATGAAGCCAGCCACTTTGGCGTCAACATCCTCGGCCAGGACCAAACGGCGCTCTGCAAAGCATTCTCCCGCCGCTCCGAAGACCGCTTCGATGAAGTCGACTGGACCCCCTCGGACCGCGGAGTCCCATTACTGAACGACGCCATCGTCACCCTTGAATGCACCCGCTACAAAATCGATCTCATCGGCGACCACTACCAAGTCGTCGGACGCGTCGAATCCCTTGAACTACGCGCCACCAACCCACCCCTGATCTTCCTCCAAGGCAACTTCCTCAACCTCACGGTTTAGCGGCATGGACGGCGCCGGGAGGATACCTCCGCACGAATATGAAACAACGGGCCGGGCAAAGGCGCGGCCAGCAAGCCAATCGGCTCTAGCACGGGGTATCCAAATGAACATGCTAGTTGGATCTGACAAGCCGCGAAGCCGGAGAAAGCATCGCCCAGAAACGGCATCACCAAATCGATGGTGGACGATTTCACCGCTTTCATCCACCACGTATCAACGGATGTGACCCTGACCGAACCACAAGGGCACCAGCCCAGCGACGCGCTGTCGACCCCGAGGTCTAGCCCGAAACGCTGGCCACTCTGTCCGACACGTATGCGGGAGAAACCTTCTGGGACCCGCTCGGCTGACACCGAGTTCACTTGCAAGACGGTTCCCGCCAAAGAGGCCGGGAACAAACACCAGAAAGGAGGCCCCGAATTGGGCCGTATCATCATCAGTGGGGCATCAGGGGATCTTGGCCGCAGAGTCACAAAAATACTTCTTGCGGCTGACCCGGACATCGAATTAACACTTGTATCGCGCACACCAGAAAAGCTCTACAAGCACAAAACACATGGCATCCGCGTGATGCGCGGCGACTACCAGGAACCCGACTCCCTCAACGCTGCTTACACTGGCGGGGAAGTCCTCTTCCTCATCAGCGGCCTTAATCTTGGCCACCGAGTATCCGAAACGCGAAACGCAATCGCCGCAGCCAAACATGCTGGGATCCGCCACATCGTGTACACCTCGGTCGGGGGCATACACCCCAACAACCCCGCTCTTTCAGCCAGGGATCACTACCAGAGTGAACTGGATCTCAGGGCTTCCGGCTTGGACTACACATTCCTCCGTAACGCGCTCTACTCCGAGATCATCAGCAACGTCCTAGTTGCTCCTGCCACATCCAGCGGTGACATCTCACAGGCAACAGCCAAAGGGCGCTTGGCACCGGCGGCTAAAGCCGACGTCGCCCGCAGCGCTGCCACGGTCCTGCTTGAGTCCGCGAAGCATGTTGGTGCCGTCTATGAAATCACCGGACCTGAACTGTTGACCTTTGAAGAAATCGCGTACATCGGCTCGGAGGTGCATGACACTCCCATCAAGTACGTACCAATATCAGCTGATGAGCGCCTCGCCTTTTTTGACTCCATTGGTATTCCAAGGACGTACGACCCAAGCATGCCGCCAAGCGCCGATGGGCACATGTGGGCAAGCGATGAGTTGGTCACTGCCGAAGTCGCAATAGCTGAGGGTTACCAGACGGTCCTCTCCGGCCACGTGAAGCTGATAACAGGGCGTGATCCCGAATGCCTCCGGTCCGTGATGGAAAGCGTCAAGTCCGTTCGCTATGACCAGATCCCAGCAGAGGTTTCATAAGGACCATCAATAGGGACCTTGTGCGGAACGACGGCCTCGCTCCAAGCAAATTAGGGGCGAAGCCGTCTCCGTGCTCGTAACCAGGCTTGGGTTTGATCGAGCACTTTAGATATTTCGGCGCGCAGCTGGACTGTCAGGAGCCCAACCACAACATTCCATTGTGATGTGCTGTATACCGCTGTGAGATTCCACGCTATTTGAACCTGTTCCGATTTACATGAACAATCGTCCCGTTCTAGTTGAACCAGCGACTGATTCTGTGTGGTCGGAGGCTACTTGGCGGTTTGAACACCAGTTGGCGAAATGGGACTAGACGTTTGGCGAAGACCGGTTTAGTTGGCGGTACGGACGCTCGGGCTTAGTAGCAAGACTCGCAACTAAGCCCGAGTTTCTACGGGACTTTTCCCTGCCTTGCCCCCTCTTTAGTTGCCTTCACGGTCGAAGCCTGATGGCAGCGTTTGCGGGGGAGCGAATGCAGTTCGAGTCCCACCTCGGGCACAGCATTCCCCCTCGTCAGAGGGGGTTTTTGCTTTAACGTGTGTACATTGACCCTGCTCGGGTCCCTCTGACGCTTGTCGCGGCCTGAAGCCTGGCTGCCGCGTGGCCTATGAAGTTGTGTGGGTGGCGGGTCAAGTGCCCTGGCTGTGAGCCCTCTGCCTGCTGGGATCTGGGGTCATTCGGGGCTCCTCTCTGGCTTGTTCTGGCGGCCGTGGTTGGTCTTGTACCAATTCATGCCTGGGGGTTGTGGGGGTGACATGACCTGAGGGAGATTTCTTCCAAATTTTCGCCTCGACTAACCCTTCGGCTACCTGCCTGACGCCAAGCTGGTGTGTATCTAACCCTGACAGGGCGTGCTGCATATGTGCGGCATGAGTAATCGGTTATGTCGAACTCCTAAAAGGCCTCATGGTCCTCGGTGGACGAAGGGAATCATCGTGGTGAGCAGCCTTCTTACGCTTAGATCGTGGAAATGCAGCGCCGGTTTTACTGTGGTCGTTTCCGGAGGAGAAGCACCGCCAGGTCGCGAACTACGGCTTCGATGGAAGCCCTACGGCTTGCATGCTTCGCGCCGGCGGGCTTTTCGTGGTGTGCTGGTACCGGTGTTTGTTCGCCGGTTGGCTGAGGAATCCGGCCTACATCGGTATGGATGGGGTAGTAAAAGATGAGGTCGGTGCTCCGTCGACGGAATAGGATCTCGGGTGGCAGCGTGGGCTCCAAATGTTCTGGGCCGTCGTGGCAGTGTTGGACCGCACACGGGTACATCACGCCCAAGAGGGCCACGCTGTATTCCTGGGCACGATAGTGCTGCGCCGGCCAGTGGGTCGTGGAGACGTAGCTTGCGCCACTGCGCAATGCTCCCTTCCTGGCAAAGGCCCTCATTGTGTTCCTTTCTGACATCACGATTGTTCAGCTGTCCCTGACCGTGGGTTGACATGGCGAGTGGAGCGAACAGGCTTTGGGAAATCTCTTCGGATGCCTTGGAGTTCCAATGCCGGCGGGCTCGTCCTCATTTTTCACCCGTTTGGCCCCGTCACCTCGCAGCTCCGGCGTCCGTGCCCAAGACGGCGCTGCTGGCGGCATGGTTCCTCATACGGTCCGCCAGCACTTTGCTCTGGAACGTCAGAGTTCTTTGAGAACCGTTGCCAGGCGCGCGTGCCCTACCTCAATCCTTTCTGGGGTTTGCGATTCGCAGCAAAGTCGAAGTGCATTGCCGAAACTTCCGGAAACCGAGAAGGCGCGACCCGGGATGAAGGCTACGCCTTGGCACCTGCAACCTCGAACGGTTTTGAAGTGTCAATCGCGTTGTTGAAGGTGACCCATAGGAAGAAGCTGCCCTCTGGACTGGTCCACGTGGCTAGTGCGGTCGGCCCAGGGAATGTTAATGGCGGAGACTCAAGGCGTTGACATGTCATCCTCTTTTCTTGTGGCGGCTATTGCGCTGTGTATCCGCCGTCTATGGGCAACGAGGTGCCGGTGATGTAGGAGGCTTCATCCGAGGCCAGATATGCCACGGCTCCGGCCACGTCGCTTGGAAGTGCAAGCCGTTTAAGGGGGATTTGGTCAACAACCCTTGCTTCGGCCGCTGCTGGATCTGCATGCGTTTCCAGCCACTCGTCGTACAGCGGTGTCTTTGTCATGCCTGGGGCAACGGCGTTTACTCGGATGTTGTAGGGGGATAGGTCCACGGCTGCAGCCTTCGTCAGCGCCAGCATGCTCCCTTGCTGGCGCTGTAAATCCCCATGGTGGGCACTCCGATTGAGGCCAAACGTGAAGTGATGTTGATGATCGATCCGCCAGTGTCCTGCATGGTTCGGGCGGCCGCTTGCAGAAGGCGGATGGCAGCGAAAGTGTTGACTTCGAAGACTTCTCGGATCTCCTTGTCGGGAACTAACAGAAGGTCTCCCGTGTGATCGACCGCGGCGTTGTTGACCAGCACGTCGAGTCGACCAAAGCGTGAAACTGCTGCGGAGGTGAGGGCATTGCCTGATTCTTCGTCTTTGATGTCCGTGGAATAGAAGTGCAGATGGGAACCGAGTGCCGCTTCAAGTCGTTGCCCTCGCTCGATTGACCGCCCGGTTGCTAGCACCTGGGCACCTTCGGCTACCAGTCTGCGGGCGATTGTTTCCCCGATACCGGAAGTAGCGCCTGTGACCAACGCGACTTTGCCCGCGAGACGGGCGTTGGAAGTTGATTGCGATAGCACTTTGAATCCTCTCGTAGGCACATTTCTTGCGTGCCAGATGTCTTCGCCTCCGCTTTCCAAACATTCCCTATCGTTTGGTGCTCTACCGGGGTACAGGTTTTGATTCCTTAGATGCGAGGGCCGCAGTTGACTGCTACGAGTACGCGCGCACTGTCGACTGTGTTTGGAGTGGGCAGGCTGGTCCCTACTCACCGTCAGGAGGAGGCCGTGTTTGTATCGCTGCGGGCAATTTCCAGTGCCTGGTCGGCCAGTGTCAGGTGTTCGGGAGGAATGGCCGCCACCAGGGCGCCGAAGTTGTCTGCGTTGCGCCCGTCCTCGGGGACAAAGACGCGTACCACTTTGGTTTCGCCTACCTGCTGCCCAGGTTTCGCTGGAACCCGAGGCCACGTCCGGTGAGAATAACCACTCCTTTATTACACGGTGCCGATAAGGGCCCATATGTCGGGGAAAGGGGGAGGACCGCTAGGAGTGTCAGGTTGCGTCTGAGCCTTTGTGGTTCGTTGTCAGGAGAAGGAATCGAACCCTGAAGTACAGGGGCAGGCAACCAGCAGAGTGGGAAACCGGGATTTGCAGCAGTCGGTTTGGCTCTGTGATGGGCAGCGGAAGGCCGGCAATTGGGTGCACAGCCACCGGGCGGCGGTTTGCTTCGGCGTCAGATTCGGATTACCCGTGGAGGTGATTTTTTTCCTTTGACCTTTATTTAGTGGGGATTGCTGAGGACCTGCGCTCCGAGGGGTCGCCTCAATCAGCTGGTGTATTCCAGGATGCTGATCAATTGCCTGAAGCCGGCGGCGTGTGCCCGGCTGAGTTCGAGTGCAACCGGTTGCGGATAAGAGGAGAACTTCGCTATTACCGTGTCGCTGACGGGGTCAATCCAAATGAATTGGCCGTGGATGCCTGCAGCGTAGACCGTGCCTCGGCTATCTCCGGGGACCCACCATTGGTTCCGGTAGGAGCCGTTGGGGTGGACTTGCTGGTAGGCGGTTCCTCTGGCCAGTTGTGGGTCTCCGCCCCGCATCGTGTCGTTGATCCACCATGATGGGACGACCTGTTGCCCGTTGGCTTTCCCCTCGTCCAGCATGAGCTGTCCGATTTTGGCCAAGTCTCGTGCGGTGCAAGCGATTCCTCCGTTCGCAAATGCGAAACCACCGGAATCGGTGGTAATCAGTGCATCATCGAGTGTCCCAAGCTGGGACCACAGTTCGTCGGAGACGACTTCGGCGTATCGCTTTCCGCTGACGTTCTCGATGATCCATGCCAGCACGTCTGTACCGGCTGAGCAGTACTGGAATGATCGGCCGTGTTCTCCGGCAGCTTTGAGGAGCGTGAGGAATTCGTAAGTGTCCTCTGGGTCTGTTTCGAGCTTGGGGCGCCAGCCGGCGATCCTATCCTGCTGCTGGACTTCAGCGGCCGCATCCAGGTAGTTCTCGCTGTAGCGGACTGCGGCGGTCATGTCGAGTACTTGGCGGACCGTCGCGTTCCCGTAGGCGCTTCCCTTCAGCGGCGGGACGTAGTGGTGGACAGGCTGTTGCGGGTCTATGAGTCCCCGGCCCACCAAAATACCCATGGTAAGCGCGCAGACGGATTTGGAAACAGACATCAGGACGTGCCGGTCGTGCGGCTGGAAAGAGCCAAAATAGCGTTCCAGGACCAGTTTCCCGTGTTGAAGTACGACGATGGCATCTGTGTGCGTGGATTCCAGGAACTCCTCAACGCTGTGCCGCCTCTCCGCGTGTTCCGGTGTGGCTGACTCACTTCCAGTGGAGGGCCCGGATGCTCTGCCTCGACGGATCGTTGCGGTAGTGATGAGCTCACTGATGTGAACGAAGCCCCAGCGATTGAATGGGCTTTCCTGCCAGTTTTCCAGGGTGACGTGCTCATTGAAGTCCTGGCCGGCATAGCGGTCAACCTTGCCGGGGCTGGTCAGAAGGGAACCATTTGCTGTTGTCTCTAGCATGTTTAGTCGCTGCCTTGCGTGGTAAGGGTGGGGAGGGCGTGGGAGTCTGCCAATTCGGGCCGGGCGCGCCCTGGGGCTGCCTCGAGGAGTCTGCGGGTGTAGTCGTGCTG
Source organism: Arthrobacter sp. 10N43 (assembly GCF_056394525.1). Taxonomy (NCBI): domain Bacteria; kingdom Bacillati; phylum Actinomycetota; class Actinomycetes; order Micrococcales; family Micrococcaceae; genus Arthrobacter; species Arthrobacter sp. 10N43. The sequence goes on along the minus strand of NZ_JBFTIA010000011.1, from coordinate 59,238 downwards.
TGGATCGGTGAAGATCCGTTCGGCTGGTCCACTTTCTACGATCTTTCCGGTCTTCATGACAGCCACCTCATCGCTGAGATAGCGGACGACGTCCAGGTCGTGGGAGATGAGCAGATATGTGAGCCCTTTTTGTTGCTGCAGGTCCTGGAGCAGGTTCAGAATCTGGGCCTGGACGGAAACATCAAGGGCGCTGGTGGGTTCGTCCAGGATCAGGAGACGGGGCGAGGTGGCCAGGGCGCGTGCTATGCCGACGCGTTGGCACTGTCCTCCGGAGAGCTGGTGCGGGAGCCGATGGGCGTGCCCGGCTCCCAGCCCGACCTCGTCCAGCAGATTGTTTATTCTTGTTTGGAGGGCCTGCCCTTTCAGGGCAGTGTGGGCCAGAAGTGGCTCTGCCACTGAAGCGCCGATAGTCATACGTGGATTCAATGATGCCACTGGATTCTGAAGTACTATTCCCATCCGGGAACGGATGGTCCGCAGTGCCTTGGGTCCGAGTTTGCCGAGGTCATGTCCTTCAAATATGGCTCGCCCGGATGTTGGGCGCATCAGCTGCATGGCGCAGCGGGCGAGGGTACTTTTGCCGGAGCCGGATTCTCCGACAAGGCCGTAGACCGTACCTTCCTTGATGCTAAGGGAGACGTCGTCGACTGCGGTGAAGACTCGTCTGTGGTGCGGGAACGTTTTGACGATTTTTTCGAGGGTGAGAACGTTGGTCATAGTTCGCCTTCCTGGAGGCAGGCGACTGCCTGGTGTGGCCCGGTCTCGGTGAGCAGCGGGTCGGTGAGCGAGCAGTCGGTGACTGCATGTGAGCAACGGTTTCTGAAGGCGCACCCGGTGAGGGATAGGAGGTTTCCCGGCACTGTTCCAGAAATAGCGTTCAGTCGCTGGCCGTGGGTTCGCCCTGCTGGGAGGGCGCCGAGGAGGCCGCGGGTATATGGGTGGCGTGGATTGTTCATGACCGCTTCCACAGGTCCGGTTTCGATCACCCTGCCTGCGTAAAGGACCGCCACCCGGTCACAGACATCGCGGATGATGCCAAGGTTGTGGCTGATGAGCAGCACACCGAACCCAAACTTGTGTCGGAGTTCGTCAATGAGGACCAAAATTTGCCGGGCAACAGTAACGTCAAGAGCCGTTGTGGGCTCATCCAGGATCAAAAGCCGGGGCTGGCGTAGCAGAGCCATGGCAATCATGGCCCGCTGCAGCATCCCGCCGGACAATTGGTGCGGATAGCTGCGGTAGACCCGTTCAGGGTCCGGAAGGCCGACCAGGCTTAGATGACGTATGATTTCAGCTTTGCCTTCGGCCCTCGAGATCTGCCGGTGCCGGGCCAGGACATCGCTGAGTTGGCGGCCAAGCGTGAAGACGGGGTTGAAGGCAGTTCCAGGGTTCTGGAATACGATGGCCACCGAGCCACCTGGTTCTGACGAGTCCTGTAAGGGATCGTTGCCGATGGTCACTTGCCCCGTGCGCCGTGCACCGCGTGGAAGGATCCCCAAGGCTGCGAGTCCTGTCAGGGACTTGCCGCACCCCGTTTCCCCCACCAGGCCGAGGATTTCACCAGCGGAAACATCGAGGTCGATCCCGCGGACGGGGCGGTTGGTAAGCTTTCCCCGGTCGGTGAATTCGACGTTGAGGTCGCGGATGCTAAGAACATGTGTCATCGCTTTACCTGCCTGGGGTCAAGGAGGTCGCGCAGCGAATCTCCGAGGAGGTTGAATCCCAGGACGGCCAGAAAGATGGCCAGCCCCGGAAAGGTGGCTATCCACCAGGAACTGAATATGAGCCCGCGCCCTTCGGCGACCATCAGGCCCCAGTCGGGCAGGGGCGGCTGAGTTCCAAGACCGATAAATGCCAGGGACCCGGCGGCCAGGATCACAGTGCCGATGTCGACGGTAGCTTGGACGAGGATGGGCGTCATGCAGTTGCGAAGTACATGGCGGCTGATGATGAGCAGCTGCGGAATGCCCATGGCGCGGGCTGCTTCGACATAGGAGCGTTCCCGAAGGGATTTTGCTTCCGCTCGTACAAGGCGCGCATACCAGGGCCACCAGCTGATGGCCAAGGCGATGCCGGCGTTGGTCAGGCTGGGCCCAAGGATCGCAACGGTCACCATGGCCAGGAGCAGAGGCGGGAAAGCCTGGAAGATCTCGGTCACACGCATCAAGGCTTCGTCGAGCCAGCCACCGCGATATCCGGCGACAGCGCCGAGGGGAATGCCGATGAGGGCCGCAGCCGCGACAACGACGGCAGAGATGGTCAGCGCCGGGTTCGCGCCCATGATGATGCGGCTGAGAACGTCACGACCGAGCTGATCGGTGCCGAGCCAGTTCAACGCGTTGGGAGCGAGGTTTCGGGCAGAGGCATTGGTCGCCCCCATGCCCTGATCAGGGAAAGGTGCCAGCCATTGCCCAAAAACAGCAAGGATTACAACAAGGACTATGATCATCGCGCCAACAGCGGCCAAACGGTCACGGCCCAGGGTCTGTTTAAGTAGTTTGATCGGTTTAAGGGTGGCCTGTTCTCCGGCCGGCCCGGAACCGGTCGGGGCGGAGATTTGGGTCGTGGGGCTCATGACATGCTCACTCTGGGGTCGATTCGGGATTGCAGGATGTCCACCAGAAGGTTGGCCAGCAGGTATGCTGTGGCGCCCATGAGCGTAATTGCAATGATGGCTGGGTAGTCCACTGCAAGCATGGAAGATGTAGCGAACTGCCCAATTCCTGGCCAGTTGAAGACAGCTTCGACGAAGAATGTTCCGGTCAGGGCGTAGGCGGCAGCCATTCCGGCAATAGACAGGACTGGTGGCAGAGCATTTTTCAGGGCCAGGCGCCAACGGATGGCGGTGTCCCTCAGACCGTAGGCCCTGGCGGTGAAGATGTAATCCTGGTTCATGACATCGAGCATGGCGGCCCTGGTCATTCGTGCAACGAGTCCGAGAGGATATGCGGCCAAGGTGAGGGCCGGCAGTATCACGTGCTGCAAACCATCGGTGAAGGCCACGCCGTTGCCGGTGATCATGCTGTCTAACAGGGGAAGCCCGGTCACGTGAGAGATGGGGTTGGAGTATTTGATGGAGTTGCTGAATTGCCCAGTGGCCGGAAGTATGCCCAGCCCCCCAACGAACAACAGTTGAAGGAGCAGTCCGAGCCAGAAGGCGGGCACGGAAATCCCTCCGATGGAGAGGAAACGGATTGCTCCGTCGATGAATCCGCCAGGACGGCGGGAGGCAACCACGCCCAAGATGACCCCTGCCGAAACAGCGAGAACCATGGCAAACCCGATGAGTTCCAATGTGGCTGGGAGGCGGGTGAACAGCTCATCCAACACGGGGCGTTTTGTGGCAAGAGACTGGCCCCAGTCCCCGGTGATCAGCTTTGCGACGTAGTCGAAGTACTGTTCGAGGATCGGACGGTTAAAGCCGAGGTGCTCCCGGACCCTGTCCAGCTCGGCTGGGGGCGCCTTCGGGCCGGCGTAGATGACGGCCGGGTCGCTGGGAACGATGCGGGCAAGGATGAAGACGATCGCGGTAAGCACGGCGAGAACCAGCACCGAGGTGATGAGCCGCCGGGCGACGAAACGCAACATGGTTCTCCTTTTCTTGATTGGTGTGGCGGGATGGGCGGGCAGGGCAAGGGCCCGGGCTTTGTTGGTGCAGCCCGGGCCCTGCCTGCGTCGTATCGTTTAGGCGGCGCGTTTGATGGGGGCGAAGAAGGCCGTGAACGGGTAATTTTCGTTGTAGGCGGGAACTTCCAACCCGGCCGGAACGACTGAGACTGTGCGGGCATCGTAGAGGAATGCGGCAGGTGCTTCCCTATAGAGGAGGTCCATGGCTTCCTTATAAAGGCCCTGGGCTGCGTCCCTGTCCGTTCCCGTCAAGGTTGCCGCCTTGTCCACCAATTTGTCGTACTCCGGGGACTTCCAATAGCTCAGGTTGAAGGATGGCTTTTCGCTGGAATGGAACAGCGTCGTGAGATTGTCGCTGCCGGCGTCGCTGTAAGTCGGCCAGTAGTTAAGTACAAAGATGTCCTGGGCGCTCTGAGGATCAGCCTTTGCGCTGTCCCATTGCTGGTTGAAAAGTTCGGCTTTCACGTCCAGCTTCACACCGATTTTGGCGAAGGCGTCCTTGATCAGCGGCACGAACCGCGCTTCCGCGGGATTCTCGGAGGCGTAGGTGAGTTTGAGGTTCATGCCGTCGGCATGACCAGCTGAGGCCAATAGTTGCTTGGCCTTTTCCAAGTCCTGGGAGTACTGCGGGACGTCCTGGCTGTAGGGGAAGATGCCGCTGGGAGCAGGGCCGTGGGACTGCGTGCCGTAGCCCTGCCCTCCGATGTCAATGATCTCTTTGTACGGAATCGCGTAGCTGAGCGCGCGGCGGACCTCCGGGTCGTTGAGTGGTGCGCGGCTGGTGTTAAACATGGCCAGGAAGTTGAACGGTGAGTTGAAGTCTTTCACCGTGAACTTCGGATCGCTGGCCAGGGTCTTGAGGTTTTCCAAGGGAATGTTGGTCGCGTAGTCCACCTCACCTGCGGTCAGCATCTGCTGGGCCGTGACTGCGTCCGGGGTGATAGAGATGTCGACAAAGTCGAAGTGCGATGCAGCCTTTTTGTTCCAGTAGCCGTCGTACTTCTTCAGCACGACCTTAGAGCCGGGCTTGTAGGAGCCGATGGTGTAGGGGCCGGAGCCCGCGTCGATTCCGGCCTCGAAGTACTTGTCATTCTTGGCGGATGCGGCCAGGGCCTTCGGGGCAACGATCCAGGCGCCGTAGGTCGAGGAGGCGACGAGGTCCATCGGCGCAGCGTACTTCAGCTGCAGCGTGACAGTGGAGTCGTCCGGGGCGGTAACGCTCTCCACCGGTGCCCAGATGAAGGATGCGGCTGCATGGTCCCTGGCAGCGTCGATGCTGGCTTTGACCGCCGCGGCATTGATCGGCTCGCCGTCGTGGAAGGTGGCTCCGGAGCGGATCTTGAATGTCCAGGATTTTCCGTCTGCACTGGCGCTCCAGGACTCGGCTATTGCCGGGGAATACGCTTCTGCGGAACCTGCAGGGTTCTTCCAAAGCAGGGGTTCGTATATGTTGCCCATGTAGAGGGCTTCGGTGGAAAACGAACGAACCGGATCCCACGTGGTAATGGCTGCAGATGCGGCCACAGAGAAAACGTCGGGGCCGGAAGAAGCTTTGGGTGCGGCAGGACTGCATCCCGCCGCGCTAAGGGCAACGACGGCGGCTGTGGCCGTGACAAGCACCGTCCGAGCCGGGTGTGGAAATGAGAGTGCCAACAGAGACTCCTTGAAGAAGGGTGGGAAGTGTGACGAGTCTAACTAGGTGTACCTATACCTGGGAAATGCCTATCATGAGTAAAACTCATACCTTGGAGGCATAGTGGACTTGAGGCACTTGACGTATTTCCTGAGCATCGTTGATGAAGGATCAATCAATGCCGCTTCACGCTGTTTGCGGGTGGCCCAACCCTCTTTATCCCGGCAGCTTCGCTCCTTGGAGCAGGACCTCGGGCTCACCCTCTTCGATAGGTCAGGAGCAAAATTGTCGCTGACCGCGGCGGGCACTGCGTTTCTGCCCATCGCCAAGGACCTGGTCACCCGCGCCGCCCAGGCCAAATCATCCGCGCGGGCGATGGCCGGAGGTTCGGTGCAACGGCTTACGGTAGCGGCAGCCTCTGCCACCGTCGCCGACATCATCGCCCCTTTCATTGTCTCGCAGGGGCCCGATGGAGTCCTGACCAATGTTGTCGAGGCGACCCCTGAGTTTGTCTACTCGGCGTTGCAGGACGGTAAGGCTGACTTCGCTCTGGGAACAAAGCCCCCACCATCCGAGCTCAAATCGGTTGTAGTTGGCAGGGCGTTCCTTTGGGCCCAGTGCAACGCCAAACACCCTCTTGCCGGGAGGGAGAAAATCAGCCTCCAGGAACTCGTCCAATGGCCTCTCATAACCATGACCGCTGATTTTGGTGTCCGCACAATGTTCGATGATGCTGTCAGCACTGAGCGCCTCACCTACACGACCGGATTTGAAGTACGCTCGGCCGTGGTCGGCCAAGCCTTGGCAGCCGCCGGCAAAGGCATCTGCGTGCTCTCGGATGATCCGAATTTCGGGGTGCACGCCATGCCCATCACTCATCGGGGAAAGGACCTCGTGTTCACTCTTTTCGGTGTCTGGAATCCGCTGCATTTCGCCGCGCCTGCGATAAGGGAGTGCCTGCAGAACCTTTCACGTTTCACCTCGGAGCTGTACCCCGCCGCTCGAATATAGAGGGGATGCAATCCTCAACTCTCGGCCCTGGTGGTTGAGCGGCCTCTCGAACTCTGAGTGCTAAAAGCTCACGAGATTCGCGGGGCGTGGCTCCGGGGGCAGTGGCCATCGACAGGAGCTCTCGAAGCTACTTCCACTGCCTATAAAACGCCGATACTGGACCTTTCGTGAACCTGGGGGAGTGATCGAACCAGGCACTCTTCGCCCACGCAGGAGGATGGGTGCGAGAGCCTGGCTAGTCTTCCTTGACTTCTTTCAGGACCGCACGCGCAGCTGCCGCGTCGTGAAGCTCGGCAGGTACTTCTCCTGTTCTTCGATCCTGCGCCGGTACAAGTCGTGGGCGGCCTGTTTTGTGATCCCCAGCGATTCGCGGATCTGGGCCCACTTCGGTCCGGATACCGCGACATCCTTTGGGGTCAACGACCCCGAGGACTGCATCGCCGGAGCATACCGACGCACCGGGGTGCGCGCCCGATGAGTCGCGCCCGTCAACTTGCTTGTGTCCGCTGTTGCTCGGGGAGTCAGCTGAGCTGCAAGTTGTTGCCGGTCTTGGCTTTTACCATGTTCGTCGCGTAGCTGATCAGGAATTCGTACTCGTCTTCCGGCGTCAGGTCGCCGAGGAGTACATCCATTACGAGGCCGTCCTCGAGGGCTACGAAGCTCCGTGCCAAGAATCCGGCTGGCGCTGAGAGGGTGAAGGCATCCTCCTGCGCGCCTCGTTCCAGGATCCCTTTGTAGAGGTTCGTTTGACGCTCCACGAACGCCATCTGCTGCCGAGCGGCTGCCTTGTTGCGCAGATAAACTGGGATGAGTTCCACGAGAATCCGGGAAGCGGTTTCGCTTTCCCCGGGCCAAGGTACGCCTGAGTGGATGCAGGCCCTCAGTTGCGCTTCAGGGTCGCTTTCGGCTTGGATGCGGGCCTCCCGGCGGTCACAGTACTCCGTCACGCCTTGATGGAAGACCTCGCTGAAGAGCTCGTCGACGTCCCGGTAGTAGTACAGCACCGCAGCCGGGGTGACGCCGGCCTCGTTGGCAATGTCGGAAAGGCGGGCCGCTGATGACCCTCTGTCCAGCAGGACTCGTCCTGCTGCTGCTACGAGTTGATCCCGGCGGGCTGTCTGATTCCGTGGTCTTGCCATGCTCACCATGCTTTCACACTGGCCTCGAAGTGACCCTTGACACACCCAAGTTCGTTAATTATTCTTTAATTAATCTTTAGTTAATGAAATCTCCCACGATAGGAATGCTACCGTCATGACTCGACTTCTCCCTCTGGCTCTTGTGCAATCACCTGCTGAGTCCTTGACTGATTTTGCTGCTGGTCTCGAGCGAAGGGTCAAAGCGCATGCCGTCGCCGACCTTTTCGTTTACCCGGAGCTTCACTTGAACACGGTGGATTCTGCCGGGTTTGTGGACCGGCAGGCCTACATGGAAGCCTCGGCAGAACCTCTTGATGGCCCGCGCGGCCGTACCCTTGCTGAGCTTGCCGGAGACCTTGGGATCTGGCTTTTGCCTGGCAGCGTGCTTGAACGTGGTACGGACGGGCATATCTACAACACCGCCGTTGTCTACTCTCCACAAGGAAAAGCAGTAGCCGCGTACCGAAAGATCTTTCCCTGGAAGCCCTATGAGACCGTTTGTTCCGGTAAGGACTTCGTGGTCTTCGACATGACCGGCTACGGCCGCGTCGGTTTGTCAATTTGCTACGACGCCTGGTTCCCCGAACACAGCAGGCATCTGGCCTGGATGGGGGCAGAGCTCGTTCTCAATGTTGTCCAGACGCCGACCAACGATCGTGTGCAGGAAGTTGTTATCGGTCAAGCCAATGCAATCGTGAACCAGAATTTCGTTGCCAGTGTGAACGCGGCGGGCCCGCACGGGGTTGGACGTAGTTTCCTGGTTGATCCTGAAGGCCGCGTGCGAATTTCGGCAACCGGGCCCGAAGACGCGACATTGGTTGATGTGATCGACCTGGACCAGGTAGGGAACGTCCGTCAATATGGCACAGCGGGCGTCACCCGCCCCTGGGACCAGTTCGCTGAAAACGACGACAGCATTCCATTGCCGCTATACGCCGGCCAGCTTGATCCCCGCCTTTGGCGGCAGACCAACGCCCCGTCAACCCTGACCAACCTCAGCACTGCCCCAGCCTAAGGAACTCCCCATGTCCGCTGAGAACATTAAACTTACCCCCAAGCTATCCCTGCTATCGGTGGTCGTGTTCGGCTTGGCCTATATGGCCCCGGGAATCGTAATGACGATCTTCGGTATCATCTCCTCCACCAGCGACGGAACAGCCCCGACAGCATTCGCCCTCGCCACGGCCGCGATGCTGCTGACTGCCCTCAGCTACGCGAAAATGGCAAAGATCTTTCCGAACTCGGGATCAGCCTACGTGTATGCACGACGGCTCCTCGATTCCCGTGTCGGTTTCCTCGTCGGGTGGGCAATCCTCCTCGACTACCTCTTCCTTCCCACCGTGGCCTGGCTGTTCCAATCGTTCTACCTTGCAGCGCAGTTTCCCGGCATCCCTGTCTGGGCCTGGCTCGCTCTGAACGCTGGACTGACAACGATCATCAACGTCACGGGAATCGTGCTCACTGACCGTGTCAATAAAACGCTGACCCTTCTGGTTGTTACCCTCATCGGGATCTTCATCGCCTACTGCCTGGCCTACCTCGGGGGCAACCCGCCTGCGTCGTTCACAGACCCCTTCTGGAACAATGCCACGACGGTCGGCGGCGTCGCTGCCGCAGCCGCTATCGCGGCCTACGCCTTCCTGGGATTCGACGCCGTCAGCACACTCAGCGAAGAAACCAAAAACGCCCAGCGCAACATTCCCCGCGCGATCCTCCTGACCGTCCTCGTCGGCGGAATAATCTTCGTCGTGGTCTCCTACATCATGCAGCTCGTTCACCCAGGCGGAGACTTCGAGCACGCAGCGACCGCAGCATACTCCATGCAGGTCCTCGTCGGCGGGCAGTTCTACGCCAACATCACCAACATGCTCTTCATCATCGGCGGGTTCGCATCGGGCCTCGCCATCCAGGCCAGCACCAGCCGACTCCTCTACGTCATGGGCCGCGACGGAGTCCTACCCCGCAGGCTCTTCGGACGCCTCCACCCCCGAACCAAAACGCCCATCTTCAACCTGGTCCTCGTCGGTGCCGTGGCCATGCTGGCACTGAACATCTCTTTGGAAACGGCAACCTCCTTCATCAACTTCGGAGCCTTCCTGGCATTCACAGCCGTCAACTTCTGCGTCATCGCCTACTTCATCCGAAACCGCCGGCAAGGCAAAAAGCTTTCGATCATTGGCTTCATCGTCCTACCAATACTGGGCGCCGCGGTCGACATCTACCTTCTAACCCAGCTCAGTCCCATCGCCATCACCATCGGCTGCTGCTGGATCGGTCTGGGAGTTGTTTATCTAACCTTCCTCACCAAAGGATTCCGCAAGGAACCACCAGAGATGGACCTCCACGACCGTGAGAGGCAGCCGGGCGAACCCACCAAGGAGGTTCAGCAACCAAACGCTGACGACACGCGGTCAACTAAGCGGAATGCCAGCCAGGCCCAGCCCACCGAAATCTAACCCCCACCACCAATACAAGGACGGGCCAGGCACCAGTGCCCAGGCCCGTCCCTCTGTGTGGCGGGTGCCATCTCGAGAAACGGGACCTAATCAGCGCCATTGCCACCGTTCCCTTTCACACCCGATCGGCGCTCTCCAAAGTCGTACCGTTCCGTAGTGACAACCCACTGCATCCCGGGCTGCGGAACCGCCACCCGGGATGCGGTGCAAGTTCGGTGGCAAACCTCCGGTCAAGAGAATCCGATCGGGCGCGTATGCCATCGCTGAAAACCATTTCTTCGTCCCAAAGATCCGATTCGCTACGTGCGTGCCCACATCATGAGCATCAAATCAAAGGCGATATTAAGAGCAAATCAGGAGTCCAATGATCATCACGATCGAGGCCGGCCGCTACTTCCACATCACAGGCCTATCCCCGACGGAAATCGCAGACAGTATCAACACGGCTGTAGAGATGGCCCGCGACCACTCGATGACAGAAGGATGGCAGGGCATTCTCGTCACCCGCCACGGACCTGATATGTACACAGTGAACCTCAGCGCTGATGTTCCCTACGGAGTAACTGTGGAACGGGACCTGCCGCAAGAAGTCCCGAGCAGGTGCCGGACGGCTGAGAGCTCACCGCAGCCGTGCCGGCAGTAGACTGAAAATCAGCGAGCGGACTGCCGTGGTAGCCGGTCGCCGGCCGGTACGCTCCGGCAGCGCGCGTCGTCCGACGGAGAGGACCTCAGCGATGGAACCGACCTATGTGATGGCCGAGAGCGCCCCGGCGCCCGTGGGCCCCTATTCCCAAGCGTGCGGTATACCGAATGGCCTGCTGTTCCTTTCGGGGCAGACGCCCATCGACCCGGCGACCGGGCAGCTGGTCGGCGGTGGCATCGAGGAGCAGACCGCACGCGTCTTCGACAACCTTGGCCTCGTCCTCGAGGCGGCCGGCAGCAGCTGGCGCGATGTCGTCAAAGTCAACGTCTTCCTCGTCGACATGGACGACTTCGCAGCGATGAACGCCGTGTACGCGAGGTACTTCGACGGCCAGTACCCCGCGCGCACGACGGTCGCCGTCGCCGGGCTCCCGCTTAGGGCGCGCGTCGAGATCGAACTGCACGCGATGCGCCGCGTGGGGTGATCCAAACGCACGACCACCTCGATACGCTCACTCCCGAGATCATCGACACAGCCAGAGAAGCCCTACTCGTCGGCAACTAAGCCCTGCGAATTCACTGCCAAATAGCGCTGCGATCCACAAAATAACCGTGTGAATCGCAGAGCTATTTGGCGTTGTCTTGGCGGCGCTTTTTGGCGCGCGCCTGATGCACCCCCCCCGCCGGGCTGCGGGCATGTCGGGGTGAGGGTGTTGTTGAATTCAGGCGGGCTAGTGCTTGGACCAGCGTGGACGGGAGCGCTCGATGATGCTGGTGGTCGCAGCAACTGCTGTGAGGGCTGTCGCCAGCAGAAGTGGTGCCCAGACCGTCTGTGCGATGGTTGCACCCGCGACGGCTGTTCCGGCGGATCCTGCTGCGATCTTGAGTGCGCCTACCCAGATGAAGATTTGGCCGCGGGCCTCGATGGGTGCGTATTCGCTTCGCGCGGCGAGGGTTGCCGCAAAGAACATTGCGTTGGCGATCCCTGCCAGGCCGAAGGCAATGAGGGATGTGGGGAGTGTCGGAGTAAGCATCGCGAGTATCAGCGTTGCCGCGACGAGTGCGGAGAGGGAGCTCATGAGAGGGTCTGCGTCGCGGCGAAGCGGTCGGAGCATGAGCCCTGCTGATCCGAGGAGATTCCCTATCCCGTAGGCTGCGACCAGTGTTCCGGCGGCCGCGGCGCCGCCGAACGCGGGAGCTGTGGCAACGGCGTAGATCGGTAGCGCGGCGACAGAGAATGCGACGGTCACGGTGAGTCCGAGTGTGCGGCGCAGCGGACCACGTTCCCATATGAGGCTCAGTGTTCGTCCGGGTGATGGCACCTCAACGGCCTTGTTGGGCGGCTCTTGCTTGGGGAGTGCGAGGACGGCTCCAGCACCAACGACGGCGGCTCCGGCCAGAACGAGTGTCGCGGTGAGTGCGTCGGATGCTGCCGCGATCCATGCGACTGCTGCGGGGCCGAGGGTGCCGCTGAGTCCGTAGCTTGCGACGTCCCAGCTTTGTGCTCTGCGTTGGCTGCGCAGTTCGGGGCCGGCGATGGAGGGCAGGCGGCTGCTGATCCCGCCGGTGAGCATCGGCCCGAAGATGCCGGAGACGAAGAGCAGCATGGCTGGCCAGATCGGCCAGGCGACGGGCAGGAGCAGTGCAGCAGCACCGAGCAGCACCCCGTGGAGGACGGCGGAGCACGCGATGACCTTGCGTCCGTCGCGTGCTGTATCCAGGCGCCGTGCGATGAACGGGCCAAGCAGGTGGGGTGCGGTGATTGATGCTCCCAGGAGCCCGGCCAACCAGCCCGGCATCCCGCCGGCGTGCGCGAGCAGCACGATAGCGACCACTGCGCCCCCGTCTGCGCTGCGAACCAGGGTCGCGGCAAAGACATAGCGCGCCAGCGCCCCGGCCCGGCGGTCCTCCCTGTAGGGAACGCCGAGGCCAGCGCTACGGGTTGAGCCCGAGCTCATCGACAACCCTGCCAACATGGGCACGCTGCTTCTCGGTCAATCCCTGGATGGGAAGCGGCAGGCACGATTTCGAGGCCAATCCCAGGTGTTCCGCTACTGCCGCAACGACCCGGATACTCCCGCCAAACTCGGCAAACGACTCCCACAACGGTGCAAGACGTTCGGACTCCGCGAACGCTTCGGAGACCCGCCCTTCCAGCGCGGCCCGGGTGATCCGCAGCGCCAGGGCGGGCAAAGTGCCGCCGATGACCGAGTACCAGGCATCGCACCCGGCAGCCAGGCCGGCGGCGGCCTTGGCGTCGCCGGAAACTCCGATGGTCACGTGCGCCGGGACGGCGGCGCGGATTTCCTGCACCCGCGCCTGTGCCTGCTCCGGATCGGCCGGCACGCCCGGGATTTTGATGGAGGCGATACCGGGCAGTTCCGCGATGCGTCCGTAGAGCTCGGTCGTGAACGTGAAGTGGGTAGTGCCTGGGTTGTCATAGACGATGACGGGCAGCGACGAGCCCGCGGTGACGGTCCGGAACAGTTCGAACACATCATCGTCGGTGAGGGGCTGATACGTCATCGGGGCGAGCAGAACACCCGAAGCTCCGGCCCGCTCCGCGTTCTCAGCGTTGGCCAGGACGTGTGAGGTCCGCAAGGCCCCGACACCAATGAACACGGGTGTATCGCCGGCGTGCTCGACCGCCAGGCGGGCGACACGGCTCCGTTCCTCGCCGCTCAGGTACGCGTAGGAGCCGGTGGATCCGAGCGCCGTGATGGAGTCAACCTTCGCCTCCGAGAGCCGTTCGATCAGGCGAACGAAGGCATGCTCGTCAACAGCATCATCTGCCAGAGGGGTCAGGGGGAAGGCACTCAAGCCGGTGAACATGGTCATAAATCCTTTGTTTGAATCACAGGGAAGTAAAGTCAGAGGCGCTCCCTGAGCGGACTGAGCTGCGGGGGCACCGGCAAACAGGGAATCCTCGCGCAGCGACAGTCTTACGGACCTGCATGGCTGGAGGACTGTGGCCTACTTCGGCCCTTGGCCGATGAGGTCGGGGGCGATGCGGGCGCCGGCGTGTTCGCGGGAGCGCGGTCGCCGTCGGCCACCGCGTTGCGCGGCGGCCCCTGCAAGGACGACGAGCGTGATGCCACCGAATTGGGTGAGTGAGGGCTGCTGGCGCAGCACGAGCAGCCCGAGGAGCACCCCGATGGCGGGTTCGAGGGCCATCAGGGTACCGAACGCCGTGGGCGTCATCCGGCGCAGGGCGAGCATCTCGAGCGCCATTGGCAGCACCGGCATCAGGACGGCCAGTCCGAAAGCGACGGAGAGGACACCGAGGTTGAGATGTCCGGCGGACTGCGGGATGCCGACGACCGCTGCCGTGGCAGCTGCGACGGGAACGGTGAGTGAAAGCGCACCGATGCCCGTGAAGCGGTCGCCGATCCGTTGGGTGAGCACAATGTAGACGGCCCACCCGACGGCCGCGAGCCCTGCCAACCCGATACCGGCGAGGTTGATCTCACCAGCCCAGGGTTCGGTCAGAAGGACGACGCCCAGCAGCGCCAGGGCTGGCCAGATAAGCGACCGCGCGCTGTGGCTGCGCACCGCGGCGACAGTCAGCGGGCCGAGGAACTCGATCGCGACGGCGGTGCCGAGCGGGATACGTTCGATGGAGGCGAGAAACGCGATGGTCATCAGTCCGGTGGCGACACCCAGCCCCAGAAGCACGGGGACGTCGGGGCGGCGTAGTGCGCGCAATGGGGGTCGGGCAACGGCCAGGAAGACGAGCGCCCCCACACTGAGTCTGAGCCAGGCGGTTCCGGCCGGCCCCACCGCCGCAATCAGATCCACTGACAGGGCCGAACTCAGCTGAACCGACAGCATGGCCGCCACGGCCAGCCCCCACGGCGGAACGGGAACATTCTTGGGGACGCGCTGGCTCACGGCTGGCCCTTTCGGGCCCGCCGGTCACCGATCGCGCGTGTCCGGGAGTGGACGAGCATGTCAGTCTCCTTCATTGACTGCAGTGCCGGCGGCTATCAGGCGGCGGGCGACCCTGACGTCGGGACCGAGCCGGGTCAGCCGGGCGATCAGGTCCTCGGCCGCGGCGTGGAGCGCCTCATCGGTCATGGGTTCGAGCGCGTCGAGGATGAACAGCGCGGAGGTGGTGTGCTCGCCGAGCTGGGTGCGGCGTGCCTGGCGCCAGTTCCAGCGCCGGCAGGTCACGCCGCCGTCGTCGCACCACACCACCTCGCCAGGTTCCGGGTGCTCGATCACCGTGGCGCCGTCGGCGGCGGTATCGAAGGGCTCCGTGCCGGTGGCGCGGACCAGCCGCGGCGCACCGCTGTAGCGGGTCAGATCCTCCCCACCCAGAGGGACCTGGTGGAGCACCGAAACCGCGTTAAAGAGATCGGTGAGACGGTTCACCCGGGGCAACCCGGACACCGCCCGCCGCAGGAGCGCCTCCAGGCTGTTGCGCGTGCGGTTCGGTTTGGCGCCGAAGCCCTGATAAGCCTCGCGCCACGCAGCCACGTGTGGGAGCTGCTCAACCGGCCGGCCGTTGAGCAGCTCCCGGGCCGCGGATTCCGCCGCCTGGAGCATCTCCTCACCGGCCTGGTCACTCGGGCCAGGGACGAGTCCGTCAACGGCCAGCAGCAACGCCCGGTAGTCGGGCCGCAGCGCGAACACGGCGGCGTCAACATGGCCGCCGTCGAGAAATTCCTGAAGCATGCCCGACTCAAGCATCGGACGCCTCCGGCCGGTGTCCCGTCCCCACGCCCGGCTCGAAGACGGCCAGGGAGAACCTCGCCGGCTCCGTGCCCGGATTGGCGTAAGAGTGTGCCACGTCGCCCGGGAACGTCACCGCATCGCCCTCATCGAGGGTGAGCAATTGACCTGCGACCTCCACCGTGACCGTGCCCTGCTGGACCTGCAAAAGCTCCTTGGTGCCCGACGTGTGGGCCTCGCTCACATGACGGTCGCCGGGACCCAGCGTCCAGTCCCACAGTTCAACCACGTCCGGCGGTTCGGTGCCGGCCACCAACACCCCGCGCCCGCCGGACTCACCGCTCCACAACGCAGCGCCCTCACCACTGCGCGTGACCTTCACCGGCTTCGGGCGAGGTGGCTCGACCAACGCCGGCAGCCCCACACCCAGCGCGTCGCTGATCCTCAGCAGAGTTCCCACGCTGGGATTCGCGGCACCCTGCTCCACGTTGACGACCATCCTGCGGCTTACCCCGGCAGACTCCGCCAGCTGATCAAGCGTCCAGCCCCGCGACTGCCTCTCCTGCTTAACTCGGGCGCCGATTGCCAGCGCCAAGCTCGTTGTACTCTCATCCATAAGTGCATCATACTGCACTTTGAGTGCATTATCTAGAACACCTAAATGCGCTGTTACCGTCACGATCGTCACCGGTTGGGGCCAGTTTCAGTTGCTCGCCCGGGGCCAGAAATACTTGACACAATCAGGCCGGCAGTCGGGTAGCTGTAGATCCAGTTCCCCTCACGTCGAAGTGATGCCGTATGTATATGTGGAAACACTGAACTGGTCATCACGGAAGGGGAGTTCTAGCGCCTACTTCCACTCCCGTGTTTTTAACTCCGATAATGAAGATTCCGTAAGGGTGGGTCGTAACCGACGAATCTTCGCCTTGCGCTGCCACTGATGGTGCGATGCCTCAGTGGTTCAGCAGGTCACATCGTCATTGGGGAGGGCCGACGCCCTCCCTGTGGAACCGCGTTTGGGGAGCCCGCCGTCTTCCGGCGTTGGGCCGCGCCGGGGCGCCATGAGGTGCTCGTTATCGCTGGTATGCGGAAGGCTGCCGGGCTGTGGCGTCCTGTTTTTTCTGGATTGCTTGTGCCATTGGCGCGGGGTCGTCTTCATAGTCGGTGGCCCCGGCCAGATCGCGGCCGGCGATGTAGCCGAATGTCAGTGCGGGTCCCAGGTTGATGCCGCCGGCAGGGTAGTGGCCGCCCATGACCGATGCGTGATCGTTGCCGGCTACATACAGCCCCGGGATGGCTTCGCCGTCGTTGTTCAGGACGCGGGCGCGGCCGTCCGCGTCGAGGCCGGCGAAGGTACCGAAGCTTCCTGGCACTACCTTGACCGCATAGTAGGGGCCTTTTTCAAGGGGTGCCAGGGATGGGTTGGGACCCACGTTCGGATCGCCGCCGTAGCGGTTGAATTCGGTGTCCCCTCTCCCGTAGTCCGGGTCCACGCCTTGGCGGGCGTGTTCGTTGAAGCGCTCCACGGTGTGCCGCAGGGCGACTGGGTCGATCCCGGATTTGGTGGCGAGTTCTTCAATCGTGCGGCCCTTCTTCAGGTAGCCCGAGCGCAGGTAGGGAAACAGCGGCACGGGCAGCGGTTTGGCCATGCCCAGTGGGTACTTGCGGACGAACCGGGTGTCGGCGATCTGCCAGGACTGCACCGCCTCGCCCTCGGGCGTGGCGTCGATCAGTGCGGTGATGTAGTCGTAGTAGCCGTTGGCCTCGTTGACGAACCGTTTGCCGTTGGCCCTTACTCCGATGGAGCCGGGCTTGGCGCGGTCCATGATGTGTGGGAATGTGCCCGTCCGGCCGTTGCGGTAGGGCACGAGCGAGACCGGGCACCATGCAGCGGCTGACTTCACATTGGTTTTGAACCGGGCGCCGACGGACTGGCCCAGCGAGATGCCGTCGCCGTTGGCTTCAGCCGGCGCCAGCGTCCAATGCTCGCGGCCGGTAGGGGTTTTGGGGAACAGTTCTTTGCGTCGTTGAATATCGTGGGGGAATCCGCCGGTTGCCAGCACCACGCCGCGGGTTGCTTTGATGGCCAGTGTGCCTTCGGGGGAATCGACGAGGGCGCCGGATACCCGCCCGGTGCCGTCGGTCAGCAGGCGGGTAACGGGTGTGGAGACGCGGATGTGGACGCCGAGGTCGTCGGCGGACTTCATCAGCCGGCCGGTCAGGGCGGTTCCGTTGACCAGTTGCATGTTCCTGCGGTGGACCAGAAGATCCCAGACGTGCGGGGTGAAGCGGCGTGCGGCGTGGAACAGGCCGATGATGCGGCCCTGTGACGCTGAAAGGAATTTGGTGAGGTCGGGGCCGGCCATGATGCCCATGCCCAGAAACGAGGTCTCATAGAGCTGGTGGCGCATCTTGGCGCGTACTTCGGGTTTGATGCTGCGGGCGTTGATGGGCTTGGGCCCGACCGAGCGGTGGCCGGTTCCGGCTCCCGGTGTTTGGCCGTAGATGTCCTTGATATTCTCGCCTGGGGTGAACTGCAGGCTGGTTTTGTTCTCGAAGAAGCCCACCATGTGCGGCACGGCCTCAAGAAATGCTTCGACCTTCTCGGTCTGGTAGTCCGGGCCGAGGCGGTGGCGCAGGTAGGTGCGGATGGCTTCCCGGTCCTCGCTGACGCCGGCAGCTTTCGCCAACGGATTTGCCGGGGTCCAGGCCCAGCCGCCGGACCAGGACGTGGCGCCCCCGCAGACCGGGGCCTTCTCCACGACGATGACTTTCAGGCCGTGGTAGGCGGCCGTGACCGCTGCGGAAAGCCCGCCCGCGCCGGAGCCTATGACGAGGACGTCGCAGTCCAGGGTCTTGGCGGGGGCTGTGGTCAGGTCATCGGATTCTGTGGTGTTCACTCGGCTCTGGCCTTAATTGTTGGCTGTATCTGTGGTCTGTGTTTTGTGTGCAGGGGGTGAATGCGTAGCAACTGGCGTCCCGGTTGCCGGTTGCCGCACACTCGTCTTCGCTTCGCCGCTGGTTTGGGCGCGTCCTGCTTCTTGGGTGGGTTTAGCGGTGTTCCTTGTTGGCCCACTTATAGGACCAAAGGCTGGACACCAGGGCTATCAGGCACAGCCCGGCAAGCAGTGCCGCGGCAGGGGCCCAGCTGCCGCTGCTGGCCATGAGGGCGGTGGCGATCAGCGGGATGAAGCCGCCCACGGCCCCGGCCAGTGCATAGGCAAATCCTGCGCCGCTGTAGCGGATCCGGACGTCGAACATGTCGGTGAACCAGGTCTGCTGAACGCAGGTGGAGATGTTGTGCCCGAGATTGATCAGGACGACGAAGCCCAGGATCATCGGGATCAGTTCACCGCTTTCCAGCGCCGCGAAGAACGGCGCGGCTGAAAGGGCCGCGGCGAGCGGGCCGATGATGTAGAACCACTTCCGGCCGTACCTGTCCGCGAGGCGTCCCCAGAGTGCCAGGAAGGGGATGGCCAGGACCATGGCGACCATCGAAGCGGTCAGGACCGTGGAGGTAGGGGTGTGGGTGAAGTTCTTGACGTAGGCCAGGGAGAAGGTGAAGCCCATGTAGAAGGTGCTCTGGTCCACCATCCGCATGCCGATCACAGCGAGGATCTGCTTGGGGCTGGTCCGCAGCGCTTCGGCCAACGGTGCGCGCGCGGCCTTGTGTTCTTCCTTGGCGGCGGTGAACTCCGCCGACTCGGGTACGCCGGCACGGATCCAGAGGCCGATCAGGGCGAAGAGGATGCTGATCAGGAACGGGAGCCGCCAGCCCCAGGCGAGGAACTGTTCCGGGGTGGTCAGGGCGGTGACCAGGGAGAACGCTGCGGTGCCGAGCAGCAGTCCGACGAAGGAGCCGATCTGCACGCCGGTGGCGAGGAAGTTGCGTTTGCCTGCCGGCGCGTTTTCTACTGCCATCAGGGCCGCGCCGCCCCATTCGCCGCCGACGGCGATGCCTTGGATGGCCCGCAGGGTCACGAGCAGGAGGGGTGCGGCGACGCCGATCGCGGCGTAGGTGGGGAGCAACCCGATGGCGGTGCTGGCCAGTCCCATCATGATGACGGTGATGAAGAGCATGGTGCGGCGGCCGTACTTGTCGCCGAAGTGGCCGAAGATGGCCCCGCCGATGGGGCGGAACAGGAAGCCGACGGCGAACGAACCCATGGAGGCCAGCAGCCCGGCGACCTGGTTGTCCGAGGGGAAAAACAACGGCCCGAACACGACGGCGGCAGCGGTGCCGTAGAGGAAGAAGTCATACCAGTCGACGACGGCGCCAACGGTGCTGGCCAGCGCTGCCCGCCGTCCTGCCCTGGCACTGAAGACGACGGGCGGGTGGTTCAGGGCGCCCATGGTGGTACCCCCGGTGCTCGAAGTGTGGGAACTAGGCATTGCGGTTCACCGCAACCTTTCTGTTTGCTCGGCTGCACCTTTGCGGGCGAGCGGATTGAGTGCTTTAATGACTACGTAGTCATTTAGTGATTTAGATCATACGCACACCGCTTGATGGCAGTCAACACTTAGCGAGCAGGATGGAAGTTATGAATAGAACGATTGGTCTGGCGCACTTGTCGGCGCTGCATTTGAGTCCGCCGGACCTGGTGGAGGCAGCGGCAGATGCGGGCTTCACCTCGGTCGGGGTCCGGGTTCACCCGGCCACCCGGGGTGAAACTCAGTACCCGATGGCTGCCGGTTCGTTCATGTCCGCGCAGACCATCGAACGCCTGGCCGGTACGGGCCTCTCAGTCCGCGACATTGAAGTATTTACCCTGGACGGACACCGCGGCCGCGAGGAATGGGAACCGGTCCTGGAGGCAGGAGCGGCCCTCGGCGCGAGCGTTCTCAACGTCATCGGCGGTGATCCGGACCGCGCCCGGCTGACGGACAGCCTTGCGGCTCTGGTTGACGATGCCGCCCAGTACGGAATCCGTCCGTCCATCGAGCCGATCTCCTATCAGCCGCTGGATTCCGTACCCGCTGCCGGCCTGCTGGTCGACCGGACGGGGTGCGGCATCATGCTGGACGCGCTCCATTTCGTGCGGGCGGGCAGCCAAATTGAAGACCTGAAAGCCCTGCCTTCCGGCGCGGTCACAGTCATCCAGCTCTGTGACGGCCCGGCCGAAACCCCGGCACTGCCGGTCCCGCACTGCATGCCGCTGGGACAGGACGTGAACGGATCCGCGCGGCAGATCGAGTCGCGTGCGAAGCGGCTGGCCCCCGGGGAGGGAGTGTTCCCTCTCCGGGAGATCCTGGCGGCACTGCCTGACGCGCCCATCAGCGTCGAAGTCCCTGACGTCTGGGCCGTCGAGACCGGCGGCACAGCCGCACACCTCAAACACATCCACACCGCAACCGGGATTCTGATCGGCTCACCCCTGAAAACTGAAATGGAGAGAACATCATGAGCGAACTCACCGACGTGACAACACCGGGGGCAGCCGCAGGCAGCACCCCGCGGCCCCGAACCGCCAGCGCCGAGATCTATTGGCCCGGCCGTTTCCGGGATCAGGTCATCCTGGTCACCGGCGCCGCCGGCGGGCTCGGATCCGACACCGCGGACCGGCTCACACGCGAAGGCGCCACTGTCGTCTGCACCGACGTCGCCGACGGCGGGCTCGGCGACGGAAGCAGCCCCGCCAACTGCATGGCACTGAACGTCACCAGAAGGACCGATTGGGACCGCACCGTCCAGACAGTACTGCAGCGGTACGGCCGGATCGACGGGGCGCTGTTCGCCCACGGAATCCAGGGCCCCGAGGTCGCGGTGACCGAAATGCCCGCCGACGGATGGGCTAGGACCCTGAGCGTGAATCTGGACGGCTGCCTGCACGGCCTGGCGAGCCTCCTCCCCGCCCTCACACAGCAGGGATACGGCCGGGTGGCCATCCTGTCCTCAATTTCCGCCCGTGAAGGGAACCCGCACCAGGCCGCCTACTCAGCGTCCAAGGCCGGACTCGTGGCCCTGGTCAAAACGGCAGCAAAGGAAGTCGCGCCTTTCGGGGTTACGGTCAACTCCATCGCACCGTCCATGATGAAGACCCGGCTCCTTGAAGACCTCAGCCCGGAACGGAACGCCCAGCTGCTCGCCAAAGTCCCCATGGGCAGGGTCGGACTGCCCGAGGAATTCTCCGCCCTGGCCACGTGGCTGCTCTCGACCGAAGCGAGCTACGTGACCGGTCAGACGCTCGACCTGAGCGGCGGCCGCAATACCGCCTGAGGAGGCGGCGCGGTCGTCCCCCGTATTTCCAGCCTGACCGGAAATACGGGCTTCCGCGTCTGGCTGGGAGGCCCGCCCTCGATTCTCCCGGCCAGGCGGTCGACCGCCTCGTACGACATCTCCGCAATGGGCTGGTGCACCGTGGTCAGGTTCACAAAAGCCCAGCGGGATGGCCCGGAGTCATCAAATCCCACAATCGACAGCTCCTCCGGAACCCGAAGGCCCAACTGGGTTGCAGCGTCCAACGCAGCAAACGCAAAAGCATCCGTCACGCAAAACAGTGCCGTAGGCCTGTCCTGGCGATCAAGCATCTCCAGGGCCGCCCGCACCCCGTCCTCGTGCGTCAGGCGGAGGTGCTGAATCCAGTCCTCGCGTACCGGGATGCTGCGGCGCTCCATCGCAGCGCGGACACCATCCTCGCGGTCACGGCCATTGGACCGGTCACGCAAAGTGGACAGCACGCCGATTCTCGTGTGCCCCAGACCCTGCAGATGGGAAATCACCAGCTCACCCGCGCCCCTGTCATCCGCCAGGACCGCCTCGACATCGACGCTGACATCATCACGGCTCAACAGCACCACCGGCGTCCCGCGGTCAAGGACCCGCCGGACCGCGGCAGAACCCTCCCTCGCCGACACGAAGATCATCCCGTCAACCGTCGCACGGTCGAGCACATCAACAGCCTCAGGATCCGGCGAAATATCCGGGTCCCGAATCAGCACCATCCGGTAACCACGCTCCAGCAACCGATTCTGCAACGACTCCACAATGACCGGGTAGATCGGGCTGGTCAGATCCGCGACCACAATGCCCACCGCGTGCGTCCGCCGGGTCACCATCATGCGGGCCGCTGCATCCGGTACATAGCCTA
Source organism: Arthrobacter sp. 10N43 (assembly GCF_056394525.1). Taxonomy (NCBI): domain Bacteria; kingdom Bacillati; phylum Actinomycetota; class Actinomycetes; order Micrococcales; family Micrococcaceae; genus Arthrobacter; species Arthrobacter sp. 10N43. The sequence goes on along the minus strand of NZ_JBFTIA010000011.1, from coordinate 36,968 downwards.
GTTCCCGCGCCCCGGACAAAACCCGCTCCTTGGTAGAAGGCGCGACAGCCGGATCCCCCCGCAAAGCACGTGAAACCGTCGACTGCGACAATCCAAGATGCCGGGCCACATCAACACTGGTAACCATGGCCTAATCGTATTTCACCCACAGCGCGCCAATGGCGGAAGTCCAGGCGCGACCAAGATGACTTGAAAAGGAAAGCCTGATCCAGTCAACCATTACTGGATCAGGCCCTCCTCAATGGGCCCACGACACCATCAGGAGGACTCGGCCCTCTAGATTGCCCCTGACGACACTTTCAGGAGTATCGGGCCCTCTGCGACCAGCGCAGCATCATGCTGATCCCGGATGAAGTCATGGCAGGGTTCGGCCGCGCCGGCGACTGGTTCGCCCTCGACGCCTACAAAGTCCGGCCGGACCTGATCACCTTCGCCAAGGGCGTCAACGCAGGCTACGTTCCCGTCGGCGGTGTCATCATCTCCGAAGAAATATCCGCAACGTTCGACGAGCGCGTGTTCCCCGGCGGACTGACCTACTCCGGCCATCCCCTCGCGGCCGCGTCCATCGTGGCCTCCATCGACGCCTTCGAAGAGGACAACATCGTGAAAAACGCCGACGCGACCCGCTATCTGAAGGAATGGCTGGTTGCTCACCGTCGGCTGGCGGCGGTCACCAAGGGCGGGCCGTTAAGCAGCCAACCGCGCAACAAGGCCAGAAGATCATTGAGTATTCGAGAAAACTGGAATGCTCGGTGATTCTTTGGCTCCTATGGGCTGATGGAACCCGCAATGAATCCCTTCACCCCCGGCTCCGGCGTCAAACCACCTGCCCTCCGTGTCTGAACGATTAGTGAGGAACGAGCGAGGTCCATGCCTCCAGAATTGTTCGGGGTGAGGTCTTCGACGATCCCCTTGGCCCGAGTCAACAGAGTCTTTGAAGGCGATATGCCGGAGTGTCTTACATCGATGTAGCCAGCGGAATCATCAGCGTTCACAGTAGGTGTTGGTCCACGGCCAGGTGGCGACGCATAGGCCGGTCTCGATCGGACCTACATCATCGCGCTGGCTCCGCCGTCTACGACCAGGTGGGATCCCGTGACCCATTTCGCCTCCTCGGAGGCGAGGTAGAGGCCTGCATACGCGACGGCGAGTGGTTCCCCAGGTTTGCCGTCAATCGTGCGCTCGATGATCGGGGCGACAGGCGCGTTCTCGCCGAATTCCTCGAACATCGCGAGTACCGGCGGAGTCGCCATGACACCAGGACTCACGCAATTGACGCGAACGCCGACGGCGACACCCTCGGCGGCGAGCTGCCGAGTCAGAGCGATGACGGCCCCTTTCGCGGCAGCATGGGCGGCCTGCGGCAGGGCCCGGGCACCCTGGATCCCGGCGCCCGAACCGATGTTCACGATCGCACCGCCGACGGCGGCCAGGTGCAGCCAGGCGCTTTGGCAGGCATGCCACACCAGGTCCAGCTCGTTCTGGATGGTCGACCGGTAATCCTCGCCGCTCATCTGGGCGAACGGCGCGAATTTCGGCATGCTGGCGTTGTTGTAGAGCACGTCGATGCGGCCGTGGCGTTCGATCGCGCCGCCGACCCAGCGATCGATGTTTTCCCGGGTGCCCAGGTCCAACGGGGCGCTTGATTCGATGGCGCCCCCGTCGGCCTCCACCAGGCGGACCGTCTCCGCTGCTCCGTCGGTATCGAGGTCACAGCCGACAACAGTGGCGCCCTCGCGGGCGAATAGCCGGGCGGTAACCCGGCCCATTCCGCCCCCGATGCCTGTCAGCAGAACGACTTTTCCTTCCAGACGACCACCAGCCATGGTTCCTTCTCCATTCATCTCGTCCGATGTAGTGAGCCCATGCAACCACAGCGCGCAGGGGACCGGAGGCCGGAGCGGTGTGATGGTGCAGTTCGTGCACACTTCTGTGCACGGACTGCACCATGGGTCCGCAATCTCCCCACCCCGGCACCAGATGGCGCAGGATGAGCAGCACGTGTTACGCACGACACACCGCATCAAAGGAGATGATGAATGATGAGTATCACCCCCGATACGTCGACGCGCCCGCTCCCACCCGGCGTCACCGAGTTCGACCTCGAAAAGGCACTCGCGGCGTTCGCCGCCGCGATTGGCGAAGACAAGGTCGCAAGCGACGCCGAGTGGCTGGAAGATTTCCAGGATCCCTTCCAGGTTCCCGGCTCCGCCACGAATCTCCCGTCCGCAGTCGTCAGCCCAACGAGTACCGAGGACGTCCAGGCAGTCGTTCGGATCGCCAACGAGTATCGCATCCCTTTGTGGCCCATCAGCCGCGGCAAGAACAACGGCTACGGGGGGAGCCGCGCCCCAGGTGCGCGGCACGGTGATGCTCTCGTTCCGGAACATGAACCGCGTCCTGGAGATCAACGAGGAGCTCGGCAACGCGATAGTGGAGCCTGGCGTGAGCTGGTACGACCTGCACGAAGCGATTAAGGCCGGCGGACACAACCTCGTCGCCTCCATCGTGGACATCGGCTGGGGAGGCGTCGTCTCGAACACGCTCGAGCACGGGCTCACCTACATGCCGTACTCGATCGACCAAGCCTCACATTGCGGCTTCGAGGTGGTGCTCCCGAACGGCGACCTCATGCGCACCGGCTCGGGTGCAATGGATAACAACCCGACCTGGCCGCTGTACAAGCGCGGCCTCGGTCCGACGTCGACCGAGATGTTCATGCAGTCGAACTATGGCATTGTCACGAAGATGGGCTACTGGCTGATGCCGAAGCCAGAGGTATACATGCCGCTGTGGCTGCGCGTCTGGGATGAGGCGCAGACGCCCGCCGTGGTCGATGCGCTGCGCGAGCTCATGCTGGCCGGCACCATCGACATGCGCCCGCAGCTGTCGAACACCCTGTGCATGGCCTCGATGCTCACCACACGCGCCGAGTGGTACACCGGTGAGGGCCCGATGCCGGAGGAGATCATCGACAAGATCGCCAAGGAGATGGGACTGGGCCGCTGGATGATGCGCTTCGCCCTCTACGGCGACGAACCGGTCGTCGACCACAACTTCGAGAAGCTCAAGGCGCGCTTCCTGCAGATTCCGAGCGTAGATATCATGGGCCAGAAGCACGGGGCAGACGCCTGGGAGACGCTGCCCAACCCGCACGAGCGGGTGCAGATTGGGGTGCCGAGTCAGGATCTCTACAAGATGGCCGGATGGTCAGGCGGCGAGGAGGGCGGCCACGTCGACTTCTCGCCGGTCATCCCGCTCACGGCCCAGCACGCGATCGCCGCGCAGAAGCTGATGGCCGAAATGTGCGCCGAGGCCGGCCTTGACTTCCTAGGTGGCATGCTCCCGATCAACGCCAGGTCGACCACGTTCATCAACGTGATCCCCTTCGACACGAAGAACCCTGAGCAGGTCGCCAAGGCGTACGCCCTTGCCAAGCGCATGGTCGCCGAGGCCGGCAAGCGCGGCTACGGCGAATACCGGGCGCACCTGTCCTTCATGGATCTCGCGGCCGACCAGTTCGGCTTCAACGACCACGCACTGCGACGCTTCAACGAGACGATCAAGGACACGCTCGACCCGAACGGGATCATCGCCCCGGGCAAGTCCGGGATCTGGGGCACCCGCATGCGGGAGGCCGGTTTCCCGCAGGCGTGATGGCGCATCTTCGGGGAGCCCCCGCCCTGCCCAACGGGCAGGTGCCGGGAAGACCCCGCCCTAACAAACGGGCGGGGTCTTCCCGGCAGGCTCCGCCAGATGCCTGGCTTCCCGCGGGGCACAGCCGTGGACCTCGCGAAAGGCTCTGCTGAAGCTTGCCGGATGGCGGTATCCCCACCTCGTCGCGACCGTCGCGATCGTCGTTTCAGGGGACCGCCGCAACTCGCTCACGGCACCCTCGAACCGGCGTTCGCGGATCCAGGCCGACACTCCGGTGCCGGAGGCTGCAAAGAGTTTGTGGACGTAGCGCGTGGACACGTAGTGGGCCTGCGCGATCCGCTCTGGCCCGAGTTCCGGGTCGTGCAGGTGGTCCATCACGTACCGCTGCATCCGAGCGAACAGTGTCTCAGGTCGGGAGCGCGGATCGGAAGTCTCCTGCGCGCCGTACATGCTGCGAAGCAAGGGCAGCAGCATCTCTGCAGCGCCTTCCCCGTCAGGGCTCAAGAGCCCGCCGCCGCTCGTTGTGGTTCGGGCTAGCTGGACGAGGAACGGGGTTCCCGGCCCAGTGAGCCGTCCCTGACCCGAATCCACCCGCGTCGCGGAACGCCGGGCGATGCCCTCGGCCTGCGCCCCGATGAACCACTTGGGAATGCTGAATACGACCACCTCGAAACCCTCCCGGCCCTCAAAAGTGGAAGGCCGCGACGTATCCTGGCACGCAATGTCACCGGGGCGAAGAAGGCAGCTGCGATCCTCCTGTTCGATATGTACGGCGCCCCTGGTCATCAGATACAGCAAGATACACTCCGGATCGGCGGTCGCAATCATCCGCTGCGTGCGTGCCACCCGGTGCGCAAGTCCTTGGATGGACCGGACCCCGACCGGCCCGACCTGGCCACCGGCCAAGCGGGCCTCGAATGACGGCGCCCCGAACGATTCGACCTGCATCGGGAAGAAGCGTTCGGCGATTCCCGCCGACCAGTAGTCCCGGCGCTCGGCCGGAGGAACCGACCGGGTATCGAGTACGGAAGTCATCCGGTCCACCTCAGATAAGGTTCCGTGATAGATCTGCAGTGTAGGCGAGCAGATGCCGAGCAGGGAAGGGCGGGCGTAGCCGTCGGCCCCGGGCTGGATCGACGTCGGGAACGCCGGGTCGATTCCGTGCGGCGCCGATGCTGCCGGCGATTGGAGGCCCCGACAGCCCACGACAACCCGAGCTGACCGCCAAGTCCCTCGCCAGGGCCGAACCTCCGGCTTCCATGACCTCCGTGGCAGAAGACGCAGTCACGGCACCTCCCTTAAAGATTCGATCCGTTTCGTACTGAGTGTAAGGTGCGTCAGAATTCCATGCAAAGATGCCACGTCACCTCGTCGGTGGGTTACTGAAGAATGCCCGAAGGTCGCGGGCCTGAGTGGGAATCCGTGGCAATCCGTTTCGTGGCCCCAGAAGACCCTTTGCTGCCAGGCCACTTGGGGCGTTGTTGTTCCTATATACACAGGCTGACGCTTTTGCCGGGCCCCCATCGCCAGTACCTCGCGATACCCGGAAGATTGAAGCATCAGGTGTGATCGTGTACGTTTCGTATTGGATGGCTAAGCACGTATGGTTGACCCATGGCAATCAGAAGCGAAGAAAGTCGTCGGGCCATTTTGGAAGCAACCATGAAGTTGCTCGAAAATTCGGGGCCTGACGGATTTACGGTGCAAAAGCTCTCGATCGAGCGCATTGCCCGTGAAGCCGGCGTCAGCAAGACCACTATCTACAGGTGGTGGTCGAGCAAGGTTGCCGTGGTTATCGATACATTCCTGGACAACCATGTCGCGCGTACTCCGGTGCGCCAGGATGTCCCTGCCATCGACGCGCTTCGTGAGCACATGGCCTCACTTGCGGAGGTCTACGCGGGCAATGAGGGCCGGCTCGTGGCGCAACTCATCGGTGAGTGCCAGGGCGACGAGGCGGCGATGGCTGAATTCAAGAAACATTTCTGGATCCCGCGCGCGCTGGTTGTTACGTCCCTGGTTGACCGGGCCATAAGCGAGGGGTCGATGCGCAAGGATCTCGACGCCCAGGTCGTCACGGAGCTGCTCTATGCTCCCGTGTACTTCCGTCTGCTGTTCCAGTCTGGTCCCCTTGACGCCAAGGCCACCGATGCCATCATGCAGACCGCACTTGAAGGGCTTGCTGCAGGGTAGCGGCCCCAAGTACTACCTGTTTCCCGTCCGAGTCCATGGGCCCGATGGGCTCCGTGACTAAAAACTTGAGCCTATAACCTTGGGTTCCCGCGGCATGTTGGGCGAATAGTATGCCGGTGTCGGCTTTGGCCGGGGAGCGGCCCGGCCCCCGCGTTGAGTGGCGGGCACCTATTTGAGGGTGCGCAAGAAGTCTTCGGCGTCGGTTCCGGTAGGCGGCGACGGCCTGTCATCTCCTGCGCCTCCTGAGGCATCTTTGCGACATGCTCGTGGCGCCCCTTGCCTCCCTGATTTCCCTTTCCTGTGTCCAGTGTGGGCCTGTGAGGCTTCGGCCTGTGCAATACGATACGGTTCGTATATATTTAATTCGACGTTAGATGTGAGGAGTCTGACCCTGATCTGTCCCTGCCCGTGGAGCCAGCCCGTTAGGGAAGCTGTCCACACTGAGAGGAAACATCATCATGAAAACCGCCATCGCGCCGAATGACGCGGTCGTCGTCGCCTATCGCAGGACACCGATCGGCCGTGCCCGCAAGGGATCGCTGGCCGGTGAGCGACCGGAAGACCTCGCGCTGGCAGCCATCCGGGGAGCGCTCTCGGCCGTTCCACAGGTTGACTCCGCCGAGTTTGCGGATGCCTACGTGGGGAGCGCGGTACCGCAGGGCGCGCAGGGCGACAACATTGGCCGCCGCATCATGGTGCTTGCAGGGATGGACAGCGTCCCCGCGGTCACAGTGAACCGCTTCTGCGCCTCCTCGTTGCAGGCCACCGCGATGGCTGCCCAGGCAGTGCGGGCCGGCGACGGGGACGCGTTCCTGGTCGCGGGCGTCGAATCGACCACCTCGACACCGCCCGCGGTTGAATCACCCCACCCCGCCTTCGCGGACACGGCACGGCGTGCCGATGGCATCTTCCAATCCGGCCAGGCGTGGGTCGACCCCCGGAATCAAGGGCAGCTGCCCGATGTGTACCTCCCTATGGGCAAGACCGCCGAGTTCGTGGCCCGTCAAACCGGCACCACGCGCCGCGACCAGGACGAATGGGCGCTGGAGTCCCAGCGCCGGGCCGAACGGGCGATCGAGTCCGGGTACTTCGCGCGCGAGATCGTGCCGGTGGCCACGGCTGCCGGCACGGTGGTGCGCGCCGATGACGGCCCGCGTCCGGGCACCACTCTCGAGGCCCTCTCGAGCCTCAAGCCGGTGTTCCACGAGTCCGGAACCGTCACCGCGGGCAACGCCAGCCCGCTCAACGACGGCGCGTCAGCCCTGGTGGTGATGAGCGCCCGGCGCGCGGGCGAACTGGGGTTGAAGCCGCTGGCCCGCATCCTGGGCAGTGCCGCAAGCGGCCTCTCGCCGGAAATCATGGGACTGGGTCCGGTGGACGCATCCCGCCGGCTGCTGGATCGTTTGGGCCTGTCGATGGGTGACATCGACATCGTCGAGCTGAACGAGGCCTTTGCCGCCCAAGTGGTTCCCGTGGTGCGGAAGCTGGGCGCAGATCCCGAGCGGGTCAACCCGTTTGGCGGGGCGATCGCCTTGGGCCACCCCTTCGGTGCGACCGGCGTGCGGCTGGTCGGAACGCTCATCAACGGACTGCAAACCACGGACGGATCGCTCGGCCTGGCGACGCTCTGCGTGGGCGGCGGCCAGGGCATGGCGATGGTAGTGGAGAGGTTGTCGTGAACCAGCCAGCGATCATTGCCGACCCGGCCCGCTCGATGCTGGCCGCCGACCGGAGCCTGGACGGGCTCGGCATCCAGGTGTTGCGCGCCAGCGAGGGCCGTGCCACGGCCGTCCTCCGGGTCACGCCCGAAATGGCCAACGGGCACGGGATTGCCCACGGTGGATTGGTCTTCGCGCTGGCAGACACCGCGTTCGCTATGGCCGCAAACACATTCGGCGCCGGAATCGCGACCGCCGAGGCTTCCATCTCCTACATTTCCCCAGCCTGCATCTCGGAGGAGCTGGTCGCCTCCGCTGAAGTGACCTTTCACGAGGGCCGCCGGATGATAGTGGATGTGGTGGTGCGGGCGGGGGAGCGGACTGTCGCCATCTACCGCGGAACGGGCAGGGCGCTGCGCCCGGCGGACTGAGGCTTCTTGAACAGCTGCCGATGTGGGGCGGCAAGACATGCGTGTGTGCCCGGGCTCCAAGTCGGAGTCCGGGCACACACGTATTTGTACCAAGGTTGCCGCGCCGGCTCCCGCCACGGGTGGGGCCGGCGCGGCGCAGGTGTCAGCTCTTGGATGCCTTCGGGCCGGCGGTCGCCAGTTTGTCGGCGATGCCCATGAGGACCGGTGACCCCGTCGCAGCGATCAGTAGGCCCTGGACTGGACGCTTAAGCTTTACCGATACAGGTTCCTTGGCCCCCGCAAGGACCGCTTCGCGTCCCATGGCCGGGTTCTTGTGGCACCGGACCGGCACATTGAAGATCAGGCGGCGCAGGCATGAGTTGTCGTGGTCGCACCACACGATCTCATCCTGTCGTCCCTGGAGGACCTTGTTGGGGAACTCCGGATCGGCCAGCATTTGCCGCGCCAGCATGATTGCGTCCGCGAACCCGGCGGTGATGGCGTCTGCACACTGTTGCGGGTCGAAGGTGCTGCTGAGGAGCAACGGGACCTCGGGCATGGCGGTGCGGAATGCTTGCGGCTCGCCGTGCTCCAAAATGGCGCCTGAGTGGGAGGTGACGTTGTTGTCCATCGACTCGTAGTTCGCATCGCTCAGGGCGATATATCCCACGCCTTCCTTTTCAATGATCGCTGCAACTTCGGCGAACCCTTCGGGTCCCTGGCCATCGGGAAGGTGGTCGTTGGTGCTCATCCTGAGGCCCACCGGATAGTCTGTTCCGACTTCGGCCCGGATCGCCCGAATCGTGTCCGTGAGGATGCGGGCGCGGTTTTCGGCGTTGCCGCCGTATTCGTCCGTCCTCCAGTTGGTGCGCGGTGAGAGGAAGGAGGAATAGAGGTAGCGCATGTGTGCGCCCAGCTCGATGCCGTCGAAGCCGGCCGCCTTGGCACGCCGCACTGCGGCGACGGCCTGCTCCTGGACCTCGCGGATTTCCTCCTTGGTGATCTCCTCCGGCGTCGGGTTCGTTCGGCCGCCGGGAATGTAGAAACCGTGCGGCAGGCGGGGTGCGGCCATGCGGACGGGCTTCGGGCTCGCGGCCCTAGTGGGCCGGCCCTCGCCCGGCACGCCCATGGCGCCGAAGCTCGGGAAGATCTGGGCGAAGATGGGTGCATCGTGCTCGTGCACGGCATCGACCATGCGCCGCAGACCTGGAATGAACTCGTCCCGGTCGAAACGCATCAGGGGCTGGAACGGTGCCTCTTGGTTCCCGCGCTCGGTGGCCACGCCTCCACCGATGATCAGCAGCCCTGCGCCGCCGCGTGCCCGCGTAGTGAGGAACGCGATGGTCTGATCGCTGGGATGGCCGTCCTTCGTCGGCTGAAGTACGGCCATCGGACTGAGCACAAAGCGGTTCTTGATTGTCAGGCCGTCGATTTTCCAGGGGCTGGAAAGCACTTCGGCGACGGTTGCTGTCTCGGGGGACATTTATTCTCCTTGGTTTTCAGTTGGACCGGGATGAAATGATTCATCCAAAATTGACATTCGACTCGGCGCGTATCGTATCGTGATGAGCGCGTGTCGCAGTGGAACGGCGAAAGTAGCGGAAACCGGACCAGGCCTCAGAACCTGTCTCGGACGTGGCGTTCCCGACCGTAGAGCGACACCACAGCAAGGATGATGACCCCGAAGACGATGCGGCTCTGGGCTTCCGTCAGCCCATTGCTGACGATGATCGTTGACAAGAGGGTGAGAGTGAGTGCGCCCAGCAGCGTCCGGGTGTAGCTGCCGCGAATCGAGCCGAAGATCGAGCCGCCGACGAGGACCGCGGCCAGGCCGGAGAACAGGTAGGGTTCCCCGATGGTTTGCGACCATCCCGCGCCGAAGGATGCGATGAAGATGCCGGCAACCCCGGCCAGGGCTCCGGAGGCTGCAAAGACCATGGTCCACACGGCAGCGGTCCGGACCCTTGCCAATTGAGCGGCCCGGAAATTGATTCCCGTCGCGTAGAAGCGACGTCCCGCCGCGGTGCGATTGAGGAAAAGCCATATTCCCACCCCGCAGAGAAGCACGATCAGGATGATCGGGGGGAATGGCAGGCCAAGGGTGGTCCCCCTTAGGCTGGCCAGGGAACGCAGCGCCTCCGGCGGGGCGGAGGAATAGTCGCCGTCGGCGAGGAACAGGGTCGCGCCCGTGATGGCCGCGCCGGTGCCCAGCGTGACGACCAGTGGCTGGACCGCGAAGCGGTGGCAGATCCAGCCGATCAGGGCGCCGACGCCGCCGCAGACCACGACTGTGATCAGCAGGGCTACGACCGCAGGGACCCCGAGCTTACCCGCGACGTTCGCCGCCATGAATGTACCGAAAAGGATGTAACCCGGGGCCGCCAGGTCAAGCCCGCCCAGGATCACCACAAGCGTCTGGCCCATGGCTGCCAGGGCCAGCAGGGACGTGATGACCAGTATCGAGGTGATTGACCTGGGGTTTGCGATTGCCGGTATGGTGATCACCAGCCAGGCCGCCAGGGCCAGCACGACAAGGACCTGCAGGGCCGGTACCTCGAAGACCCAGGCCCTGAACCTGGTCCAGGGTCTGGGCCGGACCGTCGGTGCCTGGGTTTTTGGTGCGGGGGACAGGGTGTCACTGCTCATGATGCGTTCCTCTTCAAGCGGGGGGCCAGCAGCGTCGCGCCCAGCACGACGCCAACGACGAGGACGGCGCCGTAGGCAAATTGGATGAGGCTGGGTGCCACGCCCGAGGCCGTGAGCAACTGTTGCAGCAGATAGATGGAGACCGCCCCGAAGAGGGCACCCAACAGCCCGCCGCGGCCGCCGGCCAGGCTCGTTCCGCCCAGCACGGCCGCGGCGAGCCCCAGCAGGGCATAGGTGGATGCGAGCGAAGACTGCGATGACTGCACGATAGCCGTCAGGGCGATTCCCGCGATTCCGGCGAAGAGGCCGCCGAGGGTATAGGCCAGGATCCGGATTGCCTTGATGTTCACGCCGGAACCGTAGGCTGAAACATCACTCTCGCCGGTCGCGAGGAGATTGCTGACGAAGGCCGTGCGGCGCAGGGCGAACCAAATCAGCCCGGCGACGCCGATGGTCAGGAGAGCGCCCGGGACGATGCCGATGCCCCCGGCGAAGACCTCCGTCCAATTATTCGGGGCGGCCACCGGATTCTGGGCGATGGTCAGCGACAGGCCAACGAGCAGGAACAGCATCCCGGTGGTTGCGACCACCGGATGCAGGCGCACGACGGCGACCAGGATTCCGTTCAGGGCTCCGATTCCGGCGGCCACCGCCAGGATGATGGGTGCCGCGAGATGCCAGTTGCCCAGCCCCGCGGGAATGAGGATGGCGACGAACAGGCAGTTGCTGAAGGTGGCCAGGGGACCGACCGAAATGTCAATGCCACCGGCGAGGATCGAGGGCGTGGAGGCGAATCCCACCAGCACGAACGGCGCCAGCGTTGCCAGGGTGCCGGGGAGACGCGCGGGGGAGAGGAAGGACGGTGAGACGATCAGGTTCAACACCAGCAGCACCAGTGCGAGCAGCAGGGCAAAGGCGAAAGGCCAGCGCTGGAACAGGGGGAGGACGCGGTTCATGTATGCACCTCTGATTTCTGGCCGAAGTATGCGGCGACGATGGACTCGGTGGAAAGCTCGGAATGGGGGATCTCGGCAAACACTGATTGGTCGCGGAAAACCAGGACGCGGTCTGCGAGGTCGACGAGTTCGTCGACCTCGCTGGAGAGGACCACGACGCTCATGCCTTCGGCACTGAGCCGGTCCAGGATTGCGTAGATCTCCCGCTTGGTCCCGATGTCGACCCCTCGCGTGGGGTCGTTAAGCAGCAGGACCCTGGGGTCCGTGGCAAGCCAGCGGGCCAGCAGCACCTTCTGCTGGTTGCCGCCGGACAGGGTTGAAATTGCATCCTGCGCGGCGCCGAAGCGCAGTGACAAGGACCGAGCGAACGCATCGAACCGCCTGGCGATGCTGCGGGTGTCCAGCAACCCGCAGCGACGGTCCTCCCCCAGGGTCGGGAGTGCGAAGTTCTCCCGGATCGACATGGACTCGAACAGTGACTCACCGCGACGCTCCCGAGGCAGGTACGCGACCCCCAAGGCATCCCCGTTCCGCTCGGTAAGGTCTGCGGCGCCCTCGGGCAGGAGGCGAACAACCCTGCCCGGCCCGGCAGCCACGCCGGCCAGGCGCTTGATGAACTGGTCCTGTCCGTGGCCTTCAAGCCCGGCGAGGCCCACGACCTCACCGGCGCGCAGCTCGAAGTCGATGGGTGCCGAGGCCGGTGCCAGACGGACGGCGGATCCCCGAAGGATGACGTCCCCGGGGTCGTGCGGCTGCCGCCGGGTCTCGTTGTGGCCGGAGTTTCCGGTCATGTCCGAGATCAACCGGTCGACGGACAGGTCCGAACGGTCCACGGTGGACACGCTCCGGCCGGACCGCAGAACGGTGACCCTGTCCGAAATCTCCGCGACCTCGTCCATCCGGTGCGAGATGAACAGGATGGCGGTCCCCCCGGCCGCGAGTCGGCGCAGCTCGACGAAGAGCCGATCACGGGACCTAACGTCCAGGGAAGCCGTTGACTCATCAAGGATGAGCACCTTGGGCTTTCGCACGAGCGCCCGCGCAATGCAGATGGACTGCCGCTCGGAGAGCGAGAGTTGGCCGGCGGGAAGATCGAGGGGTACCTCGCCGGCGATACGCGAGAGGACATCTTGCGCTATTGATCGCTGCTCGGCGCGGCCCAGCCGGCGACGGAACGTCCCGTGGGACCCGAGCCAGACATTCTCGAGGACCGACTGGCTCCCCGCGGTGAGGACCTCTTGGAACACCGCCGCAATCCCCAGGTCCATGGCCTGTCGTGGCGATCGGCTGTTGACGGGGACGCCGTCCAATGTGACGGAGCCGGCGTCAGGACGGTGCACCCCACCCAGGATCTTTACGAGCGTGCTCTTCCCTGAGCCGTTTTCGCCCAGGAGCGTGTGGATCTCGCCCGGCCGGAGATGGAGGTCACCGTCGATAACGGCGCGCGTGGCACCGAACCGCTTGCTCACCCCGGCGAGCATCAGGCCGGATGGTTGGTTGTTCACGGCGAATCTCCTTTGAATGGCCGATAAATGTGTCTCAGGTCATATTCGAAACTAGACGAATCGTACCGCATGTGCCTAACCTGATGCCATACGATACGAATCGTTTTATATGGCAGGAGATAAACCATGAAGAAGACGACCTTTTTCCCCCGCTTCTCGACGGTCGGCGCCGCGATTCTGGGGGCCGGCGCCCTCGTCCTGACGGGCTGCTCGGCATCGGCGCCAGCGGCCCCGGGCTCCTCCGGAGGGGCAACCCCCGCCAAGGTGTCGCCGGCGGCAGCCGGGACCTGCGGGTCGCTGCCTACGGGTAGGGCGAACGATCCGAACGGCCTGCTGTCCGGTTTGCCCAAGGAGATCGCCGCGGGCTACAACCTCTACCCCTACGAGATCCGGAAATCGGCATGGGCCGACTATAAGTCGAAGAAGACTGAGGGTTTCACGGCTGCGATCGTGGGCATGCCACCTGCCAGCCCCTTCATTGCCTCCATGTCGGAGGCGATCCGCACGAGCCTGAAGGCCAATGGTGTCAAGATCGTCGGCGACTTCGCCCCAGATGACCCGTCGAACGTGCCCCTGCAGCTTCAGCAGTTCAACGAAGCGCTCTCGCTCAAGCCGGACGTGATCATCTACACCGCCATCGCACCGGAGCCGTCCGTGGGCTTGGCAAAGGCCGCCCATGACGCCGGCATCCCGCTGGTTGCCGCCCAGGTGCCGATCGATTCCGAGTACGCCGTGAGTGTGACGAGGAATACCCCGCTCGCTATCGCCCAGGTCACCGCCGGCACCGTGGCGTCAATCGGGGGCAAGGGCAACGTCCTGCGCGTCGACGGCATCCCGGGCATTCCGGTCTCGACCTTCGCGGGCCTGGGCATCGACGCCGTCCTGGCTAACTGCCCGGAGGTCAAGGTCGCCGGGTCGGTCACCGGCTTCTTCCAACCGGCCACGGCCCAGGCGGAGGTCCAGAAGTTCCTTGCGACCCACCCTGCCGGGGTTGACGCCGTCTTGCAGGCCGGAACGATGGGCGTCGGCATCCGCAACGCCTTTGTGGAATCGGGCATGGAGGTGCCGCCGATCGCGGACGACGGGTCCAGCCAGGGATTCTCCTCCTGGGCGCTGGCAAACCCCGGCTACCCCTACTTCGGCACCACGACCCCGTCCGTGCGCACCGGTGAGACAGTGGTCGATGTGGCCCTGCGCATCCTGAAGGGCGAGGGACCGAAGATCAACCAGATCGTTGAACCCTCGGTGATCGTCTCCCGGGAGAACCTCGCCAAGGTCGCGGACCCCTCGTGGGACCACAATGATCTGACAGACCTGGCCGGCGACCCGGCGGACTACCTGCCCACCGACCGGCTCAACGCATTCTTCTCAAACCCCGGCGCATAGGGGCGGTGCGAGTCATGAGCACGAGCGATGACCCTCCACCCGGCCTGCCGATGTCCGGGTGCCGGGTGCCGGGACCAACGCCGGGCCGGTGAACGACTCAACGCGTTCTTCGGATAATCCCGGGGCCTGACGCCGACGCAGGAGCACACTCATCACCGGTCCTGGACCGGAACCGAGGGCCTCTTCCGCCGGGTGGATGTCGAATCGACATCCACCCGGAAGGGGCCCTCGCCTGCTGTTGGGCTGCACGGTGAACGCGCCGGCCGGCGCGGAAGCCAGGATTCAGGGTACGCGGCCGCACGAGAACCGTCCGTCCTGCAGACCCCGGCCGCTTGCCTGTTTGTAGTCCGTTTCGGCGGCCGACGCACGATCCCGTTCCCTGCGTCGTCTGATTTCGTCAAGGGTGGCCCGCGGTCGCCGGATCGGTTCCGGTGCTGCATCTAGTCATTCAAGGTCATTCAAGCCGTTTTCACGCGCAAAGAAGCCCCTTGGGACACTGAACCAGCATGCCGGTTCAGTGGTCCAAGGGGCTTTCCAATGCCGGCACTCCGCCGGACGGCCGCTTAGGGGCTGACGCGTCCGCGCAAGAATTCCGAGTCCGGGGAATCGGTGACGGGCAGTCCCGAGGCTTCCAGGCTTGCGCGCAGCTGCTTCATGAAGCGGTCGGGAAGTCTGACTGCCGGCGGGCGCAGGGCGCCGCCGTTGAAGCCGGAGAGCCACTCCTGGTACTTCCACTGGGTGCGGTTGATGGAGCTGGTGCCCGGGGTGGAAGTGGACGATACAGCCATATTGGCGGCCCGGGCCGGCTGGACCTCCCAGTAGCGCTTCATGGCTTCTTCCCATTTGCCGGTGCGCGCCAGTTCGAAGGCCTTGGGGTAGTAGTCTCCCATCCAGTTCGTGTTCGCGGTGCCGGAGAACTGGACGTCCAAGACCGACATGAGGGGGATTATTTCGGCCTCGATGGGGCAGGAGATCACTACTTCATCGCGGAAGTGGTGGTACATCTCCATGACTCCGGGGATGCCCGGGTAGCCCTGTTCGGCCTTGATGGCGACGATGCTCGGCATCGCGTCGAGGACGCGGCGCACGAAGTCCACGCTCATGCCTGCGGGGTGGATGCGCTCGAAGCCCCAGGCGGGGAGCGGGAACAGCATGGTGGCCAGATCGGTTTCGTCGGTGAAACGCTTGGTGTAGTCGAACACCTCGTCGTACGAGGTCGGCCAGAACGATGAAGGGTAGGCCAGCAGCGCGCGGTCGGCGCCGGCCTTGGTAGCCAGGTTTGCTGCATGGATGTTTTCTTCCAGGGTGCCGAAGATTGCGTGGAAGAAGAGGGCGAAGTCCGGGCCGGCTGCTTCGCGGGCGATGGCTGTGATTCGGGCGTTCTCCTCCGGGGTGATATTCGCTTCGGCGATCAGCAGGGAACCCTTGTAGCCACGTTCCTTGAGCAGGAGGATGTCGTGGCGGATCGCGTTTTCGTTGATGGCAGAGAAGTCCGGGGTGAAGGACGGGTGCGTCACCGCGACGGTGCCGACGAATTTCTCCCGGGCCCAGGAGCGGGCTTCGGATTTGGTGTATTCCACCATGTTGTTCTCCTTTATTGTCAGTGGGGTCTATTTGCGGCTGGTGACGATGCCGACGGGCAGGACGGTGCCGATGCCCTCGGCGCGGGCGCGGTTAACGAGCATCTCGGCAACAACGATGTCCTGCAGGCCGGAACCGGTCGACTTGTAGATACGGATCCCGTGCTCCGCGTCGATGGCGGTTTCGCCGGTCAGGACGGCATTGAGTGTGACAATGAGCGAATCGACATCGACGCCGTGTGCCCGGGCCGCGATCATGTCCCCGCTGCCGTGCACGACCTCGTCACGGGTGTCCACCACGACGACCGCGGCGCGGGCGATCAGCTCCGCGGGCAGCTCGCGTTGTGCGGGGGTCGTGGAACCGATCGAGACCACCGCGGCGTTCGGGCCGACCCATTCGGCCAGCAGCGTAGGGGACTCGTCGCGGGAGCGTGCCGCGCACAGGATGAGATCCGCGCCTTCCGCGGCCTCGCGGGCCGAGCCGACAGCTCGTGCGGGTGCGCCGAACGTGCCGTCGAACTCGCGTGCAAAGGCCTCGCGGTTGGCAGGGGTCGGACTGAACACACGGATGTCGGCGAACTCAAGCAGGTGGGAAAAGGCTGTCAGGTGGGAACGCGCCTCAAAGCCGGAGCCGATCACACCGACGATCAGCGGCCGCTGCGGCACGATCGTGGAGGTGCCCACGGCAGTGGTCGCTGCGGTGCGCAGGCCGGTGACGCGATTTCCGTCCACGAGAGCCACCAGATCCGCGGTGTCCTTGTCGAAGAGTGAAATCAGATAGCTGACGCGCAGGCCGTCCGCGAAGGACCCGGCGATTGACTTTGCGCCGAACAGTTGGCCGTTGGGCGGCACCGAGGGCATGATCCGCAACCATTCGCGAGGTGTCTGGGCGAAGATCCTTCCCGGTGTGCCGCCCTCGTCGTCGGGGGCCTTGTAGGCGGTGCGGATGGCTTCGATCGCCCCGGCCCAGTCCGAAAGGCTGGCGACGTCGGCGTCGGTGAGAAAGAGCGGAAGATTGTTCGGTAACTCGCCATTGGTGCTCACGGGGGCACTCCTTGGATGTCGGGCAGCCGGTCCACGGGCTGCGGGCGTGGGTGGATTTACTGAGTAGACCCAAATAGTATCCGATACGAATCGTATCCTATATAGTCGTGACAGAGAACACGTCTCCAGGAAAGGATCCCAACCATGGCAATCGCAACCGTCAACCCGACCACCGGTTCGACCGAAATGATCATTGAGCCGCACTCGGCCGAGGAAGTCCAGGATCGCATCGCGGAAGCCGCCGAAGCGGCGCGGCTCCTGCGCGGCAGCACGTTCGCCCAGCGTGGGCAGTGGATGCTCGCCGCGGCGGACATCTTGGAGGGTCAGGCGGAGGGCCTGGGCGAATTGATCACCGTCGAGATGGGCAAGCCGATTGCGCAATCGATTGCCGAGGTGCACAAGTGCGTCAAGGCCATGCGTTTCTACGCCGAGCATGCCGGGGAATTCCTGGCCGATGCCCCGCTGGCGGACCCGTCAACTGTCGGCGCAACCCGCGCGTGGACTCGCTACGAACCGCTGGGCACCGTCCTGGCGGTCATGCCCTGGAACTACCCCCTCTGGCAGGTCATCCGGTTTGCGGCCCCGGCGCTTATGGCGGGCAACTCCGGCCTGCTCAAGCATGCCTCGAACGTGCCGCAGGCGGCGCTCTTCCTTGACACGCTCTTTGAGCGGGCAGGGTTCCCGCGCGGCTCCTTCCGCACTCTGCTGATCGGCGGCTCCGAGGTGGCCGGCGTCCTGGCCGATACGAGGGTCAAGGCGGTCACCTTGACGGGTTCCGAGCCGGCGGGGCGCTCCGTTGCCTCCATTGCCGGGGACCATGTGAAGAAGGCCGTGCTGGAGCTCGGTGGGTCGGACCCTTTCATTGTCATGCCCTCGGCGGACGTCTCGGCCGCGGCGGCGACCGCCGTGCGTGCGCGGATCAGCAACAACGGCCAGTCCTGTATTGCCGGCAAGCGCTTCATCGTGCACACCGAGGTCTATGACGCGTTCGCCGCCGAATTCGTGAAGCTGATGTCGGAGCTTGTCGTCGGGGACCCGCTGGATCCCGCGACCCAGGTAGGGCCCTTGGCCACCCTGTCAGGGCGCGATGAGCTGGCCGGGCTCGTTGAGGACGCCCGCGCCCTGGGTGCCCAGGTGCTGACCGGCGGGGTGACCCCCGGGGGCCCCGGCTTCTTTTACGCCCCCACGGTGCTCGCCGGGCTCAGCGACGGGATGCGGATCATCCAGGAGGAGACCTTTGGGCCCGTCGCCTCGCTCTATCGTGCGGCGGACCGCGAGGACGCCCTGCGGATCGCCAATCAGACCACCTTCGGGCTTTCCAGCGCGGTCTGGACCAGCGACGCCCAGGAAGAGGAATGGTTCACGGCCAATCTTGACGCCGGCGCGGTGTTCGTCAACGGCATGACCGTCTCGCACCAGGAGCTTCCGTTCGGCGGGATCAAGCGCTCCGGGTTCGGGCGTGAGCTCGCCGCGGACGGCATCCGGGAGTTCTGCAACCTCAAGACCGTCTGGAAGGCCTGAGTCGCAAGGCTAGACGCGCATTCAAGCCCACCCGTGCCCTTGTGCGGCTAAGTGATGCATGTTACTTTTTATTCGAAACGATACGTACTGAACTTGAAGGAGCAAGATGGCTAACGTCAACGTCGACGTGGTAGTGATCGGGGGAGGGCCTGTAGGAGTCACTGCGCTGGCCTTGCTGGGGCGCGCAGGTCTGACCGCCATCGGGGTGGAGCGTGATGTCCAGGTTTGGCCAACTGCCCGCGCCGTGCACTTTGATGGTGAAACCTTCCGCACCCTCCAATCGCTGGGAGTCGCCGAGCGCTTTGCCGAGGTAACTTTGCCGATGTCCTCCTTCCACATCGAGAACGAGGAGCGGGAAGTCCTGGTGTCCTTGCCCACGGGTCAGTTTGGCACCCAGGGTTGGCACGACGATCTCACCTTTCACCAACCGGACATCGAGGTCCTGCTGCGGGATGTCGTGGAAGAACTTCCCGGCGTCGAGCTCCGCCGAGGCACCAGCGTGCTCTCCGTGCGCAATGAGGGACCGGGCGTTGAGGTGGCGGTGCGTGGCTCCGACGGCGCGGAATCCTTAATTCGCGCCCGCTGGGCCATCGCAGCGGACGGGGCACGTTCACCAAGCCGCCAGGCGCTGGGCATCGAGTGCGAAAAGCTGGGCGAGGATGCACAGTGGCTTGTCGCGGACGGCATTTTGGAAGAAGGCCCCGGCCTGTCTTCCGACATGATCTTCCTGGGTCATCACACAAGGCCCGCCCTGTGGATCCGCCTCCCCGGCAAACGGGTGCGGATGGAGTTCATGTTGATGCCGGGGGACGACCCCGAGGAAATTGCCACCCCTGCGGGTGTGGAAAAGATCAGCCACGGCGTGCTGCCGACAGACAGATTCACTGCAGACCGGCTCGCTATTTATACCTTCCGTGGCCGCATCGCACGGCAGTGGCGCGCCGGGAACATCTTCCTGGCGGGGGACGCAGCCCACCAGGCGCCACCGCTTTTTGGTCAGGGCCTATGCGCCGGAATACGCGACGTGGCCAACCTGGTGTGGAAGCTCGATGCCGTCAAGCGCGGTGCGGCCGACGACAGCCTCCTTGACACCTACGAGAGTGAACGCATGCCGCATGCACGGTTCTGGGTCGAGCAGGCAACCCGGGCGGCGGGCTTCATGCAAACCACCGACGCCGACACCGCGAAGCAGCGTGACGCCTTCATCCGCGCAAACCCCGCCGCATCCGCACCGATCTCACCCGCGCTGGGCCCTGGCCTGCACGACGGCGGCACCGACGAACGCGCCGGCCGGCTCGGCATGCAGCCGATCCTCGCCGACGGGGTGCGCCTGGATGACATGGTGGGAAGCCGTTTCCTGGTGGCAACAACCCGCGAGCTCTATGCCGCGGTCCCGGCCCCACTGCGGGAACTACTTGAGGAACATGCCGACGTCGTGGTCCTGTTCGATCCGGCCAAGGTCGGCCAGATCCTTGCCGCCGCCGGCGCCCAGGCGGTCGTCGTTCGCCCGGACCGCTACATCCTGGGCCTCGGCGACACCCCCGAGGCCCTGGAGCGCCTCATCCGCAGCATTCCGCAGGCCGGCCACAACGTGCCGGCACGCATCTAAACCCACATCCGCGTCAAACGGACAGAACACAGGAGACCATCATGGCATTCAGCCCCATCACACACCTGAGGCACTTCGACATCGCGGTGCCCGACTACCAGAAGCAGGTTGAGTTCTACAAGAACCACTGGGGCCTCACCGAAATGGAGAACGACGGCGGCGTGACCTACTTCGCCGCCGAGGGATCCCCGGAACAGTATTCGGTCCGCGTGCGCGAGGCCGATGAGAAGCGCCTTGACATGGTCGCGTTCGGCGCGGCGGACAAGGCCTCGGTGGACCAGCTCGCCTCGGACCTCATTGCCAAGGGCGTGAAGCTCATTGGCGAACCCGATGACGTCAAGACCCTCGGTGGGGGATACGGCTTCCGCTTCTTCGACTTGGAGGGACGCACCATCGAGGTCTCCTCCGATGTTGAGGTGCGCAAGCACCGCAAGATCGAGGAACGCGAGGCGATCCCGGTGCGGCTCTCCCACGTGGTGCTCAACTCCCCGGAACCGGAAAAGATGCGCGCCTGGTATGAACAGCATCTGGGCTTCCGTCTCTCCGACACCCTGAACCACCCGCACATGGGCGACCTCTTCTACTTCATGCGCTGCAATGCACAACACCACTCCATAGCGATCTCCCGCGGTCCGCATGCCTCGCTGCAGCACGCGTCCTTCGAGCTGCGCGGCATCGACGAGTACATGCGCGGAAGCGGCAAGCTGCTGCGGTCCGGGTTCAAGAAAATCTGGGGCCCTGGCCGCCACAAGGCCGGGGACAACACCTTCACCTACTTCCACGATCCCAACGGGAACACCATGGAATACACCACCGAGCTGGATTCGGTGGATGAGGATACCTGGCATCCAAGCATCTTTGACACGCGCGACCCCGAGACCTCCGACCAATGGGGAACCGGCGGCGACATGGACGAATTCATCGCCCGCGAAATGTTCAACGACCGCGACAAGGGCCTGTACGTGGCCCCACCGGTATAGCGGCAGCAGACAATGACTAATGGAGGATTCATGGAAGAGGCACGCGTGAACGGATTCATGCTGGGCACTTTCGAGGACGGCGGGGAGGAGTTTCCCGGTGTGGTCTTCGGCGACGACGTCGTTGACCTGCGCACAGTGGTGCCGGGAATCGGGCGGATCGGGGACCTGTTCGCTGACTGGGATGCGCACCTGGACGCCCTCGAGGCCATCGACCCGGCAGCGGCGGGCGCACGCCCGCTCGACGGGCTGCGGGTGCTGCCGCCGGTGCAGCCGGTGGGCACCATCATCGCCGCGGGGGCGAACTACCGTGAGCACGTCCTGCAGATGAGTGTGGCCCACAAGCTCGGCAAGGAAGGCGCCGATGCGGCGCAACTGGCCGCCGACGCCGCAGCCGAAATCGACGAGCGCGGCCGGACGGGCGACCCCTACGTCTGGACCGGGATCCCCTCGGCGGTCTGCGGCGCCTACGATGACGTGAAGTTGCCGGATGTCGGCGGAAACGTCGACTGGGAACTGGAGCTTGGCGTGGTCATCGGCCGCAGGGCGCACCGGGTCGCGGCCGAAGACGCTTTCGACTACGTGGCCGGGTATACGATCGTCAACGACATCACGGCGCGCACGCTCGTACCGCGCAACGACATCGCGATGATGGGCACCGACTGGTTCCGTGCCAAGAACCAGCCGACGTTCTTCCCCACCGGCCCCTACGTGGTGCCGAAGCGGTTCGTCCCGGATCCTGCGAAGCTCCGCATCCGCTTGAGCCTCAACGGCACGCTGATGCAGGATGCCTTGGCCGATGACCTGCTCTTCGACATCCCGAGCCTGATCGCCTACGCCTCCTCGGTGGCCGTGCTGCTGCCCGGCGATGTCCTCATCACCGGTTCGCCTGCGGGCAACGGTTCGCATTGGGGCCGTTACCTGAGGGACGGCGACGTGATGGAGGCGGAAATCTCTGGTCTCGGCATCCAGCGTTCAACGGTCCGTGGGCCTAGCGGGCAGTTGCCTCCCTGGTATGTGGATCGCCCGGACGCGGTCGCCGCGGCCGGCGGGGCCGCCCCGTGATCCTGCGTCAAAGCCACTTCGTTCCGCCGGTGTCCTATCTGCTGGCGGCCGAGCTGGGATTTCTGCGCGGTGTTGAGGTGCTGCCCACCCGGACGCCCTCGAGCGCGGAGCAGCTGCGGGCCCTGCTTGCCGGGGAGCAGGACATGGTGGTCACGGCTATCGACAACCTGTTCGAATGGACCCGGGCCGGCGCCGACGTGCGCCTGGTTGCCCAGGTCGAGCAGACCACGCAGCTGGGCATCCATGCAGGCGGTGACGTGGAATCCCTCGCGGACCTGGCCGGGTGCCGGTTCGCCGTGGACGCCCCCGACAACGGTTTCGCGCTCATCGCCAAGCACCTGCTACGGGACGCCGGCGTCGAGGTCGACTACGTGGTGGTGGGCGGCGTTCGCGAACGCTTGGACGCGCTGCTCGGCGGCCAAGTGGACGCGACCCTGCTCGGGCCGCCGTTCGACAAACTGGCCGAAAAGGCCGGGATGCGGCGCGTGGTGGACGTCAATGCCCTGCTGCCGGAACTGCCGGGCCAAGGCCTGGTGGTCCGCGCCGAGCTTCTCGCTTCCGCAGAGCTGGAACGCTACCTGGGCGCTTTGGTGCGCGGGGTGGCGGCCGGAGAGTCGATGACCGACGCGGAGGGAATCGAGTTGCTTGAACGCTGCGGCTACCAGGCGGCGGCCACGGCGGCCTGGGGCGCGCGCGCCCGCACGCTTGCGGTGGATCAGCGCGGACTTGGACTGCTGACCGGGATCCGTCGAAGCCTGGGCATGCTTCCGCCGGACATCGGGCTGGAGGAGCTCTGCGACGGCGAACCACTCCTGAGGGCCACCCGGGCCGCCACGGTCGGTAACTGAGCGTCACCCCCACGAACTTGTCTATTGCAACCCCACCAACCCAATGCGATACTGTACGTATCGTATGTTTGATGTCCAAAGGAGCAACCATGAAACTGGGACGTATAGCAGTGCCCACGCCCGACGGCGAGCAGATTCGACTCGTCGCGGCCCAGCCGGAGCAGGGCCGGGTTATTGACCTTGCCCGCGCCTATGCCTTGACGCTGCAGCGCAAGGCTGCCGAGCCCGAGCGCGCCCGGGATCTCGCCCTGGCGGTGCTTCCCGGAAGCCTGGCGGCGGGAATCGGCGGAGGCGCCGTATTCCTGGACGCCGCACACGCTGCGCTTGCCGCGGCCGACGACGCTTCGCTTGCCATCGATGAGGTCTCGTGGCGGGCGGCGGTCGACGCCCCGGTCATTCGCGACGGGCTGACCTTCGAGCAGCACATCCAGAACTTCCACCGCATTGTCGCCAAGGCACAGCCGGCAAGGTCGATCTACGAGCGTCCGGGGTATTTCAAGGGCACTACGGCCATGTCCTATGGCCACAACCAGGTTCTGCCCTACCCCGACTTCACCGAAGCCCTCGACTGGGAACTCGAGGTCGGCTACGTCGTGGGCAAGTCCGGAAGCGACCTGACCCCGGACACGGCGCTGGACCACCTCTTTGGCATCACCGTCTTCAACGACTTCAGCGCACGCGATATCCAAGGCGCGGAAATGGCGATCGGCATGGGCCCGCAGAAGTGCAAGGACTTCGGCTACGGCATTGGCCCCTGGGTCACCACCATGGACGAAATCGATTCCATCGAGGGACTGCGCGGCCAGGTCCGCGTCAACGGGGAGGTGCTCTCCGACACCAAGGTCGAGGACTTTGTCTACACCCCCGCAGAGCTGCTGGCCTACGTCTCGATCTCCGACCGCCTGCAGCCGGGCGA
The DNA here is from genome assembly GCF_056394525.1 of Arthrobacter sp. 10N43. Lineage (NCBI taxonomy): Bacteria > Bacillati > Actinomycetota > Actinomycetes > Micrococcales > Micrococcaceae > Arthrobacter > Arthrobacter sp. 10N43. The sequence goes on along the minus strand of NZ_JBFTIA010000011.1, from coordinate 12,997 downwards.
CATCATTGGATCGGGCACGATGGGCTTCGGCGCCGGCGTTGAAATCGGAAAGTTCCTGAAGCCCGGCGACGTCATTGAACTCGAGCTCGAAGGCGTCGGCACGTTGCGCACACCGATCTCCACCGAACGCCAGAAGGCTCCCTGGTGGCCCGAGCCGCGCACCTACCCGCACGAAGAATGGGTGGTCTGATGACCCGCCCCCCAGTACGCCGCATCGTCACCGGGCACGACGACCAGGGACGCGCCATCATCCTCTCGGACGGTGCCGCGCCCAACCACTGGTCCTCGGAAGTGATTCCGGGATTCGGTGCCACCGTGCCCTGGCTGACCGCGGCCGGACGCATCGACCACGTCACCGACGCGGACCCGGCCGCGGCCGACGCCGAGATTCCCAGCTTCCCCGCTGCCGGCGAGACGATCCTGCGCATTGCAGACTTCCCGCCGGACGCCGTCTATCCGGACGAGGCGGGTTCGGTGATCTTTAGCGAGCTCGACGGGCACGACGAGGCCGAAGCAGGCGCCGAGCACAGCGGCTCCAAGCACTTCTGGTTCCATCGCACCGACTCGCTGGACTACGCTGTCGTGCTCGAGGGCGAGATCACGCTGCTGGTCGACGAGGGTGAGGCAACCATGCGCGCCGGCGACGTGGCCGTGCAACGCGCCACCAGCCACGCGTGGTCCAATCGCACCGACCGCACGGCCCGGGTCCTTTTTGTGTTGATCGGAACCGAGCCCCTCACAGCATCCCAGATCGCCGAGCGACGCAGGGAAGCTTCCCGGCCCTTGGAGAGCGCATGATCCTCAACGCCCACGCCGCAGACGGCGAAGTGATCTGGGAGCCCGACCTCGAACGCAGCGCGGAGACCGGCATCGGGCAATTCGCCGCCTTCCTGGGCCGGCAAGGCATTGATGTCAGTGCAGGCTACGACGAGCTCTGGCAGTGGTCGGTGGATGAGCCGGAACAGTTCTGGGAACTCTTTGCCCGGTTTGCGGGAGTCGAGTTCGGCGGTACGGCAGGACCGGTCTGCACCACTGACGCCATGCCGCACACGCGGTGGTTTCCGGGACGCACCCTCAATTTCGCCCGGCACCTGCTGCAGGGCCACGAAGGAATTGCGCTGGTGGGCATCGCCGAGGACGGGACGCGCGAAGAGGTCACCTGGGACGCGCTGAGGCGCGAGGTGGCATCCCTCGCCGCGCACCTTCGGGACCGCGGGGTGGGCCACGGGGACCGGGTCGTCGGAATCCTTCCGAATGTTGCCGAAGCCGTCGTCGGGCTGCTCGCCACTGCCACTATCGGTGCTATTTGGTCCGTCTGCGCCCCTGAGTTCGGCCCGGGTGCGATCGTTTCGCGGTTCGCCCAGCTCGGTCCAAAGGTCGTCATCGCCGCGCCGGGCTACCGGCTCGGCGGGAAAGACCGGGACCGCCGTGGGGAGCTGGGGGAGATCTTCGCTCAACTTCCCACCCTCGAGCACATCATCTGGGTGGGGCGGCATACATCTGTCCCGAGTGTCCCAACCCGGGTTCCGGCCGTGGACTGGACCCAGGCCGTGGCCGAACCGGCGGAGCTCGTCTTCGAGGACGTCGAGTTCAGCCACCCGCTGTGGGTCCTGTTCTCCTCCGGGACAACGGGCATTCCCAAGGGCATCGTGCACGGGCACGGCGGGGCGCTTCTTGAGGAAATGAAGATGCTCCTCATCCACTCCGACCTGCGGCCCGGGGACCGCTATCTCAACGTGGCCTCTACGAGCTGGGTGCTGTGGAACGCGCTCGTCTCCGCACTGGGGGTGGGGGCGACGGCGGTACTCGTCGACGGAAACCCCACCTTCCCGTCCATCGACCGGGTGTGGCAGATTGCCGCAGCCGAGCAGGTCGCGGTCCTCGGTGTGGGTGCGGGATTTGTACATGCCTGCGCGAAGGCGGCTCTGGTACCGATGCGCGACCACGACCTGGACGCCCTGAATTCCCTTCAGGTCACTGGATCGCCGCTTTCGGCCGACGGTTATCGCTGGGTCTACGGCAATGTGGGTGACATCTGGTTGAGTTCGATGAGTGGTGGCACCGACATCGCCTCCATCTTCGTGGGAGGATCCCCGACATTGCCGGTCCATGTCGGCTACATCCAGGCTCCGGCCCTCGGAGTGCGCGTGGAGTCGTGGGATGAAGCCGGCAATCCCACCCGGGGCAAGGGCGAACTGGTAGTGACCAGGGCAATGCCCTCGATGCCGCTGAGCTTCTGGGGAGACGATGGCAGCAGGTACCACGAGAGCTACTTCGCGATGTACCCGGGGGTGTGGCGGCACGGGGACTACATCGAGTTCACGCACCGGGGCATCCTCATCCACGGCCGTTCCGACTCGACCCTCAACCGCAACGGGCTGCGGCTCGGTTCGGCAGACATCTACACGGTGGTCGAATCGCTGCCGGAAGTCGCCGAGGCCCTGGTTGTCGGTGCGGAACTGGGCACTGACTACTACATGCCGCTGTTCGTCCACCTGGCCGACGGTGCCAATCCGGACGTGACCCAAGAGGCGATCACAAGATCAATCCGTGAGAACCTCTCCGTCCGATACCTGCCTGACGAGATTGTCTTCATGCCCGGAATTCCGCATACCCGCACCGGAAAGAAGCTGGAAGTCCCCATCAAGCGGCTTCTGCAAGGAGCGCGGCTGGAAACGGTCGCGGATCTCGGGTCGGTGGATGATCCCGTGCTGTTGGAAGAATATGCCCGGTTTGCCCTTGAACGGCAGACGATATCACCGTAGGCGGCACCGCTACTGGCTTCCGACAGGTTCGGCCCGCCGTAATGGGTGGTGGGCGCCGGGAAGTATCGAGGATAAGACATCAAGCGACTCAACGGCTGGCTAAATACTGCTCACCCCGTCAAAGGAGAGACATTGGGAACCATGCCAACAGCAACACCTGTCAGTCAAAAAACCGCGGGCGCCATCGGCCACAGCCTCACTCTGATCCGGGGCGAGGTTGGAGAGACGGCAGACTGCATCAATGAACAGGAACTTGCTCACCTGGCCACCCATCTCACCACCGTTAACCGGGTGTTCGTTGCAGGGGCAGGCCGCAGTGGACTGGTTCTCAGGATGGCCGCTATGCGGCTGATGCATCTCGGCCTCACGGTCCACATCGCAGGGGACGCCACCACTCCTGCAATCCGCGCCGGGGACCTGCTGGTGGTGGCCTCTGGATCCGGAACAACCTCAAGCGTGGTGAAGGCGGCAGAAACTGCGGCAAAGGCCGGTGCAAAGGTGGCCGCATTCACTGCCAACACAAACTCCCCACTGGCTGCAGTATCCGACGTGCTCGTGGTTATCCCGGCCCCGCAGAAAGCCGACCACCAATCGGGTGCGTCTCGGCAATATTCCGGAAGCCTCTTCGAACAGGTGCTATTCCTCGCCACCGAAGCGGTGTTCCAAGCCCTCTGGGAGGAAACCTGCATTTCTGCCGAACAGCTCTGGACCCGGCACGCCAATCTCGAATAGCAGGACTCAGGATGGCGACGACGGAGGCGACGACTGATGCAGCGGAAACACCCGTCAACAACTCACCCCTGAATTCCTTTTGCCCAACATTTCCTAAAGAAAGAGCCGATCATGAAACTCCAAGTTGCAATGGACCTCCTCACCGTCGAAGACGCCCTCGAATTGGCCGCCAAAGTAGCCGAATACGTGGACATCATCGAACTCGGAACACCCCTGATAAAGGCTGCAGGCCTCTCCGCTGTCACCGCCATCAAGAATGCCCACCCCGACAAAATCGTTTTCGCTGACATGAAGACCATGGACGCCGGAGAATTGGAGGCCGACATCGCCTTCAAAGCCGGCGCCGACCTGGTATCAGTCTTGGGCAGTGCAGACGACTCGACCATCGCCGGCGCCGTGAAAGCCGCCCGTGCGCACGGCAAAGGCATCGTTGTGGACCTCATTGGGATATCCAATAAAGTCTCCCGCGCCAAGGAAGCGCGTGCCCTTGGCGCGAAGTTCGTGGAATTCCACGCCGGCCTTGATGAGCAGTCACAGCCCGGCTATGACCTCAAGGGGCTCCTGGCCGCCGGCGAAGAAGCGCGCGTCCCCTTCTCAGTAGCCGGAGGAGTAAACCTCTCGACGATCAACGCTGTCCAGCGGGCAGGGGCGGACGTGGCCGTAGCGGGCGGCTCAATCTACGGAGCCGCGGATCCCAGCCTGGCCGCCAAAGAACTGAAGGCCGCCATCATCTGACGCTTCCTTTCCATCACCTGCGGCGGCCGCACGTGCAAAACGTGCGGCCGCCGCATCCAACCCACTCACAAGGAACCGGAGGGACAAAAAGTGAGTATGCGATGAATGCTGGAGCCACGCTTCAGCCACGGCCCACCCAGCGGCCCATCCACCAGTGGGAATACCTGAGCCCAGGCGACGGCGTCGAGGTGTGTCTGGGGGATCTCCAGTACGCCGGATGGGTAGACGCGGTCGGAGACCGCGGGCATCTGATTTGGGTGATCGAGAACGGAACGGCTGACCGCCGGCTGTTCCTGCGCGGGGATGGCGTCACACTATGTCCCATCTGACGCTACTCCCCAACCCGAATCCGACCAGATCCGCGGTACACGATCAAAGCCCTTCCCTCCCGGAATATTCGGAAGAGTGGCGCGAGGTGTCCACTGCTGACCCAAATCTTGTCGACAAGTTACTGAACGAGGCTGAGTCGTCGCTCGTCGAAGTGGCTCTGAGCCGCCGGCCCGCCGGCATTTTGGTCACCCGCCATCACGCAGGCCGGTACGTTCTAGAACTCAGTGAAGAAGTGCCGTTCGGGGAATCCCGGGAGCGGTCCGCCTGGTAAGAGAGCGTTCCTGCTTCCGGAACCACGTGGTCATTATCCAGGCGTCCACTCGAGAGCCAGCACGCAACGCAGCCTGATCCTAGGAGCAGACCGGCGAGCACTGTTGAGGCCCAGAAGAAACCGCACCTTCGGGCTGATAGCCGCCAGCCAGAACCTCGGCGCCCTTGACGCAGCGCGGGGGAGCAGATGGGCCAGCAGGCAACGGGCGGGCCACCGACACCCACACTCGCCCAGACAGGATCAGGAATTGCTTTCGAATTCATCGATCGTTATGCGCCCGCCGAGACGTGGAATTCGTCCTCGCGGCGGGCAGGGCGTTTGAGGATCTCGCTGCGATAGCGCGCAAACGGGAGGACTGGGCCACCAAGCGATCAAGCCACCCAATAGACGCACGCCCTTTGAGAAGGTCTCGAATCGATGTCGGTGATTACCCCTGGGAGGTCGGCTGACTGACCTACTGATGCTGAGGACGTCTCCAAACTTCGCCGGGCTCGAGCCCGCGCAGAGGATCTCACTGTTGAGTCCGTCCAGGAATGGGGCGGGCGCCGACCCTTGCTCGTGATTCTTGTGGCACCCGGCGGTCGCTATTCGGGTTCAATGGCGTCCAGGACCTCGACTGCATATTGGATGACAGCCAGTGCCCGGGCAGTCAGCATCGTTTCTTTGGGCCAAACTGCAACAACAGAGGTCTGGCCGGCGTGGGGACGAAGGTGCCTGGTCACGAGTCCCTTGCCCTCGCTGGAAACCGGGATCTGATTCGGCCGCGACATCAAGAGGCTGTAGCCGAGCCCCCGCCCGACCATCGCCCGGACAAGATCAATTTGCGGGACTACTGCACCCACGTTTGGCTTGAGCCCACGCTGAGCGAACATCAACTGCGTATATTCCGTACTGGGGGCCGTGTTGAGCATGATGAGTGGCTTGGCCGACAGATCAGCGAGATCCACATCATCTTCTTCAGCAAGTGAATCGTTGGCCCCCAGAACGGCCATGACTTCGGTCTTGTAGATGACCCTGCGCTCAACGTCCGCTGGCAAGCCAATGTCATAGACGATGGCCGTGTCCAGGGTTCCATCTTCAAGCGCCGGCAACAGGTCAGAGTGGTCCCCTACCGTGATGCTGATTTCGACCTTGGGGTGCAGGCTCGCCACGCCCTCAAGCACGGCGGGCAGGACGTTGCTTGCCAGGCCCGTATAGCAGCCCAGCGACACCGGCCCCTTCAGCTCGCCGCGGATCTCACCCAATCCTTCTGCCAGCGCACTGGCCTCTCGAAGCAGCTCCCTGGCCCGCTTCGCGAAGTGGCGCCCAGTCGGCGTCAGGTGCATGCCCCGGGCCTTCCTCCGGATGCACAGTTGTTCCCCCAACGCTGCCTCCAGCTCGCTGACGGCATGCGAAAGCGCGGATTCGGAGATGTGAAGCTGTTGCGCCGCGGATCCCAGGGTGGTGTGTTCCGGCAGCGCGGCGAAGAGCTCGAGCTGACGAAACGTGAATTTCGGCACGAAAATCACTTCTCCTAAAGAATCGAAATACTTCCGCTGATATTCGCAGTTTACTAGAGAAATATTGCCTGTGACACTGATTACACAAAGAAGTGCCAGCAGGACCGGCTACACAACGACGTGCCAGTAGGAGTAAGACAACAATGACGACACCAGCCGCACAGTGCCCCTACCACGGGAACTCGGAGACCCGAAGCGATGACGCGGCCTCGGTGCCCGGCAGCAGCGATCAAGCTCGCACCACCGCTTCGCAGGACGCCGTCGACTACGCCGTGGCTGACTGGGTTGACGTGGCTGAACTTGCATCGAATCCCTACCCGACCTATGCCCGGCTGCGGGCAGAGTCGCCGGTCGCCTGGGTTCCGCAGCTTAACAAGTTCCTCGTCACCAACTACGCCGGCTGCCACACGGTGGAACAGGACCAGGAGATCTTCAGCGCCAACGTTTCCGGCGCCACGATGACCCGGGCCATCGGTGCCCAGCCGATGCTGCGCAAGGATGATCCGGAGCATTCAGTAGACCGGGCACCGGTAAATCCTGTGCTTCGTCCCAAGTCCATCAAGGAAGTCTGGGGCCCGGTCTTTGAGCGCAACGCCGAAACCTACCTTGAGAATGTCGCCGAGCTTGGCCCAGAGGAGGCGGACCTCAACCGGGACTATGCCGCCCCTGTGGCCTCGCAGAACCTCATCGACCTGCTGGGGCTGAAGGATGTATCAGTGGAGCAGGTCCGCCGCTGGTCCCACGACTTCATCGCGGGCATGGGCAACGTCCTGGACGATCAGTCGATCTGGGACCGGTGTGACGCTTCGACCGCGGAGGCCGATGCTTTACTCAAGGAACTGATCCCCTACTACCGGCAGAATCCGGATGCCTCGATGGTGTCCGCGTTCGCAAACAGCGGGCTGCCAACATCCAACGTTGCAGCGAATGTCAAGCTGACCATCTCCGGCGGAATGAACGAGCCCCAACACATGGTCACCAACATGGTCTGGGCCCTCAGCAACCACCACGAACAGCGGGCGCAGGTCCTCGCCGACCCCTCGTTGTGGGCGTCGGTGTTTGACGAAGCCGTCAGGTGGCAATCACCGATCGGCATGTACCCGCGCCAAACGACCCGGGAAACCGTCCTGGAAGGGGTCCGGATCCCCGCAGGCGCCGGGATCGGCGTTGTCGTTGCATCCGCCAACCACGACGCCGCCCACTTCGGCGCCTCTGCAGCAGACTTTGATATCCACCGGCCAAAGCGCCCCCACCTCGCTTTCGGCAGCGGCGTCCACCTCTGCGCCGGGCACTGGGCCGCAAAGACCTCCATCGGTCAGATTGCCGTACCGATGGCCTACAAGCGCTTCCCAGGGCTTCGCGTAGACGAACGGCGGAATGAAAGCTGGGACGGCTGGGTCTTCCGCGGCCTGACCAGCCTTCCCGTCACCTGGAACTAAGAGCACCCCGAATACAAGGAGCAACGATGCCCACCGTCACCTACACCCAGCCAAACGGCACCCAGCAAACCCTCCAGGTCGAGGAAGGCACAACACTGATGCGCGCCGCCGTCAGCAACGGCATTGACGGCATCATCGGCGAGTGCGGAGGGCAGGCCATGTGCGCCACATGCCACGTCTACGTGCGGCCGGAATATGCCGAGGCGCTGCCCGAGATCAGCGACGACGAAGACGAAATGCTCGACTGCGCCACCGCGGAGCGGATGGACAGCTCACGGCTGGGCTGCCAGATCAAAATCGACGCAGAACTCACAGGGATTGTCGTCGACATCCCTGCCGGCCAACTCTAGAAGCGGGGCAATGACATGAGCGTTGTCATCATTGGCGGCGGACAGGCCGGCCTACAGGTCGCCGATACATTGCGGACCGAGGGGTACGGGGGCGAGATCCATGTGATCGCCGAGGAATCCGGACTGCCCTACCAGCGCCCGCCGCTGTCCAAGGACTACCTGGCCCCGGGCCAGGAGCCGGCTCCCTTGCCGCTGCGCGGAGCTTCCTTTTTCGTGGACAAGAACGTCACACTCCATGAAGGCGCCCAGGCACTCGCCATCGACCGGGCGGAACGGAAGGTCAAGCTCACCGAAGGTTCACTCGACTACGACCACCTCGTCTTCGCGACCGGTGCCCGAAACAGGATGCTGAACTGCCCGGGCGCATCCCTGTCCGGCATCCATGGACTGAAAACCCTGACAGATGCAGAAGCGCTGCACACGGCGCTGCCCACCGCCCGCAATATCGTCATCATCGGTGCCGGATTCATCGGACTGGAATTCGCCGCCGCCGCCCTGGCCCACGGATGCGACGTGACCGTACTGGAATTCGCGCCTCGCCCGATGGGACGTGCACTGACCCCCGTCATGGGTGAGTGGTTCGCAGCCGCCCACCGTTCACAAGGCGTCGACCTGCGCCTCGGCGAAGGCATTGACCGCTTCGAGCCCGGCGCGGATGGCCGCGTCGGAGCCGCAGTGTCCACCACAGGGGCTTCCTATCCTGCTGATCTGGTCCTCGTGGGCATCGGCGTTCAGCCCAACGACACCCTGGCCTCGGACGCCGGCCTCGAAACCAGCAACGGCATCGTTGTCGATGAAACGCTGCGCACAGCGGACCCTGCCGTTCTGGCGATCGGCGACTGCGCCAGTTTCCCCAGCGCACACGCCCAGGTCCGTCTGCGTCTGGAGTCGGTCCAGAATGCCACCGATCAGGCCCGTCATGCCGCACGCACGGTCCTAGGGGCTAACCACCCGTACACGGAGCTGCCTTGGTTCTGGTCCACACAGGGCCCATACCGGCTGCAGATGGCAGGGCTCGCACGACCCGATGACGACACGCTGGTCCTGGGTGATCAGGCGGCAGCTAAGTTCTCCGTCCTCTGCTTCAGGGACGGCGTCCTCACGGCTGTGGAATCGGTCAACGCGCCCGCGGACCATATGGCCGCCCGCAAACTACTCGCCGCCGGCACGGGCATCACCCGCGACCAGGCAGAAACCGAGGGGTTCACCCTGAAGGCTGTCGCAAGCACCCAGTTAGTCCCAGTAGTCGCCTGACAGGGATTACCCGTCTCCGCCCCGACAAATCCCCCCGTGATCATGGTGATGATCCCGATTTCAAGGGAGAAGAATTTTGTCAGCACAAAGAAGTGCCGCGCCCCTGTGATGTGGGCGCCGCTCGTGGCCGCAATGAGTTGAACTGGCTGTTTTCGGGGGTGTGTACATTGTGCACATTTTGGGTGTCGGATCGGGCCTCAGCGACCCGTCATGAAACCCCCGGGCTAGGGTCTCAGAGCTTTTCGCCGTTGGGTGCCGCCACCAAGAAGGAGACGAGGCAGGCTGCGGCTGCAATGCCGACGGAAACCCATAACGCGGGAGCATAGCCGACGGAAGCCGCCTGGGCGGCGAATGGTTGCACAAGCACGACGCCGAGACCGGCGCCAGTGCCGAAACTGGCACCATTAAGGCCGGGCAGTGCCGCGGGGGCCTCCCTGGGGGACAACACGACAGAGAGCCCGTTAAGACTTGTAAAGAGAAAGCCTGTGTAGGAAATGCCAAGGGCGGCAACAGCGAAAATAATCACAAAGAGATTGTCGGAGAAAGCCGCTGCGACAATGCCGAAGGCCAGACTGAAGCCTGCTCCGAGCCGCAGGGTTAGGAGCCACCCGCGGCGGTCGGCGATCCAACCGGCCAGGGGGGCAGTGCAAACGCCGAGCAGAGCTGGCGGGGCCAGGAACAGCAAGGCCGCAAGGGAGGGATTTAGTCCGAAGCCATGTTGGAGGTCCTGGCTAAGAACCACCACGGTGAAATTAAGCATGGCGAACATGCCGGCGAGGGCGAGCAGGCTGGTAGCGATAACAGGCCAGAACTGCCGGGAACGCAGGTAGTGGACGGCGATAAGGGGGTGCCTGCGCCTCTTTTCTATAGCCCAGAAGGCCGCGAAAGTGACCACTGTTCCGACAAGAAGTGCCAGTGAGATCGGAGACGTCCATCCCGCGGAGGAACCTTCAGAAACGAAATATGTCAGGAATATCAGGAACACGGAGAGGGAGCCGGCACCCGACCAATCCATGCTGCCGCTCACGCCTTGAGGCCGGCCTTGAGGGACAACCTTTAGGATGCACACGGCAGCGATTGCTGCCACGACCAGCACCACGACGAAAATTGATCTGAAGCCGAGGGCTTCGGTCAGGAGTCCACCGGCGAAGCCGTCCAGACCGCCGACTCCACCGCTGATCGCTGCCACAATACCCAGCGATACCCCAAAGACTCTCGCGTTCAGGTTTTCGTTGAGGACGATGTAGGCCAGGGTGAACATGGCGCCGCCTGCTCCCTGCAGGATTCTTCCCATAACGAGCAGGGGCAACGTCGGAGCCACTATGCCCAGGATGGTGCCGGCAACAACGGTGCCGAGGGCTACAAGCATGGCGGCACGGCGACCGATGAAGTCGCTCCAACGTCCGATGACGGGCACTGCAATTGCGGCGGAGAGAAAGAACATCGATTGAAGGGGTGCCGCGCCGGCCGGTCCCTCACCGAAGGCGGCGGCCATCTGAGGAAGTGCCGGCGTGACCATGCTGGCGGTCAGCTGAAAGGTCACCGTGGCCACGATCAGGGTAGAAATCAACCTTGTCGCACGCCAGCCGTCGATCTTATGTTGTTCAGAACTTGTGCTGGGATCTGTGGTTGAGATGTTCACATAAAACTCCTTTGTGATGCCGGGGATCCGGCGTGCGGCAGCAAGCCGCTGAATATTGTGATGTCGGGACCTACCTGAAAAAATTGGCACCACGAGTGGGCAAGCGCCCTGAGAGCATGCCCTTGGTCTAGGAACACCAGCTTCAAGGCCGGAAGTTTTGCCTGCTCCACGGAGTTGGTCGCTCAAGAAGTTAGCGTCTCCCAGAACCGCCGGGACTGGGCGGTGATGTGGTAGGGGATAACAGCTGCCGCCGCGGATTCTGTCGGCGCGGTGACGTTACTGCTCGCGTCCGGAAAACTTGATCAGGGATGACAGTGTGATCTGTGATCCGATGAGCGGCGATAGCCTGAAGCTTGCCGGCAGATAGTCGGTATAGTCCTTGAACGGTGCTTGTGTCAGCCAAGCCCCTGCTATCCATATCTGCTCTGGACTCGGACCTGTGAAGGCAGCCCTTCGGGAGAGCGCCTACCACATCGGTGCCGGTATTTGCATGGCTGAGCAGACCGGTCAGTTCGGATGAAGCACGCGCAACGGGTCTTCGTGGTTACCCATCACGAACGCTCAGACGTTGCCACGGCTTAGGATGCTCGCCGTCGCGAACGGCTCTGCCTTAGACGGTCTTTCTCGACTGGTCCACGAGTTGACCTTCGTGCACGTAGGATTCATATGCTTCGCTGAGATCGACATACTTGCGAAAATTCCGGAGGTCAGACAACTGGTTGTTACGAACGCGAGCAACGAAGTCAGTATTCGCGATTTGCGCCCGGCCTACGCCAATAAAGTCGAAGTCAGCTGCTGTGAGGCCGCGTCGGACCCGAGCCAGGTCCTGCTCGACCTGAAGCTCGGGTTCCTGATCATCGAAAATGTCCTGGGCGAGATCCGTACTTAGGCCGACACTGCCGATGGCGATGACCGGGACGGTAGTCATGGTCTTCACCCACGAAGCAAGGCTGCGCTCTGGGTCTAATTCAGGCCATGCCGGGGCATCAAACCGGCGTGTGGATACGTGGAACAGGTTCACTCCGGCTCGCTCAAGGCGCTGGATGAATGGACGGAGGTCATCTGGATGATCAGCGATCCTGGCACCGTAGTCCACTTCCTTCCACTGTGAGAACCGGAATGAAATTATGAAGTCTGCCCCTGTTGCCTCACGAATGGCAGCTACGATCTCCTCAGGAAAGCGTGCGCGCTCGACTAAGGTCGCCCCGCCATATTCATCTTCGCGCTTATTCGTTTCATGCCAAAGAAAGAGGTCCAATAGGTATCCGTGGGCGCCATGGACTTCGATGCCGTCCGCTCCTACCTCTTGGGCGATAATGGCGCTCTGCACATATGCTGCCTTTGTGTCTTCGAGGTCCTGACTGGTCATCGCTAAGCCGTTAATGCGACCCTCCTGAACCAAGCCGGAGGGGCTTAGTGAGGGGTAATTCGGAAAAGGATTTGGGATTCCATCGACTACTAGCCGCAAAGCGCCGGGATGCCATAGTTGCATAAGAAATACCGCGCCTGTTGCCGTTACGGCCTTCGCGACGCGACGCCAGCCCTCTGCGGTCTCTTGGCCGATGATGCCGAAAACGGGCTGCCAGTAGGCCGCAGGATGATCTGGTGCTGCCCCTTCGGCGATTATTAGACCTGCGCCATCTTCGGCACACTTTCGCAGGGTATCTGCCATGCCAAGGGTCGGCGCATAATCACGCGTTTTCCGTTGCATCGCTGGCAGTACAAAACGATTACGAATCCATTTCTTATTTACCAGTAACGGTGAGAATAGTGGATCCGGATTACATTTTTCTGACATTTATGGCACCTCTCCGTTGAGTGTGGCTCGAATTGAGTATTTGAAGGTTTGGAAGCCACTCGATATTGCCTTCCGGGGCCAGTGATATTGCCGGTGGGGGCCAGCGGGCGGGGTTGTGGGGGCCACTGGCCCCCACCGACGTTTTCTTACTGCTTCATGGTGGCGTGTTGGCGCATGTTGTG
>NZ_JBFTIA010000010.1:0-123338 GCF_056394525.1 Arthrobacter sp. 10N43 | reverse complement strand
CGAGTTCGCCTCGCTCGGCGCCGACGGCTTCGGCTTCTCCGACACCCGCGCCGCGGCACGCCGCTTCTTCAAGAACGACATCCACTCCGTGGTGGTCCGTTCCCTGCAGATGCTCGCCCGCCGCGGCGAAGTCGACGCCCAGGCGCCCGGCTACGCGATGGACCGTTACAAGCTCCTGGATGTCAACGCCGGGACCACCGGCGGAGCGGGCGGCGACGCCTGACCCCATCGATCAGGCAGTTGACGGCAGTGTTCCCCAGGAACACTGCCGTCAACTGTTATATGGGCTGGATAGGCTGGCGGTTGCATAGGCTGGGGCCATGGCTGACTCATCGGAACGGCTCACGACGGCGGCACAGACGACGTCGACACGGACGACGGCGGTCCTGCTCGCCGCCGGAGCCGGGACCCGGCTGGGCCTCGGACCCAAGGCGCTGCTCCCGTTCCGGGGCCGCACGCTGGTTGAAGTGCTCGCCGCGGTGCTGCTCGACGGCGGCTGCCGTGAAGTCGTGGTGGTCCTGGGCGCCGACGCGGCCAGGGTCCGCGCCGCCACCGACCTCGACCGGCACACGGTCATCGAAAACCCCGACTGGGCTACCGGGATGGGCGGCTCGTTCCGGGCCGGCGTTGCCACGGCGGACCCGGCGGACCACGTGCTGATCGCGCTGGTGGACCAGCCGGGCCTGGGCCCGGAGGCCGTCGCCCGGCTGCTGGCAGCCCACCGGCCGGGCCGCGTGACGGCCGCCGCCTATCGCGATGCGGAGGGCAAGCTGCGGTGGGGGCATCCGCTGCTGCTCGACGCCGGCCTTCGCGCCGAAGCCGCGGAAACGGCAACGGGCGACGCCGGAGCGCGCGTCTTCCTGCAGGAGCACCCGGACCTGGTTGACCTGGTGGACTGCAGCGACCTCTCCGGCGGCGAGGACCTCGACTCCCCCGACCAGCTGCACCTTCTGGACTCGGGTCCCCAATAGCAACGGGGTCAGCAACACCGGTTTTAGCACAGGCAGGCTAAAAGCTCCTGCAGGCCAAGCTTGAACCCGGCCCTGCCGCCGTGGGCGGGATGCCTGACTTTCGGCACGCCCAGGCCACTGAGCTGCAGGCTGCGGTGCGCCACATTGCCCACGGCCACCACGGATTCGATCGGAAACGCTTCCGTCAGCGCCTGCCAAAACGGAGTTCCAAGGGCAACTTCGGAGGCCCTTGGCGTTCTGTTGGACAGCGGCCGGCCAGGTACGTGCGTGTGCCACGGGCAGGCACTCCACAGCAGCGGCAAGAATTCCAGTTCGGCCAGCACCTCCCACATCACCGTGGCCGTCGGTTCCGCCGCGATTCCCGCGGCATCTGCCGGCAGCGCGTAGCCCTTCCCCGGCCCGAACAGCCCGAATGAGTTGGCGTCTCCCTCGAACATGGTGCGGTTGGTGAACGGAACTCCGGTGATTCGCATACCGCGGAAGCCCGGCGCTTCGCCCAACAGCAGCACCTTCGGACGCCTGTCCAGCATTTCCTGCAGATAGAGCTCCAGGTTCCGGCGCCGCTGGGCATTGCCGGCTTCGCTAAAGTCGAAGAAATTGTTGCATCCCGGGCCGGTCTCCACGGATGCCAGCCGCTCGACGAAGGCCCTGATGGAAGCAGTCATTCACCGGCCCGATCCGCTACGGCAGCCACGGTCCAGTCCTACCATCGGGGGTGGATCGATTCGCGGAAGTAGCGGTCATAGATTTCGCGGACGCCGACGTCGAACGTTGCGTCAATGCCGCTGGCATCCGCCGCGGCGGCGTTGGCGCGCGCCTGGTCCACGTTCCGCGCGCCCGGGATCACCGTGCTGACGCCGTCCTGCGCCGCGATCCAGGCGATGGCCGCCTGGGCGGTGCTGACGCCGTCGGGCACCAGTTCCTCGAACTCGGTCACCGCTTTGAGGCCTTGCCCGAAGTCCACGCCGGAGAAGGTTTCCCCGACGTCGAACGCCGATCCGGTGCGGTTGTAATTCCGGTGGTCGTCCGCCGCGAAGGACGTCTCCGCGGTGTATTTGCCGGAGAGCAGCCCGGAGGCGAGCGGGACGCGGGCGATGATGCCCACCCCTGCGGCCTCAGCCGCGGGCAGCGCCTCGTCCAACGGCTTGAGCCGGAAGGCATTGAAGATGATCTGCACTGTGGCCGTGCCTTCGTGGCGGATTGCCTCGAGGGCTTCCTCGGCCCGTTCCACACTGACGCCGTAGTTGCGGATGACGCCCTCGGCCACGAGCGTGTCCAGCGCGTCGTAGACCTCGGTGTTGCTGTACACGGCCGTGGGCGGGCAGTGCAGCTGGACCAGATCCAGCTGCTCGACGCTCAGGTTGCGCCGCGACCGGTCCGTCCATGCGCGGAAGTTGGCGAGGTTGTAGTTCTCCGGGCGCTGCTCCGCGCGGCGGCCCATCTTGGTGGCCACCGTGATGTCCAGGCCGGGGTTGTCTGCCAGGAACGCCCCGATGGCCTGCTCGCTGCGGCCGTCGCCATAGACGTCCGCGGTGTCGAAGAACGTGACACCAGCTTCCACGGAGGCCGCCAGGATGGCCTGCGCCTGAGCTGGGTCCACGTTGCCCCAGTCGGCGCCCAGTTGCCAGGTCCCCAAGCCAACGATGGAGACATTACGTCCGGTCCTGCCCAAGATTCGCTGTTCCATCGTCCGACTATAGGCCGTTAGCGGTCTCCACATGAGGGATCCGACGTCGTCGGGAGCTGTCTGGTTCGGATCACGGCGTGGCCGGTGCGGGGGCTGCCACCAGCGGCCAGCCGATGACCGACTTGGGGCGCGGGGTGGCATAGGTCCGGACTTTGGACGTGCTCAGCCGCAGCCGGACCAGCGATTCAGCGATAGTGACGGCGGCAGCCACGCCGTCCACCACAGGGACGCCGGCACGCTTCCGGATCTCCTCGTCCAGCCCGGCCATGCCGCCGCAGCCGAGGACAATGACTTCCGCTTTGTCCTCCCGGACGGCCAGCAGCGCTTGTTCGATGATGGCCTCCACTGCACGCTGCGGATGCTCCTCCAGTTCCAGGACGGCCATGCCGCTGGCCCGGACCGAGGCGCACCGGGCGTCGAGGCCGGCCAGCTTCAGCCGGTCCTCGATCAGCGGAACGGCACGGTCCAGGGTGGTGATCACTGAGTACTTATGGCCAAGGAACATTGCGGTGCTCGCGGCCGCCTCGGTGATGTCCACGACCGGAACGTCGAGGAGCTCCTGGAGCCCTTCGCGGCCGTGCTCGCCGTAGCCGGCCTGGACAACGGCGTCGAACGGCTCCGGGTAGGACAGGACCGCGTCCATGACGGCGATCGCGGCGAGGTAGCTTTCAAAGTTTCCCTCACAGGAGTCCGCTCCGAAGCGGGGAGTGAGCCCGACGATTTCCGTGTCCGGAAGCGCGGCCTGGCGTGCCTGCTCGGCGATGGAGTCCGTCATGGACTGGGTGGTGTTGACGTTGGCGACAAGAATGCGCATTGTGCTTTTCGGCTTTCAGACGGGGGTCAGTGGGTGCTGGCGACGGCGATTGCCTCGCCGTCGACGTCGTCCAGCCGCTGGGAGCGGTCCGAAATGACGTAGTAGACAACCGCGGCGATTCCGGCTGCGACGAACCACGCGAACGGGGCGGCGGCGTCGAGCGCCGGAACAAAGGCGACCAGGAGCGCAACGCAGGCGGCCGGCACCATGGCGATGATCGCCCGGGGATTGAAGCCGTTCTTGTAGTAGTAGGCTCCTGCCGGGTTCTCGGTGTAGAGCTCCAGCACGTTGACCCTGCCGCGGCGCAGCAGCCAGTAGTCGGCCATCACGACGCCGAAGAGAGGGCCGAGCAGCGCTCCGAGTCCTCCCAGGAAGTACACGATCACGAGCGGGTTGTTGTAGAGGTTCCACGGCAGGATGACGAGGCCGATCGTGCCGCTGACCCAGGCCGCCTTGCGGAAGTTCAGGTGCTTCGGAAAGAGGTTGGTCAGGGCGTAGACGGGAGCCACAAAGTTGGCCATCAGGTTCACGGCGATGGTCAGGATCAGCAGCGCCAGGCAGGCCAGGACAAGGAACAGCGTGTTCGGGATGGTCTGGACGATGTCCGACGGGCTCTCGATGACCGTGCCGTTGATCTTGAACTGGCCACCGGCCATGACCACCACGATCGCGCCGAAGAGGAGCATGTTGATGGGGATGCCCCAGAAGTTGCCCCGCACCACGGCCTTCTTGGAGACGGCGGACCGGGTGAAGTCACAGAAGTTCAAGACGAACGTGCCGTAGATGGCCACCCACAGAGCACCGCCGGCAAAGATGGTGCGCCACATTTCGGCGCCTTCGAGGGGGTTGTTCGAGGCCCAGGCGATGGAACCGCCGGCTTCGACGAAGATCCAGACGGCGATGGACGCCATGGTCACCAGGATGATGGGCCCGGCGAAGGCCTCATACTTGCGGATCATTTCCATGCCGAAACTGACGATGACCAGCTGGACGATCCAGAGGAACACGAATGATGCCCAGCCCAGCGTGGAGAGGCCGAGGAGGGAGTTGGCGTCCAGGTCCCGCAGCGAGGGAACCATGGCCACGAGCATGACGCGGAGCACCACTGACGCCAGGTAGGTCTGGATACCGAACCATGCCACGGCCACTGCCCCGCGCAGAAGGCTGGCGATCTGGGCTCCCCTGATGCCGAAGCTGATCCGGCTCATGACGGGGAACGGGACACCGGTCTTGACGCCCATGAAGCCAGAAAAGCTGAGCAGCGCAAACAGCAGGACGGCCCCGATTCCCAAGGCGAGAAGGATCTGCCAGCCGCCCAGTCCGAGCGCGAAGAGCCCGATGGCGAAGCCATAGTTTCCAAGGCTGTGGACGTCGTTGGCCCAGAGGGTGAAAATGCTGTAACTGGTCCAGCGACGACCTTCCCGCTTCGTCGGGGCAAGGTCGATGTTGTACAGGGAGGGGCTGATCGTTCGGCCGGAGGCGGCGCTGGCTGCATCGCAAAGGGCGTCGACACCCATGGAAGGGTGGGTAGCTTTGCCCAAGTCAGCTGCGGTGTCGGGTGCCGGGTCGACGCCGGTCAACGGGGTCGTCTGCATCGTGATCTCGCTTCTTGAAGATGTCTTCCATGCATTCCGCATTGGGATTTCGCCGGAAACAACCGGCAGGAGCGTCGTTGCTCTAATTCCACAATGCGGAAGATGGGTATCGGGTAGTGAAATAACGGTATGACCTGGATCACGCATCGGTCAAGGGTTACCGGATTACGGCAAGTCACAAACGGTTGCTACGACCCCCAAGTTGGTTTTAGCGGGAGGGGACGAGCCCGGCCGCTTTGAGGCCGAGGTAGATCTTGTCCCGGGAGATCGGCAGCTGGGAGAACCTCACGCCGGTGGCGTTCCGGATGGCGTTCGCCAGGGCCGGCGCCACCGGATTGAACGGGCTCTCGCTCATCGACTTCGCGCCCAGCGGGCCCAGCTTGTCGGCCGTGTCGGCGAAGTACACCTCGCTGCGCGGCACGTCCGCGAACGTGGGGACGTGGTACTGCCGCAGGACGTCGGTGGTGACGCGGCCGGCGTCGTCGACCTTGACTTCCTCGTACAGCGCAGAGCCGAGGGCCTGCGCGATCCCGCCCTCGATCTGGCCGCGGCACTGGCGCGGATTGACCACCACGCCGGCGTCGGCCGCCTGCACGCTTTGCAGGATCCGCAGCTCCCCCGTCCCGGCATTCACGGCCACCCGGAAGCCCTGGACGTTGAACGCCACCGAACGCGGCGTCCCGCCCCAATGCCCCTCGGCGGCGAGCTCGACGCCGGCTTCCGCCGCGGCGTCGTAAATTTCCGTCAGCGGCACCCGGGTCCCCTCACAGACCACGGCGTCCCCGTCCAGCAGGCAGCGGGAGGACTGAACCCCGCGGATGCCGGCGGCGAAACCGCGGATGCGGACGGCGAGGTCCTCGGCGGCCGCCAGCGTCGCCTTGCCCGCCACCACGGTGCCGGCGGATCCGAACGCACCGGAATCATGGTCCACGAGGTCGGTGTCGGACTGCCGAACGGTGACGCGTGCGGCGTCGGTGGACAGCGCCGTGGCCGCGAGCTGCGCGTGGACCGTGGTGGTGCCGTTGCCGAATTCTGCCGTCCCGACGTCGGCGGCGTACGTTCCGTCCGGCAGGAGCCGGAGCCTGGAGTGGGCAAAGTGGCCGCGCGGCGGGACGGTGTCGATCATGGACAGGGCCGTCCCCTGCCCGACCATCCAGTCCGGTCCCAGGGTGTGGTGGCCGGCCGCGCGGTCGCGTTCCAGGCCGCGTGCCAGGGCATCCTCCACCAGCTTGGTGCACTGGTCCAGGCCGTAGCTGCCGTAGCGGACGTCCTCCTGGGGCTCGTCCCGGGTGGACAGCATGTCGTCGCCTTCCCGGACCATGTTCCGGCGGCGGAACTCCAGGGGGTCCATGCCGATCCCGGTCGCGAGCTCGTCGATGCCGGATTCGATCGCGAAGATCATCTGGCTCAGCCCGTAGCCGCGGAAAGCGCCCGAGGGCGCGGTGTTGGTGTACACGGCGTGGGCGTCCACTTTCTTGTTGGCGCACTTGTACACCCCCAGCGACTCGCCGCAGCCGTGGAACATCACTCCGGGCGCGTGGTTGCCGTAGGCGCCGGTATTCGTGAGCACCTCCAGCTGCAGTGCGGTCAACCGGCCGTCGCGGCTGGCGCCGGCCTTGAGATGGATGGTGAACGGATGCCTGGTGGTGGCTGCCGTGAACTGTTCGGTCCGGGTGAATTCAAGCTGCACGGGCCGGTTGAGCTTCAGGATGGCCAGCGTGACGACGTCCTCGGTGAGCACTTCCTGTTTGCCGCCAAACCCGCCGCCCACCCGTCCCGCCACCACCCGGATCTGCTCCTCGGGCAGGCCGAAGACCCGGGCCAGGGTCCGCCGGACCAGGAACGGGACCTGGCTGGAGGTGCGGATCAGCAGCCGCCCGTCGCCGCCGACGGAGGCGATGGACGCATGGGTTTCAAGCGCCATGTGCTGCACCCGCTGGGTCCGGTAGGTGTGCTCGTGGATGAAGTCCGCGGCGGCGAAGCCGGCCGCCACATCGCCGAGCTCGGAATGCAGTTCCGCCACGACATTGCGTTCCGGCTGGCTGATGCGGGCCGTGGCCGCGTCCTTGTCTCCGTGGATGGCTGGGGCGCCGGGGAGCATGGCCTGCTCCGGGGTGAAGACAGCCTCCAGCAGTTCGTAGTCAACCTTGAGGGCCCGCACGCCCGCCTCCGCCGCCGCCACGGTCACGGCGACGACGGCGGCGACCCGCTGGCCGGTGA
This sequence comes from Arthrobacter sp. 10N43, assembly GCF_056394525.1. Lineage (NCBI taxonomy): Bacteria > Bacillati > Actinomycetota > Actinomycetes > Micrococcales > Micrococcaceae > Arthrobacter > Arthrobacter sp. 10N43. The sequence goes on along the minus strand of NZ_JBFTIA010000010.1, from coordinate 116,051 downwards.
ACCGCACGACGTCGTCGAACACGAGGGTGTCGTCCGGGTCGTCGGTGTAGAGCTCGTGCTGGGCGGTGGAAAACAGCTGCGACGGGGAGTCACGGTGGGTAAGGACCGCTTCGACTCCGGGAATGGCCAGCGCGGCCGCCGCGTCGATGGAGCGGATGCGGGCGTGGGCGTGCGGGGAGCGCAGCAGCTTCATGTGCAGCAACCCGGGCAGTTCCCCGGCCGGGACGTCCAGGGTGTAGCGGGCCTGTCCGGTGACGACGGCGAGGCTGGCGGGGGCGGGAACGTCGTCTCCCAGCTGCCCGGGGCGTGGCTCCGGCTGGCCCGGCCCGGCGATCCCGGATCCCGAGCCGGCGGGGTCCGGGTGCCTGGATTTGCCGTGCGCGGCCTCCCCGCAGACGGCGTCCTCGATGGCGCGGTATCCCGTGCACCGGCACAGGTTGCCCTTGAGGTTGCGGGGCAGGTCCGCCTTCTGCCCGTCGTCGAAGGCGGCCGCCGTCATCACCAGGCCGGCCGTGCAAAAACCACACTGGAAGCCCTGCCGGTCCAGGAACTGCTGCTGCATCGGGTGGAGCGCGGCGCCGGCGGGGGCGTCAGCAGCCTGGGAGGCATCGGAGGCGCAGGTGGCGGCCAGGCCTTCGATGGTGGTGACGGCCCGGCCCTCCGCGCGGACGGCGGGATAGATGCAGCTGTGCACGGGCATCCCGTCCACGTGCACCGTGCACGCGCCGCAGTCGCCGGCGTCGCAGCCCTTCTTCACGCCCAGGTTCCCCTGCTCACGCAGGAACGTCCGCAGGCACTGGCCCGGGCGGGGTTCGGCCGGCGCCGGGGCGCCGTTGATCTCGATGGGGCGGTTGATCTCAGCTGCCATGGTCAGGCCCCTTCCGCCCGGAACGCGGCGGGCAAGGGCCTGCCCCGCGGCGGCCAGAAGTCACCGGATACCCGCGGCGGCTCGTGGCCTGCCGGGCCGGTGAGTTCGGCCAGGATTTCGTGGGCCAGCCGGTACGTCATGTCCTTGCGCCATTCGGGCAGGCCGTGGACGTCGTCGTGGTACAGCTCGTCCGGGATTGCGGCATCCAGGGCCCCGGCAAGGGCCCCAGTAAGGACCCCGGGGAGAGCGTCCGCGGGCGCCGCAGCACTGGTTTTCAGGCGCAGCTGGACAGGGTGTCTAGTCGCTGCGGTGACGGTCAGGACCAGCCTGCCGCCGGCGTCGAGCCTGCCGATCAGCAGCACCGCGGACCTGCCCAGGTTGCTTAGCGACAGCCGACGGAACGCCACCCGGGAGCACAGGGCCGACGCCGGCATGCTCACGCTGCGCAGGAGCTCGCCGGGAGCGAGGGCGTTGGTTCCGTCGCCCGTGACGAAGTCCAGCACCGGAAGCGTGCGGGCGCCGCCGCCGGGGCCCAAAATGGTGGCTGTGCCCTCGAGCGCCGCGCAGAGCGAGATGATGGGCCCGGCAGGCAGGGCGGTACACAGGTTGCCGCCCACCGTGGACATGTTCCAGACCTTGAAGGACGCCACAAACGACTCGCAGCACGGCCGGACGAGCTCCACGCCGGGCCAGTCCCCGGCCAGCCCCCGGCCGGCATCCGAATCGGGGAAAGCATAGAGTTGCGCGATGGTGCAGGTTGCCGCCAGCTCGATGCCCGCCGGCGAGACGGCCAGGGGCGTCCAGTCCGTTCCGCCGAGGTCCAGGAGACGCCAGAGCGGCTCCTCCCCGGCGGCGGGGCTCCCGGCGGAGAACAGCACGGTTCCCCCGGCGAGCCAGGCGTCCCCTTCGCGCCAGTCGGCCGGATCCGTTGTGCGGACCACGGCTTCGATGGTGTTCATGTCCATGGGGCCTCCTGACGTACCGGGATGCCGGCGCTGCTGTCGGGGTGGTTACTGTCGGGGTAGCTGCTGTCGTGATGAGCTGGAGCATAGTGGTGGATCGGGCCGCTGGCGTCCTTGAGGGACACGCTGCCCTGGGCCAGCCCGGCGGACGCGCTCCGGTTGGCCACGATTTCCGCCGCGATGGACACCGCCACCTCTTCCGGCGTGACGGCGCCGAGGTCCAGGCCGATGGGCGAGTGCAGCCGGGCCAGGTCCCGTTCGGCCACACCGGTCCGCCGCAGGGCATCGATCCGGGCGCTGTGGCTGCGCCTGGACCCCATGGCACCGACGTAGGCCACATCCAGGGCAAGCGCGGCCTGCAGGAGCGGGACATCGAATTTCGGATCATGCGTGAGCACGCAGATGGCCGTCCGGGAATCGGTGCGCCCGGCCCCCACCTGGTCCGCGAGGTACCGGTGCGGCCAGGCCGTGGCGATTTCGTCCGCGGCGCTGAACCGGTCCTGCTGCGCGAAGGCCGGACGCGCATCGCACAACGTGACGTGGAAGCCCAGGAGTTTCGCGGCCGGCAGCAGTGCCGCACCAAAGTCATTGGCGCCGAAGATCAGCAGGCGCGGCGCGGGCAGCCGGCTCTCCACCAGCAGGCTCACGGGCTCCGGCCGGCAATCCCCCGCAGACGCGAGCCGGACCAGCCCGGTGCGGCCTCCCCGCAGCAGCGGTTCCAGCTGGGCTGCCGCTGCCACCAGCATGCGCGAGGCACCGGCGGGGCCGGGGGCCCCCGGCAGTTCAGCTCCCAGCAGCGCGGCCAGTTCGGCGGACTGCACCGCTTGGAAGGCCGGGGGGTCAGCAACCACGACGGCGCCGCCCCCGCCGGCGTCCACCCTGCGGATCAGCGCCGCCCCGCTGCCCGGCTGCCGCCGAGCCAGGCCGTGCAGGCTCTCCAGCCGCAGCCGGCCGGGCCCGGAGCCCAGGGGTTCGATGTGGATTTCCAGCCCGCCGCCACAGGTCAGGCCGGCGGCAAACGCGTCCTCGGCGCTGTAGCCGAAGAACTCCCGGCGCGTCCCGCCGTCGCGCAGTGCCTCCAGGGCCGACTCCACGACGGCCCCTTCAATGCAGCCGCCGGACAGGCTGCCCAGCACTTCGCCGGCGTCGGAAACCAGCATGGACGTGCCCACGGGCCTCGGCACCGATCCTGACGTGCCCACCACGGTGGCCACCGCGCAGCGCTGCCCGGAGGCGGCCGGCCGCCAGGTGGCCAGGTGCGGGAGCAGATCCAACATTGCCGCAGGCCCCGGCGCTAGTACTCGGTCCTGGACTTGAGCGAGTTCCAGGCATTGAAGGGGTCCAGGACCGCGGGGGCGTGCGGGTCGGTCAGTTCCAGCCTGCCCACCGGCATGAGCGCGTCGCGCTGATCGTTTTCGAAGTATTCGTAGAAGACGGCATCATCGAAGCCGGCCGACGCGGCATCGTGCCGGTCCGCGGCGAACACCACGCGCGACACCCGCGCCCACAGCGCTGACGCCAGGCACATGGGGCACGGCTCGCAGCTGCAGTAGAGCGTGGCGCCGCTGAGATCGAATGTGCCAAGTTCGCGGCAGGCCCGCCGGATGGCAGTGACTTCGGCGTGCGCGGTGGGATCGTTGGTGGCGGTGACGCGGTTGACGCCGTCGAACGCTTGGCCCTCCGCGGTGACCACGACGGCGCCGAACGGGCCGCCGCTGTCCAGGACGTTGGCCGTGGCCAATTCGATGGACCTCGCCAGGAACTTCTGGGCCGTATCGGTTGCTCTCACGCTGCCACTCCCTACCTGCGGAAGCCGGTACACCGCTGCGGGAACGCAAGGGCCGGATGCGACGGTGACCAGTCTTCAGCATGTGCCTTGAAGGTTGCGCCTGGTAGATAGCGTCCCGGGACCGGGCCGCCCGCCGTTGGCAAGACTGACAGTAGCACCGGGACGTCCGCGCGGCGCCCCCAATTTAGGGGAAGCCCGGTTTCGTTGTGTGAAATCTCTGTTTCCGGGCCGTCACGCCCTGCCGTCGCACCCCCGGAAGCGCCGACCGCGCCACAGGAGGGGCCGCCGCCCGGGGCGGCTACCGCCCGAAGAGCGGCAGCGAGCGCAGCCAGCGGGAAAAGCCCCGGTCCCTGCGCTCACACTCGGCCGGAATGTAGAAGTCCGGGTCCGTGCCGCCGAACGGCAGGTACAGCTCCTGGCCCGGGGCCGGAAATTCGGGCGCCGGAACTTCAGGCGCGGGAAATTCAATGGTGGTGCTGTCCTTCTCCTGCGAGTCCATGGACTCCCCCTCATAGCTTGTGTGGCATTCGTTGTGTGTGGCCGCTTCGATGCGTTCGTTGCGCCGGATCAAACCGGTCGACACGGCTCTACGAGAAGTTCCACAATTCGGAAGTAATTTCTTGTTATGTGGAAGTCTATGTGGCGCGGGAACCGCCGGTCAAGGGTGCGGCCAGGAGTGGGCCCAGGGCTGCAGTCGCATGCCGGGACATGCCGGGACCCTCGCGGTCACAATCCGATTTTTCAAAAAGTGATGTACACCACCGCCGGACCGGGCTACGCTTAATCCCAATTCGTGGCGCAGGTCACGTAACCTGGGAGCAGCAGGCAGGGTCGTAATGAGCTGGCATCAACTGATGTCGGCTCTTTTTTGTGGGCCGACGGAATAAGAAACGCGCGGGAAACAAGCGCTTAATTTCTATGTGGGACTTTGGTGCCACATACCTGAAGTTGGGAATCAGACCATGAGCAACAAGATCGTCCTCGGCCACAACCAGTACGGAAAAGCCGAAGTCCGGGTCGTCAAGATCACCAGGGACACCGACCGCCATGAGATCGAAGACCTGAACGTCACCTCGCAGCTCCGGGGAGACTTCGCATACGCCCACCTCGAAGGCGACAACAGCCACGTGGTGGCCACGGACACCCAAAAGAACACGATCTACGCCTTCGCCCGGGACGGCATCGGCTCCCCGGAAGCCTTCCTGCTGCGGCTGGGCAAGCACTTCACCTCGAACTTCGACTGGGTCACCGGCGGCCGCTGGGCTGCCGAGTCCTACAAATGGGACCGGATCCAGGTCCACGGCACCGGGCACGACCACTCCTTCGTCCGCAGCGGCCAGGAAGTCCGCACCGCAGTCCTCGTCCGCGACGGCGCCACCGAGCACCTCATCGCAGGGCTCAAGGACCTCACCGTGCTGAAGTCGACCCAGTCCGGATTCAGCGGCTTCCCGCGGGACAAGTACACCACCCTCCCAGAGACCGCGGACCGCATCCTCGCCACGGACGTCTCGGCCCGCTGGCGCTTCAGGACCGGCACCGATTTCAGCACGTTCGACTTCAACAAGAGCTACGAGGACGTCAAGAGCCTGCTGCTGGAGGGCTTCAGCGAAAAGTACTCCCACGCCCTGCAGCAGACCCTGTTCGAGATGGGCACCAAGGTCCTGGAAGCGCACACCGAGATCGACGAGATCAAGTTCTCCATGCCCAACAAGCACCACTTCCTGGTCGACCTCTCGCCCTTCGGCCTGGACAACCCGAACGAGGTCTTCTTTGCTGCCGACCGCCCCTACGGCCTGATCGAGGCGACCGTCCAGCGCGATGACGCCAGCCCCGCGGAGATCGCCTGGAACGGGATCGCCGGCTTCTGCTAGGCCTCCCGGGCCCCGGGACTCCCTATTAGCCCCGGAGCCGGCCCGGGCCACCGGGCCGGCACCTCAGCACCTCAGCACCTCAGCACCTCAGCACCCATCAATCAACACCCTTTAGCCAGTACCCGTTAGCCAGACATTGTTAGCCGGACGACGACGTCCGCCATGAACCAAGAAGGTCTGCCATGAACGCACGCAAGAAATTGACCGCACGGTTGCCACGCACCGGCGGCACAGGAGTTTCCGGCGGCACGCCCCGCCCCGAAGACGAACGGCTCTCCATCGGAAGCAGCTTCGCCTACGGCTTCCAACACGTCCTGACCATGTACGGCGGCATCATCGCCGTCCCCCTGATCGTTGGCCAGGCCGCCGGCCTGGCGCCGGCCGACGTCGGGGTCCTGATCGCGGCCGCCCTCTTCATGGGTGGCCTGGCAACCCTGCTCCAGACGCTGGGAGTGCCGTTCTTCGGCTCCCAGCTCCCCCTGGTCCAGGGCGTTTCCTTCGCCAGCGTGGCGACCATGGTCGCCATCGTCACCGGCGGAGGCGGCCTGCCGGCCGTGTTCGGCGCCGTCATCGCCTCGGCAGCCATCGGGCTGCTGATCGCCCCGGTGTTCTCCAAGATCGTCCGGTTCTTCCCGCCGGTGGTGACGGGAACGGTCATCACCACCATCGGCCTCACCCTGATGCCCGTGGCGGCCAACTGGGCCATGGGTGGAAACAAGAAGGCCCCGGACTACGGGAGCGTGGCCAACATCGGGCTGGCGGCCATTACCCTGGCCCTCGTGCTCCTGCTGAGCAAGGTCGGCAGTGCCACCATTTCCCGCCTCTCCATCCTGCTGGCCATGGTGGCAGGAACGGGGATCGCCGTGGCGACCGGCATGGCGGACTTCTCCAAGGTCGGTGACGGCCCGATCGTCGCCTTCCCCGCACCGTTCCACCTCGGCGCCCCCACCTTCGAGGCCGCCGCCATCATCTCCATGCTGATCGTGGTCCTGGTGATCCTGACCGAGACCATGGCCGACATCCTGGCCGTCGGGGAGATCGTGGGCACCCGGGTCGACTCGAAGCGGATCGCTGCGGGCCTGCGGGCCGACATGGTCTCCAGTCTGGTGGCGCCGGTCTTCGGCTCCTTCACCCAGAGCGCGTTCGCACAGAACGTCGGCCTGGTCGCCGTCACCAAGATCAAGAGCCGCTACGTCGTGGCGGCGGGCGGTGTCATCCTGGTGCTGCTGGGCCTGCTGCCGGTGCTAGGCCGCGTGGTGGCGGCGGTTCCCACCGCCGTCCTGGGCGGCGCCGGGATCGTGCTCTTCGGCACCGTGGCCGCGAGCGGCATCCGCACCCTGGCCAAGGTGGAGTACCGGAACAACATGAACCTGATCATCGTCGCCGCCTCCATCGGCTTCGGGATGATCCCGATCGCCGCCCCCACGTTCTACGACAAGTTCCCCAGCTGGTTCGGAACGATCTTCCACTCCGGCATCAGCTCCGCCGCCGTCATGGCCATCTCGCTGAACCTGCTCTTCAACCACCTGAAGAAGGGCAACTCGGAGAACCAGTCGGTCTTCGTGGCCGGGACGGGCCGGGTCATCCGCGAGGAGGACCTCCAGTGCCTGGCCGAGGGCGACCGCTATGAGAACGGCAAACTGATCGACTGCGAGGGCAAGGAAGTCCCGGTGGCATCCTCCAAAGTCGCGGCGGACGAGCACTAGGCAGCCAGGCATCGCCGCGATCGCAGACGCTGGCGGGGCCCACAGCCGTGGGCCCCGCCAGTCGTGCCTGCGGGAAGCTTCCGGCCCGGCGGCCGGAAGCGTTCCGGGCTCAGCCCTGCTTGAGCTCGTCCGAAATCGCCCGGGCGGCGTCCCGCAGCAGGGGCACGGCCTTGTCCGCGAAGGCCTGGTCCACCCGGGAGACCGGTCCGGAGACGGAGATGGCGGCCGGCGTCGGGGCATCGGGGATGGCCATCGCGAAGCAGCGCACGCCCACCTCCTGCTCTTCCTCGTCAATGGAGTAGCCGCGCTGACGGATGAGTTCCAGGTCTTCCAGCAGCGCTTCGACGTTGCTGATGCTCTTCGGCGTGGGCGTCGGCATGCCCTGGCGTCCCACGATCCCGCGGACCGTGGCGTCGTCCAGCTGGGCCAGGATCGCTTTGCCCATGCCGGTGGCGTGCATGTAGCCGCGCTTGCCCACCTCGGTGAACATGCGCATCGAGTGCAGCGAGGGCACCTGGGCGACGTAGATGACCATGTCGGAGTCCAGGACGCCCATGTTCGCCGTTTCGCCCAGCCGGTCCACGAGCGATTTGAGCTGCGGCCTGGCGAGGGAGCCGAGCTGCTTGTTGGCCGCCTCCCCAAGCCGGATCAGCCGCGGCCCCAGCGCGTAGCGGCGGTTGGGGAGCTGCCGGATATACCCCAGGGACACCAGGGTGCGCAGGAGCCGGTGAATGGTGGGAAGGGGCAGGTCGGTGGAGTTGGATAGCTCGCTGAGCGTGACTTCACCGCCGGCATCGGTAATCAGTTCCAGAAGTTCGAAGACGCGCTCAACGGACTGCACGCCTCCCGAGGGCTTTTCAGCCATAACCATTCTCTCCTGCGCGGTCGGCATCGACATTTCTTATCCACATCGTGAAATAAGGCTGAAAATCCAAGATACAGCACCCGGCCCGCCGGGGCGATGATCCCCAAAGGGTTGTTTTTCCACTAAGCAGATAATAATATCCATAATACGAAAACATCCGTCGAAGCGTAAGCGGCCCCCACGGGCCATACCAGGAGGAACTCAATGGCGAACCCCAGCCCCGGAAATTCGATCACCCTGCGCGTGCAAGCTCCGTCCAGCTTCACGGCAACCAGCGAACTCGCGGCCGCCGTCGGCGCCGCAGGCGCAGCCATCACGGCCCTGGACGTCACAGAGTCCCACCACGAGACGCTGGTGGTCGACGTCACCTGCAACACCACCGACGACGCCCACGCCGCCCGGGTCAAGGACGCGCTCAACGCGCTCGACGGCGTCACGGTCCAGCACGTCTCGGACCGCACGTTCCTCATGCACCTTGGCGGGAAGCTCGAGGTGGTCCCGAAGGTGGCCCTGCGCAACCGCGACGACCTCTCCCGCGCCTACACCCCCGGCGTCGCCCGCGTCTGCCTGGCGATCGCCGAGGACCCCGCCGCCGCGCGGAACCTGACGGTCAAGCGCAACACGATCGCCGTCGTTACGGACGGATCGGCCGTCCTGGGCCTGGGCAACATCGGCCCGGCCGCCGCGCTCCCGGTCATGGAGGGTAAGGCAGCCCTCTTCAAGCAGTTCGCCAACGTTGACGCGTGGCCGGTCTGCCTGGACACCCAGGACACCGAGGAAATCATCATGATCGTCAAGGCCCTCGCCCCGGTCTACGGCGGCGTGAACCTCGAGGACATCGCCGCGCCGCGCTGCTTCGAGATCGAAAGCCGGCTCCGCGAGGAACTCGACATCCCGGTCTTCCATGACGACCAGCACGGCACCGCGATCGTCACCCTGGCCGCCCTGGTCAATGCCCTGCGCGTTGTGGACAAGAAGCTCTCCGAGGTCAGGATCGTGGTCTCCGGCGTCGGCGCCGCAGGCTCCGCGATCATCCAGCTCCTGAAGGCCCAGGGGGCACGGAACATCATCGCGGCCGGCCGTTCGGGAGCCATCCACTTCGGCGAACAGTACGACGACGAGCACCGCACCTGGATCGCCGAGAACACCAACGAGCGGGGCTTCTCGGGGACCCTGCACGAGGCACTCCGCGGCGCGGACGTCTTCATCGGCGTCAGCGCCCCGCACGTGATCGGCGAGGAGCAGGTTGCCTCGATGGCCGATGACGCCATTGTGTTTGCCATGGCCAACCCGACGCCGGAAATCGACCCCGTCATCGCCTCCCGGCACGCCGCCGTCGTCGCCACCGGCCGCAGCGACTTCCCCAACCAGATCAACAACGTGCTCGCCTTCCCCGGCTTCTTCCGCGGGCTGCTGGACGCCGGAGCGGCCGACATCACCCCGGCCATGCTCGTGGCCGCCGCGGAAGCGATCGCGAACCGGGTGGCGGACGATGAACTGAACGCCAGCTACATCATCCCCAGCGTCTTCGACCCCGAAGTTGCCGGAGACGTCGCCTCCGCCGTCGCCGCGGCGGCACGCGAGGGCTCCACCCACGCCGGTGCCCACGCCGTTCCGTCCCACGCCTGATTAGCAGCCTATTCGCAGCCTAGGAAAGGACCAGAAATGGCTCTCACCGTCACCGATCCCCACCCCGTCGACCGGGCCGGGGAAATCCTGACCCCGGAGGCCCTCGCCTTCGTCGAAGAACTCCACCTCCGGTTTGCCGGAACCCGCGCCGAGCTCCTCAAGGCCCGCGCCCTCAAGCGCGAGCACGTCGCCCGGACCGGCCGGCTGGACTTCCTGCCGGAGACCCAGGAGATCCGCGACGCCGACTGGAGCGTGGCCCCGGCACCCGAGGCCCTGCAGGACCGCCGGGTCGAGATGACCGGACCGGCCGCCCCGGCCAAGATGGCCATCAATGCCCTGAACTCCGGCGCGAAGGTGTGGCTCGCCGACCTCGAGGACGCCAGCACGCCCACCTGGTCCAACGTGGTCGAGTCGATCCTCAATCTCCGCGACGCCGCCGACGGCACCCTGAAATACACCTCGCCCGAAGGCAAGGAATACGCGCTGCGCACCGACGCCCCGCTCGCCGTCGTGGTGGCCCGGCCCCGGGGCTGGCACATGGCCGAACGGCACCTGCTGATCGGAGGGGAACACACCGTGGGCGCCCTGGTGGACTTTGGCCTGCACTTCTTCCACACCGCCAGGCGGCTCCTGGACAACGGCCACGGACCTTACTACTACCTGCCGAAGATGGAGAGCCACCTCGAGGCCCGGCTGTGGAACGAGATCTTCGTCTTCGCCCAGGACTACCTCGGCATCCCGCAGGGCACCGTCCGCGCCACGGTCCTGATCGAGACCATCCCGGCGGCCTTCGAGATGGACGAGATCCTCTACGAGCTCCGCGACCACGCCTCCGGCCTGAACGCCGGCCGCTGGGACTACCTGTTCAGCATCATCAAGTACTTCCGTGATGCCGGCGAAAGCTTCGTCCTCCCCGACCGTGCCACGGTCGCCATGACCGCACCGTTCATGCGGGCCTACACCGAGCTCCTGGTCAAGACCTGCCACCGCCGCGGCGCCTTCGCCATGGGCGGCATGGCGGCAGTGATCCCCAACCGGCGCGAACCCGAGGTGACCGCCCAGGCCTTCGAGAAGGTGCGGGCGGACAAGACCCGCGAAGCCGGCGACGGCTTCGACGGCTCCTGGGTGGCACACCCTGACCTGGTGCCGATCTGCCGCGAGGTGTTCGACTCCGTCCTGGGCGAGCGGCCCAACCAGCTGGACAAACAGCGGCCCGAGGTCAACGTCACCGCGGACCAGCTCCTGGACATCCGCTCCGCCCAGGGCCAGGTCACAGAGGCCGGCCTGCGGCTGAACCTCTACGTGGCCGTCGCGTACACCGCCGTCTGGATCTCCGGGAACGGCGCCGTGGCCATCCACAACCTGATGGAGGACGCCGCGACGGCGGAAATCTCGCGGTCCCAGGTCTGGCAGCAGATCCGCAACCACTCGGTGCTGGCCGACACCGGCCGGACCGTCACCCGCGAGCTGGTGACTGCCATCCTGGCCGAGGAAACCGAGAAGCTCCGCGGCGAGGTGGGCGAGGAAGCCTTCGCCCGGCACTACCTGCCGGCCAGCCGCCTGATCGGTGACATCTGCCTGTCCGAGGACTACACCGACTTCCTCACCACGCCGGCGTACGAGCTGGTGGGCTGAGGCATGGCAGCCACCTCCGCCAGCGCCCAGCCGCATCCACAGACGCAGCCCCAACCGCGCAGCCAGGGTTCCCTGACGACTGCCCTCTCCCGGGCCGACCTCGCCCGGATCGATGCGCGGCTCGCCGACACCGACCTGCTCCTGGAGCGCAGCTACCCGGGCGACGACGGCTCCCGCCAGCCGGTGCACACCGTCTACGTCCCGGCCGACCGCTTCAGCCCGGAGTTCACTGCCGACTGGGGCGCCCAGGCCCTGGCCGCGGTCGAGGCCCGTGGCGGCGTCGAAAGCCTGTGCTCGCTGCAGGGACAGGAGGCCGGACTGGCCGCCGCCGTCGCACCGCGGGTCCGGGCCAAACTCGCGCGCGAGCCGATCGAGGACCTCCGCCTGGACTTTGAGGACGGGTTCGGCGATCGGGGCGACGACGCCGAGGACGCCGCCGCGCTCACCGCGGCGTCCGCCGTGGCCGCCGCCGTGGCCGCCGGGACCGCGCCGCCCTTCATCGGGATCCGCTTCAAGTGCTTCGAGGCCGCCACCCGCGCCCGGGGCCTGCGGACCCTGGATCTCTTCGTCTCGCACCTGGCCGCGGCCGGCGAACTGCCGGACGGGCTCATCCTCACCCTGCCCAAGGTCACCACTGTGGCGCAGGTGGAGGCCATGGACTTCGCCGTGTCACGCCTCGAGGAAGTCCACTCACTGCCCGCGGGCCGGCTCCGCTTTGAGGTGCAGGTGGAAACCCCTCAGCTCATCCTGGGCCCGGACGGTACCTCGCCGGTGGCGCGCCTGCCGCACGCGGTGCCCGGCCGGATCAGCGGGCTGCACTACGGCACCTACGACTACTCCGCATCGCTGCAGATCTCCGCCGAATACCAGTCCATGGAACATCCCGTGGCGGACTTCGCCAAGGAAGTCATGCAGCTTGCCGTGGCCGGCACGGGCATCCGGCTCTCGGACGGTTCCACCAACATCATCCCGGTGGGCGAGAACGTGGAGCAGGCCTGGCAGCTCCACGGCCGGCTGGTCCGCCGGTCGCTGGAACGCGGCTACTACCAGGGCTGGGACCTCCACCCCGCCCAGCTGCCCAGCCGGTTCACCGCGACCTACGCCTTCTACCGGCAGGGGCTTCCCGCCGCCGCGGCCCGGCTCCGCAACTACGTCGAACAGACCGCCGGCGGCGTCATGGACGAGCCCGCCACGGCCCGCGCCCTCGCAGCCTTCGTGCTGCGCGGCGTCCAGTGCGGCGCCGTCGGCGCCGATGAAGTCCTGGCCCTGGCCGGCGTCGGACTCCCCCAACTCACCGTGCTGGCCCATCCGCGGCTGGCCAACACCTCCACCCCCTCTGCAGAAGGAGCACACTCATGAGCAACTACTTCTACCCCGAGGGCGGGCTTCCGCCGCAGACCCAGATCCTCTCCGACCGCGCCGTGGTCAAGGAGGCTTACACGGTCATTCCCAAGGGCGTGCTCCGGGACATCGTCACCAGCAAGCTGCCGGGCTGGACCAACACCCGGTCCTGGATCATTGCCCGGCCCATCGCCGGCTTTGCCACCACGTTCTCGCAGCTGATTGTCGAAGTAGGCCCGGGCGGCGGCGCGGATAAGCCCGAGCCCGAGGCCGGCGTCGAAGGCGTCATCTTCCTGACCAAGGGCGCCCTTTCCCTGACCCTCGAGGGGGAAATCCACAAGCTGGGAGAAGGCGGCTACGCCTACCTTGCCGCCGGAGCCCAGTGGTCCGTGGCGAACGAGTCCGGCGAGATCGCCAGCTTCCAGTGGATCCGGAAGGCCTACGAGCCGCTGGAGGGCTACACGGCGAAATCCTTCGTGACGCGCGACCAGGACGTCGAACCGCGGGCCATGCCCGACACCGACGGCGCCTGGGCCACCACCCGCTTTGTGGACCCGGAGGACCTGGCCCACGACATGCACGTCAACATCGTCACCCTCAAGCCCGGCGCCTCCATCCCCTTCGCGGAAACCCACGTCATGGAACACGGGCTCTTCGTCCTGGAAGGCAAGGCCGTCTACCGGCTCAATGACGACTGGGTGGAGGTGGAGGCCGGCGACTTCATGTGGCTGCGCGCCTTCTGCCCGCAGGCCTGCTACGCCGGCGGCCCGGGCAACTTCCGGTACCTGCTGTACAAGGACGTCAACCGCCAGATCCGCCTGACCTGAGTTCCGCAGCTGTGCAGCCAAACCGAAGTGCCCCGGCCTCCCATGGCCGGGGCACTTCGGTTTAAGCCGCACAGCCGTTGCCGGAGGCTTTGTTAACACGGGAGGGCTATTTCCGCCCAACCGTCGCCGCAACAGGGTTGACTGCCACCCGTCACACGCCTAAACTTTTCATAGAGCAAGATATTGTTTCCACAATACGAAATATGCCAGTCCGAAGGAATCCACAATGACGTACTCCGTGAACTGCTCCATCCTCCTGACGGAGCTCCCCCTGCTCGAACGCCCCGCCGCGGCGAAGGCCGCCGGCTTTGACGCCGTCGAATTCTGGTGGCCCTTCGAGACCTCCGTCCCCACGGACGCCCAGGTCACCCGGTTTGAGAACGCCATCACCGACGCCGGCGTGCAGCTCACCGGCCTGAACTTCAATGCCGGCGACATGCCGGGCGGTGACCGCGGCCTGGTCTCATGGCCCGCACGCTCGGCCGAATTCCTGGACAACGTCGACGTCGTCGCCGGGATCGGTGAGCGCCTCGGCTGCAAGGCCTTCAACGCCCTCTACGGCAACCGCATTGACGGCGAATCCGCACAGAAGCAGGACGCCATTGGCGCCGAAAACCTCGCGACGGCGGCCGACGGCGTCGCCCGCATCGGCGGCACCGTCCTCCTGGAACCCGTCAGCGGCGCACCCCGCTATCCGCTGCTGAAGGCCCAGGACGCCCTCGACGTCATTGCCCGGGTCAAGAGCGAATCCGGCGCCGGGAACATCAAGCTCCTCGCCGACTTCTACCACCTGGCCGTGAACGGCGACGACGTCGCCGCCGTCATCGAAAAGCACGCGAAGGACTTCGGCCACATCCAGATCGCCGACAACCCCGGCCGCGGGGCTCCCGGAACCGGGCAGCTTCCCCTCGGCGAATGGATCGCCCGCAGCCGCGAACTCGGCTACGCGGGCAACATCGGCCTCGAATACAAGGAGCCGGCGGAAACCGCTTTCAGCTGGGCCATCCGCCAGCACGCCGCCGGCTGATCCCCAGCACCCGCGCCCCCGCCTGCACCGGCACCGGCACCAAGAGACTTCAGTAAAGGAACCACTATGAGCAACGTTTCAGTCATCGGACTCGGCATCATGGGCCTGCCCATGGCCATCAACCTCGTCAAGGCCGGCCACACGGTCACGGGCTTCAACCGCAGCCAGGACAAGATCGACAAGCTGGTCTCCGAAGGCGGCCGCGGTGCCGGCAGCATCGCCGAGGCCGTCAAGGACGCCGACGTCGTCATCACCATGGTGCCGGACTCCCCCGACGTCGAAGCCGTGGTCAGCGGCCCCGACGGCGTCTTCGCCAACTCCCGCAAGGGCACCCTGTGGGTCGATGCCAGCAGCATCCGCCCCGACGTCGCCACACGCCTGGCCGACGACGCCAGGGCCGCAGGGATCCGCCCCCTCGACGCCCCGGTCTCCGGCGGCGAACAGGGCGCCATCGACGCCGCGCTTTCCATCATGGTGGGCGGCGACACCGCCGACTTCGAGGCCGCCGGGGAAGTCCTGGCCGCCGTCGGCAAGACGATCGTCCACGTCGGTCCCTCCGGCTCCGGCCAGACCGTCAAGGCAGCCAACCAGCTGATCGTGGCCGTCAACATCGAAGTCCTCGGCGAGGCGATCGCCTTCCTCGAGGCCTACGGCGTGGACACGGACGCCGCCCTCAAGGTCCTCGGCGGCGGCCTGGCCGGGTCCAAGGTCCTGGAGCAGAAGGGCCAGAAGATGCTGGACCGCAACTTCGATCCCGGCTTCCGCCTGGCCCTGCACCACAAGGACCTCGGCATCGTCACCGCCGCCGCCCGCGAGGCCAACGTCGCCGTCCCCCTCGGCGCCGTCGTCGCGCAGCTCGTCGCCGCGACCGTCAACCAGGGCGACGGCGGCCTGGACCACTCGGGACTCTTCAAGCAGGTCCTCCAGCTCAGCGGCCGGAAGTAACCAGGCCGAAAGAAACCAGGCCGAACTAACCGGGCCGCCAGCAGGAGCACCTCCGGCGGCGGCCGGATAAAACACAAAACCGAGCAACCGCCGTCGAACATCAACGACGGCGGCTCCCCCACCACACCCAAAAACAGACTTTCAAGGAGCACACCATGACGAAGATGCGCACCGTAGACGCAGCCGTCGCCATCCTGGAAAAGGAGGGCGCCACCGAGGCGTTCGGCCTGCCAGGCGCGGCGATCAACCCGTTCTACTCGGCCATGAGGGCCCACGGCGGTATCCGCCACACCCTGGCCCGCCACGTTGAAGGCGCCAGCCACATGGCTGACGGCTACAGCCGGGCGAAGGACGGCAACATCGGCATCTGCATCGGCACGTCCGGCCCCGCCGGCACGGACATGATCACCGGCCTGTACGCGGCATGGGCTGATTCCATCCCGATGCTCTGCATCACCGGCCAGGCCCCCGTCGCCAAGCTGCACAAAGAGGACTTCCAGGCCGTGGACATCGAGTCCATCGCCAAGCCCGTCACCAAGCTGGCCATGACCATCCTGGAACCGGGCCAGGTCCCCGGCGCCTTCCAGAAGGCCTTCGCGCTGATGCGCTCCGGCCGGCCCGGCCCCGTGCTGCTGGACCTGCCGATCGACGTGCAGATGGCAGAGATCGAATTCGACATCGACACCTACGAGCCGCTGCCCGTGGAGAAGCCCCGGGCCAGCCGGAAGCAGCTGGAAAAGGCCCTGGACATGCTCACCGCCGGCGAGCGCCCGCTGATCGTGGCCGGCGGCGGCATCATCAACGCCGGCGCGTCCGAGCAGCTCGTGGAACTGGCCGAACTGCTGAACGTCCCCGTCATCCCTACCCTGATGGGCTGGGGCGCGATCCCGGATGACCACACCCTGATGGCCGGCATGGTGGGCCTGCAGACCAGCCACCGCTACGGCAACGAGAACTTCCTGCGCAGCGACGCTGTGATCGGCATCGGCAACCGCTGGGCCAACCGCCACACCGGCGGACTGGACACCTACACCGCCGACCGCACCTTCGTGCACATCGACATCGAGCCCACCCAGATCGGCCGCGTGTTCTCCCCGGATTTCGGCATCGCCTCCGACGCCGGCGCCGCCCTGGACGGCCTGCTGGAACTGGCCCGGGAACGCCGCGCCGCCGGCTCGCTGCCGGACTACGCCGCCTGGGTGGCCGAATGCTCCGGGCGCAAAGCCACCCTGCACCGCAAGACCCACTTCGACAACGTCCCGATCAAGCCCCAGCGCGTGTACGAGGAAATGAACCGTTCATTTGGACGCGACACCACGTACGTGTCCACCATCGGCCTGGCCCAGATCGCCGGCGCCCAGATGCTGCACGTGTTCGGCCCGCGCAAGTGGATCAACGCCGGTCAGGCGGGCCCGCTGGGCTGGACTGCCCCCGCCGCGCTGGGCGTGGTCCGCGGCAAGCCGGACGAGACCGTGGTGGCCCTGTCCGGTGACTACGATTTCCAGTTCATGATCGAGGAACTGGCCGTGGGCGCGCAGTTCAACCTGCCGTACATCCACGTGGTGGTCAACAACTCCTACCTCGGCCTGATCCGCCAGTCCCAGCGCGGGTTCAACATGGAACAGAACGTGTCCCTGGCCTTTGAAAACATCAACTCCACCGAGCTCTCGGCAACCGCCAGCGGTTACGGCGTGGACCACATCAAGGTGGCCGAGGGCCTGGGCTGCAAGGCCATCCGGGTGGAAACCCCGGAGGACCTGCCCGCCGCGTTCGGCAAGGCCAAGGCGCTCATGGGCGAGTTCAAGGTTCCCGTGGTGGTCGAAGTGATCCTGGAGAAGATCACCAACATCTCCATGGGCACCGAGATCAACGCCGTCAACGAGTTCGAGGCCCTGGCCGAGACCGCCGAGGACGCCCCCACCGCCATCCTGGCCCTGCAGGCCTGAGATGCGCGTCGTCATAGCGCCGGACAAGTTCAAGGGATCGCTCTCGGCCCCGGACGTTGCCCGGCACCTGGAAGCGGGGCTGCAGCGGGCGTGCGGCGGCAACCTGGACGTCCTGCGGATTCCCGTGGCCGACGGCGGCGAGGGCACCCTCGATGCCGCCGTCGGCTCCGGCTTCACCCGCCGCAGCGCCACTGTCAGCGGCCCCACCGGCGCCCCGCTCCGGGCCGAATTCGCGGTCCGCGGACGCGAGGCCGTCATTGAGCTGGCCGCCGCGTCCGGGCTCGCCGTCCTGCCCGACGGCCTCAAGGACGCCACGGGCGCCACCAGCCTGGGCACCGGCGAACTGATCCGGGCAGCACTCGACGCCGGGTGCCGGCAGATCATCCTCGGCGTCGGCGGCAGCGCCAACACCGACGGCGGCGCCGGGGTCCTGCAGGGACTCGGCGCCAAGTTCCTCGACGCCGACGGCAACGAACTGCCGCCCGGCGGCGCGGCCCTGGCCAGGCTGGACTGGATCGATTTCTCCGGTTTCGATGCCCGCCTGGACGAGGCACGCTTCGTGCTCGCCAGCGACGTCGACAACCCGCTGCTCGGCCCCCAGGGCGCGGCGGCGATCTTCGGCCCGCAGAAGGGTGCCACGCCGGAGGATGTAGCGGTCCTCGACGCCGCCCTGGCCCATTTCGTGGATGTGCTCTCGGCCGAAATCGGGCCGCGGGCACGCAAGGCCGCTGAGGCTCCGGGCGCCGGAGCGGCAGGCGGCGCGGGCTACGCCGCCATCGCGGTACTGGCTGCGACTCGCCGGCCGGGCATCGACGTCGTCCTTGAATTCACCGGGCTGGCGGAGCGGCTGGCCGGTGCTGACCTGGTGATCACCGGCGAAGGCAGCCTCGATGAACAAAGCCTGCTGGGCAAGACTCCGGTGGGCGTGGCCCGGGCGGCCCGCCGGGCCGGGGTCCCTGCGGTCGCGGTCTGCGGCCGCTCGGTCCTGAGCCCGGAGCAGATCAGCAGTTCCGGATTCCTGGCGGTCCACGCTTTGACGGAACTGGAAAGCAATGTAGACACATGTATAGCCGAGGCTGCTCCGCTCCTGGAGCGCCTCGGACAGCAACTCGGTGAGCAATTGACCAACGTGGCGTACTCAGCGCAGGGCGCCCGCGCCTTGGACAGTGCTCCGGGAAAGGAGACCCTCAGTGTCTGAAGAGTCCTACGACCTAGTCTTCCGCGGCCGGCGCGTCCTGACTACGGCTGGCATCGTCGCACGGGAAGTCGGCATCCGCGACGGCGTGATCGTCGCGATCGAGCCGCTGGGCAACGGCCTCTCCGGCCGTGAAGTGATCGAGCTCGCCGACGACGAAACCCTTCTGCCGGGTCTCGTGGACACCCATGTCCACGTCAACGAGCCCGGCCGCACCGAGTGGGAGGGCTTCGCGTCCGCCACCCGGGCGGCCGCGGCCGGCGGCGTCACCACCATCATCGATATGCCGCTGAATTCCATCCCACCCACCACCACGGTGGAGGGCCTCAAACTCAAGCGCGAGGTGGCCGGGGACCAGGCGTTCGTGGACGTCGGCTTCTGGGGCGGAGCCATCCCCGGCAACAAAAGTGAACTGCGGCCACTGCATGACGAGGGCGTCTTCGGCTTCAAATGCTTCCTGCTGCACTCCGGTGTGGACGAGTTCCCGCACCTGGAAGCGGACGAGATGGAAGAGGACATGGCCGAGCTCAAGTCCTTCGACTCGCTCATGATCGTCCACGCCGAGGACTCCCACGCGATCGACCACGCCCCGCACCCGGGCGGCGACCACTACTCCACGTTCCTGGCCTCCCGCCCCCGCGGCGCCGAGAACAAGGCCATCGCCGAGGTCATTGAACGGGCCCGCTGGACCGGCGTCCGCGCCCACATCCTGCATCTGTCCTCCTCCGACGCCCTGCCCATGATCGCCAGCGCCAAGCGCGACGGCGTCCGCCTCACGGTGGAAACGTGCCCTCATTACCTGACGCTGACGGCCGAGGAAATCCCGGACGGCGCCACAGCCTACAAGTGCTGCCCGCCGATCCGCGAGGCCTCGAACCGCGAACTGCTGTGGGCCGGCCTGCAGGACGGCACCATCGACTGCATCGTCTCGGACCACTCCCCGTCCACCCTGGATTTGAAGGACCTGGAAAACGGTGACTTCGCCGTGGCCTGGGGCGGCGTCTCTTCGCTGCAGCTGGGCCTGTCGCTGGTCTGGACCGAGGCCCGGCACCGCGGCATCTCCCTGGAGCAGGTGGTTTCCTGGATGGCGGCCAAGCCGGCCGAGCTCGCCGGGCTGGGCAACAAGGGCCAGTTGGCGCTGGGGTACGACGCGGACCTCGCCGTCTTTGCCCCGGACGAGGCGTTCGTGGTGGATGTCTCCAAGCTCAAGCACAAGAACCCCATCACCCCGTACGACGGCAAGGCGCTTTCCGGCGTCGTCCGCCGGACCTACCTCCGCGGCACCCTGGTCGACGGCCGGACTCCGACCGGCAAGCTGATCCGCCGCGGCGGCGTGTGAGCCAGGCGGCGGTGGCCGGCACCGCGCCCGCCGTTCACGGACGGGTCAACCACAACGGACAGGCACGGCAGGCACGGCAGGCCAACGGAGTGGCGCGGCAGGCCGGCCTCACCGCGAAGGGGCTCGCGGTCTGGGTCACCGTCCCGGACGACGCCGACATTGACCCGGCCTGCCTGGCCCGCGCGGCCGAACTCGTGCTCGGCCGCGCCCTCAGATGTGCTCCGGAGGCGGAAGTCCACTTTAGGCCCGCCGCCGGAGCCGCAACGTCCGCCGTCGTCCTGTCCCCCGCAGACGACGGCGGGGCGGGCGCTGCGCCGGGCGCTGCGCCCGTCCTTGCTCCGGTCCCTGGCAGCATCAGCCGGCTCGCCGTCGACCTCGCCGCCGGGGATGCCAGGCTCGACGGCGAGCGGGTGCCCCTGACGGAGCTGGAATTCATGCTCCTGCGATGCCTCGTGCAGAACTGCTCCCGCACGGTGAGCCGGCAGGAACTGCAGCATTGCCTCGACGCGTTCGACACCCCCGGCGCCGCGACCCGGTCCATCGACGTGTATGTCGGCCGGCTGCGCCGCAAACTCAAGGGCTGCCGGCACGCCGTCGTCACCGTCCGCAGCGGCGGCTACCGCTTCGTCCCCGGCCCGCGGGCGACGGTGCGCGGACCCGCGGAATTCAGCATCTGAAACCTGCTATCTGAGACCCCCTATCTGAGACCCGGCGCCCCACCCATCCCGACCCCCGTATCGAAGGAACCTCCATGCAATCCACCGTGGCTACCAACCTGCCCGCCGCCAAACTGAACAGCATCACCAAACTGCAGAAGGGAACCCCGGCGCCGGGGTTCGCGCTGCCTGACGCCGAAGGCCGCCGGATTTCCCTGGCCGACTACCGCGGCAAGAACGTCATTGTGTACTTCTACCCCCGCGCGGCCACCCCCGGCTGCACCACCGAGGCCTGCGACTTCCGCGACAGCCTCGCCTCCCTCCAAGGCGCAGGCTTCGAGGTCCTGGGCATCTCCCCCGACGCCCCCGAGGCCCTGGCCGCCTTCGCCGCCGAGCATGCGCTGACCTTCCCCCTGCTCGCCGACGAGGACCACGCCGTGGCACTCGCCTACGGCGCCTGGGGCGAGAAGCTGGTGGACGGCGAGGTCCGTGAAGGAACGGTCCGGTCCACCGTGGTGGTCGATCCCGACGGCTTGGTGGTCCTGGCGCAGTACCAGGTCAGTCCGCAGGGCCACGTGCGGGCGCTGCGGGAGGAGCTCGGCATTTAGGCGCCGATGCGTGGTCCGCGCGCCGTGTTCGGATTTCTGCCCGGGTTTCGGACGAGGGTGCCGCGGATCCGCGGTGCGGTGGTCCGATTCCGCCGCCGATTTCCGACATCACGCCGCTCTCCGCCCTGGGCGGCCTAGAACAGGGCGCCCGCCACCGCCTGGGTCAGCTGATGAATCACCTCGGTGCGTTCCGGGACGTCACTCAGGTCCTGGCCCTTGGTGTAGATGACCAGGGCGTAGGCGGTGCCGTCCCGGGCGAGGATGCCGGCGTCGTGCAGTTCATCGTCCAGCAGCCCGTACTTGTGGAAGACCGTGATCCCGTCCGGCACCGCGGCGGGAATGAGCGTTTCGTAGTTCGTGTCCTGCATGTAGGACAACAACTGGGCGGTGTCATCGGCATCCAGGAGCGTCCCGGAATAGATCCCCGCCAGGATCCTGGTCATCTCCGCCGGGGTCAAGGTGTTGGTTTCCGGGTCGTAGTCCACGCCGAGCGACGCCGCGTAGTCCGTCAGTTCCGAGTGGCCCACCGCGTCCATGATGAGCGACCACGAGTCGTTGTCGCTCTGCTGGACCATCTCGCGCAGCTGGAACCCGGCCGTGTAGGCCCCCAAAGGATCATCGAGGCTTGCCGCGCCCGTTTCGACCAGGTGGTAGTAGGCTGCGGCGGCCAGGACCTTGGCGGTGCTGGCCGCCACGAAGTTCTCCCGGACCCCGTATTCATGGACCTCCGCGGGATCCGCTCCGGAAGACACGTCCATCAGGGCCACGCCGATCTGGTACTGGCTGTTGGCATCCAGGATGGCCTGGATGCGCGCGTCCAGTGCCGCGTCCACCGTGCCCGCCGCCGGCTTGGATGCAGGGGCCGAAGCACTCGCTGAAGCTTCCGCAGAGGCCTCGACACCGCCCGACGCCGAGGCGCCGCCGCCCGTTGCCGGACTGGCCGCGGACAGGCCGCCGGCGGCTGTCAGGGTCCGTCCCTCCGCGGCCGAGAAGAACCCAGCCGCCAGCGCGACGGCGAGCACTGCGGCACAGACCGCCCCCACCAGGATCCGCGGCCGGACGGCCATTCGGCGGGGCCTGCGTCCGGCACCGCGCCGGAATCCGGGTCGTCGCTGCGGTGGTGTCTGCTGTTCCATGGTGCTCCACGCTAGCCACTGCAGCTGTGCCCGAGCTATGAATAAGCCGTCATTGGCGGCCTTCCAATGCAGCCCCGGGACCGGTCCTTGGTAGGCTCAGGCGGCGGAATACAGCCTCGGCCAACGATGTTGTGCATCACAGACCCGTTGTCCACTCCCCGAAGGATCATCATGAGCGCAAACATGACCGTCAAGCTCCAGCCCGGCACGCCGGCCCCGGACTTCACGCTGCCCGACGCCGAAGGCAAGTCGGTTTCGCTGGCCGACTATCGCGGCAAGAACGTCATTGTGTACTTCTACCCCCAGGCCGCGACCCCCGGCTGCACCACCGAGGCCTGCGACTTCCGCGACAACCTTGCCTCCCTGCAGGGCTCCGGCTACGAGGTACTGGGCATCTCCCCCGACGCCCCTGAGGCCCTGGCCCACTTCACGGGCGACTTCGCCCTGACGTTCCCGCTGCTGGCCGACGAGGACCACGCCGTCGCCCTCGCCTACGGCGCGTGGGGCGAGAAGCTGGTCCAGGGCGAGGTGACGGAGGGCATCGTCCGCTCCACCGTGGTGCTGGATCCCGAGGGCAAGGTGAAGCTGGCGCGGTACCAGGTCAAGGCCCAGGGCCACGTCGCGGCGCTGAAGGAAGAACTGGGCGTCTGACGCCCAATCGTTCCCTCCCGCAAGTTTGCCTCGCACCGCGCCGGATGGCTCGGTAGGCTCGGACCATCGGCGCCGGGCATCCGGCCGGACAGAAGGCGGGCACGGCGTGGCAAACGGCACCAAGCAGGATCCCTGGCAGCTCAGGACGGCCCCGGGCACCTCGGAGTATTCGATGTACCGCGACGAGGAGTCCGATCCGCCGGCGCTGGTGTGCCAGGTCGGATCCACCACACTCAAATACCACCTCCGGGCACTGGATGACGTGCACCTCTGGCTGATGGAGAAGGTGGACTGGGTTCCCTTGGGCGCCGCCGACGAAAACAAGCCGGCGGCCGAAGGGACAGTGGAAGCCTGGGGCCGGGACCCCGAAAACCCTGTGGGCGGCTGGTACGGCCTGCGCAAGGGCTACCGGGGACGGTTTGGGATGTACCTGCCGCCCCTGCTCGAGGCCCTGGGCTTGGTGGAACTCACCCACGAGAAGCGCAACAACAGCGTGCGCGCGATCATCGCGGACGCGTCCGGCCCGGCGTCGCCCGCCTAGCTACACCTTGGTCCCGGACACCACGGTGGCGGTCGAGCGGAGCCGGATCGCGCCGTCGTGCTCGTAGCGGCCCAGCAGCGCGAACACGTCCTGGCGGATCAGGGCCCGCGACTCGGCGTCCGCCTTGGCCAGCCCCATCGCCACGGTGGTCGCGATGTCGGTCATGAATTCCCAGTAGCTGTCGGGGGATTCATGCACCAGCTCGGCGCTGACCTGGCGCTCGGACACGTCCGCGAGCCCGGCGTCCTTGAACAGGCGGGCCATGAACCCGGTGGGTGCGCAGCGGAACAGCCCGGGAGTCCCTGCGGGCGGAATGGGAAGTTCCCGATGCCGGGCAATCGTGCCCAGGATCAAACTGGCCCACGGGTTCGCGGCGGCGCGTCCCCAGACGACGGCCCCAACGCGGGCGCCCGGCTTGGCGGTGCGTGCCATCTCAGCCATGGCCGCGGACATTACGGGAAAGAACATGAACCCGAAGCGGCAGTACACGACGTCGAACGTGCTGTTCCCAAAGGGCATCGCGGCAGCATCGCAAACCTGAAAGTCCAGGTTCTGCAGGCCCCGGACCGCTGCCTTCTCCTCGGCCACGCGGAGCATCCCCGACGAGATGTCGGCCAGGACCACCCTGCCCTCCGGCACCTGTCCGGCCACGTTGAGACCAGGTTCGCCAGTGCCGGCCGCGACATCCAGCACCCGGGAGTCAGGGCGCAGCCGCAGCTCCTCGAGCAAGGCCTCCCCGAACGGAGCGTGCCAGCCGAGCAGTTCCGCGTCCCATTTGTGCCAGCCCGCCGAGAACTCGTTCCAGATCATGCGCTGCTGGTCACGAACGCGGTCGGCCGAGGCTAACATGGCGGTTCCTTAGCTCGTCTGTAGCTGGCCCTCCCCCATCCCCTAGTCTGCCCCGGGAACCGGGCCCCGGCAATGAGTCCGGGGGCAGTAGGCTTAACGGCATGTCTTCCCACGAAACACCCGGCACCGCAGGCTCCGACCCCCAACGGGAACCTGCCCCGGGCAGCGTTCCAGGCGGCGTTCCGGAGCGCCGCGAGGTCACCGTCCGCCGGGCGCCAAAGTATGTGCCCTTCCTGATCCTGGGCGGGCTCGTGGGCGTGGCCGTCGCGGCCATCATCGCCTACGCCCTCCCCGGTGACGCCAGCTACGACCGCGGCTCGGTCTTCGGTTTCTTCATGGTCCTGTGCGCTGCCGGCGGCGTCATCCTGGGTGCCGCGGTGGCCCTGGTGCTGGACCGGCTGAGCGTCCGCCGCACCGAGCACGCCGTCGTCGAGTCCGCACCTGACGCCGACGACGACGAAAACGGCGCCTGAGCCGGCGCCCAAGCGCACCTGCACCCTGCCTGAGCAGCACCTGAGCCGGGCGGCAGGTCATAAACCGGCGGCCGGAAAAGTCTTAGCGCACATCGTGAGATAATCGACCAGTGGCACGCGGCGATGGAAAACTTTCTCATGATCTTCTCCCAGGCGAAAAAGGCCCTCAGGACGCATGCGGCGTCTTCGGGGTCTGGGCACCCGGTGAAGAAGTAGCAAAACTTACCTATTACGGGCTGTATGCATTGCAGCACCGTGGTCAGGAGTCGGCTGGCATAGCAACCAGCGACGGCAAGCGGATCAACGTCTACAAGGACATGGGCCTCGTTTCCCAGGTCTTCGACGAGACCACGCTGAACACCCTGACCGGGCACCTGGCCGTCGGCCACTGCCGCTATTCCACTACGGGCGCCAGCCACTGGGCCAACGCCCAGCCCACCCTGGGCGCGACCGCCACGGGCACCGTGGCGCTGGCCCACAACGGCAACCTGACCAACACGGCCGAGCTCAAGGCGATGATCGAGGACCGCAACGGCGGCCAGCTCAGCGGCGAGATGAAGCAGGGCAACACCTCGGACACGGCGCTGGTCACGGCGCTCCTGGAGGGCGAGGAGGGCAAGTCCCTCGAAGAGACCGCCATGGAGCTGCTGCCCAAGATCAAGGGCGGCTTCTGCTTCGTCTTCATGGACGAGGGCACCCTCTACGCGGCCCGTGACACCTACGGGATCCGTCCGCTGTGCCTCGGCCGGCTGGAACGCGGCTGGGTGGTTGCCTCCGAGCAGTCCGCCCTCGCCACCGTCGGCGCCAGCTTCATCCGCGAAATCGAACCCGGCGAGTTCATCGCCATCGACGAGGACGGCGTCCGCTCCCAGCGCTTCGCCGAGTCGACCCCGGCCGGCTGCGTCTTCGAATACGTGTACCTCGCCCGCCCGGACGCCTCCATCGCGGGCCGCTCGGTGTACGAGTCCCGCGTGGAAATGGGCCGCCAGCTGGCCCGCGAAAACACCCAGGAAGCGGACATCGTCATCCCCGTGCCGGAATCGGGCACCCCCGCGGCCGTGGGCTACGCCGAGGAATCCGGCATCCCCTTCGCGCACGGTTTCGTCAAGAACTCCTACGTGGGCCGCACGTTCATCCAGCCCTCACAGACCCTGCGCCAGCTCGGTATCCGCCTCAAGCTCAACGCCCTGGAATCTGTGATCCGCGGCAAGCGCGTCGTGGTGGTTGACGACTCGATCGTCCGCGGCAACACCCAGCGCGCCATCGTGCGGATGCTCCGGGAAGCGGGCGCCGCCAGCGTCCACATCAAGATTTCCTCCCCGCCGGTCAAGTGGCCGTGTTTCTACGGCATCGACTTCGCCTCCCGCGCGGAACTGATCGCCAACGGCGCCACCATCGATGAAATCACCCAGGCCATCGGCGCCGACTCGCTCGCCTATATCTCCGAAGACGGCATGATCGAGGCTACCCGGCAGCCGCGCGAACGCCTGTGCACGGCCTGCTTCACCGGCAAGTACCCGATCGAGCTCCCCGGCGCGGACAAGCTCGGCAAGAATCTGCTCGAGCGCACGGACCTCGGCGGACTGCCCGCTACGGCTGCCTCCGGCGCTGCGCCGTCCGCCCGGTCCACGGCGTCCGACGCCGAACCAGGCACCTCGATCTCCGACGATCCGGCCGAGAAGGCCGGCGCCACGGGCTGCGATCCGGGACCGGACTCCGAATTCGAAGAACTGCTCACCGATGCCGACCGCGTCACCAAAGCCGACAAGAAAGAGCCAGTATGACTTCCGCCTCCCCGGCCGCTGACATGAACGCCGCCCAGAACGCCGGCATCACCTACGCCTCCGCCGGCGTCGACGTCGAAGCGGGAGACCGCGCCGTCGAACTCATGAAGGATGCCGTCAAGGCAACGCACAACTCCTCGGTGATCGGCGGCGTCGGCGGGTTCGCGGGCCTCTACGACGTCTCCCGGCTCCTGACCTACAAGCGCCCGCTGCTGGCCACGTCCACCGACGGCGTCGGCACCAAGGTGGCAATCGCCCAGGCCATGGACATCCACGACACCATCGGCTTCGACCTCGTCGGCATGGTGGTGGACGACATCGTCGTCGTGGGCGCCGAGCCGCTGTACATGACCGACTACATCGCCTGCGGCAAGGTGGTCCCGGAGCGCATCGCGGACATCGTCCGCGGCATCGCGGCCGCCTGCTCGGTCGCCGGCACCGCCCTGGTGGGCGGCGAAACCGCCGAACACCCGGGCCTGCTCGGTGAGCACGAATACGACGTCGCCGGTGCCGCCACCGGCGTTGTCGAGGCCGACGCGCTGCTTGGCCCGGACCGTGTCCGCGCCGGCGACGTCGTGATCGGCATGGCCTCCTCCGGCCTGCACTCCAACGGCTACTCCCTGGTCCGCCGCGTCATCAACCACGCCGGCTGGGCCCTGGACCGCCAGGTCTCCGAACTCGGCCGCACCCTGGGCGAGGAGCTCCTCGAGCCCACCCGTGTCTACGCCGCGGACTGCCTGGACCTCGCCCGCACCTTCCCGGTGAACGGCTCCGCGGCCGGCAAGGCCGTCCACGGCTTCAGCCACGTGACCGGCGGCGGGCTCGCGGCCAACCTGGCCCGGGTCCTCCCGCAGGGCCTGCTGGCCACCGTGGACCGCGCCACCTGGGAACTCCCGGCCATCTTCAAGCTGGTTTCCGAGCTCGGCAACGTCCCGCTGGCCGATCTCGAGCGCACCCTGAACCTGGGCGTGGGCATGGTCGCGATTGTGTCGCCGGAAGCGGCCGACGCCGCCGTGACCCGGCTCAACGACCGTGGCCTTCCGTCCTGGATCATGGGCACCGTCGAGGAGAACTCGGATTCAATCGTCAAGACCGGCCCGGACTACGTCCAGGGCGCCAAGGGCGTCGACGGGGGCGCCGTCCGGCTGGTCAACGCCTACGCCTAGGGGTTCCCAACCCCAATCGAGTGCTCCGCACCTGCCGTTTGCAGCATCATAAGGGCGGTTGGGCCCACGCCGGGAGGGTTCCCTGGCCGAGCTTGCGAGGTCAGGGGGCCGGTGGGGAGCACTCGATGGTTAAGGGACTAGAGCACCGCGGACAGGAAGGCGCGCGTCCGTTCATGCTGCGGATGGTTGATGACCGCTTCGGCGGGGCCTTCCTCAAGGATCCGGCCGCCGTGCATGAACACCACACGGTCAGCGACGTCCCGGGCGAATCCCATTTCATGGGTGACAACGATCATGGTCATTCCGCTCCGGGCAAGATCCTTCATGACGCGGAGGACTTCGCCGACGAGTTCCGGGTCCAGAGCGGACGTGGGCTCGTCAAAGAGCATCAGTTTCGGTTCCATGCAGAGTGCCCGGGCGATCGCCACGCGCTGCTGCTGCCCGCCCGAGAGGTGGCGCGGGTAGGCCTGGGCCTTCTCCGCCAGTCCCACCTTGTCCAGGAGCCCGAGCGCCCGGCGCCGGACCTCGTCCTTGCGCTGTTTGAGCACCCTCAGCGGGGCCTCCATGAGGTTTTCCAGCACGGTCATGTGCGGGAACAGGTTGAAGTGCTGGAACACCATGCCGATGTCGCTCCGGTCGGCGCAGATCTCATTGTGGGACTGCTCGTGCAGCTTGCGGCCTTTGAGCCGGTAACCCACCACGCGGTCCTCCACCCGGAGCAGGCCGCCGTCGATCTTTTCCAGATGGTTCACGCAACGCAGGAAGGTGCTCTTTCCCGATCCGGAGGCGCCGATGATGCAGACCACCTCGCCGCGCCGGATTTCAAGATCGATGCCCTTGAGGACCTCGTTGGTTCCAAAGCTCTTGCGGACGCCCTCGGCCCGCACCAGCGGCCTTGGCCCTGCTGTCTCGATGGTCATGACTTAACGCCCCTTCCTGAGGCTTGCGGGGAGTGGATCCTGAAGAAACGCCGCAGGCGTTCGGCGGCCGACGGCGGCACGGACCGGGAGGTACCGCGGGAGAACCGCCGCTCCAAATACCCCTGGCCCACACTGAACACGGTGGTGACGATGATGTACCAGATGCTGGCCACAAGCAGCAGCGGCACCACCTGGAGGTTCTTGGAGTAGATGATCTGGGCTGAATACAGCAGCTCGGGGACTGCGATGACGCTGACCAGCGAGGTCATTTTCAGCATGCCGATGAACTCGTTGCCGGTGGGGGGAATGATCACCCGCATGGCCTGCGGCAGGATCACCCGGAACAGGGTCTGCAGGCGTGACATGCCCAGCGCCCCCGCGGCCTCGCCTTGGCCCTGGTCGATCGACTGGATGCCGGCCCGGACAATTTCGGACATGTAGGCCGCCTCGTTGAGGCCCAGGCCCAGGATGGCCGCGGCAAGGGGCGTGATGAGCTGGTTGGCATCGAGGCTGACGCCCGGGATGCCGAACGTGATTTCCGGGTACAGCGCCGAGAGATTGAACCAGAACAGCAGCTGGACCAGCACGGGGGTGCCCCGGAAAGCCGTCACGTACATGCCGGCCGAGGCCTTGACCACCGGGTTGGTGGAGAGCTGCATGACGGCCAGGATGACGCCCAGTCCGACGCCGGCCGCCATGCAGACGACGGTCAGCATCAGCGTGATGCCAATGCCGTTGACGATTGTGATGTCCCGGAAGTACAAGGCCACCTTGTCCCAGCCAAAGCGCGGGTTCGTCACGGCCGACAGCAGGAGCAGACCGACGACGGCGATCACCGCCGCTGCGGCGACCCAGCGCCACGGGTGCCGGGCCGTCACCACGGTGTACTCGCCCCTGGTGTCGGCGGTCCGTGAAAGGCTCATGGTCCCGCTCATGGGGTGGCTCCGGCGTCGACCTGGTCAGCGCTGACCTTCACGGAATCGGGGATCCCGTACTTGGCGTTGATTGCCCTGTAGGTATCGCTGGCAACGAGTGCCTCGACAGCGGCCACGACAGCCTTGGTCAGCGGTGAACCTTTCGGCAGGGCGATGCCCACCGGCGTGGGTTCCCAGCCGGCGCCGGGCGCGAGTTCGAACGAGCCGCCGGACAGCTTGCTGGCGTAGGCCATGCCGATGTCCCCGGACAGGACGCCGTCAACGCGGCCGGAGATGAGGGCCAGGTTGGCTTCGTGTTGGGACGGGAAGAGCTGGATGTCGATCGGGGCCTGTCCCGCGTCAGTGCACTGCTTCGAGAAGGCAGGCAGAGTTTCGATGCCCTGGGACGTTCCCTTTTCGCCGCCGATCCTGATGCCGCACAGCTTCATGG
The DNA here is from genome assembly GCF_056394525.1 of Arthrobacter sp. 10N43. Lineage (NCBI taxonomy): Bacteria > Bacillati > Actinomycetota > Actinomycetes > Micrococcales > Micrococcaceae > Arthrobacter > Arthrobacter sp. 10N43. The sequence continues at coordinate 85,957 of NZ_JBFTIA010000010.1, read as the reverse complement.
CGTCAAGGGCGAGATTCTTCGGGTTCCCCTGCTTGACTGCCAGGCCCGAGCCGCTGTTCATGTAGGTGGCGAAGTCGGCGTTCTTCTTCCGTTCAGCGGTGACGTTGAATCCGGAGATCCCGACGTCGTACTTATGCGATCCGACGCCGGGGAGGATGGTGTCAAAGGTGGCCGGGACCATCTTGGCCTCCAATCCCAGGGTCTCCCCGAGTGCCTTGGCGAAGTCGGCGTCCCATCCCGTCACCGTCTTGTTGTCCGCGGCGTAGAACTCGTACGGCGCGAACGTGGGGTCCGTCCCCACCAGGAGCGTTCCCTTGGACCTGACCTCCGCGGGCAGCAGATCTGCTGCCGCCTGGTTGAGCGGTGCGGCGGCGATGGCGCCGCCCTGCCCGGGCAGGGGCTGGGCGTCGGCGTTACCGGCGTCGAGGGAGGCGGTGGTGCAGCCGCTGAGCCCGATAAGGGCGGCGAGCAGCACAGTGCCGGTGGCCGTGAAATTAGGACGTGACATAGTTGCCTTTCGGATGGGTGGTTCCGTGGTCAACGGCGATGTTGACCAGGGTTGTGCCGACGTTGACGGGGGCCGGATGCCGAACGATGGCAACCACCCCGTCGATGGGTGCGAAGAATTCCTTGGCCGGGCGGTCGAGTTCCTCTACTGAATGAACCCTGGCCACGAGGGCCCCTGCCGCGACGATTTGCCCCAGCTCAACGGTGGGTTCGAAGAGCCCGGCCATGGTGGAGTTCACCGGGGACTGCGATGTGAGCTCCACCCACTGGATTGTGGATTTGCCAGTGGACTGGCCGGCGGATGGGACCGCAGATGAGACAGCGGACTGGGCTGGTGACGGGGCGCCCTGGAGAATTCCCCAGTGACCCAGGAGCGCCCGCAGCCCCGTCCGTGCTCGCTTCAGGATCTGCAGGGAGACCGTCCCCCTGCCGCCGAGTTCGGTGGAGATCATGGGGACGCCGGCCCGGTCCGCGGCGCCGCTGATGGAACCGGATTTGAGCATGGGCTGCACCACGACCGAATACGGCACGTTGAAGGCAGCCACGGCCGCGGTCTTTTGCGCCCAGAGTTCCGGCGTGGGTCCGTGGTAGACGAAGGCCGAGGGCACGTATTCCGAGGCGATTCCGCCGGAATGGATGTCCATGACGAAGTCCGCCAGCGGGATGAGGTCCTCGGCCACGATGGAGGCTATCTGCTGTGCCGGGCCCCCGGCGGCGTCGCCCGGAAGGGATCTGTTGAGGTTCACTCCGTCCACACTGGCAACGCGGCGCCCTTCCCGGACGGCGGCGATGTTCAACGCGGGCAGTACAATCAGGCGCCCGCTGACTTCCGCCGGATCGATGGACCGGATCAGCTCCTGGAGCAGGATCTGGCCTTCGTACTCGTCGCCGTGAGTGCCCGCGATGAGGAGCACCGTTGGCCCGGCCCCGCCGCTCAGGACGGCGATGGGGGACGGGATCACGGCGGCGTCGTGGGCGTTGTCCGAATGTTCAATCTCCAGATAGCCGAGCTGCCTGCCTGTGGCAAGGAAATCGACGCCGGGGATTCGGGGAATGTGCAGGGGCATGGGCTGACTTTCAGCTAGGCTGGGCAAGATTGGATTCACTGTATACAGTGAATACTGTGATGTAAAGCACGTAGACTTGATGAATTCTTGGGACCAGAAGGGGATGATGCGAATGGCTGTGCAAGCTGCCAAGAAGATGCGGCCGTTGAGCGAGCAGGTCTACGACCGGATCAGTGATGAGATCGTCAACGGCGTGGTTGAGCCGGGCGCTCCACTGGTCCAGGAGCAGCTGGCGGACGAATACGGGGTGTCCCGCACGCCGATCCGCGACGCGCTGAACCGGCTGGTGCACGAGGGCCTGGCCACACTGGTACCCGGTGCCGGATACTTCGCGACAACGCTGACGCCGTCGAACGTTGCCGAGGTCTATGAAGTCCGCAAGGCGCTGGAGATCATGGCCATCCGGCAGTGCGGCGCCACGTACACGCCCCTCGAGCTGGCCCGGCTGGAGCTGCTGATTGCCGAGGGATCCGCGAGTGCCGACGCGGAGGCGCTCTTCACGGCAACACGGGGGTTCCACCTCAGCCTGGCAGCCCCCTGCCCAAATAAGTTCCTGCTGACCACGCTCGAGTCCGTCTGGGACAACCCCGTCCAGCGCCTGATCAGCCGCTCATATCCGCTGGACGATGCCAAGCTGGCCCGCGTCGCCGATTCACACCGGAAGATCCTGGCCGCCGCGCGGGCCGGTGATCCGGATGCCCTGATTCCCCTGCTGGACCTCTGCCACGAGAAGGACTGAGCGGCCCTAGACCTCCAGCAGGTTGAAGACGCCGCCCTGCGGGTCCTTCAGCGTGGCGATCGCGCCGGCTTCCTCGACCCCTTCCGGTTCGATCAGCACGACGCCGCCCGCGGCCACCGCGGCCTGTACGGCGGCCACGACGTCGGAGACGCCGAAGTAGACCTGCCAGCCCGGCTCCAGGGTGTCCTGGGCATCGCCGGGGACCCGGGCGATGCCGGCAACTTCCGCGCCGTCCACCATGAGCGTGGTGTAGGTGCCGCCGTCGTCCTGGGGGTATTCGGTCACCTCGTGCCCGAAGAGCTGCTGGAAGAAGCCGACGGCGGCCTGCGGCTCCGGCGTGAGCAGCTCCGCCCAGGCCAGGGTCCCCGCCTCCTGTCTCCGGCCGGCCCCGAAGTGGCTGCCCGCCTGCCACGCGCCGGTGGTTCCGCCGCCGGGCGGGGCGAAGAAGACCATGACCCCGGTGTCGCCGATGGCCTCCGGGCCGAATTCAAGGCGCCCGGTGGAGTGAGCCAGTTCGGCGGCCAGGTTTTTGGCGTCCTCGACAGCGAAGTACACGTTCCACTTGCCCGGCTCGCCCGCGGCTTCCTGACGGGGGTTCTGCGGCGCGAGGACGGTCACCAGCGCCTCGCCAAGGAAGGCCTGCGCGTAGCTGCGCCCGTCCGGGGTGGGCAGGTCCTCGTACCGCCAGCCGAAAACCGCCGCATAGAAGGCCTTCGCCGCCTCCACATCCCTGGTCTGGAGGTCTGTCCAGCAGAGCTCACCCTCGGCGAATCCTGTGCGCGTGGTCATGGCAGTCCTTCCGGGCATCTGGGCATCTGGGCGGCGTCCGGGAAATTCCGGCACGAACAACCTAGCCCGGGGCCCCGCCGGTGACAACAGCGCCGCGAATACCGGGGACAGGAAACAGCGTACAAGAAGCCGGGTACAAGAAAGGCCGCCGGGCACACCTGTAACAGGAGTGGCCGGCGGCCTGAAAAACTTTGGCCGGCACCACAGTGCCGGAAGGATCCCCCGGCAGAACCTGCCGGGAGGAAGCGTCGACTAACCTATGCGACGGGAATCTACCTCGTCGTCGTCGTCTTCCACATCGTCCGCGTACTTATCCACATACGCTGAATAATCCGGTTCGACCGGGTCATCCGCGAAGTGGCTCGTGGCACGACTTCCCGGGCCCGTGAGCTCGCGCTGAAGGGCCGAATAGTCAGTGTTCGGGGAGTAGTACTTGATGTCCCGAGCCTGCTTGGTAGCTTTTGCCTTTTGACGGCCGCGCCCCATGGCGTGACCCCCTTTTGTACTTGGACCGGAGGTGGTCACCTTTGGCGATCGGTGAGGCCCCGGAATGTTTGGTCAATTTGTCGTACACCTAGATTACATGCTTTCGGCGTCAACTGCTCGCCGGCCCGCCCCATGTGGACACTGTGGCGCCTCGGCAGCGGCGGCCTCGGCCACCGGCACATGCGCCGTACCGCGCTTCTTCGATAGAGTTTCGTGATGTGCGCCCGGAAAAGGGCCACGACGCCGGGCCTCCAGCCCCGGCAAAAGACGCACGGAAGTGGTGAATTTCTCAGTGACTGAAGAGAATCCAAGGAACGACGCCGGGACCATCCCGCCGCCGCCTTCAAGGCCGCCGACGTCCGCCCTGCCCGTCATCACAGCGGACCCGGCACGGGCCACGAACCGCTCGGCGGCACCGGCTGGGAAACCCGTCACCTTCGACCGCATTGTTGCCGCGCTCTCCTGGCGCGCGCGGCGCGTGGCCCGCCAGATCCGCCGGCAGGGGCCACGGCGGCTGGGTGTGGCCGCGGCCATTCTTGTCGCGCTCGGCCTTCTGCTCTGGTGGGCTGTGGCCTCATTTGCCGGCGGCGGCCAGCCCGCCCCGGATAGCGCCAGTCCGACCCCGGCGGCTTCGGCGGAGTCGGCCCCGGCCAGCCGCGGAGCCTTGCCGCTGGAAGGCGTCAGCCCCATGGACTTCCAGCTGCGTGACTGCTTCAAGGACTTCGATCCGGATGCGCAACAGTCCACCATTGTGGACTGCGCCACGGGCCACTCGGCGCAGCTGGTGGCGGTGGAGAAGTACGGTTCGGCTGACTCCTACCCCGGCCGGGAAGCGCTCAAGCAAAAGGCGCGCAATGCCTGCAAGGCCGCACCGCTGACGGAGAAAGCCGGCAGCTACGGGCTGAGCTACAAGCTGGCCTACCCGAGCTCGAACAGCTGGGACAAGGGCGACCGCCGGGTCGATTGCTACGCCGTCACGGACGCCGGAAACGTCATCAAGGAGTCCCTGCTGCCGTAGCCTTACGCAGCGTTACGCAGACATTAACGCCACTGGCAGCCGGGACGAATCCGGCTGCCAGTGGCGTTTTTCTGCTGCGGCGCGTTTGTCTGTTGCGGCGCGTTTGTATGTTGCGGCGGCTTAGTCTGACGGGGCGGCTTACTGCTGCGGCGGCGCCTGCTCCTTGCGACGGACCGAGAGCCCGCTGCCGGTGGCCGCGGCGCCGTCGGTCAGGTCCATGTCCTCCAGCTCGCCCATGGTGAGTTCCATCAGGTCCGGCGCGGTGTCCACCAGGACGGTGTCGCCGTCGGTGATGTCGCCGGCCAGGATTTCCTTTGCCAGCCGGTCGCCGATCTCGCGCTGCACCAGCCGGCGCAGCGGCCGGGCGCCGTACGCCGGGTCGAAGCCGGTCACGGCCAGCCAGGCCCGGGCGCCCTCGGTGACTTCGAGGTTCAGCCGGCGGCCCTTGAGCCGCTCGCCCAGCTCCTTGACCTGGAGTTCCACGATTTCGGACAGTTCCTCCACGCTCAGCGGATCGAAGAGGACCACCTCGTCCAGCCTGTTCAGGAATTCCGGCTTGAAGGAGGCGTTCACCATGGCCATGACGGCGTTCTTCTTGGCCGCGGCGTCGAGGTTGGGGTCCACCAGGAACTGGCTGCCTATGTTCGAAGTGAGCACCAGGATCACGTTGCGGAAGTCCACGGTGCGGCCCTGACCATCGGTGAGCCGGCCGTCGTCGAGCACCTGCAGGAGGATGTCGAAGACCTCCGGGTGGGCCTTTTCCACCTCGTCCAGCAGCAGCACCGAGTACGGGCGCCGCCTGACGGCCTCGGTGAGCTGGCCGCCCTCCTCGTAGCCGACGTACCCGGGAGGCGCCCCGACGAGCCTGGCCACGGAGTGCTTCTCCGAATATTCGGACATGTCGATCCGGACCATCGCGCGCTCGTCGTCGAAGAGGAAGTCCGCAAGGGACTTGGCGAGCTCAGTCTTGCCGACGCCGGTGGGGCCCAGGAACAGGAACGAACCCGTGGGCCGGTTGGGATCGCTGATCCCGGCGCGGGCGCGGCGCACGGCGTCGGAAACCACGGCGACGGCCTTCTTCTGGCCGATCAGCCGCTCGCCCAGGACGTGCTCCATGTTCAGCAGCTTCTGGCTCTCGCCCTGCAGCATGCGCCCCGCGGGGATGCCGGTCCAGGCGGATATCACCTCGGCGATGTCGTCGGCGGTGACCTGCTCCGCGACCATTTGGGTCGACTTGTCCGTGTTGGCTGCTTCCGCAGCGGCCGCCGCATTCAATTCGCGCTCCAAAGCCGGAATCTCGCCATAGAGGATCCGCGACGCCGTTTCCAGGTCTCCCTCACGCTGGGCCTTGTCGGCCGCGGAGCGGAGCTCGTCAAGCTTCGCCTTCAAGTCGCCCACGCGGTTGAGACCGGCCTTCTCGGCCGCCCAGCGGGCATTCAGCGCCGCGAGCTCCTCATTCTGGTCGGCTTTGTCCGCGCGAAGGGCCTCGAGGCGTTCCAGCGAGGCGGGATCCTTCTCGTTCTTGAGGGCCAGTTCCTCCATGGTCAGCCGGTCAACCTGGCGGCGCAGCTGGTCGATCTCCTCGGGCGCGGAGTCGATTTCCATGCGCAGCCGGGACGCGGCCTCGTCCACGAGGTCGATCGCCTTGTCCGGCAGCTGCCGGCCCGAGATGTACCGGTTGGAGAGGGTCGCGGCGGCCACCAGCGCGGAGTCTGAGATCGTCACCTTGTGGTGGGCCTCGTAGCGTTCCTTGAGGCCGCGCAGAATGCCGATGGTGTCCTCGACGCTCGGCTCGCCCACGAACACCTGCTGGAAGCGGCGCTCCAGGGCGGGGTCCTTTTCGATGTTCTCGCGGTACTCGTCCAGCGTGGTCGCACCGATCAGCCGCAGCTCGCCGCGGGCCAGCATGGGTTTGAGCATGTTGCCGGCGTCCATGGAGCTGTCCCCGGTCGCGCCGGCCCCCACCACCGTGTGGAGCTCATCGATGAACGTGACGATCTGCCCCTCGGAGCCCTTGATTTCCTCCAGGACAGCCTTGAGTCGCTCCTCGAATTCGCCGCGATACTTCGCGCCGGCCACCATGGAAGCGAGGTCCAGGGCGATCAGGGTCTTGCCGCGCAGGCTTTCCGGCACGTCGCCCTGCACGATCCGCTGGGCGAGGCCCTCGACGACGGCGGTCTTGCCGACGCCGGGCTCGCCGATAATGACGGGGTTGTTCTTGGTGCGGCGGCTCAGGACCTGGATGATGCGCCGGATCTCGGCATCGCGGCCAATCACCGGGTCCAGCTTGCCCGAGCGGGCCACCGCGGTGAGGTCCGTGCCGTACTTCTCGAGCGCCTGGAACGAATTTTCCGGGTCCGCGTTGTCCACCTTGCGGCCGCCGCGGACGCCGGGCAGGGCGGCCAGGAGCGCCTCGTGGGAGGCGCCGGCCTCGCGCAGGAGCGTCCCGACGCCGTCGCTCCCGGCAGCGAGGCCCAGCAGCAGGTGCTCGGTCGAAACAAAGCTGTCCCCGAGCCGCTCGGCCTCGTTCTGGGCATTCTTGATCGCCTGCAGCCCGGCGCGGGACAGCTGCGCCTGCTGCACACTGCTTCCGGATGTCGAGGGAAGGGCCTTGATTGCGGTGCTCGCCTGGACGCTGACGGCATCCGGGTCTGCGCCCGTGGCCCGGAGCAGTGCGACGGCGACGCCCTCCCGCTGGTCCATAAGCGCCTTGAGCAGGTGCGCCTGCTCGAGCTGCGGGTTTCCCGCGGTCGAGGCATTCATGGCGGCGGCAGCGAGAGCCTCCTGGCTCTTGGTGGTGAATTTGGCGTCCAAAGAGGGCTCCTTCCGGAATGGTCCTGATGTCAAAGTTGAGTCTACATCGCTCAACTTTGCCGTGATGCCCGCTGGCTCCATGTTTGCCGACAGCGAAACCCCTGTCTAGGGGCGGACTGCCCGCGGGCCGGGCGCACCGGGGAGTGGCGCCGGGGGCACCAGGGAGAGCCGGGGGGCACCGAGGGGCAACCCGGCTTCCGCCCCCGGCCCCACAGGTTCCACGGGTTCCACTGATTCCACTGATTCCACTGATTCCACTGATTCCACTGATTCCACTGACCCCACGGGACATGCCCTCCCCTGAGCCCGAAGAGTGGACATAATCCCATCATGTCCACTCCTCGAGCCAAGGACTGGACATGCTCCCGCCATCCGGGCGCGAAGAATGAGCATGTCCCGCTCACGGCACGAAAAATGAGCATGTCCCCGCTCGCCCGGCACGACCCCGCCCCAAGACTGGACATGTCCCACTCGCCCGGATTAGAAAAATGGGCATGTCCCGCAGCAGCCGCCCACGCAGCCGCATGAATCACTTAACGTTGCTTAACGATCGGCAGGCTCCTTACTGTAACTGGGGTCACAGCAACTCGAACCAACACGAAGGAGGGCCGGACATGCACGAACACGCCACAAGCGCCACGATGGACGGCCGTGTTGGCCCGGTTTCGGCCGCAGCGGTGGCCCGGGCCGCCGGGGTTTCCTCGGCCGCGGTCTCCTATGTCCTCAACGGCAAGGGCGGCGTCTCGCCGGAAACCCGGCGCCACATCATCCATGTGGCGAACGAGCTCGGCTTCAGGCCCCGTAAGCCCTCGCAGTCAACAGACCCGCAGCGGACCCGGGTCATCGGGCTGATCCTGCCGAACATCATCAATCCGATGTTTCCGCGCTGGGCGCAGGGCGTCATCACGGCCGCGGCGGAGTCGGGCTACGAAGTTTTCGTCGCCACCACCCAGGACGATCCGGAGGTCCTCGCCCAGGTCACCTCCACACTGGCGCACCGCAACGTGGACGGCATCATCCTGGCCGCCTCGCTCCGGGACGACGCCACCGCGCTCCGCACCCTGAGGGCGGCCCGGATCCCCTTCGTATGCCTGTCCCGGCGGGCGGACTTCCTCGATTCGGACTTTGTCGGGATCGACGACGACGCCGCCGCCTCCACGCTGATGCAGCACATGCTCAGCCACGGGTTCACCGAGATCGCCACCGTCGTGGGGCCCCGATTCTCGACCGCCTCCCTGGCCCGTGAACAGGCGTTTGTCCGCACCGCCGCCGCAGCCGGCATCACCATCAGCGGCGACCGGAAGATCAGCACCAGGGTCAACAACGAGGGCGGCCGGCTGGCGGCCGAACGGCTGTTTTCCGCCGGAACTCCGCCCCAGGCCGTAGTGTGCGGCAGCGACGAACTTGCCATCGGCGTCATGGAATACGCCCTGTCGCGCGGCCTGCGCATCCCGGAGGACGTCGCCGTCGCCGGCTGTGACGGTCTGCCGCACAGCCGCTCCGGGCTGATCAACCTGACCAGCATTGTCCAACCGCAGCAGGAAATGGCCAACGAGGCCTTCGCCATGCTGCTCAAACGCATCGATTCCCCGTCCGCCTCCTACACCTCGAAAGTGTGCCGGCACCGCCTGCACGTCGGGCGGACGTGCGGCTGCACGCCGCCGGACATCTGAGTCCGGGCGCCGTACCGGAGACGCCCACGCCGGCGGCCACACGCCGGCCGCGGCCCGGCCGCGGCCAGTCCCCCGGCATCCGCCCGTCCACGCCCACCATTCCTCGCCAGTCGGTCACGACGACGGCTCCGTGTGCCCCGTCGCGGCCACACGGCTCCCGGTCGCCTGACTTCCGCACGCCCGTGCTGACCACCGGCCCCGGCCACCGACCCCGACCAACGACCCAGCCCACCGACCCAAGGACCCCGACCCATGTCAGTTGTATCCGCACCAAAGAAGATGCGCACACCGCAGGAAATCAACGGCGTGATCCTACGCCGCGTCATGCCGCTGCTGATCGGCGCCTACATCATGGCCTTCCTGGACCGCACCAACATCGGCATGGCCAAGGACCGGCTGGAGATCGACCTCGGCATCTCGGCCACCGCTTACGGAATCGGCGCCGGGCTCTTCTTCCTGACCTACGCCCTGTCCGAGATCCCGTCCAACCTGATCATGCACAAGGTCGGCGCCCGCTTCTGGATCATGCGGATCATGATTACCTGGGGCATCATCTCCGCCGGCATGGCCTTCGTCCAGGGCGAATGGTCCTTCTACATCATGCGGATGCTGCTCGGCGTCGCCGAGGCCGGGCTCTTCCCGGGCGTCATGTACTTCCTGACCCAGTGGTTCGTGGTCAAGGACCGCGCCAAGGCCAACGGAATGTTCCTGCTCGGCGTCTCCATCGCCAACATCGTCGGCGCCCCGCTGGGCGGCCTGCTGCTGACCATGGACGGACTCGGCGGCCTGCACGGCTGGCAGTGGATGTTCCTCGTCGAGGGCCTACCGGCGTGCGTCCTCGCCTACGTCGTCTGGAAGAAACTCCCGGACCGCCCCAGCCAGGCAACATTCCTGACTGCCGAGGAAGCGGCCGATCTCGAGGCCCGCATCGCCGCCGAGGAATCTGCCGGCGCCGAGGCCTCCGGCAACCACCGGCTCCGCGATGTCCTGAAGGACAAGCAGATCCTCCTCGTCGTCGGCGTCTACTTCACCCACCAGATCGCCGTCTACGCCCTGTCCTACTTCCTGCCCTCCATCATCGGCACGTACGGAAAGCTCAGCCCGCTGCAGATCGGCCTGCTGACGGCCATCCCCTGGATCTTCTCCGCGGCCGGCGCACTGTTGGTCCCCCGTTTCGCCACCGACGGCCGCCGCTCCCGGATGCTGGTCACCGGAACCATGACCGGCATCGTCGCGGGCTTCGCGCTGGGTGCCGTCGGCGGTCCACTGCTCGGGATGATCGGCTTCTGCCTCGCCGCCTTCAATTTCTTCGCCCTGCAGCCGATCCTCTTCACCTACCCGGCCACCCGGCTCAGCGGCGCCGCCCTCGCCGGCGGCATCGCCTTCGTCAACACCATCGGCCTGTGCGGCGGTTTCCTGGGCCCCTACGTCATGGGCTTCATGCAGGACGCCACCGGCTCCAAGCTGTCCGGGCTGTGGTTCATCGTGGCCATGTGCATCATCGGCGCGCTGCTGTCCCTGCTGCTCAAGCGCGGCACGGAGAAGCCCGCGGCTGTCCCGGCCGCCCACTGACCCACGGATCACCGCCCGTTCCGGACGCGCCCCGCCGCGCGTCCGGAACGGGCCCGCACACCCTCTGACTGCAAGGAATACCCATGGATTTCACCGCCAAACGCGTCCTGGTCACCGCCGGAGCCAACGGCATCGGCCTGGCCATCGCCAACAGGTTCCGGGAACTCGGCGCCGCCGTCTTCGTCACCGACATTGACCCCGACGCCGTCGAGAAGGCCCGCGTCAACGGCCTCGCGGCCGCCGTCAGCGACGTCTCCGACGAATGGCAGGTCCGCGCCCTCATGGCCACGGTCCGGGAAGAACTGGGCGGCCTGGATGTCCTGGTCAACAATGCCGGCATCGCCGGGCCCACCGGCCCCCTGGAATCCATCGACGCCGCGGCATGGAAGGCGACCTTCGACGTCAACATCCACGGCCAGTTTTTCTGCATCAAACACGCCCTGCCCCTGCTGCGCGAGGGCAACGGCGCCTCGATCGTGAACCTGTCCTCGGCCGCCGGGCGGCTGGGCATGGCCGGCCGCAGCGCCTACTCGGCGTCGAAGTGGGCCGTCGTCGGGCTCACCAAGACCCTTGCGATCGAACTCGGCCCGGACCGGATCCGGGTCAACGCCATCTGCCCCGGCGCCGTCAACGGCCCCCGGATCGACGCGGTCATCAATGCCAAGGCCGAAATGCTCGGGCAGCCGGCGGACGAGGTGTCCGCGCTCTACCACCACCAGTCCTCGCTCGGCCGGCTCATCGAGGCCGAGGACATCGCCAACATGGCCGTCTTCGTGGCCAGCGACCTGGCCCGCAACGTCAACGGCCAGGCTCTCGCCGTCGACGGCAACACCGAAAAACTCTACTGATCCCCGAGGAGCGACACCCATGGCTGCTGCACGCAAAGTCATCATCACCAGCGCCGTCACCGGCGCCATCCACACCCCGTCCATGTCCCCGCACCTGCCCGTATCCCCGGACGAGATCGCCGACGCCGCGATCGGCGCCGCCGAGGCCGGAGCCGCGATTGTGCACATGCACGCCCGCGATCCCAGGGACGGCCGCCCCTCACAGGACCCGGAGCACTTCGCACCGATCCTGGACAAACTCAAGCGGAACACCGACGCCGTCATCAACATCACCACGGGCGGCTCCCCGCACATGAGCGTCGAGGAGCGGATGCAGCCGGCAGCACTGTTCAAGCCCGAGCTCGCCTCGCTGAACATGGGCTCGATGAACTTCGGGCTGTACCCGATGCTGGAGCGCTTCACCGAGTTCGGCCACGACTGGGAACGCGAGGGGCTCGAGAAGAGCCGCGACCTGGTCTTCAAGAACACCTTCCAGGACATCGAGACCATCCTGGGCATCGGCAACCAGAACGGCACCCGCTTCGAGTTCGAGTGCTACGACATCTCGCACCTGAACAACCTGGCCCACTTCCATGCCCGCGGACTTGCCAGGGGCCCGCTGTTCGTCCAGTCCGTGTTCGGCCTGCTCGGCGGCATCGGCGCGCACCCGGAGGACCTCATGCACATGCGCCGCACCGCCGACCGTCTGCTGGGCGAGGACTACGAGTGGTCCATCCTGGGCGCCGGCAAGAACCAGATGCCGCTCGCCACGATCGGCGCGGCCATGGGCTCGCACGTCCGGGTGGGCCTGGAGGACTCGCTGTGGATCGGGCCGGGGCAGCTCGCCGCGTCCAACGCCGAACAGGTCACCCGGATCCGCACCATCCTGGAAGCCCTCAACTTCGAGGTCGCCACACCGGACGAGGCGCGGCAGATGCTGCAGCTCAAGGGCCGGGACAAGGTGGGTTTCTGAGCGCATGAGCATCCTCGTGGCCCCGGACAGCTTCAAAGGCACCTTCACGGCGGCGCAGGTCGCGGCGCACATTGCCGGCGGGATCCGTTCGGCCGGCGCCGCCGCCGTCGAACTGCCCGTGGCCGACGGCGGCGAGGGCACCTTCGAGGTCCTGGTCAGGGGCCTGGACGCCCGCCCCGTCCGTGTCGGCACGGTGGGCCCGTGGGGTGACGCCGTCGACGCCGTCATCGCCCTGGCCGCCGACGGCACCGCCGTCGTCGAGCTGGCCTTTGCCAGCGGTCTCAACCTGCCCACGTCCGGGGACCGGGACCCGATCGCCGCCAGCACCTATGGCACCGGCGTGCTCATGGCGGAGGCCGTCCGGCTCGGAGCCCGCCGGCTGCTGGTCGCGGCCGGCGGGTCCGCAACGACCGACGGCGGCGCCGGGGCCATCGCTGCGATCGAGGAGCGCGGCGGGCTCCGCGGGGCGGAGGTCGTGATCCTGAGCGACGTCACAACGCGTTTTTCCGACGCCGCCCGGGTGTTCGGTCCGCAGAAGGGCGCCGGTCCGGCCGTGGTTGCCGACCTGACCCGCCGGCTCGAGCTGCAGGCCGAACGCTTCGCCGCCGTGTACGGCCGCGATCCCCGCCTGATGGACCGGACCGGCGCGGCCGGCGGGTTCTCCGGCGGCATGTGGGCACGCTATGGTGCCAGCCTGGTGTCAGGGGCCAACTATGTGCTGGATTTGTTGGGGTTCGACGCGCGACTGGCCGCAAGCAGCGCCGTGGTGGTCGGCGAGGGCCGGCTGGATTCCCAGACCGGACAGGGCAAGATCATCGCCGCCATCCTGGCCCGCGCCGCCGACATACCCGTGTACGCGGTGGTGGGATCGGTGGACCCCGATCTCGGCGCCGATGCGGACAGCTTTGCCGGCATCATCGTGGCCGGCAACCCGGACGCCATGCAGGCGGCGGGGGCTGAACTGGCCCGGGCTGTGTCCCGTGATTCGCCGGTTTCCCGCGCTGCCGCTGCGGTTCGCGCTTCCGTGTGACGCCACGGGACATGTCCCCCGGCGGCCCGTACCGATGGAAATAATCCCTGTGGGCCGAATCCCGGGCCCTAAGACTCGACATGCCCTCTGGGACCAGGTGTGCCCACCGGACATGCCCTCCGTTGACCCACACCGATGGACATAATCCCCTCCTGCCCATTCCCGGGCCTGAAGGCTGGACATGTCCCCTGCAGCCAGGCGTGACCACTGGACATGTCCTGCGGCGGCTCCCAAAACCGGGCATGTGCCACAGCGGGATTGGCGAAGTTCGGAGTGGCCAAGCATGGCGGGGCTCAGCGGGAGGCGAAGCCCGGCCCTGAAAGAGCGGTTCGATGGCCGGGTCCCCCAAGGAACCGGCCATCGAACCAAAAACTCCCACTCCCACACCTTGTCACACATTTGACAAAATTGTCACACGACGCTCCGAGTCTGGCCAAAGCTCGTCGGTATTGTGGAATCCATGACTGAGACGGCCGCACCGCAGCATCCTGACCACCGGAGTGTCTTCCTGGACAAGGAGCATCCGGCCGCGTGGCGTGCACTCAACGGGCTGGGCCTGAAAGCCAAGGAAGCCGCCGCCGAGGCCGGGCTGGACGGGACGCTGATCGAACTGCTCAACGTCCGCATTTCGCAGATCAACGGCTGCGCCTATTGCCTGGATATGCATGTCGGCGATGCCGTTAAGAATGGCGAGTCGGCCCAGCGGCTGGCTGTCCTCTCGGCCTGGCGGGACACAACACTGTTCTCAGAAAAGGAACGAGCAGCCCTGACCCTGGCCGAGGCCATCACCAGCATCTCTGACGCCCGGGCCCGAGACCACGACGGCGCACAGGCCCGGCGGCACCTTTCGGCCGAGGAATTTTCCGCCGTCAGCTGGCTGGCCATCACCATGAACGCTTTCAACCGGGTTTCCATCGTTAGCCAGCACCCGGTCCGCGCCGCCCGCGACTAACCCCCGCGATTAAACCCGCCGGCGCCTCACGCCGACACCCCACCAGGACACGCCCCAGTGGCACCCAGCCAGGCCACCAACTGGCACACCCGACCGGAGATCAGGAAGTAGCCAGGGAGACGCGGGACCCCCGGGCATCGCTGCCGCGCCGCCTGCCAAACAGAACGCCATAGCCACATCCGGTGCGCGGTCGTAAGCTCGGAAAGTGGGGCGGAGCCGCGGTCACCGAGGGAGCACTGCCATGAAGTGGGTCAGGCCGGGTCACCCGGAATACGACGAAACTCGAAGACTCTTCAACGCGATGATCGACCGCCATCCGGCCGTCATTGCCCCATGCGCCGACGCGGCAGAGGTGGCCGAGGCCTTGGCGTATGCGCGGACGCACGGCTTCGACGTCGCCGTCCGCGCGGGCGGCCATTCCGTGGCTGGCATGTCGTTGAACGACGGCGGCCTTGTAGTCGACGTTCGTCCGATGAAATCCGCCCGCGTGGACCCGGAGGCCCGCACGGCCACGGTGGGTGCAGGCCTCACCTGCGGGGAGTTTGACCGGGCCACCCAGGAGTACGGGCTCGCCATCACCGGCGGGCGTGTCTCCACGACCGGTCTCGCCGGTTTCACACTCGGGGGCGGGTCGGGCTGGCTCGAGCGCGCCTTCGGCTTCGCCTGCGATGACCTCGTCTCCGTGGACCTGGTCACGGCCGCCGGTGAACAGGTGACGGCCAGCGCCCGGGAGAATCCCGAGCTGTTCTGGGCCCTGCACGGAGGCGGCGGGAACTTCGGCGTCGCCACGTCCTTCACCTTCGGCCTGCACCAGCTCGGGCCACAAGTGCACGCCGGCCTGCTGATGTGGCCGGGGGACGCGGCCGAGGAAATCAGCCACGGCTACCGGGAACTGGCGCTTGCGGCGCCCAACGAGGAGTCCGCCACCCTCATCTACGCGATCGCGCCGGCGGAGCCTTTTGTGCCCGCGAACCTGGTGGGCAAGATGGTGGTGTGCGTGGTGTACGTCTTCGCTGGCGACCCCGCGGCGGGAAAGGAACATGCCAAGGCCTACCGGGAGCTTGGGCCTGCGGTGGACCTGGTGGAGGACACGGACTACGCCGACTTCCAGTGTTCCCTCGACGACCCGCCGGGCAAGTACAACTATTGGAGCGCTGACTATCACGACGAACTTTCCGACGGCGCCCTGGACGTCATCATCGACTCGGCCCGGAATCTCCCGGGACCAAGTTCCCAGCAGCTGATAGCCCACTGGGGCGGGGCCGTGAGCGGGCCTGCCGCGGCCGCCACCCCGCTGCTGAACCGGAACGCCAGCTGGGTGAGCCACCCCTTCGGCCTGGGCGACACTCCGCAGGGCGGGCAGGAGGCGAAGGCGTGGGTCAAGCGGTTCCGCCAGGACATAGCCCCCTACGCGACCGGAGGCGTGTGGCTGAACTTCATCGGCAACGAGGGCCAGGACCGCGTCCGGGCAGCCTTCGGCGAGGACAACTACGCCCGGCTGGCAAACGTGAAACGCGAGTTTGACCCCGGGAATGTTTTCCACGGCAACCAGAACATCCGCCCCTCCGTCGCTGTGTGACCCCGCGCCCGGCGGCCCGGCCCGCACCCGGCCGGCGACAGCCCGACGATGCCCGACGATGCCCGACGCCGGACCGCGCCGGCCCGCGTCGGCGTCAGCGGGCGGCGCTAGACTTCCTCCATGGCCGTCTACGTCGATCCGCCGCTCTGGCCTGCCCACGGAACGCACTTCTCGCACCTCGTCTCGGACAGCTCGCTTGAGGAGCTGCACTCGTTTGCCGCGGCCGCGGGCATCTCCGGCCGCGCGTTCGACGGCGACCACTACGACGTCGCCGAGGACCGCTATGCGGCCCTCGTGGCGGCCGGCGCCATCCCTGTGGAGGGCCGGGTGCTGGTCCGCAAGCTGATCGACAGCGGCCTGCGGATCCCGGCCCGCCGGCGCGGCAAGGCCCTCAGGATTCCCCTGCTGAACCGCTGGAATGAGGCGCTGCCGGGCCACGACGCCCTCTTCCTTGACCTGCTGGACCGCTGGGGCGAGGAGCACCGGAAGTACCACGGCCGCACCCACCTGCTGGCCGTACTGGAGGCCCTGGACCTGCTCTGCGATCCGTCCGATCCGCCCCGAGCAGTACTGCTGGCGGCCTGGTTCCACGATGCCGTCTACCGCGGCATCGCGGGAGAGGACGAAGAGGAATCGGCGCGGCTGGCCGAAGACCGGCTCCGGCATGCCGGCCTGCCGGCCGCCGAGGTGGACGAAGTGGTGCGCCTGGTCCTGCTGAGCGCGGACCACTGTCCGGAGCCCGGAGACGACGCCGGCGCCCTGCTCAGCGACGCCGACCTCTCCGTCCTTGGCGGGGACCCGGAGGCCTACGGCCGTTATCTGGCCGCCGTCAGGGAAGACTTCGCGCACATCGGCGACGCCGACTTCGCCACCGGCCGCGCCGCCGTCGTCCGCCGGCTGCTGCAGCTGGATCCGCTCTTCCATACGGACCGGGCCCGCGGGCTGTGGCTGGAGGCGGCCCGCCGGAACCTGCAGGGCGAACTCGCGTGAAAAGAGACCACCGCGCTCGCCGGCAGCCGGTGATGCTCAGGCGGCAACGCTGAGGTGATTCGCCAGCCGGTCGAACGATTCACGCCATCCTTCGCCGTGGCGGTCGCGGCTGGACGCAGAGTCGAACGGTCCCTGGGTGAAGGTCATCTGGGTGCCGCCGTCGACGTCCTCCAACCGGATCGTCACCTCGGTCTCGAAGCCGCGGGTGCCGTCCGGCCTGTCCCAGGCATGGGTGAAGACCAACAGGTGCGGCGGCTCAATATCGGTGTGCACCCCGCCCCACCAAAATTGCTGCCCCGTACTGTCCTGGATCATGCAGGCGCGGTACAGGCCACCGACCTCAAGGTCCGTATCGACGCTCTCCCGCGGGACATGGAAGCCGCGCGGACCCCACCACTGCGGAGCCTCGTCCGGGTCCGTCAACGCGGACCAGACACCCCGGAGCGGGGCCCTGAACTCGCGCACAATGACCAGCATGAGGTCCGTGTCCCCGGACGCCGGTTCGCTCATGGTCCTCTCCCTCGGATTGCTTGGACTGACAGGGGACGCGGCCTCGGCCCCGGGGCTGCGCCGCCGCGCTAGCGTCGGCCGGGCCTGTAGGCGGTTACGTACGGCGTATTGCTGGGGACGATCTGTTTGCCGAGCGGCATGAGCGAGACCGGGATGAGCTTGAGGTTGGCGATCGCCAGCGGGATGCCGATGATCGTGATGGCCATGGCGAAGGCCGTGATGATGTGCCCGATCGCGATCCAGATCCCTGCCACAAGCAGCCAGATGACGTTTCCCACCAGGGCAAATATGCCGTTTCCGCCGGGCTTGTCGATCACCATTCGACCGAAGGGCCACAAGGCGTAGGACGCGATGCGGAACGAGGCCAGCCCCCACGGAATGGTGACGACCAGCATGCAGCAGACAACGCCGGCCAGGAAGTACCCAAGGGCCAGCCACAGGCCGCCAAAGAGCAGCCAGATGATGTTCAGGAGTGTCTTCATGGTTTCATTCTCGCCCGTAGGACTGACATTCGGCTTAGTGGTTCACCCGGAAAGATCCCTGATTTACGCCTCCGGCCCTCCGACGCCGCCCCCCCGTAGGGGACACCGGGTGCACGTTGGACTTTCCAGGGCTTAGGCGTCGGCCTGCTTGACCATTGCTGCCTCAACATTGATCTTTACCTTGTCGCTGACCAGCAGGCCGCCTGCCTCGAGGGCGGCGTTCCAGGTCAGGCCAAATTCCTTCCGGCTGATGTCTGCCTCAGCGCTGAATCCGGCCCGCGTGGCGCCGAAGGGATCCACCGCGACGCCGGTGAACTCGACTTCGAGTTCGACGGGCTTGGTGACGCCGCGGATCGTGAGGTCGCCGGTCAACACGTAGTCATCCCCGCCGCCCCTGATCGCGGTGGCCCGAAAAGTCATGTCGGGGTACTTTTCGACATCGAAGAAGTCGGGGCCGCGCACGTGGCCGTCGCGGTTGGCGTCGCCCGAATCGAAGCTGGCGGTCTTGACCGTTGCGTGCAGGCTGGCATCTGCCAGCGACTCGCGCAGGTGCGCCTCGGCGGTGGCCTCGTTGAACCGGCCGCGGACCTTGCTGATGCCCGCATGGCGGACGCTGAAACCGACTTCGCTGTGGGACATGTCCAGCATCCACACTCCGGGGGTCAAACCTTCGGGCAGAGTCACAACGGTCTCCTTTGAGCGGGGGCGGGCGGGTCCCGCCAAGCGATCGGGGTGTTCCCCTTCCTGCATGCTAACGAGGAAGCCCGTCCCGGGCTAGGTCCGAGCGGCCCTGACGCTGACACAACGTCAGATCGGATGATCCGGAGATGCCTACTTCGCCAGCACGTCCGGAAAGTACCAGAACCCGGCCTTCGGGACACTCGATGTCACGGCTACAGCGGATGAGCGTGCCGCCCGGCAGCGTTCCCAGCGAATCAGGCCGGCACCCAGACGCTGATCCAGTCGAGGGAGACGTGGCCCTGGGTGGTCGGGGCCGGGCATCCGGTGAGACATGACTCGGTCTGCAGGATCAGGTGCATGGGCGTTGTCGGCACCTTGGAGCTGACGCCCAGGGAACGGCCGTCGAGGAAAAACTCAACCTGCCCGGGGCTCCACTCCATTGTGGCCACATGCCAGGACGTGACGGACTGGTCCGAATCGAATTTCTCGAAGGCATCCGCGCCGTTCCGGTCATAGTGGACGGCGCCGTAGATGATCTTGGCCAGATCCCCTTCGGGGAAGTCCACCTCACCGTCCCGCGGCCAGACGCCGCTGTCTGGCCACAGCAGCCAGGCCGTCTTGAATCCGGGCAAGGCGTCGGCCCGGTAGCGGACCGAGTACCGGCCATACAGCAGACTGTTGGCACGGTGCGGGCTGGAACTGGCATTGGGGATCTTGGGCGTTGGCGCCGCCCCCATGATGATCCCGCTCTCCGAATGCAGGTACCAGTCCAGCGTGCCGTTGCGGACGCTGAGCACCTTGGACGGGTAGTAGCCGGTCTTTCCCCCGTTGGTCTGCCCCGCCGTGTCCGGTGTCCCGTCCTTATAGCCGGCGCTCCACCGCGAACTGTAGAGCGGGCCGGGGAAGCTGCCCACCGGGACGTCGCCGGCGGAGAAGTCCTCGACGAAGACCTGCTTCCAGCCGGGCAGATCACCTGACATGGTCACATCCGTGGTCCGGACCGGAAGTGCTGCTGTTCCCAGGCCCGGCGGGGGCGCGGACAGGGCGCCCGACGGCGGAGCGGGCTCCGTTACGGCACCGCTTTCCGGCGCGCCCGGCTGCGCCTCCGGGCTGCCGGCGCCCGGACCAGCGCCCGGGCTCGCGGAAGGACCAGACGGCGACGCCGAGACGGACGTGAACAGCGGCCGGTCGCCCCGGGGAGCCACATCCGCGGCGCAGCCGGCCAGCGCCAGGGCGGGTCCCAGGACCATGGCGGGAACCAGCCTGAACCAGATGGTGTGGAGACGCCGGCGGCCCGCCGGCACGCGCCCCCACATGACGCGCGTCCGCATTCGGCCAGTGTTGCACGGAGGCCGCCGCGCATCAACAGTTTTCACTCCTTTTTGCTTGAATATTCAAGTTAATCCAAGGTTAATGCAAGGTGGCATGACCAAACTTTAAGCCTGGGGTAATTCACTAAGTTGTCCACAATTGTTCAGTGTCAGCATCGGGTCTATTTCCGGTTTGAGGAGGTCGGAGAGCGCTGCAATTGGGACGAGCAGAATACGTCATTGAGTGGTGAGGCCAGTGTCCATCCCGAATCTCAAGCCAAACGTGCGCCCCCAAACGACGCCCCCGCCGGCAAATCCCTCGGTCAGTGTGGTGATTCCCACGTTGAACGAGGCGATGAACTTGCCGTGGGTTCTGCGGCGTATGCCCTCCTATGTAGATGAGGTGGTAATTGTTGATGGCCGTTCCCTGGACGGAACAGTTGATGTCGCGCGGGCCATGCGCCTGGACGTGGTGGTGGTGGCCGAGCCCCGCCCCGGCAAGGGAAACGCCGTGCGGGCCGGATTTGCCGCGGCCTCCGGCGACATCATCGTCATGCTGGACGGCGACGGCAGCATGGACCCCCAGGAGATCGGCTGGCTGGTGACCCCGCTCCAGCATGAATACGACTTCGTCAAAGGTTCCCGCTATGTGACGGGCGGCGGCTCCGACGATCTCACCTGGCTGCGCAGCGGGGGGAACAAGCTGCTCACCGGGCTCGCCAATGCGGTCCTCCACAGCGACTACTCGGACCTTTGCTACGGCTACATTGCCCTCCGCCGCGAATGCGTTGACATTCTGGAACTGGAGTCCGATGGGTTCGAGATCGAAACCGAACTGATTGTCCGGGCCTCCAGGGCAGGCCTTCGCATTGCCGAGGTTCCCAGCCATGAGCTGTCCCGCATCTCCGGCCAGTCGAACCTGCACACATTCCGGGACGGCTGGCGGGTTCTCCGCACCCTTGCCCGCGAGCGCGTGAGCTGGGAGGCGCCGACAGCCGGTGCCCGCCCCGAGGCCCTGCGCCGAGTCAAGTACAAGTACCCCAGCGCGGTGTTCCCCCACGTTCCCACCGATCCCAGCAGCGTCCTGGGCGTACGGGCAGGCGAATAGGATGTCCGGACACTCCAGCTTCCCGGCAGTATCCGTGGTCATCTGCTCCTACTCGGAGGACCGGTGGGACAGGCTGATGGGCGCCTTGGACTCGGTCCGCACCCAGACCGTCCCGCCCAAGCAGACGATCGTCGTCGTCGACTACAACGTGGACTTGTACAAACGGCTGATCTTCACCGTCCCCGACGCCGTCATAGTCGAAAACACCGGCCCCAAGGGCCTCTCCGGCGCCCGCAACACGGGCGCCGGAATCGCCAAGGCAGAGATCGTGGCCTTCCTCGATGACGACGCCGAAGCCGAGCCGGACTGGCTCGAGCGGCTCGCAGCCTTGTACGACGATCCCGACGTCCTTGCTGTGGGCGGCCGGGTGGAACCGCTCTGGGAAACGGGCCGGCCGGGCCACTTCGCCAACGAGCTCGACTGGATTGTTGGCTGCACCTACCGGGGAATGCCCAAAGTTGCCGCCGAAGTCCGCAACGTCATTGGCGCAAACATGTCCTTCCGGGCCGATGTCCTGGACCGTGTCGGCGGCTTCAACACAGCGTTGGGGCGCCAGGACGCCGTCCCGCTGGGCTGCGAAGAGACCGAACTGTGCATCCGCGCGGTAATCGGAGCTCCCGGATCCCGGGTTGTCTATGAACCCGCAGCCCTGGTGCACCACCACGTGCCGGCAGAGCGCGGCACCTTGCGCTACATGCTTGCGCGCTCCTGGGGCGAAGGGATTTCCAAGGCGCAGGTCAGCCGCGTGGTTGGCCACAAGCGCGCGCTGGGCCCTGAACGGCGCTATGTCCGGCAGGTCCTGCCTCGGGCGGTGTTCGCCGGAATCCGCGGCTGGCTCGGTGGCGGCGACCGTGCCGGACTCGGCCGGGCGGCAACCATCATCGCCGTGCTCGCAGCCACTGCCACCGGCTACGTCCGCGGGCGCCGCCTGCCGGCCGCACCCTCGCCCGTGAAGGCGGCCACGGCGTCGGCGGAAGAGCCTTGGAGGGAAGTCCAGTGAACCGTGCAGCCTACGAGCCCGTCCCCGCAGACCGCCCGGTGCAGCACCTGCGCCCCCTGCACCCCGAACCACCCGACCGCTGTAACCCGACCCCAGAAAGCTTGGATCATGAGCCAGCCTGAACGCGACGTGAAACAGCCGATCGATGCCTCCCCCGGCGCCTCCTTCGATGTCCACGGGATCGTGGGCATCGATGTCGAGGCCGGGACGCCTGGCGAACCGCAGCTGCGGGACATGCTCGCCCCGTTCCTGGGGACCTCCGCCGCGCCACGGCGGATCACCATCGGCGCGAAGATATCGCCGGTTTCCAGCCAGTCCCACGCGGAGGATGCCTACCGGTTCACCGGGGAATCCCTCTACATTCCGGCGGACCGCGTCCAGATCATCGAGACAAAGGACGGGTACCGGGTCGAGGGCGCCGGCGAGCTCCTGACCTCCGTGATTCCGCTGCTGGACAGGCTGTGTGTCCAGGAGGAGACGGCCATGATCCATGCCGCGGTAGTGGATTTCCGCGGCTCCGGGGTGCTTCTGCCGGCCTGGGGCGGGGTCGGGAAGACCAGCACGGTGGCGAAGCTGGTGGCCATGCGCGACGTGCGCTTCATGGCGGATGACTGGGCCTTCATGGGCGCCGGCGGCATGCTCATGGGCTACGCCAAACCGATGTTCATCAAGCCCCACCACCGTGCCATCTACCCGGACATGTTCCGGGGGACGCGCAAGCCCCTGGCCCCCGGATGGCTGACCACGCCGGTCGCCCACCTGGCGACGGCGGTCCATCCGGTCATTGTCCGCTACCCGAAAACCGCCGCCTTCACCCGGCGCTGGTCCCCCGAGCACCGCATGGTGCAGCCGGAGCATGTCTTCGGGGCGCAGCGGATTTCATCCGCGGCGCCGGCACAGCTGGCCATCTTCCTCGAGCGGTTCGACGGCGCGGACGCCCGGCTGGAAGCGCGAAGCGCGGAATGGATGACGTCCCGGGTCGTAGGCAACTTCCATTCGGAACTGCCCATGGTGTCGCGGCGGCTCGTCGAGGCCCTCGGCGCCACCAGCCTGGTCCCGCTGGAGGAGCATTTCGGGCAGAAGGCGGCCGTGGTCCGCCGGGCCCTGGAGGATGTTCCCTGCTGGCTGCTCCGGCTGCCGGCCGCATGGTCTGCGGACCAGGCATCTGACTACATCGCGAATCTGGTCCGTTCAAAACTGGATGAGTGAGGCGAGTCCACGTGAGCGATCTGAAGGTGTCAGTTGTCGTTCCGGCACGCAATGCCGCAGCGTGGCTGGGCGAGTGCCTTGAGTCGATCCGCAGCCAGCATCCGCACGAAATGATCGTCATCGATGGCTGCTCGACCGATGACACCGCCGCCATCGCCCGCGAGTGCGGGGCAACCGTCATCTCCGACGAAGGACGCGGCCTGCCGGCCGCACGGATGCTCGGCGCCCGAAGCGCCACCGGTGAGGTTGTCGCCCTGATCGACGCCGACGTCGTCCTTCCGCCCAAAAGCCTGCCCCGGCTGCTGAGCGAATTCGAGTCCGGCGACTACGACGGCCTGCAATTCGGGCTGGCCAGCGAAGCCGACGGCCCCGGGTACTGGGGTGCCGCGCTGGCCTGGCACCACAACCACAGCCGGGTGCGCAAATGGTTCGGCGTCAGCGCCACACTCATGCGCCGCGACGTACTGCTTGGCGTCGGGTTCGACGACGACTTCCGCTCCGGGGAAGACGTCGAGCTGAGGATCCGGCTGGAGCAGGCCGGCTACCGGCTGGGCGTCTCCGACTCCGTGATGGTCAGGCACCGGTTCGACGACACGTTCGACTACGCCCGCGACCAGTGGCTTCAGGACGGGGCCGGGACGGCCCGGACCGTCCGCAAGCACACGGGCCACCTCTGGCTGGTGATTCTGCCGCTGCTGGCCACTGTGAGGGGTGTGGGCCTGTCCCTGCTCCGGGCACCGCGTTTCCTGCCGTATTGGATAGGCTTCCTCCTCTACAACTACCGCGCCATGTTCGGCGAACTCCTGCGGCCGGCCCACAAGCCCATGTCAGTCGGAGGGAACGCGGCCTGGCTGGCCGCGGCGAGGATCGCCCCCATGGTGACGGGCTTCCTGTTCTGGGCGCTGGCGGCCCTTGTGCTGCCGCCTGCGCAGATAGGTCTCAGCTCCGCGGTGGTGTCGGCGGCGCTCCTGACCGTGCAGTTGGGGATGCTCGGCGTCGGGCCCGCCACGCTGACGCTCCTTCCCGCGGAAAGTGATGGCGGCCGGCGCCTTATCGCCACAAGCCTGCTTAGCGTCGCTGCGTTCTCCCTGCTGGGCGCGGGCCTGCTGGTTGGCATCACGAATTGGCTCGGCACGGGTGTGGGCGAGGCGTGGGTCGACCCCCTGGTCACGGTACTTTTCCTGGCCACGGCGCTCCTGGCCGCCAGCGCGTACCAGCTTGACCACGTGGGCGTGGCCCAGGAACGGGCCGACCGCGCACTGGTCAGGAGTCTCGTGCAGAGCCTGGTCCAGCTCGCCTTCCTGGCCGCCGCATTCGCCGTCGGACTCCGTGACGTGGAAGTGGTTGTGGGTGCTGTTGCCGCCGGGGCTCTGGCCAGCGTCCTCGTAGGCCTGCGCCAGCTGCGCCGGGCCAAGGTGTCCCCGGACTGGAAACACGGACTGCGGGCGCGCCAGGCCCTGAAACTCCTGAAGCCCGGACTTCCCAACCACGCCCTCATGCTCGCCGACCGCGCACCCGGCTACCTGCTCCCGCTCATCGTTGCAGCCACTCTGGGTCCGGCCCCTACGGCCTCCTGGTACGTGGTGTGGATGATGGCCTCGGCGGTGTTCTTTGTGCCGCAGTCTGCCGGATTTACCCTGCAAACGGCCCTCGCGGGAACGCGGGCGCGGCCGGGCCTCGTCGCCTCCGCGCTGCGGGCCAGCTTCCTGTTGACTCTCGTGGCCGGGCTGATATTGATAGTGGCCGGGCCGCTGCTTCTGGGCTTCCTCGGACCGCAATACGCGTCCGCGTGGGTCCTTCTTCCTGTACTCGTGCCGGCACTGCTCCTGAGTTGCGTGACCCAGGTCTACTACGGGCTGTGCCGGGCCCAAGGGCGGCTCGTGGAATCCACGGTAGTCGCCACCCTGGCCGCCATCCTGGTCGTGGCACCCGCCGTGGCCGTGGCCCAGCAATATGGCCTCACTGGCATCTCCGTCCTCTGGGCCGTTGCCCAGGCGACGGCGTCGCTGATCGCCGCCCGGCGCCTGATCGTTCTGACCCGAGCGAAGTCCGCCTCCACCGCGGGCGAGATTCCCTCAGCGGCGCGCCACCAGCCGACCTGAATCGAGAAATGATGATACGCGAAACGGCAACCAGCCTCCCGGAGCACGGCGCCCACCGGCAGGAGACCCATGGGCATACGCACGTCGGCGGCGCCAAACCGCCCACACA
This sequence comes from Arthrobacter sp. 10N43, assembly GCF_056394525.1. Lineage (NCBI taxonomy): Bacteria > Bacillati > Actinomycetota > Actinomycetes > Micrococcales > Micrococcaceae > Arthrobacter > Arthrobacter sp. 10N43. The sequence goes on along the minus strand of NZ_JBFTIA010000010.1, from coordinate 60,430 downwards.
CCGCAACCTTGGACTGACCCCGTCGTGGCACGTCGGCGCCCTGGCTGCGGCCGCCGCGGCCGCCCTGGCCCTCGGCGTCTGGAGCATGACCCAGGTCAATCCCGTCCTGATCGGCGGGGCCGGACTCATCGCCTCCCTGCCGCCGGCCTATTTCGTGGCGCTTGGGCTCAGCCTGACCGCATTTGTCGCCTCGTTGAGCCTCCGCCGGCTCGTTCCAGTGCTCCTGACCTGGCAGCTGCTGGTCACAGTGGTCATCCTGCATGGCGCTGACGCCGTCATCCATGGGCTGCCCCGGCTGGAGGCGAGCTACCGCCATCTGGGCATCGCCGACACCATTGGCCAATCGGGCCAGCTGAATCCGAACCTGGACGCTTACTTCAACTGGCCCGGCTTTTTCGACATGCTGGGAATGCTCTCCGGGGCGACGGGCGCAAAAGACCTTTTGGGTATTGCAACGTGGGCTCCCGTGGGGATCAACATCCTCATGCTCGCACCCCTGCTGGCCCTGGCCCGGCGGTTGACAGCGAATCCGCGCCAAGCGTGGGCGGCGGTCTGGATCTTCTACCTGGCCAGTTGGATTGGACAGGACTACCTGTCGCCGCAGGCCTATTCGTTCGTCCTCCTGCTCACCTTGGTGGCCTGCCTGCTGAGCGTCTTTGAGGGATGGGCCTGGCCCACGGAGCGCACGAAGTTCTCCAAGTGGCTTGCCCGGAACGTCACCAACCTGGACGGCTCAGTCCCCCGGTACGGCGCCATAGCGGCACCCCGGGCGGACACGGCGGTGCTCGTTGTGGTCTGCGCGCTGATCCTGGTTGCCATGACCGCGTCCCATCAGCTCAGCCCCTTTGCCGTGATCCCCATCCTGGCCGCACTGTTGCTGACCGGCCGTCTCCGGCTTCGCTTCCTGCCGGTCCTGGCCGTGGTCCTGCCCCTGGGCTGGCTGCTCTTCGCGGCGTCATCCTTCGTGCAGGGTCACTTCGGCCAGCTCCTCGGTTCGCTCGGCGACATCGGTGCGAACAGCCTCGGTGCGCTGAGCACCAGGGTCTCAGGCAGCGATGCCCATGTGTTCGTCGTCTACACCCGCATCGCCGAGGTCGCCCTGGTCTGGCTCCTCGCCGTTGTCGGCGCCATCGTGGGCTACCGGCGGAAGGCACCGTGGCTGGCCGCCGCGGCCGCAGCCCTTGCGCCGTTGGTGCTGATCCCCCTCCAGCCATATGGCGGTGAACTGCTCCTGCGCCTCTATCTCTTCAGCCTGCCGTTTGCGGTCTGCCTGGCCGTACTGCCCCTGATGTCAGACCATTCCGCCGGACTGAGCCTGCGCCGGGCCCTTGCACTGCTGCTGATGGGTTCCGTGCTGGCGACGGCCACGGTGGTCTCCCGTTACGGAAATGACAGCATGGAAAGCTTTAGCAACGACGAACTCGCAGTCGTGAACCGCCTCTATTCGACCGCGCCCACCGGCTCTGTCCTCATTGAGGCTGTTCGCAACACCCCGTGGAGATTCCAGCACTACGCGGACTATGACTACCGGGCGCTCGTTGCTGCCGAGCCCATCCCCAACGCCGCGCCGCTGAGCTGTGACGCGGCCAACCAGATCGCCCACAAATCGGGTGCGTACCTCATCGTTACCCAAAGCCAGCAGGAGGCCGCCGAACTTCGCGGGTCGACTCCCACTGGCGACATTCAACGCTTTGTCGCCACCTGCGGCACCAGTCCGGGCTGGACGAAGGTCTTCGAAAACGCCGGCGGCGTGATTTTTCATATCGAAGGAGTTAGCAATGGCAAGTGAACGCAGCTACGTGAGCTATGCGACGGCAGCCGTCGCACTGGCAGCCATACCGCTCTCGTTCGTCGGACCGGAGGGGCTGCGCCTGGCGGTGATCGGGCTGCTGATGCTGGCCGGGCCCGGAACAGCATTGGTACTGCTCCTGCGCTTCGACCCCCCGCGCTCGGCCCAGGCCACCGGCGCGCTGCCCCTCAGCATCGCCATCGCAATTGCCTTCAGCCTGACGATGTCCACCCTCGTGGCGACGGCGATGATTTATGCACGGCTCTGGTCACCGCCGGTGGGCGTGTGCGTCCTGTCCCTGATCACCCTCGCCTTCCTGGGCCTTGAGCTCAAGCGGCCGAAGCGGGTCCTGGTGCGTGCGAAATGATCATCTTCCTGACAGGGCTGGCCACGGTATCGGCGCTGGTGAGTTGCGATGTGTTGCGCGTCCTGAAGCCTGATAAGGCACTCCCGCGGGCCGTGGTGGTCATCACCGCAGCACTGCTGGCTATCGTCTGCGTCGCTGTAGTAATGCAGCTGGCACACCTTGCGCAGCTTGCATGAACCGAACCACTCACCCGGTGCCGCCGGGACAAGCGCACGTCAACAATTCGAACCAACCACGGAAAGAATCTCCAATGAGAAAACTCAAAGCACTCAGCACGGTGGGGACGCTCGGATTGCTCGTAGCCGGTTCCCTCATTTTCGGTTCGGCCCCGGCGGCCAACGCTGCAACCTGCGCCCCCGCGCCAACAAACTCCTATCCGGGAACTGTGGTGCTCGCGACGAGTTTTGAGGCCAGTGGCTTTTGCGGCCTCATCCCCCAAGTTTCAGGCACCGGCACGGCGGCCGTTTCGACTTCCCAGAAACATACCGGGACGCGTTCGACCAAGCTGCATGTCACCACGGATTCCGGTTCTCTCGCGAACCTCTCGACTCCGGCCTTCGGCTCTGGAACCAAGACCTCGTACGCGGACGGCTGGTTCAATATCACCGTGGCCGGCGTTTCCGGCAATGACGTCCCGTACTTCCGGTTCTTCTCAGGCTCCACGCGCGTTGCAGACATCTACCGCTACAACAGCAACGGGCAGCTGTGGCTCCGGGTGACCTCACCAAGCGGCACCTTCGTCTACACCAAGCTGATCTCCAGCAGCATCTCCATGAGCGCGTGGCACCGCGTCGCCATGAGGGTGACCGCGAACGGCAGCAATTCAACAATCCAGGTGTGGTTCGACGGCGTACAGAAGTACAGCAGCACGAGCGTCAGCATGCTCGGCAGCACCTTGAGCAAGGTTCAGCTCGGGGCGGAGCACAACCGGCAAAAGGGCGACGAATACATCGATGACGTGATCATCAAACGCTCCTAGTCCGCGCCGACAGTTCTCGGGCGCCGCGTTAGAAACGTGGCGGCCCCCGTTGGAAGAGTGGCAGCACAGGGACGATCCCGCTGCCACTCTTCCGTGTCCGGCCCTAGTCCGATTCCTTGGCCGCCCGCACGAAGTCCGCGATTTTGTCCAGGTCCTTGATGCCTCGTGCCGACTCGACGCCGGAGGAAACATCGACGCCCCATGCACCGGCCTCCGCGGCTGCTCGGGCCACGTTGGCGGGATCCAGGCCGCCGGCGAGCAGCCATTTGCGGCCGCCAAGGGCTTTGGCCCGGACGGAGCCGTAGTCCCAGGCCTCGCCGGAGCCGGGGACAGCGGCGTCGATGAGGAGCAACTCCTCGCCCCAGTCCTCGAAGGTTTCCGGGGCGGCGGCCATGGTGACGGCCCGGATCAGTTTCATCCCGGCGTCGTGCACCGTCCGGACGTCCGCCGGCGAGCGGTCCCCGTGCAGCTGGACCCACGCCAGCCCGGCCTCACGGGCGACGGCGACGGCGTCGGCGGCCGGTTCGTGCCGGAACACCCCCACCGCCGGCAGCCCGTCCGGGATGTGGGCGAGGAGGTTCCTGACCTGTTCCGGCGTGACCTCCCGGGGGCTGCGGGTCAGGACGAAGCCGACGGCGTCCGCGCCGGCGCCGGCCGCGACGCGGACCGAATCCGGGGTGCTAAGACCGCACACTTTGACAAACATTCGGGGCTCCTTTTGCACGCTTCCTGCCTCCGACGTTAGCAAGACCGGACCGCCGCCGCCGACTTTGCGTCGGGGCGGAGTCGGGGCGGCAGGGGCGCCGGCAGCCCGGCAGATAGGCTGAGGCCATGGAGATCATCCGCTACGCCGAGCTCAAAGCCCACCCCTGGCGCAACGGCGGCGGGGTGACGCGCGAAGTGGCACGCCATCCGCGGTCAGCGCAGGACAACGCATGGGACTGGCGCGTCAGCATCGCCGAGGTGTCCAAAGCGGGTGCCTTCTCGGTCTTCGCCGGGATGGACCGCGTGCTGACCGTGATCGACGGCGAGCTGTTGCTCCTGAGCGTGGACGGCGCCGAGCACCCGCTGGAGAAGTACCGCCCGTTCCGGTTCTCCGGCGACGCGGACTCGGCGGGGGCACTGCCCACCGGCGACATCCGGGACTTGAACGTCATCACCCGCAACGGCGCCTTCAAGGGCTACACGTCGATCATCGAGCTCTCTAAGAAGCGCGCACACCCGGTGTTCGAGGGCCAGTTCGGCATCCTCCTGCAGGGCCAGGCGACCGTCAGCCCGGCGACGGCAGGCGGGCCCGCACAGGCGAACGACACGACCGCCGCCACCCCGGAGCCCGCCGCCCCGGAGCCGGCACCCGCCGAGCTCAACCGCTATGACGCCGTCGTGGGATCCGATGCCGGAACGCCGGAAATCGTGGGCCGCGGGTTCCTGGCAGTCGTCTCCATCGATCCGATCCACGAGCCAGGCACGGGCTAGCGCGCGTCCGCCTTAACCCGGGCGCCGCTGACCCGCACAGAGTCCCCGGACAGCTTCTGCGCCAGCCAGATCGGAACGATCGAGACCACGATCAGCACGACGGCCACAACGTTGACCACGGGCGCCTGGTTGGGACGGAAGAGGTTCTGCAGGATCCAGATCGGCAGCGTGGTCTCACCGGCACCGATCGTGAACGTGGTGACGATGATTTCGTCGAAGCTCAGCGCGAAGGAAAGCAGCCCGCCGGCCAGCAGGGCAGAGCGCAGTTGGGGAAACGTCACCAGGTTGAACGTGGTGAAAACGCCGGCGCCGAGATCGGAGGAGGCTTCCTCCAGGCCGGGGCTCATGCGGCGGAGCCGGGCGATGACGTTGTTGAACACGGTCACCATGCAAAACGTTGCGTGGGCGATCACCACCGTCCACAGGCTGAGCGGGATGCCCATGATGGTGGTGAACATGTTGTTCAGGGCGATGCCCGTGACAACTCCGGGCAGCGCGATCGGCAAGATCACCAGGAGGTTGATGACGTCGCGGCCGAAGAACGCGTACCGCTGCAATGACAATGCCAGCAACGTCCCCAGCAGCAGCGAGATGACAGTCGCGACCACCGCCACCCACAGCGAGGACAAGACGGCCTCGCGGACGCCGGGCGAGTCAAAAGCCTTGCCCCACCATTCCAGCGTGAAGCCCTTGGGCGGCCAGCCGAACGTCCGGTCCGCGTTGAACGAGTTCACCACCACGAGCATGAGCGGGGTGTAGATGAACAGCAGCACCAGCGCGGTAACGATGCCCAGGACCACTTTGGCGCTACGGGAAAGCCTCATGATGCGCCTTTCGCTACAGGTTATTCAGGGCGCCGGTTCGGCGGACGATGAAGAGGTAGAACATGATGATGGCGATCGGAACCAGCGACACCGCGGCGGCAAAGGGCAGGTTGTTCGCGGACCCGACGTTTGCGTAGACCACGGTGCCGAGCATCTGGGTGGTCCCGCCGACAATCTGCGCGGTGATGTAGTCGCCCAGGGACAGGGAGAACGTAAAGATCGTGCCCGCGATAATGGAGGGGACCAGCAGCGGAAGCATCACCAGGCGCATGGTGGTCAGCGGTTTCGCGCCCAGATCCCCGGAGGCTTCCAGCAGGGAGTCGGGCACCCGGTCAAAGCCCGCGTAGATCGGCAGGATCATGTAGGGCAGCCAGATGTAGGACAGGGTCAGGATGACGGCGGTCTCGCCGTAGCCGGGGGACGAAAGGCCGATCGGAGCCCCCAGCCACTCCAGCAGGCCGCCCTCGGCCAGGACATTCCGCCAGGCGTAGGCCTTGACGAGGTAGCTGGCCCACAGGGGCATCAGCACGGCCACCACGAGCAGTTTTTCCCATCGGGCGCTGGCCACCTTGGCGATGAAGAACGCGATGGGCAGGGCAAGGATCATGTCGATCACCGTGACCGCCACCGCGATCCACAACGTCCGCAGGGTGATCCGCTGATACACCGGATCGGTCAGGACCGTGACGATGTTCTCCGTGGTCCAGACCGTGGACACCTCACCCGTGAAGGTGTCCACGGTCCAGAACGCGGTGATCAGCAGTGCCGCAAGGGCGGCAATGTACACCAGCACCAGCCAGGCCGCCGGGGCCGTGAGCAGCCCGACCAGCCTCAGCCGGGGTGAGCGGTGAAGCAACGCCGAGAAGGCGTTGCTTTTCGCCCGGGGTACAGCGCCGGCATCACGGGGTGGGCCGGGCGGCAGCTGTTGCGTCTGTTGTGCCATCTCGCCTTAATCTCTGCCGGCCGCCGGGGCCGGCTTTTTCTTGCGGGTATTGGTGCGGCGGTGCCGGGATCAGCCCTTGATTTCCGTCCAGGCCTTGGTCCATTCCGAATAGTCCGTGCACTTGACGTCCTTGCGGCCATCGAGGCAGTCAGCCACCGGGGTGGTCCAGTACCAGATCTTTTCGGCGTAAGCCGTATCACCGGAGTGGTACGTCTCGCAGTGCTTGGGATCAGTGGTCAGCGCGCAGGCTTTCGCGTTGGCCGGGGATTCGCCGAAGTACTCCGCCACTTGGGCATTGGGCTTGGGGCTGGCGATGTAGTCGAGCCATTTGTAGGCACAGTTCGGGTTCTTGGTCTTGGACCCGATCATCCACGTATCCGACCAGCCGGTGGCACCCTCCTCAGGGAGGAGGGTTGCGACCTTGGCGCCGCCCGCCGTCGCGATGTTGGCACCCACCTGCCAGGTGGTGCCGACCACGGTGCTCCCGGAGGTGAAGGCCTGGACTTCCTTGACGACATCGCTCCAGTACTCGCCGATGTGCGTGCGCTGCTGCTTGAGCAGGTCGACGGCGGCGGCCAGCTGGTCCTTGTCTAGGGCATACGGGTTCTTGATGCCCAGCTCCGGCTTGTGGGCCATGAGGTAGACGGCGGCATCGGCGATGTAGATGGGCGAATCGTAGGCCGTGACCTTGCCGGTGTGCTTGGCGGCGTCGTCAAACACTGCGCTCCAGGAGGCGGGCGCAGGGGTGACCTTGTCCGTGGAGTACATCAGCAGATTGGCGCCCCAGCCGTGCGGCATACCGTAGTTCACGCCGTTGACGGTGTTCCAGGCCTTGTCCTTCAGGAACGGATAGATGTCCGGGTAGTTCTTCAGCAGGCTCATGTTGACCGGCTGGACGTCATGGCCTGCGACCAGGCGCAGCGACGCGTCCCCGGAGGCGGAAATGACGTCGTACTGCCCGGTGCGCATGAGGGTCACGGCCTCGTCCGAGGTGCCGAACGGCTTGAAGCTGACCTTGCACCCGGTCTCTTTTTCGAACGGATGCACCCAGTCCACCGCGGGGTCGTTGCTGCCGTCCTCGACATACCCGGGCCAGCCGAGGATGGAAATCTGGCCTTCACCGGCGCCGATCTCGGTCTTCGCCGGCTGCGTCGACGCTGAGGCGCCCGATCCGCCGCTGGTTCCGCAGGCTGACAGCGCGAGGGCTGCCGCCGCCACCACGCCGACCACCAGGGAGGCCTTTGTTCTTGGTGCCATGATTCTTACCTTTCGATGTGTGGAGAATCGGAGTGGGGTGGTGCATCGGTGCCGGAGCCGCCGGCCGGAAGCCAGACGACGGCGTCGTCGTCCCAGCTGACGGTTACCGGCCCGTTCACCAGTTCCGCGTCGTTGCCGGGAAGCTTTTCGGGAAAGAGCGCGACGACGGCGGGCCCGTCGTCGAGCTGCACGCGCACCTGGGTGGCGTGCCCGACGTACACGAACGACGTCACCGTCCCGGGCCGGGAGGTGGTGCCGGCACGGCCCTCCGGCTGCCCGGTCCAAGCCACGCGCAGCCGCTCCGGACGGATGCACAGGGGATCCGGCCGGCCGTAGAGCGCCTGCGCCTGGCCGGCGTCGAAAATGTTGGACGTGCCGACGAAGTTGGCCACGAAAATGTCGCCGGGGCGTTCGTAGATTTCGTGCGCGGTCCCGATCTGTTCGATGCTGCCGTTGTTGAAGACCCCGATCCTGTCGCTCATGGTCAGGGCCTCCTCCTGGTCGTGGGTGACGAAGATGAAGGTGATGCCCAGCGAGCGCTGCAATTCCTTGAGTTCGACCTGCATCTGCTGCCGGAGCTTCAGGTCCAGGGCGCCGAGCGGCTCGTCCAGCAACAGCACTTTTGGTTCGACAACGAGCGCCCGGGCCAGGGCAACCCGCTGCCGCTGGCCGCCGGAGAGCTGGGCGGGTTTGCGGCCCAGGAACTTTCCGAGCTGGACACGGTCCAGGGCCTCCCTGGCCCGCTCCCGCCGCTGGTTCCCGGGCATGCCGCGCACCCGCAGCCCGTAGGCGACGTTGTCCACGAGGGACATGTGCGGGAACAGCGCGTAGTCCTGGAAGACGGTGTTGACGTCCCGCTGGAAGGGCGCCATCGCCGTGACATCCTTGCCCTCGAGTTCAACGCTGCCGGAGGTCGGCAGTTCAAAGCCTGCGATCAAGCGCAGGACCGTGGTCTTGCCGGAGCCGGACGGGCCCAGCATGGAGAAGAACTCCCCATGGCGGATGTCCAGGTCCACCCCGTTGACCGCGGTGGTGTCGCCGAAGACCTTGGTGAGCTTGCGCAGGCGGATCGCCGGAACCTCTTCGGTTCCGGTCGAGGTGCCGGCGGCCAATGTTTCGGTCATGCGGTGCGCCTTACGTCGTTGCCGGATCGTCCACGGGAAAGCCACGCAGCGGAATGTGATCCAGTGCACACTGGGCTGCTGGCCCAAATGCTATTACTTCATAGGTTTTATGTATAGACCCTCCGGCAAAGCCCGGATTAGGATGACATCAGCCCGGACGACGCACGGCGGCGCCGCTCGCGGACGCTGCAGGAATGCCCCGGCCAAGGCGGCCGGATACCGCCGGAGGGAAGGGAGGCCCGGATGTTGTTGTCGCCCAAGGGCGCCTCCCGGAGCCTCGCCGCGGTGTTCACGCCGATCAAATCACGCGGACTGGTGGATGAAGTGTGCGGCCGGATCGAACAGGCCGTGGAGACCGGGCTGCTGACCAGCGGCCAGCGGCTGCCGAACGAAACCGAGCTGGCCGCGGCCCTCGGCGTGTCTGCGGTGACGGCACGGGAGGCCCTTTCCCAACTGCGGGCCTCGGGAATCATCCGGACGGCCCGTGGACGCAGCGGCGGGAGCTTCATCGCGGACAACGTGCTGCCCTCCCGGGAACGGGCCCTAGAGCAGCTGCATGAGTTGAGCCGGCTGCAGATCAGGGACCTCGCCCTGCACTACCAGGCGATCGCCGCGGCCTGCGCGGGCGTCGCAGCCCGGCGCTCGGACGCGGCCGACGTCGCCACGCTGCGCTCGTTCATCCCCGCTGCGGACGATGACTCTCTGAGCTGGCGGCTGGCCCTCTCGGAGTTCCTGCTGGAAGTCGCGGCCATAGCCCGCTCCGCCCGGCTCGCCCGGGAGCTCATCAGGCTGCAGGCCGACCTCGGCACGCTCACCCTGCTCCCGTGCGCCGATACCGGTTACCGTGAACGCACCACAGTAATCCTCGAGGACGTGGCGGCCGCCATCGAGGCCCACGATCCGGGGGCGGCCGAAACCGGGGTCAAGGCCCTCATCTCCGCCACTGCCGACTGGCTGCTGACCGAACAGGCCAAACGCTATTGACCACACATGTCCCGGCCCCTTCGAGCTAAAGGCAGCAACCATGACCGAAACAACGTCGACCGCAGGCCAAAACGCTGCCGCCCCGGCAGTCGCCTCCGCAGAGCCCACCGATGGGCGCCCCGCTGCTCCTCCCGCGGCGGCCGCCGGACCCGGTCCTGCCGAGCGGGCGCCCGCCGAACTCGATGCCACCATCGCCGGCATCGAGCGCCGCCTGACGGTGTGGGCCGCCGACACCGGGGCAGCCCTGGCCGCCATGTCCGGGAAAGTCACGGGCACGGCCGTGGACAAGCTCATCAGGCCGGTAGTCGAGGAACTGGTGCAGCTGCCTGATGGCTACGCGGCCGGCGCAGGGTTCATCGCCAACGCCGGGCTGCTCGGACCCGAACGCAGCTATATCGCCTGGTGGCAGGGCCCGGATCTGGAGCCCGTCGATGCCCTGGCCAACTTCAGCCCCAATTCCATCAGCCGCTACGTCAAGGCCGAATGGTTCCGGATCCCCGTGGAAACGGGCCAGGCGCATGTCACGGGGCCCTACGTGGATTTCCTCTGCACCGACGAATACGTCCTGACCTTCACTCACCCGGTATTCACCCGCCCGGATGGTCCGGTCGCGGGAATCGTGGGCATCGACGTCACGGTCCAGCGCCTGGAACGTGGGGCCATGCCGGCGCTGCGGCGGATCGGCGCCCGGGCCACCCTGGCCACCGCCGACGGCCGGGCCGTGGTGTCGGCGGCATCCGATATCGACGCCGGCGACCTCACCGCCCCGGGCGAGGCATGCGCCCACTACCCTGTGGGGCGCACGTTCACGGTCTGGAGCGACGCCGTCCGGCGGTGACGCCCGCCTGGGGGCAACCGGATTTGCTAAACTTGGAGGCCAAGGCCCCCCTTTGCGGGCCTCCGGACGACGGTTCAGTACCCGGCACGCGACAAGACTGGCCACAGGAGCCGTCATGTCATGGTTAATACTCATTCTTTCCGGAGCGCTGGAAGCGGTCTGGGCCGCCGCGCTGCACCGCACGTCGCAGGCCACCGGCCGGCGCCGGCTGGTCCCGGGCCTGGTTTTCCTCGTTTCCGTCATTGCAAGCACGGGCGGGCTGGCCGTCGCCATGCAGTCCATCCCCACCGGAACGGCCTACGCCGTTTGGGTGGGGGTCGGCGTCGTGCTGACATCCGGGTACGCGATGATCGCCAAAGTTGAGCGCGCCACCGCGGCCCGGATCCTGCTGCTTGGCGGGATTGCCGCGAGCGTCGTGGGCCTGAAGCTGGTGGCGTGATGAAAGCTGCCAACCAACGCCGCGATAACCGGTCAACTCCTGCCCTTACCTGGTTGATCCTGCTCGCCTCCGCTGTGCTGGAGGCGGTCTGGGCCACTGCCCTGGGCCTGTCCAACGGGTTCACCCGCCCGCTGCCCACCATCGTCTTCGCGGTGACGGCCACTCTCAGCATGGTGGGGCTTGGGATGGCCGTGAAGCGCATCCCGCTCGGCACCGCCTACGCCGTCTGGGTGGGGATCGGCGCCGCACTGACCGTGGGCTGGGCGATGGCCACCGGCGTCGAACCTGCCAGCCCGCTCAGGCTGCTGTTCATCGCCGGGATTGTCGGCTGCGCCGCGGGCCTGAAGCTCCTGCCGGCCGAAGAGCGGGACGCGGGACCGGCGACCAAACCGGCCACCGGGGCACAGCAGCGGCCCTCCTCCGCGGAAACTCCCCACGTTTAAGGCAGTACGACGGCGTGTCCCCGCGGCGCGCCGTCGTGCTGGCCGTGCCACGGTCAAAGGTGGGGAGAATTGTCCGCCGGCGAACAGACCGGCCAACAAGCGCGGGCCGGAATAGCCGCGCGCGCTCAAGGGTTCTTAGCAGGGAAAGGTTCTTGGCAGGGACGGAACTACTTCGGAACTACTGCGTGCGCGAATGGAGACCCAGATGACGGCAGCAACAGTCCAGCTCGGCGACGGCCTCACGGTCAGCCCCCTCGGGTTCGGCGGCATGGCCCTGACCCCTGTCTACGGCGACGTGGACCCGGCCGAGGCCCTCAAGACCCTGCACCACGCCGTCGACGCCGGCGTCAGCTTCATCGACACGGCGGACATCTACGGCGGGGGCAGCAACGAGGAACTGATTGCGCGGCTGCTCAAGGAACGCCGCGGCGAGGTCCAACTGGCCACCAAGTTCGGCCTCGTGGGCAACCCCTCGGCCGGCTACACGGACATCCGCGGAGATGCGGCTTACGTGAAACAGGCGGTGGACCGCAGCCTGCAACGGCTCGGCACCGACTCGATCGACCTGTATTACCTGCACCGCCGTGACCTCCGCGTTCCGATAGTGGAAACCGTGGAGGCCATGGCGGGGCTGGTGCAGGCCGGCAAGGTGCGGCACCTTGGCCTGTCAGAAGTGACGGCCGAGGAGCTGCGTGAGGCCAGCCGCGTCCACCCGATCGCCGCGGTCCAGAGCGAATGGTCCATCTGGAGCCGCGACGTGGAACGCAACGTGGTTCCGGCCGCGGCAGGCCTCGGGGTGGGCTTTGTGCCCTATTCGCCGCTGGGCCGGGGATTCCTCACCGGCACCGTGGACGCGTCAACGCTGGGCAGTAACGACTTCCGCCGCAACATCCCGCGTTTCGCCGCGGACGCCGCCGACGCCAACCAGGGCGTGGTGGCCGCCGTACGGGCAGTCGCTGCGGAACTGAGCGTTGCCGGGCGGCCCGCAACTCCTGCCCAGGTGGCCCTGGCCTGGCTGCTCGCGCAGGGCCGGAAGCTGGGACTGCCCGTGGTCCCCATCCCCGGCACGCGCAAGGCGGACCGGATCGACGAGAACCTGGGTGCCCTGGCACTGGACTTCACCGCAGCGCAACTGAAAACGCTCGACGCCGCCGCAGACGCCGTCGTCGGCTCCCGCTCCGCGGATCCCAACTGGGTGTCCCAGGGCCGTGAATAGCGCCTCCGTAGACTGAAGTCCATGGACTCGCTCATTCACTCCTTACGTGACATCACCATCCGCCGGATTTCGGTCAGCGAGGTGGACAACAACGTGTATCTGCTCACGGCCAAGGCGTCCGGCGCGCAGCTCCTGATCGATGCGGCCGATGATCTGGCCGCCATCCAGGGACTGCTCGCGGACGCCGCCGCAGATACCACCGCGACGCCGAAGCTCGCGCTGATTGCCACCACCCACCAACACTGGGACCACGTCCGGGCGCTGCCGGGCCTGGTGGAAGCCACGGGGGCGAAAACGGCGGCCGGGACCGAAGACGCCCCGGAACTGCCGGTGAAGGTCGATGTGCTGCTGGATCACGGGGACGTCGGCAACTTCGACGGGTTCGACGTGACGGCAGTGCACCTGCGCGGGCACACTCCCGGTTCGATCGCCCTCGTGTACCAGGACCCGGAAGGCCCGGCCCACATCTTTTCCGGCGACTCGCTGTTTCCGGGCGGAGTGGGCAACACGCAGAAGGATCCGGCGCGGTTCAACCAGCTCATCACCGATGTGAGCGAGCGGCTGTTCGACGTGTATCCGGATGACACCGTAGTCCACCCGGGCCATGGCAAGCCCACCACGCTGGGCGCGGAACGCCCGCACCTGGAAGAGTGGCGCGCCCGCGGCTGGTAACCGGCGCTGCGCTGTGTGGATTGCGCTGCACTTCATGGTTCGCGCTGCGCACAATGCCGGTCGCTGCGGGAATTCCCGTAGCGACCGGCATTTCGTGCCTCGCCAGCTACTTTAGGTAGCGGGCAGGTGGGACTCTAGCGGCTGCGGCGTTCGTTCGAGGCCGGAGCCGACGCGCGGCGGGGGCCGCCGCTGCGGGCAGGACGGCCTTCGCTGGAGCGGCCGTTGCCGCCGCCTGCGTAGGATCCGCCCGAGGTGCCGCCGGTGTTCGAGGACCAGACAGCGGCGCTGCCTCCGGACTTGGCGCCGGCAGCTGCACGCTGGCCGGTTGCCGGGCGTCCGTTGCGCTGGCCGCCGGCCGTGGCACCCGTGCGGGGTGCGCCGCCGGTGCGCGGTGCGCCACCCGTGCGGGGAGCTCCACCGGTCCGGGGTGCGCCACTGCGGGGAGCCGAAGCGCCCCGGGCGTCGCTGCGTCCCTCGGCTGCGCGTCCGTCCGAACCGCGGCCAGCCGCGGCACGGCCGCCGGCGGCCGGAACGTCGTTGTGGTGCGCGTAGGCGGTGGTGCGGCCACGGCCACGGGCGTTCCGGCGCTCGGCGCGCTCGGCATCGGCGCGGTCCTGGTTCTGCTCGGCGACACGGTCGGCAGCGTTGCGGGCAGCAGCCTTGCCTTCGTAGGCGACGGCGCGGCGCTCGGCGCGCGGCAGATCGGTGCGGGGAGCCTCGGCTCCGACGCGTCCGCGTCCGCCACGGCCGCCACGGCCACCGGCGGTGGGTGCAGCCTGGGTGGTGCGGCGTGCGCGCTTACGCTCGGCGTTGGCACCGGTGGAGGTGCCGCCGCCGTGCTGGGCGGCCTTGGCTGCCAGCAGTGCCGCACGGGTCCGCGGATCGATCTTGTCGGCCATTTCGCCAACCAGTTCTGCAACCAGCGGGGAGTTGGCGGTGACGCGCTCGAAGTTGACCTCGACGCCGGCGGCCTTCATCAGCTTCTTGACGTCGGACTGCTGCTCGGGCAGGGTCAGCGTGACCACGGTTCCGTCGGAACCGGCGCGGGCCGTACGGCCTGAGCGGTGCAGGTACGCCTTGTGCTCCGTGGGCGGATCCACGTGGATGACCAGTTCGACGTCGTCGACGTGGACGCCGCGGGCGGCGACGTCGGTGGCCACCAGGACGCGGACGTCACCGGAGGAGAACTCGGCCAGGTTGCGGTCACGGGCGTTCTGCGAGAGGTTGCCGTGGAGGTCGACGGCGGGGATGCCGGCGTCGGTCAGGGTCTTGGCCAGCTTGCGGGCGTGGTGCTTGGTGCGCATGAAGAGCACGCGGCGGCCGGCTCCGGAGGCGAGCTCGACGATCAGCTGCTTCTTGACGGTCTGGTCGTTGACCACCAGGACGTGGTGTTCCATGGTGGTCACCGCGGCCTGCGGGTCGTCCACGGAGTGGGTCAGCGGGTTGGACAGGTAGCGCTGGACGATCTTGTCCACGCCATTGTCCAGGGTGGCGGAGAACAGCAGGCGCTGGCCCTGGGTGGGCGTCATGTCCATGAGCTTCTTGACCACCGGCAGGAATCCGAGGTCGGCCATGTGGTCGGCCTCGTCCAAGACGGTGATCTCGACGGCTTCAAGGGTCAGGATGCGCTGGCGGATCAGGTCCTCCAGGCGGCCCGGGCAGGCGATGACGATGTCGACGCCGGCGCGGAGGGCCTTTTCCTGGCGGGCCTGGGAGATGCCGCCGTAGATCACGGTGGTGGTCAGGCCCAGGGCCTTGGCCATCGGCTCGATGGTCGCGTTGATCTGGGTGGCCAGCTCACGGGTGGGGGCCAGGACCAGGCCCATCGGGCGGCCGGGCTTGCGGAAGTGCTTGGCTTCCCGCTCGGCGAGTCGTGCCACAAGCGGGATGGCGAAAGCGATGGTCTTGCCGGAGCCGGTGCGGCCGCGGCCCAGGACGTCGCGTCCGGCCAGGGTGTCCGGCAGGGTCTTGACCTGGATGGGGAACGGCTCAACGATTCCCTGGGCGGTCAGCGTGTCGGCGAGTGCTTTGGGCGTGCCGAGGGCAGCAAATGTAGTCATGTGTTTCAAGGTCTTTCAGGCGGTATCCGTGCGGATATCGGCCCCCGATGCCGGTTGGCTCAAGGGTTCGCCGAAGAAAAGTCAGGTGATCAACCGGGCTGTTGCCAAACTTCAGCAAGCGGCCGCCGGGACCAAATGGAACGCGTTCATCGACGCAGGATGTGCCTCTCACATGAAAAAATCCCACTGCCTGCGTACGGATTCCCGAGGGAATCTGGCAGGGATCCGGTTGGTGGACCGAAGCCGGTAAACCGAATCAAAAGTGGGCATCACTGCACATCAAGTTCCACTAGCCTACCATCCGGCAGGGCCGGGCCCCGTATCCGTGGCCGAAGTCACAGCCCCTAGCCCGCCAGGACAGGGGCTTGGAACAGTGGCATGTGGGAGGGTCCTGAGGGTGTGTGGGAGGAGGGTGTGCGGACGGACGCCTGCGACTGCGACGGCGACGGCGACTTGCCTGCGGGCGGGGCCGCCGCCCGCAGGATCACGAGCGCCTCGGCGTCGATTAGGCGGCGGGTTCCCGTCCTGGCATCCAGGATCCAGAACAGGTCCACGGCCGTGACGGTCTGCGTTACCGTGCCCCGGTGGAAGAGCTTCCCGTTGTGCCAGGCCTCGATCTCGTCCCCCACGTTCAGCTCGGTGGAACTGCGGATGTGCCGTGCTGTGTCAACGTCCATGATCATTGTCCTTCCCCAGCATTCAACCTCATGTGCCCAGCATTCACGACACAGGTTTCGAGAGCGTTTCCGGAGCGTGATTTTCATGTGTCCCCCCTGCCTTCGCAGATTTATTCGACGCATTGCTGCAGGCCAGGGGATGTATTGACCGCCGCCGCGTCCCGGAGGAGCATGGTGGGCGGGCAAGGCGACGAGGAGAAGCCATGACAACACACAGCCACGAGCACGCCGCCGATCAGGTGCCCGGCACTGCGGCGCAGGTGTGGGATGAAAAGTACGGCAGCCGAACCCGGATGTGGAGCGGGGAGCCGAATCCGCAACTCGTCGCCGAGGCCGCGGACCTGCCTCCCGGCGATGCCCTGGACCTGGGGTGCGGCGAGGGCGCGGACGCCATTTGGCTCGCCGCCCGCGGCTGGGCCGTGACCGGCCTGGACGTTTCCGCCGTCGCCCTTGAACGTGCCGCCGCGCACGCCCGGGACCGCGGCCAGGGGGCCACCATCACGTGGGTGCAGCAGGATCTTGCCACGTGGGTCCCGGACCGGTTGTTCGACCTCGTCTCGGCACAGTTCCTGCATTCCACCCAGATGCCGTGGCAGCAGGCGTTGCAGCTCGCCGCCGGCGCGGTGCGGACCGGCGGGACGCTGCTGATCGTCGGCCATCACCCCGACGGGCTGCCGCCGTGGGGCGCGCACCATACTCCGGAGAAGTTCTTCACTGCCGAGGACATAGCCCGGGAACTCCCCCTCGAAGAACCACAGTGGCGGGTCGATGTCCTGGACAGCCGGCACCGCAGCATGGTCGGGCCCGACGGCGGGACGGCGCCCCTCACGGATGCCGTGCTGCGGGCCACGCGCCTGGCCGCCCAGTAGGCCGCCGGGCAAGCGCCAAGGCTGCATGTGATGCAGCTCACCCTGATTTGACCGTGAGGATTTCCGCTCCGGGCCCGTCTTAGTTGAGACAGCGCCACGGAGCGCGTCCTCAACCGATCAGGAGTGATTGCATTGACCACCCAGACTCACACCCCGGCAGACGTCCAGGGCCAGGCCGGACCGGGCACCGCAACAACCCCCGCCAGCAAGACGCCCGCTGCAAAGGCGCCAGCCGCCAAGACGCCAGGCCTTACGCCCCACGCCCTTCCCGCCGGCAACGACGGCCGCGGCGCCACCACGGTCGCAGACGGCGTCGTGGCAAAGATCGCAGGCATCGCGATCCAGGAAATCGATGGAGTGCACGCCCTCGGTGGCGGAGCGGCCCGCGCGCTCGGATCCCTGCGGGACAAGGTCGGCCAGAAGGACCTCACCCAGGGCGTCCACGTGGAAGTCGGACAGACGCAAGTGGCGGTCGACATCACCCTGGTAGTCGAGTACCCGCACCCGCTCCAACAGGTCGCTGACAATGCCCGCGAGGCCGTGTACATGGCCATCGAGAACCTCGTCGGCATGGAAGTGACGGAGGTCAACATCACCATCACCGACATTCACGTGCCTTCCGACGACGAGGACGCCGACGCCGGCCGCCCCGAGCCGAGGGTCGCTTGAGTCCCACCGCGGGCGGGCTGGCCATCGGAGCGGTCCTCGCCGGAGCCGCCCTGGCGTTCGGATTCTGGGGATTCCTGCTCACGGCGCTCTTCATGGGGGCAGGGGCCGCGATGGGCCGCGCCGCCGAGGGCAGGCTGGATCCCGGCGGAGTCCTGGACGCCCTGCGCGGCAAGCGCTCCTCCTCGTGATGCGGGCGGGGCACACCCGGGTCACCCCGGCGGCCCTCCGGCACACGGTTGAAACCATCGCCGCCCGCGCCTTCGGCGTTCCGGGGTCCAACGTCACAGCAGTGCTGGAAGACGATTCGGGCCGGCTCGGCGCAACAGTCAGCGTGCAGTTGGCGCTCCCGTCCCTGCTGGGCCCACGCGAGGACTCGGCCGGCGGCACCGTCTTCGAGCGGTCACGGGCAGCCCGGGAAGACATCATCACCCGCGGCCTGGACCTCACGGGCCGGACGCTGGGCAGGGTGAATATCCGGCTCACCGGGGCAAAGCCGTCCCCCGGCCCCGCCAAGGCGGACGCCCGGGCCGGTCAGGTGAACAGGAACCGGCCGAACAGGAACCCGGCGAACACGAACCAGCCGAGCACGAACCCCGCGGAGAGGAGCGTCACGTGAGACCGGACCGAACCATCGGGCGCCTGGTCCGCAGGGAAACCCATTCGTCCCGGGCCGCCGCGTCCGTCCTGACGGCCGGCGCGCTGGCCGGCCTCTGGCTCTGGCTTGCGCTCGAATCCGTGCTGGCGCTGCTCCAGGAACACCCGCTCCTGGTCAGCCCCGACCACCTTGGCCGTTGGGTCGTCGACGTGCCGGCCAACACGGTCCCCGCGGGGCTGGTAGCCGGTGGAGCCGGACTGGCCATTCTTGGCCTGGTATTGCTCTGGGCCGCAGTGACGCGCGGCCGCCGGCCCCGGCACGCCTTGCACAGCAACCGTAGCGCAGTGGTGGCCGACGACGAGGTCCTCGCCGCGGCCCTGTCCCGGCGGGCGCGCCTCACGGCGGGACTGGCCCCCGGGCAGGTAACCACCACGGTGAGCCGGCGCGCCGTCCGCGTCCAGGTCCGACCGACGTCGGGCGTTCCCGTGGACCGGGACGCGATCGACGCCGCCGTGGGCGACGAACTGGCCGCCTACTCCCTGGACCACCGCATCGCACTGAAAATCCACATCCTGAGGGAAGGAGCGCTGGGGCAATGAATCACACCAACAGGGCGCTGAACCGGATCCTGCTGGCACTGGCCGGGCTCGGGCTGCTCGCAGCCGGCACGGCGACAGCTGCCGCGGGGATCCTGCCCGATGTTGCGGCTGCCTGGGCAGCCACAAGATCCGCGCTCATGGACTGGGCAGGCCGCCTCTTCTCCGCGGCACCCCTCCCGGGCCCGGCCCGCAGCTGGTGGGCCGTGGCCGGAGTCGTCGCGCTGATCCTGGCGGCCGGGCTCAGCATCGCCTGGCTGGCATCACAGGGCGGCGGCCGCACAACGCACGTCGGCCGGGAAGAGGACGGCGGCCGCGGCACCACCGTGATCGAAGCCGGACTCGTCTCGGCCGCCGTCCAACAGGCCCTGGCCGGCAACCGCCAGGTGCTCGGGACATCGGTCTCCGCCTGGCACACGATGGGCGGGACGGGACTGCGGCTGGGGCTTCAGGCCCGACAGGGAGCATCCCCCCGGGAGATCGCGGACACCGCCGACGAACTGGTCCGGGGCATCGACACATTGCTGGGCCATCCACTTCCGGTTCTGGTCCGAATCACCAGTGGCGCCAGGAGCAAGGTGGCGGCACCCGATCGCGCCCGCTGACCCGGGCAGACGCACCGCTATACGGCTTCACGAAGTAGGAAAACGAAAGGGAAAC
This sequence comes from Arthrobacter sp. 10N43, assembly GCF_056394525.1. Classification (NCBI taxonomy): domain Bacteria; kingdom Bacillati; phylum Actinomycetota; class Actinomycetes; order Micrococcales; family Micrococcaceae; genus Arthrobacter; species Arthrobacter sp. 10N43. The sequence goes on along the minus strand of NZ_JBFTIA010000010.1, from coordinate 40,953 downwards.
ATCATGGGAACCGACGACAAGGCCAACCTCACGGTCATCCACCACATCGGCACAGCCAAAGAAGGTGCCGGAAGGATGACGGGCAATCAGGACCTCCGGCGCGAAGGCCAGCACGAACAGGCGCAGGCGAAACTGCAGGAGGCCGGCGAGCGCGTCAAGGACGCCGCGGCCGACATCGGCGGGAACATCCAGGACGCCGCCCGGAAGCTCAGGGACGGCTTCAGCAAGGAATAGCGTCCGCGCCGGGCTTCGGCCCCGATCCAAGTCCAAGAACTGCGCAACGGAACGGCCCCGCGCCCACGGCGGGGCCGTTCCGGCCGCAGCGACGGGTGCATGCCGGACCGGCGCAGATCAGTGCAGGCCAGATCAGCGCGGATCAGTGCGGGCCGAAAGCCCACGCCAAAAAGCCCACACCAACCCGTGGTGAAAGCAGAGGAAAGCGACGGACACGTGACTGGTTTACCCCCGCCGCCGCATCAACTTGACCTCGTGCCGGACGCCCTGCTGGCCGGACGGGCCGCGGACGGCGACACCGCGGCCTTCGAGGCACTGGCCCGCCGGCACGGCCCCGTCATGCGTGCCTGCGCCCGCCGCCTGACCGGTTCCCTCGCCGACGCGGACGACGTCGTGCAGGAATCGCTGATGCAGGCCTGGAAGCAGCTCAACACCCTGCGGGACGGCGACGCCGTGCGGGGCTGGCTGCTGCGCATTACCGGCAGCCGCAGCATCGACCATCTGCGCAGGCGAAAAACCCATGCGGACCTCGGCGAACTGGACCACAAGGTGCCGGCTGGTGCGGGCACGGACCGCCCCGAAGACGCCGCCGTCAGCGGCTCCCGGATGGACGCCCTCAGGACTGCCCTGGCCGCCCTGCCGGAGGAACAGCGCCGCTGCTGGGTGCTGAAGGCGTTCAATGACCAAAGCTATGAGGAAATCGCGCAAACGTTGAACATCAGCACGGCCAGCGTCCGCGGCCGCCTTGCCCGGGCCCGCATCACGCTCGCCCGCGAAATGGAGGACTGGCGATGACCACCACCGGCGACATGCTCGGCTGCGGGCGCAGCCTGGCAGATCTGGGCGAATACCTCGACACCGGCAGGATCGGCGATCCCGGCCACCTGGCGGACTGTCCCGAATGCCAGTCAGGACTGGCATCCTTGCGCAGCCTCGCGGCCCTGAGCAATGAATTGCTCGACGCCGACACCGCTGCTGCCGGCAGCGGCAGCGACGACTGGATGAAAACCATCCTGGGCAACCTGCGCCTGGAACTGCGGCCGGGGCGGAACATTCCCCTGCGGGCCGACACACCCGGCGACATCCTCACCGAGACGGAGGGTTCCATTGCGGCGCTGATCCGTTCAGTGGCGGATTCCCTTCCGGGCACGGCCGCCGGGAAATGCCGCCTGCACGGGGACGTCACCCAGCCCGGGGCGCCCATCACCGTGGGCGTCGATCTCGCCGTCGTGTACGGGCACCCGATGGAGGAACGCGCCGCCACACTGCGCCGGAAGCTGGCCACAGTCCTGGCGCGGCAGACGGAGCTGAACATCACCGCAATCGATGTCACCATCACCGACGTCCTGGAAGCACGGAACCCGCAGGAGAAACCATGACCGAGCCATTGCCTCCCCTGGACGGCGTCACCGGGCAAGACCCGGCCGGGCCGACCGCCGAACTCCCCGCCGGACTCCCCGCCGGACTGGCCGTCGAACTGCAAGTGGTCATCCAGGCCGTCGACGGCGTAACGGCGGTCTATCCGGCAGGCCCGCTGTGGCAGACAATCGCGGGCGCGGCACGGTCGGCCGTGACGGGAGAGCCGGAACCGCCGGTTGACGTTTCCGCCACCGGCGCCGCCGTAGCGGTCAGGACGCGCATCGGGGTGAGCGGGGCGCACCCGTCGCCGGACGTGGCCCGGGCCGTTGCCGCGGCGGTGCGGCAGCATCTGGGCCACCACCGGGTGACGGTCCAGGTCGGCATCGCCCAGATAGGCCACGAGGAGCCCCGGTCCGCCTTCAGCGCGCAAAAAATGTGACAAAAGACAGCGGACGACAACTGAAGCTAAGATGGTCGACAGTTGTCGAACAGGCCCGTGCGCGGGTGGTTCGCGGAGAAGGCGGCGCAGGCGGCCGCACCGGACTGCCGTGCCGGCGTCGAATTTTCCCTTGAGCCCGCGATAGATGCGGGTTCCGGAGCCGCTTCCGCACCGTGCGGAATCACCATGCCACCGGCAGAACCACGGCACATCACCGGACGGCCGGCCCACCTGCACGGACCACGGCGACAACAGGGGCCGCGAAATATCGGCCCTAATCTGGATCTACCCGCTAAAACTGTTACCTCCGTCACACCCTGACGGACCTGCGCGGCCCGCACTGCGGAACCCCCGCCCGCTGCGACCGCCCGTGACAAGGAAGAAGCCTCATGTCTGAACGCACCACCTCGGCCGCTCCGGCCATTGCAGAATCTGACACTGCCGCCTCCACCAACAGTGACTCCGGCGCCGGGAGCCGCGAACCGCACCTCGCCCGCGCCCTCGGCAACCGCCACATCCAATTGCTGGCCATCGGCGGTGCTATTGGCACCGGCCTGTTCATGGGCTCCGGCAAGACCATCTCGCTCGCCGGCCCGTCCGTCATCTTCGTTTACATGATCATCGGCTTCATGCTGTTCTTCGTGATGCGGGCGATGGGCGAGATCCTGCTCTCCAACCTGAACTACAAGTCCTTCAGCGACTTCGCCGGCGACCTGCTCGGCCCCTGGGCCGGGTTCTTCACCGGCTGGTCCTACTGGTTCTTCTGGGTAGTCACCGGCGTGGCGGACATCGTCGCCATCTCCGGCTACGTTGACAAGCTGGCACCCGGCACGCCCCTGTGGATCCCGGCGCTGCTCACGCCCGTGGTGCTGATCCTCCTGAACCTCCCCACCGTGAAGGCGTTCGGTGAGGCAGAGTTCTGGTTTGCCATCATCAAGGTGGTGGCCATCGTGGCCCTGATCATCACCGGCGCGGTCATGATCGCCACCCACTTCACGTCCCCGAGCGGCGCGGAAGCGAACCTTGCCAACATGTGGAACGACGGCGGCATGTTCCCGCACGGCATGTTCGGCTTCATCCTGGGCTTCCAGATCGCCATCTTCGCCTTCGCCGGCATCGAACTGGTGGGCACCGCCGCCGCCGAAACCAAGGACCCGGAGAAGAACCTGCCGCGTGCCATCAACTCCATCCCGGTGCGCGTCCTGCTCTTCTACGTCGGCGCCCTGGTGGTCATCATGGCGGTCAACCCATGGCGCACCATCGATCCCGCAAGCAGCCCGTTCATCGGCATGTTCACCCTGGCCGGGCTGGGGATCGCCGCAGTGGTCATCAACCTTGTAGTCCTGACCTCCGCCGCCTCCAGCGCCAACTCCGGAATCTACTCAACCTCCCGGATGATCTACGGCCTGGCTCAGGACGGGAACGCGCCCAAGGCGTTCGGCAAGCTCAGCGTCCGCAAGGTGCCGCAGAACGCCCTGCTGTTCTCCTGCATCTTCCTGCTGGCCGGACTTGTCCTGCTCTACTCCGGCGATTCCGTGATCGGCGCGTTCACGATCGTGACCTCCGTGGCCTCCGTGCTGACCATGTTCGTGTGGTCCATGATCCTGATCAGCTACATCGTCTTCCGCCGCCGCCGGCCGGACCTGCACGAGGCTTCGGCCTTCAAGATGCCCGGCTCGGCCTTCATGCCGTACGTCGTGCTCGCGTTCTTCGTCTTCATGCTGGTGGCGCTGGCGCAGGCCGATGACACCCGCCTGGCGCTCGTGGTGGCACCGGTGTGGTTCCTGCTGCTGGGCGCGGCCTGGCACTTCAACCGGAAGACCCCGCTGCAGCAGGCCCGGATTGTCGAATGGAAGGCCGTCCGCTCTGAGGAGGAAGCCCGCGCGGCTGTTTGATCCTCAAGCGTGACGCGCAGGAGCCCCGGCCGGACTTTCCGGCCGGGGCTCCTGCAGTTCGGGGCTTCTATGCGTCACGGGCCGCTAGGCGGGCTTCCTGAGGGCCGGGACGACAGCGACGCGCGGCGCGACGGCCACGGCGGCGACCCCGATCGCCGCCGTCAGCGCAAAGACCCCTGCAAAGGGTGCCGACGGCGTCGCCGTCGCGAACGCGGCGAACACGATCCCCGTGCCGGCCAGGGCCAGGGCGCCGCCGAGCGAGTCCGAAATGGACATCGCCGAACTGTTGAAGCCCTCGGTGTCCCGGGTGGAAAGGGCCAGAGTCATGACGCTCAGCCGCGGATACATCAGGCCCATCCCGCCGCCGGCGAAGATCCATCCCGCGATCGCGACGGCGGCCGGCCAGGCCAAGACCGTTGTCACGAGGGCCAGGACGATGGCGCCGAGGACCAGGGCCGAGCCGATCCGCACAGCCCTGCGGTGCTCCAGGCGGTTGCCCAGCCTGCCCTGGATGGCCGACGCCGCCGCCCAGGCGATGGCGCCGCCGGTGAGCGTGAGGCCCGCAAAGGTCGGGGCGAAGGCGTAGCGCTCGACCAGCAGGTACGGCAGGTAGACCTCCGCCCCGAAGAACGCCGCGGACGCGAGCCCCCGGGTGAGGATCACGCTGGGCAGGCCGCGCCGGGCGGTCAGGGTTCCGCGGGGCATGAGCGGACGCACGGCCAGGACCGAGACGGCGACGGCGGCCGCCGCCAGCACGCCCCCGGCGCCCGGCACCGTGGCGGACAGGTTCAGGCCCAGCACCGCGAGCGCTGCCAGCGCCGCCAGCGCCAACTTGGCGAGGCCGCCCGGACCGCGGCCGACGGCGGGCTCCGCGCTTGCCCGCGGCTCCCCGGCGTCGTCCGGGCTGCCATTCAAGCCCCGCAGGGCCGGGGCCGTCAGGAGCAGGGCCGGAACCACGAGTCCCACGACGCCCAGAAACACCCACTGCCAGCCGGCCAGTTCCGCCACGGCGCCCGCCGCGAACGGGCCCACGAGGGACGGGATGACCCAGGCCGCGGAGAAGGCGGCGAAGATTTTCGGGTGCAGCACCTGCGGGTAGACCCGCGCGATGACGACATACAGGGCCACCGTCAGCCCGCCTCCGCCGAGGCCCTGCACCAGCCGTCCGGATACCAGAACCGGCATGGTTCCGGCGGTACCGGCGATCAGCAGGCCGAGCACGAACATGCCCACGGCGGCCAGGAGGGGCGCCACGGGGCCTTTGCGGTCCGACCAGCTACCGGCCGCCACCATGCCGATCACCCCGGTGGCGAGCGGCCCGGCGAAGGCCAAGGCATACAGGCCCGCGCCATCGAGTTCCCGGCTGACGAGCGGCATGATGGTGGTCACCGCCAGGGACTCGAATGCCGCCAGGAACACCAGCGCGCACGCGCCGAGCGTCACCAGCAGGTAGCTGCGGTGGAAGATTCCGGCCGATTCGGGGACGGCTCTTTGGCGGGCGGGCGGGTCAGTTCGGGGCACGAGCGGGGCCTGATCAGTAATGAGGGACGCAGCCCAGGAATCCTCAACTCAACGATGAGGCCAAGGCAGGTCCGGGCGGGCGGGGACCAGTGGCGCGGCTCCTGGCCTGGCCACCCGGAGGATGAAGCAGGTGAAGGGCGCCTAGGGGAAGCATGCCACAGCTTTGAAAGCCGGGCACGCCGCGGGCTGCTCGTCAGCAGTGGACGTGAGGTGGTCAGTCCGTGGAGGTCAGTCGGTCGCGGTTAGCCGTCGAGGTCAGACCATCGCATCGAGCCCCTGGGCCGGAACCACGACGGCGCCGCTCGCCCGTGAGTCCGGGTTCAGCATCCAGCCCACGCGTTTCACGGTGCTCAGCATGACTACGCTTTCCACGAGGACGATCCCGGGCACTTTCTGCTGCAGCGCCAGTTCAATGCTCATGACGTCCGCCAGGGACTGCAGCCACATGATGATCACGAAGTTCGTGGGCCCCGTGGTGGAAGCGCTGAGCCGCACGTTCCGCATGGTCCTCAATTCGGCCGCGGCTGCCTCGTGCCGCCCGGCCGGGACGTTGACGAACCATTGGCAGGTCACGGGGAAGGCCGAGAACTTCTGGGCCACCTCGCACCGGAATGACAGGATGCCGCTGGCGAGCACCCGGTTGAGCTGCCGCTGGACCGTGGCAGGGTGCCTGCCCAGCCCCCGGGCAATGTCCGCCGCCGTGGCCCGCCCATCCCTGGCCAGGAACGGCAGGAGCGCCAGATGGCTCTTCGGCAACGCGTCCCGGGCGGCAGCCGGGGCAACCCCGGTTGCCTCGGGGCCGGCCAGTGCCCGCACGGCGGCCTGCTGGGCCCGGCTCAACACATTGAGCCGCCAGGAGCCGCCGCTCGCGTGCAGCCGGGTGCACAGCGCGGTCTGATATTTGAGCAGGCCGTCGATCTCCTTGAGCCGCGAGACGACCTTCAGGCTGAAGTCGTCCAGGGAGGGCGTGATGACGGTCAGCATGAGGTCCCGGTTGCTGGCGGCCTCCTCCACAGTGACGATTTCCGGCATCCCGGCGAGCCTGGCGGTGACTTCCTCGCGCCGGTTCATTTCGCAGTCCACAGCCACGAACGCCAGGCACATCTGATGGGGGTCGCCGATCAGGTGGGCGGTGATCCAGGAAACGCCGGAGGCCAGCAACCGTTCCCACCGGGCGGCGAGGGTGGTGGCGTGGACGCCCAACACCTGGGCCGCGTCCGCCCAGCTCAGGCGCGGCGCAATCTGCAGGACATTGATCAGGGCGAGGTCGTCCTCGCTGAGTTCCATCACTTTTCCCTTCGTTAATGCATGAAACCTGCAACAGCAGTCCCTTTTTGCATTTTTTCAGGGCTTCGGCCGCATGTGAATCATGTCACTTCAGAATAGACGCAGTAAGTCCCCGCGCGGACCGAACAAAGCCAGTCAGCCAGGCCACATCACCAACCACGCGACAAACGAGGAGCAACACGTGCCGATCACCGAAGACGCCCGGGAAATGCAGGCGGACCTCGCCCGGTTCCGCCATGAACTGCACCGGGAGCCCGAGATCGGCCTGAGCCTGCCCCGCACCCAGGAGAAGGTGCTCAAAGCCCTGGACGGTCTGCCCTATGAGATCAACCTGGGCAAGGACACCACCTCGGTCACCGCGGTTTTGCGCGGCCAGGCATCCGGGTCCGGCGCCGGCTCCCGCCCGGCCGTGCTGCTGCGCGCGGACATGGACGGCCTGCCGGTGCAGGAAAAAACAGGCGTGGACTACACGTCCAGGATCGACGGCGCCATGCACGCCTGCGGCCATGACCTGCACACGTCCATGCTGGCAGGGGCCGCCACCCTCCTGGCCGAACGCCGGCACAACCTGGCCGGCGACGTCGTCCTGATGTTCCAGCCCGGCGAAGAAGGCTTCGACGGTGCCAGCCACATGATCCGCGAGGGCGTGCTGGATGCCGCCGGCCGGCGCGTGGACGCCGCCTACGGCATGCACGTATTTTCCGCCCTGGAGCCGCACGGGACGTTCTGCACCAAACCCGGCGTCATGCTCAGCTCATCCGACGGCCTCATGGTCACCGTGCTTGGTGCCGGCGGCCACGGTTCGGCCCCCCATTCGGCCAAGGATCCCGTGACAGTGGCCGCGGAAATGGTCACCGCCCTCCAGGTCATGGTCACCCGCCAGTTCAACATGTTCGATCCCGTGGTCCTCTCCGTGGGGGTCCTCCAGGCCGGCACCAAGCGAAACATCATCCCTGAAACGGCACGCATCGAGGCGACCATCAGGACCTTCTCCGAGGAATCCCGGCAGAAAATGATGGACGCCGTGCCGCGCCTGCTGAAGGGAATCGCGGCGGCGCACGGCCTCGACGTCGACGTCGACTACCAGCAGGAGTATCCGCTCACCATCACCGACGAGGACGAAACGCACACCGCGGAGACCGTCATTGAGGGCCTGTTCGGCGATTCCCGGCTCTCCCGCTGGGCCACGCCGCTCAGCGGCTCCGAGGATTTCTCGCGGGTTCTCGCCGAGGTCCCCGGCACGTTCATCGGGCTGAGCGCCGTCCCCCGGGGCTCCGACCACGCCACGTCCGCGTTCAACCACTCCCCGTACGCCACGTTCGACGACGGCGTGCTGGCCGACGGCGCCGCGCTCTACGCGGAGCTCGCCATTTCGAGGCTGGCTGCGCTGGCGGCGGCCGACGCTCCCGTATCCGCCACCGCCGCCTCCACCCTTTCCTAGCCCACCCCCTGAGGGAGAAGACCATGACTGCAATTGCAAGCACCCAACTGGCGCCCCGGACATCAACCCGCAAGACAATCATCGGCACCGGCATTGGAAACGCCGTCGAATGGTACGACTGGGCCATCTACGCCACCTTCACGCCGTTCATCGCCAGCCAGCTTTTCAGCAAGTCGGATCCGGCGTCCGCGGTGCTGTCCACCCTGGCGATTTTCGCCGTCGGCTTCGTTGCCCGTCCTTTCGGCGGCTTCCTGTTCGGGTGGATCGGTGACCGGATCGGCCGCAAGGCCTCCATGACCCTGGCCGTGGGGCTCGCGTCGGTGGGCAGCCTGATGATCGGCATCGCGCCGACCTTCGCGGCGGTGGGTGTATGGGCATCGCTCACGCTCCTGGTGGCGCGCCTGGTCCAGGGCCTGGCGCATGGCGGTGAGCTGCCGTCGTCGCAGACCTACCTGTCCGAAATGGCACCGAAGGAACACCGCGGCTTCTGGGCCACCCTGATCTACACCTCCGGCACCGTGGGAATCCTGTTCGGGACCCTGCTGGGCGCCGTCCTGAACATGGCGCTGAGCACCGAGGTCATGAACGCGTGGGGCTGGCGCATCCCGTTCCTGATCGGCGCGGCCATGGGACTCTACGCGCTGATCATGCGGTCCCGGCTGCACGAAACGGACGTCTTCGAGGGCGAGGCCACTGCCGAAAAGCGCGCCCCGATCTGGCCCCAGATCGTGCGCCACCGCAAGCAGGCCCTGCAGGTGATCGGCCTGACCGTGGGCCTGACGGTGATCTACTACATCTGGGGTGTCGTCGCCCCCAGCTACGCCACCACCGCCCTGAAGATCGACCGTGGGGAGGCCCTGTGGGCCGGGGTGATCGGCAACATCGTGTTCATCGCGGCGCTGCCGTTCTGGGGCAAACTCTCCGACCGGATCGGACGCAAGAAGGTGCTGTGGGCCGGCGCGATCGGCGCAGGGGTCATGCACTTTCCGATGACCTGGCTGCTGAAGGACGCCGCGTGGCAGCTGGCCGTCAGCATGTCCGTGATGCTCATCTTCATCGCGGCCAGCGCGGCGATCGTCCCGGCCGTCTACGCCGAGCTGTTCCCCACGAGCATCCGCACGGTGGGCGTCGGCGTCCCCTACTCCATCTGCGTAGCGGTGTTCGGCGGAACCGCGCCCTACCTGCAGCAGTGGCTCGGCACTACCGTGCAAATGCCGCAGCTGTTCAACGTGTACGCCGTGATTCTCCTGGCCATCTCCGCGGTCTTCGTCTTCACCATCCCGGAAACGAAGGGCAAGGACCTCACCCTCTGATCCCGTCCTGCCCGGCCCTGCGGTCCCGCGGTCCCGCGGTCCCGGTTGAGCTATCAGTTGTAGCTGTCATGGAGGGCTCCAGACAGCTACAACTGGTAGCTCATCGCAGTTAAGGCGTCAGCCGCCGACGTAGCGGTTCCGGCCGGCCCGGTACCCGAACACGGCGGCGAGCGAGCCCACCACCAGGAACAGCACCCCCGCCGCGGCGAAGGACCCGGTGGACTGGTGTAACTGGCCGACCAGGAGCGTGCCGCTGGAGCCCAGTCCGTAGCCCACGCCCTGCATCATCCCGGAGAGGTGGGCCGCGGTGTGCCCGTCGCGGGTGCGGACCATGATCAGGGTCAGTGCCGCGGCCGTCAGGCTCCCCTGGCCCAGGCCGAGCAGCCCGGTCCACAGCCAGAGCAAATCGGCGGGCCCAAAGATGCTCAGCGCGAAGCCTCCGCCGGTCATGAGGGCCACCACCGTGTTGATGGCGCGCTGGTCCCGGAACCGTGTGGCCAGGGCCGGCGCGAACAGCGAGCCCAGCATCTGCAGCACAATCGAGGCCGAGACGATCAGGCCGGCCGTGCCGCCGTCCACGCCGCGTTCGCGCAGGATCGGGGCCAGCCAGGCGAAGACGCTGAAGGACATCATGGCCTGCAGCGCCATGAAGGCCGTCACCTGCCACGCCACGGCGGAACGCCAGACATTGACGCTGCCGCCCGCCGGGGCCGGGCCGCCGGGACGGGCCCGGAGCGCTGACGGCAGGAACAGCAGAAGCACGACGCCGGCCGGCAGCGCCCAGAACCAGAGCGCCGCGCTCCACTCCCCGGTCGCGCGGAAGACCGGGAACGTGAAGCCAGCACCGAGGGCGGCCGAGGCGCAGATTGCCGTGGTGTAGAGGCCGCCCATGAGGCCCAGACGGTGGGGGAAGTCGCGCTTGACGACACCGGGCAGCAGCACGTTGCACAATGAAATCGCCGCGCCGCAGGCGGCGGTTCCCGCGAGCAGGGCCGGAAGATGGCCGGCCGCCGGCAGCTCCACGGGCCGCAGCAGCAGCCCGGCAGTAAGCACCGCCATGGCGCCGAGCAGCACCCGCTCGGCCCCGAACCGGCGGGCAAGCCCAGGGGCGAGCAGGGCGAACACGCCCAGCAGCGTCACGGGCACCGTGGTGAGCACCATGACCGCCCAGGCCGGAAGCCCGGCGTCGGCCGTCACCTCGGGCAGTACCGCAGCGAAACTCGAAAAGACGGTGCGGAGGTTCAGCCCGATGAGGACCAGGCAGACGCCCAGGTACGCGAGCGTGCGCCGGCCGGCGGCGCGCGGCGCTCCGGCGGGGTCGTTCCGGACAGGGAGGCTTGCCAGGTGTTCCTGCTGGTCAGTTTTTCCTGCTGGGCTCATCCGCCCTATTCTTGCAGTCGCTCATGCTGCCGCCCGCCCCCGCGGTCTCCCCGCCGGACCGCCGCGGTCTCCCGCCTCCGGATGGTTGCGGGGCGGGCCGGCCCCGCAGACTCAACTATTCTGGAAGGGATGAGCGAATCCCCAGAATCCCCCGGCACGCCGGCAACCCCGGAGTCCGGCGCCCCGGAAGAGACACAACTGCCGCGCCCCGTGACCCCCGGCAGCCAGGCCTCGTTCGGCACGTACGGGGGCCGTCCGGTGAGCTTCGTGCGCCGCGGCACGCGGTTGCAGGGCCGCCGCCAGGCAGCCTGGGAGGAGCACTCCGACCGCTGGGCCGTTGAGGTCCCCCGCCACGTCGCCAACACCTCCGTGCACCCGGACTTCGTCTTCGACGCGGAAGCCGAATTCGGCCGGACGGCGCCGCTGATTGTGGAGATCGGCTCCGGGCTGGGCGACGCCGTGTGCCACGCGGCGGAGGAAAACCCGGACAGGGATTTCCTGGCCGTGGAGGTCTACACCCCGGGCCTGGCCAACACGCTGATCAAGATCAACAGCCGCAAACTGAGCAACGTCCGCGTGGTGGAGGCGAACGCCCCCGAGGTGCTCGCGACCATGCTGCCGGCTGGCTCCGTCACCGAACTGTGGGTGTTCTTCCCGGACCCGTGGCACAAGTCCCGGCACCACAAACGCCGCCTCATTCAGCCGGCCTTCGCCGATCTTGCGGCCCGGGCCCTCAAGCCCGGCGGCACCTTCCGGATCGCGACCGACTGGTCCAACTACGCCGTCCACGTCCGCGAAGTCATGGCCGGGTCCGCGGATTTCGAGAACCTGCATGAGGGCGAGCGCGCCGGCGCGGAGAGCCCCCTGACCCAGGTGTGGGAATCCGGCGTCGAGTCCCTCGTGGGCGGAGCGCCCGTCAAGGAGGGCCGGGCACCGGTCAGCACCGAACACACCGGGCCCAACGAAGGCGTGGACGGGACCGGCGGCTGGGCGCCGCGGTTTGAGGGCCGGATCCTGACCAGCTTCGAGAACAAGGCACACGAAGCCGGGCGCCTGATCTTCGACCTCAGCTACCGCAGAATCTAGGCGCCCCCGGTACACGGGGATCTGTTCCTGAACGGCTTCGCGTGACACCATTGCGGAACGAACCGCGCTGGGTAGCACTAAGGACACGATCATCAAAGATGAAATGAAGGACGTCGCCGACGTCGCCGAGGACGTCACGAATTCGAAGCCCCTCGAAGTGGTGGCACGGGCCGGCTTCGCCGTGTCCGGGCTGCTGCACTTCCTCATCGGGCTGGTCGCGATCCGGCTTGCCTTGGGCGGCCAAGGCCAGGCCGACGTCAGCGGCGCGGTGCAACAGCTCGCCGCCCAGCCGGCCGGGCCGTTGCTGCTCTGGACCTCGTTTGCCGCCTGCGTAGCGCTGGCCATCTGGCAGACGTCCGACGCGATCTTCGACTTCGAGCACCTGCCGACCCAGAAAAAGGTCGCCAAGAAGCTCAAGGCAGCCGTCCAAGCCGTGGTGTACGCCCTGTTCGCCCTGACGCTCGCGTCGGTCGCCACTGGGGCCGGCTCCGACAACCGCGAGTCAACCAGGGATTTGACAATCAACCTCATGAAGGCACCGGGCGGCGTTGCGCTCCTGGTGGTCATCGGCGCCGCGATAGCAGTCACGGGGATCGTCTACGCGATCCGCGGCTTCAAGAAGTCATTCATCAAGTACCTGCGCATGCCGTCCCAGCCGCAGGCGCGCACCGCGGTGACGGTCACCGGCGTGGTGGGCTACGTCGCCAAAGGCTTCGCCCTGCTGCTGGTGGGCCTGCTCATCATCATCGCCACCGTGAAGGCACACCCCGAAGAGTCAACCGGACTCGACGGCAGCCTGAAGGCCCTGCGCGAGCAGCCGTTCGGCGTGTACTTGCTGGCCGCCGTCGGTGTCGGCCTGATCTGCTACGGCATCTACATGGCCATGCGGGCCAAGCTCGCGAAGATGTAGGCCCCGCGGACGCTACCCCTGCGGGACGGCAATGACTGCCACGGTCTGCTGCTGCTCGTCGCGCATCTCCACACTGGCGATCCTGGCCAGCTGCACCGGCGTCGCCCCGGTGATCCGGACCCTGCCGGTGGGTGTCGCAGTCCACGCGCAGGCGCGGTCCTCGCCGCCGTCGCGGTCCTTGACCCACAGCGAGAGGGTCCCGGCGACGGGCAGGCTCCGGCCGTCCACCGCCAGCTCGGTGCCCCAGGTTTTCTTCACGAGGCCCACCGAGACCTGCAGCCCGCTGCTGGCCGCCACGGAATAGCTCGCGTCCGGTTTCGGGGGCTGGCTCAGCAAGGGTCCGACCATGATTCCGGCCCCCAGGCACGCGGCTGCCGCGGCGGCTACCGCCGCCGTCCAGCGCCGCCGCACCTTCCGGCGGCGGGCGGCGATCTCATCCAGGAGCCGGCGCGGGACGGGGACCGGTTCCGGCGGAACAAGCGCCCTCTCCCGGGCGGCCGCGGCCGCCACGGTGAGTGCGACCGCGTCGGGCACCGGGATGGCGTCGAGCAGGGCGGGGAGGCTCGCGAGGTCGTCCAGCTCCTGCCGGCATTCTGCACACACGGCCAGGTGCCGTTCGAAGGTTTCGGCCTCGTCCCGCTCGAGCCCGCCGAGCAGGTACGCGCCGAGGAGCTGATGCAGGTCGCTGTCGTTCACCGCTGCACCCCCATCTCGTCGAGGATGGTCCGAAGGGCCCTCACGGCGTAGAACGCCCGGGACTTCACCGTGCCGCTGGGGATCTTCAATTGGGCGGATGCCTCCTGGACTGTGTAGCGGCGGTAATGGAGCGCTACGAGGACTTCGCGGTGTTCCGCGCTGAGCCGCAGCAGCGCCTCCTCCATCAGGACCTTGTTGAGCAGTTCATCGATCCGCCCGGCGCCGTCGGGGGTGTCCGGGACATCGCGTTCGCCGGCTTCCTGGGGCCGCCGCTGGGCCTTGCGGTAGTTGTCGATCATGATGTTGCGCGCCGTCCTGAACAGGTAGCTTCGCAGGCTTCCGGTGATCTGCGGTGCCTGCTGCCAGACCCGCAGCACGGTTTCCTGGACGACGTCATCGGCGAGCTGGGGATCGCGGGAGGCGCTGAGGACGAAACGCTTCAAGGCCGTCCCGTGGTCGCGGTAGATGGCAGCCACGACTTCTTCGTCCAGCGGCATTTCCCACCTCCTGCGGGTTTTTGTCCTCCGAGCTGATTTCCTGCGCCTCTCCGCCTGTAAGACGTACGGGCGGCCCCAATAGTTCAGTGTGCCGCAGGAGCGCCCAGACATAAACGGCGAAGGAATATAAGGCGGAGGCATAAACGGCACTGGCGTGAACCATTCCGCGCTCCACGGCGTCCTATCAGGTAGCGCCGGCCTCCGAGTTGGGCTGGCTCGAGTCTAGGAGCAGCAATGAAGAAGCACCTCAGCATTGGCTTGTCCGCGTTTGCCCTGGCCGCGCTACTGTCCGGCTGCGGTGGCGGTGCGACCACGACGACGCCGACATCGGCGGCGCCGGCCACCTCCGCCGCCTCTTCTATGCCTGCAGAGTCGTCCGCCGCCGCATCCAGTTCCGCGCCGGCGTCCGCTGCCGAGCTCACGGTGGCCCAGTCCAAGTACGGACAGATCGTGGTGGGCGGCCAAGGACTGAGCGTCTATTACTTCACCAAGAACACGAAGGACTCCGGGACCAGTGCCTGCACCGCCGGGTGCCTGACGTCGTGGCCCGCGGTCACTTCGACGACGGCGACCCCCACCGTTGAGGGCGTCACCGGCAAGATCGGAACCATTCCGACGGCTGACGGAAAGATGCAGATCACCATCAACGGGATGCCGATCTACTACTTCGCCAAGGACGCGGCCGCGGGGGACACCAACGGCCAGGGCGTCGGCGGAGTCTGGTACCTTGTGGCACCCTCCGGAGAGATGATCACCGCGCCGCCGGTTCCGTAGGCTCCTCCAGGGCCGGCGGCCCGCCCCTTCCGGCTGGCCAGGCCAGGCCTGCCGGGTCCGGCGTACGGCCGGCGCCTGCTCTTTGGGGGGAGGCGCCGGCCGTACCGGGGAACGTGGCTTAAGCGCCGGCTTCTTAGGCGCCGGCCTCTGCGAAGTCCGCCTCTTCAAATTCCGCCTCTTCAAATTCGACGGCGGCGAGGATCTCCTGGGTGCGCGGGTTCAGCATGAAGGCCTCCTCGTCGTCTTCCAGCATGAGGAATTCGCCCTGTTCGGTGGTGAAGTGCCACGCCAGGGTGGTTTCCCCGTTGTGCTCATGGTTGGGATCACCCATGGTGATCCGCTCCAGGGTGTGGCCCGCGATGTCGCACAGCTCCCGGATGATCTGTTCGAACTCCGGCGCGTCCAGGAGGGCTTCCTCCGCGGCGGCCGCCTGGCGCTCCGCGAGGTCTGGAACCCGGGCCACCCGACCGGCAATGTGGGCGTCGAGGTCGTCCTCGGCAAGGACCAGCAGGTCCTCCTGGCCGCGCAGCCAGGCGGCGTTCAGGGCCGCGATGTCCTCGGTTTCCAGGAGCGACTCGAATTCCCCGTCCAGTTCTTCGATGCGCCGGACGGCGTCGGAAACCCCGTCCCCCGGAGCGTCTTCGGCTGTGTCGTCTTCAGTTGTGTCGTCTTCGGTTGTGTCGTCGCCGTCGGCGGCCCAGCCACTGCCGCCGTCGAGGTAGGTGTCGACGTCGGTGTCGGTGAGGGCGCCGAAGGCGGCCACGGTGCGGTTGAAGAGGTCCAGGTGCGCGTCGGCACCCATGGCCGCCAGGCCTTCCCGGACGTAGGGATCGACATCCTCGCGTTCGGGGACCGTGAAGACGTACTGCGCGAAGCCGCCGGCCAGCGCCTGCGTCAGGTAGAAGTCCACGTAGTAGCTGCGCAGGGCGGTCGGGGAGATCTCGTCCGCTTCGAGCAATTCCTCGAACATGGCGTTGACCACGTTGACGTTTGCGTCGACAACGTCCTCGTTTCCGCCTTTGAGGCTCTCCGTGGTCAGCACTGTGGGGTAGCTGGGGGCGGACTGGATGGTGGGCTCGCCGTTGGTCATTCGGAATCCTTACTGCTGGCACTGCTGATACTCCGGACCTCTCCACGGTAGGTCGGTCTTCACGGCGGGCAGCCGAGCCCCAGTTGAACGTCAGGCGAAGTTTGGGCGGCGGTTCCGCGGGTACCGGCGAAGTTCCGGGTCCCGCGAAGCCTCGGTAAGATGGGTCAGATGACCACCTGCCGAAAGTAGCGCGCACATGCCATCCCATCCGGACGAGAGTGCGGCACTGGCAATACAGACTCCCGCGATTAACGACCGCTCCCTCGCGGCCGGGCTGGCCTACGCCATGGGGAGCCGTGTTTCCGGCATGTCCTTCGACGCCGCCACGGGCCTGCTGCTGGGGAAGGTGCGCGGCGGATCCGAAGTGCCGTACTCCACGACGGCGAAGCTTGTCCGGAAGCCCAGTGGCTGGAGCTGCACGGTGGGCGTCTGCAGCTGCCCCGTCCGCAAGGACTGCAAGCACGTCGCGGCCCTGCTGTTCGCCGCCGAAGACAACCCGGCGACCCGCATGCAACTGTTGGCCCCTGCCGAGGCCACGCGGCTGTCGCGCCAGAGCGCGCCGCCGGAAATGGCCGACTGGGAGCAGGCGCTGAGCCCCCTGATCGCCCGGCCGGGAATCGCGCCGTCCGCCAACGGCACCCCGCTGGCGCTGCAGTTCGACGTCGAGGAACCCGCCCCGCACTTTTCCTACACGGGCCGCCGAGATCCGCTCCGGAGTGTCCGGCAGCTCAAGGCACGCCCCGTGATCATGGGGGCCAAGGGCAAGTGGATCCGCGGCGATGTCTCCTGGAGCACGCTGAGCTACCTGAACTACCGGCGCGAATGCAACGAGGCCCACGTGGAATGGATGCAGGAATTCCTCGCCTCCCACACCGCCGTGGCGAACCGCCAGCACTCGGGCACCGGACTGTGGCTGGGACTGAACACCTACGCCGGCAAGAACCTGTGGAGCCTGCTGTCCCAGGCCCAGAAGATCGGCGTCGCCCTGGTGCACAGCCGCGGCGCCGAGCCGGTGCGGTTCGTCGAGCAGCCTGCCGCCGTCGGACTGAACCTGGCGCGGTTCGGCACAGGCGGGGAGGACGGCGGGCTCGCGCTCGCGCCGACCATCACGATCGAAGGCGAAGTGGTGGATCCGGCGACGGTCGGGACCATCGGCCGCCCGGCACACGGAATCTTCCTGGCCACCGACGGCGACGCCCTGCCCGGCGTCGCCCCCGCCGACCCCGTCATCACCCTGGCCCCGCTGGAAAGCGGGCTCAGCGAGGAACTGCTGACTTTCGTCACCGGCGGAACCACCCTGCACATCCCTGCACGGGACGAAAGCCGCTTCCTGACCGGTTTTTACCCCAAGCTCAAGCAGACCGCCCGGGTGACGGCCTCCGACGAATCCGTGGAACTGCCCTCGCTGGCCGTGCCCACCCTGTCCCTGCTGGCCAACTACGGTGCGGACCACCGGGTCAGGCTGCACTGGGAATGGCACTACACGTCCGGGAACCTCGTCACGGCCCAGCCGCTGTGGCGGCACCCCGGCGACCACGGCTACCGGGACGACCCCGCCGAGGCCCGGATCCTCGAGGGCGTGGGGCAGCCCTGGGACGTGGTGCCCGCGCTGGGCGAATCCGCGACCGGCGGCTGGGGAACGCCGCGCCTTGCCGCCACGGCAGAACTGGCCGGGCTGGACACCCTGGCGTTCACCGAGGACGTGCTGCCCCGGCTCCGGGACCTCCCCGACGTCTCCGTGGATACCTCCGGCGAGATTGCGGACTACCGCGAGGCCGAAGAGGCGCCGGTGGTGGCGATCTCCACGAAGGCGACGGACAGCCGTGACTGGTTCGATCTTGGCATCGTGATCACTCTGGAGGGCCAGCCGGTCTCCTTCGCCGCCCTGTTTTCCGCCCTCGCCGCCGGCCAGACCCGGATGCTGCTGCCCAGCGGGGCGTACTTCTCCCTGGACCTGCCCGAACTGCACCAGCTCCGGGCCCTGATCGACGAGGCGCGTTCCCTGCAGGACAACCCCGGAGACAAGGACGCTCCCCTGCAGATCAGCCGCTTCCAGGCCGGACTGTGGGACGAGCTCGCGCACCTGGGCATCGTGGACGAACAGGCCGCCGCCTGGCGCGAATCCGTGGGCGGCCTGCTGGAAGGCGGCATCAAGGGCCTCCCCCTGCCTGCGACACTGAACGCCGAGCTGCGCCCGTACCAGCTGGAGGGCTTCAACTGGCTGAGCTTCCTGTACCGCCACGGCCTCGGCGGCGTGCTGGCCGACGACATGGGCCTGGGCAAGACGGTGCAGGCCCTGGCGCTGATCTGCGCCGCGAAAGACGCCGCCGCCGCCGTCGTTTCCGCCGATTCAACCGCGGACTTAACACCGGACTCAACTTCCGATTCAACCGCGGACACAACTCCGGACCCAACGCCGGAGGCGCCCGCTGCCCGGACCGCGCCGTTCCTTGTCGTTGCCCCCACCAGCGTGGTGGGCAACTGGGAGGCGGAGACCGCACGGTTCGCCCCGGGGCTGAGCGTGCGCGCCATCGGCGAAACCTTCGCCAAGAGCGGCTCGGACCCGTCCGAGGCGATGGCCGGCGCGGATATCATCATCACCTCCTACGCCCTGTTCCGGATCGACTACGAGGCCTATGCCGCCCAGGCCTGGGCCGGCCTGGTCCTGGACGAGGCGCAGTTCGTCAAGAACCACCAGTCCAAGGCCTACCAGTGCGCCCGCAAACTGCCGGCCGGCTTCAAGCTCGCCATCACGGGCACCCCGCTGGAAAACAACCTGATGGAGTTCTGGGCCCTGACCTCGATCGTGGCCCCCGGACTCTTTTCCAGCCCCAAACGGTTCGCCGAGTATTACCAGAAGCCGGTGGAGAAGAACGGGGACAGGGGGCAGCTGGATAAGCTCCGGCGGCGGGTCCGGCCCCTCATGATGCGGCGCACCAAGGAGCAGGTCATCAAGGACCTGCCGCCCAAGCAGGAGCAGATCCTGGAAGTCGTGCTGAATCCGCGGCACCAGAAGGTCTACCAGACGCACCTGCAGCGGGAGCGGCAAAAGATCCTGGGCCTGATTGAGGACGTCAACAAGAACCGGTTCACCATCTTCCAGTCGCTGACCCTGCTCCGGCAGCTCAGCCTGGATCCCTCGCTGATCGACCCCTCCCTGTCCGGGGTGCGCTCCAGCAAGCTCGACGTCCTGTTCGAGCAGCTCGCGGACCTCGTGGCCGAAGGCCACCGGGCCCTGATCTTCAGCCAGTTCACCGGCTTCCTGGGCAAGGTCCGGGAGCGGCTCGTCGAAGAAAACATCGAGTTCTGCTACCTCGACGGCGGCACGCGCAACCGCACCGACGTCGTGAACGAGTTCAAGAACGGCGCCGCCCCGGTGTTCCTGATCAGCCTCAAGGCCGGCGGCTTCGGCCTGAACCTGACTGAGGCCGACTACGTGTTCCTGCTGGACCCGTGGTGGAACCCCGCGTCCGAGGCCCAGGCCGTGGACCGCACACACAGGATCGGCCAGGCCCGGAACGTCATGGTCTACCGGCTCGTCGCCAAGGACACGATCGAGGAAAAGGTCATGGCGCTCAAGGCGAAGAAATCCCAGCTCTTCGCCGACGTCATGGAAGGCGACGCGTTGACCGGCGGGGCGTTGACGGCCGAGGACCTGGCGGGGCTGTTCAACGACTGACCCGCCTCAGCTGCGGTGGCCGCGTGTTGGCCGCACTTTTACCTTGGATTGCCCTCATTCGGCCGGGTGGGGCCGTGCCCGGAGCCGGGCCAAGAGCGTCGCGGCGAGCAGCGCCGTCGTCATTTCCGGCGCGATGACCGCCAGCAGCACCCCGGTCATCGCCAGCGCGCGGCCATGACCTGGCGAAGGGCGCCGGCCCGGCCGCGGCGCCAGATGTGCCCGGCGCACGGCAGGCACACCGCCACGGCCTCCGTTCGGGGACCCTGGCGGGTCGGAACTTTATTTTCTATAGTTGCAGAGAATACGGAAATGTAAGCTGTGCCACGGAGTCCGACGCAAGAAAAATTGGGGAGCCCGGTGCCAAAGATTGTCGACCACGACCAGCGGCGGCTTGAACTCGTCGACGCGACATGGCGGACCATCGCCCGGCTCGGCATCGAAAGCGCCACCATGCGGGAGATTGCCCTGGAGGCCGGCTTCGCGAACGGGGCCCTCAAGCCCTACTTCCCCACGAAGGATGACCTCCTGACGTTCGCGTTCGGGCACGTCTTCAACCGCACCAACGAACGGATCGCGGAGGTCACCGCAGGGCAGTCCGGACTTACAGCCCTGAGGTCGTTCTGCATCGAGGTGCTGCCCCTGGATGAGGAGCGGATCAACGAGGCCCGGATTGTCATTCCCTTTTGGCAAAAAGCCATCAATGATCCCGGCAAGGCCCGGATCCACCGGGACTCGATGGAGCAATGGCTTGCGGAGATATGCCAGCACCTTGCCGAGGCGCGGCAATCCGGCGCCTTCACCACAGCCGTCGCCGATTCCGTACTGGCCGGGCAGCTGCTCAACTTCCTCCTCGGCGCGCAGATCGCAGCGGCCCTGGCTCCCGAAGGCCAGATGGAGCTCGGCCTGAAAGGGCAGCTGGAGGGATTCCTGGCCCTGCTGGAAAGCTAGGCGGGCCGACCGACGGAAGCCGGCCCCTTCCCTGCGCGCGGGTGCCGCGCGGATGAGTCTCGCGTGAGCGTACCGTCCGGCGGCACCCGCTCGACTGCCCTCTCCGCCGGCTCTTGACCGCGACCCTCTCGACGGCGCACCTGCAGACGGGTACTGTTCCCCCATCTTGTTCCGGACACTTCTTGGGGGCAATCATGCTTAGAAGAATCAGCAGGATGACAGGTGCCGTGGCGGGTCTGGTGCTTTCGCTCGGCATGATCGCACCGCCGGTGACGGCAGTGGCCTCGGCGGGTTACGACCTCGACACGGCCTCCAGCCTTCAGGTGGTAGTCAACAAGCACCGGCAGCTGAACCCGACCGGGTACGTGCCGGGGTCGCTGGTCGCAGTCCAGGGGGAACGTTTGCGCGCGCAGGCCGCGGACGCCTACAAGCAGTTTGCCAGAGCCGCCAAGTCGGCCGGCGTGAATATCCTGCCAATCAGTGGCTACCGCTCGTTCAGCCAGCAGGCCAGCCTTTACGACAGCTACGTCCGCCAGTACGGACAGGCGACGGCGGACACGCTTGCCGCCAGGCCCGGCTACAGTGAACACCAGACCGGCCTGGCCATGGACATCGGCAATGCCAGCGGAACCTGCGCCCTGCAGGCCTGCTTCGCAAATACCCCCGCGGGGAAGTGGGCGGCCACGCACGGCTGGGAGTACGGGTTCATCATCCGATATCCGGCCGGCGCCGAGGGCACTACCGGCTACACCTACGAGCCATGGCATATGCGTTATGTCGGACGGGCCGTCGCCCAGGACATGAAAGACACCGGCATTGCCGCCCTGGAGGATTACTTCGGACTGGAAAAGGCACCCGATTATCTTTGATGACCGGAGATCTTTTTTCGCCGAACGTCGAAAAAAGATGACAGCTGCGCGCCGCGCCGCTACCCTGAAAGGACTGTGTCCCACGACACAGTTCCCGGAAACGGTGCAGTCCCTTCACCTCCGACGGCGTCAGGATCTTCGATGACCGCAGTTGCAGTCCGCCCAACCCACAGTGCCGCCAGCGACGCCATTGCCGCCATCGCCGCCGGACAGGACGTCCACACCAGCACAGCGGCCTCGTTTGAGCACTGGAGGCACCTCGTCGCGGAGTCCTTCGTTCCGCTGGCTGCCTCGTGCGCCGATGCGGACCATTTCCGTGGCCGCATGCGGGCCCGCAAGCTGGACCGGGTGGCGATCGTCGAAGTCTCGTCGACAAGCCATGAAGTGCACCGCACGCCGGCGCTGATCGCCCAGTCCAACCAGCGCTATTTCAAGCTCAATCTCCAGCTCCAGGGCACCGGTCTCCTCATCCAGGACAACCGCGAGGCCGTCCTGCGCCCGGGCGACCTCTCCATCTACGACACCAGCCGCCCGTACACGCTTGCCTTCGAGGAGGACGCCCGGCTCATGGTGGTGATGTTCCCCTGGGACGCCCTGTCCCTGCCGCCGGACTGCATCGCCCAGCTCTCGGCCGTGCGGATGGCCGCCGACGGCGGCCTCGCCGCGATCGTCGGGCCTTTCATCGCCCATCTTGCCGAGAACCTGGACGCGCTGGGCGGCCCGAGCGGGTCCCGCCTGGCCACGAATGCCCTCGATCTCGTCTCCACGATGCTGCATTCGGAGCTGGACATGTCCGCGGACCGGATGCGGCCGCAGGCCCTCCTGGCGGCCTCTGTCCGCGAGTACATCGACGCCCACCTGGCCGATCCGCTGCTCTCGCCAGCCTCCATCGCGGCGGCCCATTTCATCTCCACCAGGCACCTGCACAACGTCTTCCACGAGTCCGGGACCACCGTGGCGAGCTGGATCCGGACCCAGCGGCTGGAAGGGGCCCGACGCGAGCTGCGGGATCCGCTCCTGGCCGGGATGCCGGTGGGGGCCGTGGCCGGGCGCTGGGGCTTCCTGGATGCCGCCCACTTCAGCCGGTCCTTCCGCGATGCCTTCGGCGAATCCCCCAGCGACTGGCGCCGCGGCGCCTGAGCAGGACCTTCGTTGCCCGCCGCCGCCGGCGGCCGAATGCACCCGCCGTCGCCAGGGCCGCGGGGACGTCAGCTCGTGATCAGATCCGCATGGTGGTCTGCGGCAACGTTCGGGTGGGCCCGGAGCCGGTAGCGAAGGGCGTTATCGCCGTAGGTTTCCAGAATCGGGCTGTTGGTCGGGTCAACGGAGAGCCCACGGGCTTTGGCCTGAAACTCCGGGCTCACCGCAAGCTTGGGCATGGTCGCGTCCAGCGCGGGGTTGTAGAAGAACGGCAGGGAGATCCTGTCCGTGCCGCGCAGGGGCGAGATCACGCGGTGCAGGGTGGCCTTGAGGTAGCCGTTCGTGGCCAGCTCGAGCATCTCGCCGATGTTGACCACGAATGTTCCGGGCACCTGGGGTGCGTCGATCCACTTCCCCTGGTACTCGACCTGGAGGCCGCCCTTTCCGGGTTCCACCAGCAGGAGCGTCAGGACGCCGCCGTCGCGGTGGGAACCGACGCCCTGCTTCGGCTCCGGGTTGGATTCCCCGGGATAGCGCACAATCTTGAGCAGCGGGAAAGCCCGTGCGGCAAAGGCCGCGTCGAAGGTGTCCTCGGGTGCTCCGAGGGACACGGCCAGGGCCCGCAGGAGGGTGAGGGAGATGGCGCTCAGCCGCTCGGTCCATTCAGAGACAATCGCCCGCATTTCAGGCAGCGCCTCCGGCCACAGGTTGGGCCCTTCCAGGCGCCAGTAGTCGGCGACACCGGCGCCCGGCTTCACCGCGTCACGCTCGACGCCGATGTCAATCTGCTCGCGCCAGTCAACAGCTCCGTCCGTGAGTTCGCCGCCGACGCGGGTATAGCCGCGGAACTGCGGGCTGTGGACGTTCTCGATGGCGAGTTTCTGCTCCTCGGGCAGTTCGAAGAAGCGGCGTGAGACCTCGAGCATGGCGTCAGTGAGCTCCTGCGGAATGCCATGGCCGGCCAGATAGAGGAACCCGACTTCATGCATGGCGTTACGCAGGTCGTCCCGAAACTGGGAGGCCTCCTCCGGTCCTGCAGTCAATCGGGAGAAGTCCAGGACGGGCAGTGATTCGAGTGACAATGCATTAGTCCTTTAGCGCTAGCTTGGCAAGCCGAGGCCTGTATTTGCTCCAATGTTACGGAACGAGTTCCAGCTACGAGGATAAACGTGTCGAAATAAGACATCCAGAGCGGGCCAGGGGCCCTGCCCTAGGGCAGGGCCCCTCGCTACGCCGCGATCCCTGCCCTCGCTGCCCGGCGTTCCACGCCGATTTCCACCAGCACGCCGGCCGCAAACACAACGGGGACTGTCATCAGCAGGCCCACGGCCGTTTCAGCACTGCCGCCGATCAGCGCGGTGAAGTTGCTGATCACGAGGAACAGGACCCAGCCAAGCAGCAGGGTGGCGAGCACGGGCGCCACCGCAGTCTGCCAGATCTGGCCGGCTTCCCGTTCGCGCCGAAAGTACGCGACGACGGCCAGGGAGCAGAGCATGTACAGCACCAGCAGCGCCGCCACGGCCAGCCCGCTGAACCAGGAAAAGAGGGTCAGGACGGGATCCAGGGATAGCAGGGCGAACGGCGCCACCAGCAGGAGCGCGATGACGGTCTGGATCCGGGCAGCGACGGCGGGGGCCTTGTGCCGGTTGGTCCGGGCCAAGGCGGCGGGCATCGATCCGCGCAGCGCCAGCGAGTGGAGGTAGCGGTTGATGCCGTTGTGGAAGGCGATGATGCCGGCGAGCAGGGACGTCACCAGCAGGATGCCGGTGACGGTTCCGGCCCATGGCCCGAACAGCTCCACCATCGGTGTCAGCACAAAGGCGGTGGAATCGCCCGATTCGAGAGCCGCGCCCGCGGCATCAATGACGTGCGAGGGGCCGTAGTAGCTGACCAGCATCCAGGAAATGAAGGAGAAGAACACCGAGATCACCCCCACCGACAGATACGTGGCGCGGGCCACCGTGCGGTGCGCATCCTTGGCTTCGGCCGAGTAGATGGCCGTGGATTCAAAGCCGAACATCGAGGCGACAGCGAACATGATGGCCACCCCCGGGGCCCCGGCGCCGATCGCCGCGGGAGAGAAGGATGCCGCCAGGCTGATTCCTTCCGGCCCACCGCCGCGCAACAGCACTGTCAACCCGAACATGAGCAGGATGGCGACTTCCAGGCCCACGAGCACCGCCAGGACCCGCGCCCCGAGTTCGATGTTGAGGGATCCCAGCACCTGCACTCCCGCCATGGTGATCACGGCCAGCAGCCACCAGGGGACCTCAATGCCGGCGGTTCCCAGGACACCCGAGAACGCGGCGCCGTACAGCCCGTACATCGCGGCCTGGACCGTGCTGTACGCGAGGAGCGCCAGCCACGCAGCTCCTGCCCCAATCTTCCGCCCAAATGCGGCGGTGACGTAGGCGTAGAAGGCGCCATTGGCCTGGATCTTGCGGCTCATGGCGACGAATCCGACGGCGAAGATCACGATGACGATGCCCACCACCAGATATGCCCCGGGCGCCCCGGCCCCGTTCCCGAGGGCCGCGGCCAGCGGTGACGCTCCGACGATGCCGGTCAATGGCGCCTGGGCGGACAAGACAAAAAAGAGAATGCCCATGACGCCGACGCTGCCGGCGCGCAGCGCAGTGGAATGCTCCGCGCGGGGACGGGCCTCCGCGGTCCGGGACTCGGAATTTGAAATACTCATCGGATCCTTCTTAACGGTCATGAGTGCTGGGAAATGGCGATCTGGGACCTGCGGTCTGGGAAAAACAGTCTGGGGAAAACAGTCTGGGAAAAGCGCCCGTGAAATGGGAGGTGCCTTGCACCGTGCAAACCAGCATGGCAGGTGATGCCCGTCACCCTTTTGTCGATCAGTGACCGGTTGTTGTTCCACAGCGCAGTGGCATCCAGGCCAGCGGCATCCGGCGCAGCGGCATCCGGGACCGCGGTGATCATTCGCACTGGGTCAAGTGCAGTTCGCGCAAAGACAAGACTGCGCGTCCGGCGCCGGAGGAAACTCGGACATGACAGAGCTGCCCGTGCACAAGCCTCTTAGTGCCTCAACTACTCGATGTGGAGTAACCATGGAAACCTACGACGCCCTTCTTGCCTCGATCACCCCGGCGTCCGGCCCGACCCGGACCATCCTGGACCCGGCCACCGGCGAGCCGGTCGGTGAAGCCCCGGTCCACGGGATCGAGGACCTCGAGCACGCCATCACCGCCGCAGCCGCAGCGCAGCCGGCCTGGGCCGCGCTGGGCCACGACGCCCGGTCCGCCGCACTGCTGAAGGCCGCCGACGCCGTCGAACGCTCCGCCGAGGAACTCGCCCGGCTGCTCTCCCGCGAGCAGGGCAAGCCCCTGAACGGCCCCAACGCCCGCTTCGAGGTCGGCGCCTGCGCCGCCTGGCTCCGCACCGCCGCCGCCACACCCCTGGAGGCGGAAACCGTGGTGGACGACGGCGAAACCTACGCCGAACTGCACTACAAGCCCATCGGCGTCGTCGGCGCGATCGGCCCGTGGAACTGGCCCATGATGATCACCGTCTGGCAGCTCGCCCCGGCCCTGCGGATGGGCAACGCCGTGGTGGTCAAACCCTCCGAATACACCCCGCTCTCCGTCCTGGCCCTGGTCGAAATCCTCAACCAGGAACTCCCCGAAGGCCTGTTGACCGTGGTCTCCGGCGGCCGCGAGGTCGGTGCACGGCTGGCCGAACACCCCGGAATCGGCAAGGTCATGTTCACCGGCTCCACCGCCACCGGCAAGGCCATCATCAAATCCTCCGCGGACACCATCAAGCGCCTCACCCTGGAACTCGGCGGCAACGACGCCGGCATCGTCCTGCCCGACGCCGACCCCAAGGCGATCGCCGAGGACCTCTTCTGGGGGGCCTTCATCAACACAGGCCAGACCTGCGCGGCGCTCAAGCGACTCTACGTGCACGAGGACATCTACGACGACGTCTGCGAAGAACTCACCAAGGTCGCCGCCGCCATGCCGATGGGCAACGGCCTGGACGAGAACAACGTCCTCGGCCCGCTTCAGAACAGGGCCCAGTACGAGATCGTCGCCTCCCTGGTGCAGGCGGCCAAGGACTCCGGTGCCCGGATCCTGCTCGGCGGAAACCCGGACCCGGACCAGCCCGGCCACTTCTACCCCGCCACCCTCGTGGCCGACATCGACAACGACAACCCGCTGGTGGCCGAGGAACAATTCGGCCCCGCCCTGCCGATCATCCGCTACAGCACCATCGATGAGGCCATCGGATACGCGAACGCGCTCGACGTCGGACTCGGGGCCTCCGTCTGGTCCGCGAACCCCGAACAAGCCCGCAAGGTCGCTGCCCGGCTCGAGGCCGGCACCGTCTGGATCAACAAGCACGGCGCCGTGGACCCCCGCATCCCCTTCGGCGGAGCCAAGCAATCCGGCTACGGCCTCGAATTCGGCACCGAAGGCCTCAAAGCCCTCGGCGTCCCGCAAATCATCAACGGCTGACCCTCCCCCCCACCAGGGGTCATCAGTGCAGCGCCTGCGGCACGGGTTCGTGCCGCAGGTAGCTGCGCCGGAACCGGCCGCTGCCGGCGGTCAGGGCCCGCAACTCCACCGAGTACCGCAACAGTTCCTGGTCCGGAACCTCGGCAAGGATCTCGGTCCCCTCAGCCCCGGCGGAGGTGGTTCCGGTCAGGCGCGCCCGTCGGGAGGACAGGTCGCTCATCACGGCGCCCACGTGGTCCTCCGAGACGCTGATGGTCACGGCCGAGACGGGTTCCAGGAACTGAATGCGGGTGGCTGCCGCCGCTTCCCGGAGGGCCAGTGCGCCGGCCGCCTGGAAGGCAGCGTCGGAGGAATCCACACTGTGGGTCTTGCCGCCGATCAGCGTGACCTTGATGTCCACCACCGGGAAACCCGCGGAGACGCCCTTCTGCATCTGGGCCCGCACGCCCTTCTCGACCGAGGTGATGAACGGCCCGGGAATCACTCCGCCCACTGTCTTGTCGACGAACTCGAACCCGGTGCCGCGGTCCAGGGGTTCCACCTCGATGTCGCACACGGCGTACTGGCCATGGCCGCCGGATTGTTTGACATACCGTCCATGTCCGGCCGCCGGCGCGGCAAACGTTTCGCGCAGCGGTGTGACCACCGGGACGGTCTGCAGGTTCACGCCCTGGTCGCGCAGCCTGCCCAGGACGACGTCGGCATGGGCCTCGCCCATGCACCACAGGATCAGCTGGTGGGTTTCGCCGTTGCGCTCCACCCGCAACGTCGGGTCTCCGGCGGTAACCTTCCCGAGGTTCCTGGCCAGGGCGTCCTCATCACCGTGCGTAGCCGCTTCGATGGCAACCGGCATGAGCGGATCCGGCATATCCCAGGGGGCCACCAGCAGCGGGAACTCCTTGGCAGAAATCGTGTCGCCGGTCTCGGCGGAGCCCAGTTTGGTCAGTGCGCAGATATCCCCGGCCACGCAGAACGGCACCGGCCGCAACCCCGATCCTAGCGGCGAGTACAGGTGGGTGACCCGCTCGTCGCTGTCGTGGTCCTCGTGGCCGCGGTCCGCCATTCCGCGGCCGCCCACATGGATCGCGGCGTCCTCACGCACTGCGCCGGAGAAGACGCGGACCAGGCAGACCCTGCCGAGGAACGGGTCGATTGTCGTGCGGACCACCTCGCCGAGCAGCGGGCCGTCGGGGTCGCACTCCAGCGGGCCGGCGGGCACGCCGTCGAGATCCGTCGCCGCCGGGACGTCATGCTCCGCGGGCGTGGGAAAGGCGCGCACCAGGACATCCAGCAGTTCCGCGAGGCCGAGCCCGGACTCGGCTGAGGTGGGCAGCACCGGGTGGAATGAGCCGCGCGCCACGGCCGTCTCCAGATCGGCGATAAGGACCTCGGGAGCGATGTCGTCACCCTCGAGGTAGCGGTCCATCAGGCTCTCGTCCTCGCTCTCGGCGATGATCCCTTCGATCAGCGCGCCCCGCGCGGACTCCGCCGCGGCAAGTTCGCCGTCGGTCGCGGCGCGCGTGGACGGCGCCGGTTCGGCCGGGCCGTACTCGGACACCGTCCCGGTCAGCAGGCCCAGCAACCCGGTGATGGCACCGCCAGTGCGGACCGGCAGGTAGAGCGGCAGGATGGCGTCACCGAAAGCCAGATGGCAGCGGGCGACGGCGGAGTCGAAATCCGCGCGCGGGTGGTCCAGCCGGCTGATCGCCACGGCCCGCGGCATGCCGAGCCGTTGGCACTCGCTCCAGAGGGCTGTGGTGGCGGCGTCGATGTCGTCGGTGGCCGAGACGACAAACAGTACGGCATCCGCAGCACGCAGCCCGGCACGCAGCTCGCCGATGAAATCCGTGTAGCCCGGAGTGTCCAGCAGGTTGATCTTGATCTCCCCGGCCGTCACCGGCACCACCGCCAGCGCCACGGAACGCTGCTGCGCGATGGCCGAGGGATCCGAGTCTCCCACCGTGGTGCCCTCCGCGATCGAACCTTTGCGCGTGATGGCTCCGGTGGCGGCCAGCAGGGCCTCGGTGAGCATCGTTTTTCCGGAACCGGAATGCCCCACCAGCGCCACGTTGCGGATTCTGTCCGGCTGCTTCGGCGGTGGCGCGCCGTTGGCATCTGGCCTCCGGAGGTCAGAGGTGCCCCGGGCCGGGCCCCTGGACTGGCCCCTTGACGGAGTCTTGGCGTCTTTCGACGGCATGGAAACCTCCTGGCGTCGCATCCACTCGAGCCTTGCAGGGCCCTTTGTAAGGATTGGACACCCTGGGACGCCCGGACAGCAAGGGCTTTTTCACGCCGCGGCCGGAGCAACCATGGACCCGGATGCCGCCCGGTCCCGGAGCCATCGGCCAAGGGCCTTGCCTTTGCCCTTCCACCAGTTGTCTTCGTCGGCCCCATGGTGCCAGCGGAAGATGACGGCAACCAGGATGAAGACCCCGGCGCCGACGTCCTGCCAGGAACCGGCAGCGGCATCCATGAGCACACTGAACGCCATGATCAGGATCGACGGCAGCGCCAGTGTGCGGAACATGGTGTTGGCCACGTACCGCCGGTGGGATCGCGGAACGGACACCGCCCGGAGGAAGTCGAAGCACAGGCAGACGACCACGAGGGCCTGCCCCAGGGACATCAGGATGTGCCCCGGCAGGGAGCCGGCAAACAGGACGGCCGCCTGGATTCCCGGGCTCACAGCGTGCCCGCCAACGTTGCGAGCCGCGAAGAATCGGCAGTGGACGGATCAAACTTGGCTGGATCATGCATGCGATGCCCCCCGGCGTCTACGCTGCTTCGCTGGCTCCGCGCCCGGGCTTCCAAGGGGAGCTGTGAGCGTGTCCTGCCAGCCTTTTCTGACATTCCAATTCAACGCGCGGCACCGGCCTGAAGTCACGCAAATCAGGTACCCGACTATCGGATGGCCGGTTACCTGCCGGGGTTCCGGTGTACTCAGTTTGTTCCGGCGGCTACTTGCCGGGCGATCGGGCTCATCGCGGCCCTCGTCACGCGGGAAACCTGGGGCCGGCGCGAACGCGCCGCCGTCGACAAGGTCATCGCCGCCGGCAAGTAGACACAAAGGCAGCACGCAACCCGCACGCAACAACAACAGTGCCCGGGACCAATTGGTCCCGGGCACAGCCATTTGTCAGGCCGATTGTCCTAGTCGATGCCCCGCGGCCGCCATATGACCAGCGCCTGCGACCTCGCCTGGGGGCGCTTGCCGCGGGCCAGGCTGACGACGTCGCCGGCCGTTCCGGCGGCGAAGATCCGCGAGTCGGCGCCCTGGCGGCGCCGTCCCAGCTCCTCAGTCAGTTCGCCGACCCGGCGCTGCAGCGCGGCCACCTGGTTCTCCAGCTGCAGGATCCGCTTGATGCCCTCCAGCGAGACCCCCTCCTGGGAGAGCCGCTGGACCTCGCGGAGCATGTTCACATCCCGCTGCGAATAGCGCCTCGACTTGCCCGGGGCACGGCTGGGCGAGACGATGCCCATCCGGTCGTACTGGCGCAGGGTCTGCGGGTGCATGTCCGCGAGTTCCGCGGCAACGGAGATGACGAAGATCGGCTGATCGAAGTCGATGGCCATGGCTGGATTCCGTTCCTAGAGCCGGGCCTTGGCTGCCAGGCCCGCGCGGACGTCCTCATCCGCAGTTGCGGTGGCGAAGGCCTTCACGGCCTCCTCCGCTTCCTTGCTCAGCCTCCGGGGAACGGCGACGTCGATTGTCACCAGCAGATCGCCGGTGGCCTTCGTGTGCTTGACGCCGCGGCCCTTGACGCGCAGCGTCCGGCCCGAGGGCGTGCCGGCGGGAACCCTGACTTTGACCTTGTCGCCGTCGATGGTGGGGACCTCGATATCCGCTCCCAGTGCCGCCTCCGGGAAGGAGACCGGAACGTGGATCCGGAGGTTGTCGCCGTCGCGGACGTAGAAATCGTGGGGCTTCACGGAGACGGTGACCATGAGGTCACCGTTGCCGGCGGGGCCGTACTGGCCTTTGCCGCGGACGCGGACCTTTTGCCCGTCCTTGATTCCGGCCGGGATGCGGACGTCGATCACCTCGCCGTCCGGTTCGCGCAGGCCGATCGTGGTGCCGCGGATTGACCCGGCAAAGGAGATCGAGGTGGACGCGGTGCGGTCCGTGCCCTTCTGCGGAGTCCGCTGGAAGGTCTGGCCCCCGCCACCGAATCCGCCGCCGCCGCCGAAGAGATCTGCGAACTCGGGCGGAATGCCGCCGGATGTGCTGTAACCACCGGAGTGGCGACCTCCGCCGCCGGTAAAGAGCCCGCCGAAGAGGTCCTCGAATCCTGCGCCGCCGGCAGTCCCGCCGGCACCGCCGGGGGCAAAGCGTGCGCCGCCGCCCATGGCACGGATGGCGTCGTACTGCTGGCGCTCGTCCGGATCGGAGAGCACCGAATAGGCCTCGGAGATGTCCTTGAACTTCTTCTCCGCCGCCGCGTCACCGGCATTCGTATCCGGGTGGTGCTGCCGAGCAAGCTTCCGGTAAGCCTTCTTGATATCGGCGTCGGAAGCGTCCTTGGCGACACCAAGGATCTTATAGAAGTCCTTGTCCACCCAGTCCTGGCTAGCCAATGGCGTTTCCTTTCAAAAGTACAAAGAGTTAAGGCGAGATTACCGCGGAACGCCGAAGCGAATGAGGGGGCCCGGGAGTGGCATCGGGCCTGCCGGAGCGTGGCGGCTATGGTCCGCAGGACCTGAGCCGCCACGCGTAGGGGCGGGGCCCCCTCATCCGCGAAGGCGTGGGCGAAACTCTACGCCGGAACAGCCACAATCACCTGGGCCGCGCGGAGGACGCGGTCGCCGGTCTTGTAGCCCGAGCGCAGGACCTGGCTGACCGTGTCGAGCTCGACTTCGCCGGGCTGCTGGATGAGGGCCTCGTGGATGGTCGGATCGAACTCCACGCCGGTCTCATCGATGCGGACCAGTCCATACGTCTTCAGCGCGGCCTCCAGCTTGGCGGCGATCGCGGCGAAGGGGCCGTCCGCGAGGTCGCCGTGCTGGCGGGCGGCGTCGACGTCGTCCAGCACCGGGAGCAGGGAGTTCAGGACGCCGATGACGGCCATCTCCCCTGCCACGGCGCGGTCGCGTTCGACCCGCTTGCGGTAGTTGACGTACTCGGCCTGCAGCCGGCGGAGGTCATTCCTGAGCTCCTCCGCCGCGGCCGCGTCAACGCCCTGCGCCACTGATTCCTCGGCCGGCACCTCGACGCTGTTGAGGATGTCCTCTGCCTGGGACAGGGCGTCCCCGGAACCGGAGTCCCGGGAGCCGGTGTGCTCCTGGTCCGGGTGGCGGGCCTGGCCGGTCTTCGGGTCAACCTTGCGGTTGTCGTGGATGACCGGCTTCTGCGGATCGTTCTCCTGCCCGTCGCCCTGGCTCCGGTCCGCGGAAGAACCGTGCTCTTCTTCGTTACCGTGGTGCGGCATGATTACTTCTTCTCGTCTTCGTCAACGATTTCGGCGTCGACGATGTCCTCGTCGGAGCCGGCTGCCTGCTCGCCTTCGGGGGCACCGTGCGCGCCGGTGGCGCCGTCGGGCGATCCGGCGTGGGCGTAGATGGCCTCGCCGAGCTTGGACTGGGACGCCTGCAGCTTCTCGAACGCGGTCTTCACGGCCGCGTCATCGGTGCCTTCGAGCGCCTTCTTGAGGGCGTCGACGTCGGCCTTGACCTCGGTCTTGACCTCTTCGGGCAGCTTGTCGGCGTTGTCGGCGATCAGCTTGTCCACGGAGTACGCGAGCTGCTCGGCCGTGTTGCGGGTGTCGGCAGCCTCGCGGCGGGCCTTGTCCTCGGCTGCGTGCTCCTCGGCGTCGTGGACCATGCGGTCGATGTCTTCCTTGGACAGCGCGGTGCCGCCGGTGATGGTCATGGACTGTTCCTTGCCGGTGCCCTTGTCCTTCGCCGAGACGTGCACGATGCCGTTGGCGTCGATGTCGAAGGTGACCTCGACCTGCGGGACGCCGCGCGGTGCCGGAGCGATGCCGGTCAGTTCGAACGTGCCCAGCGGCTTGTTGTCGCGGGTGAACTCACGCTCGCCCTGGAAGACCTGGATCGCCACGGACGGCTGGTTGTCATCCGCGGTGGTGAAGGTCTCGCTGCGCTTGGTGGGGATGGCGGTGTTGCGTTCGATCAGGTGCGTCATGATGCCGCCCTTGGTTTCGATGCCAAGGGACAACGGGGTGACGTCGATCAGCAGCACGTCCTTGCGTTCGCCCTTGAGGACGCCGGCCTGCAGGGCGGCGCCGACGGCGACGACCTCATCGGGGTTGACGCCCTTGTTGGGCTCCTTGCCGCCGGCCAGTTCCTTGACGAGGTCGTAGACGGCCGGCATGCGGGTGGAACCGCCGACGAGCACGATGTGGTCGATCTCGGAGAGCTTGATGCCGGCTTCCTTGATGACGTCCTGGAACGGCTTCTTGGTGCGGTCCAGCAGGTCCTTGGTGAGGTCCTGGAACTTGGCGCGGGTCAGCTGCTCGTCCAGGTGGACCGGGCCGTCGGGGGTGACGGAGAGGTACTGGAGGGAGACGTTGGTGCTGGAGGAGGAGGAGAGTTCCTTCTTGGCCTGCTCCGCGGCTTCGCGGAGACGCTGCAGGGCGATCTTGTCCTTGGTCAGGTCGATGCCCTTGACCTTGAGCTGGTTCAGCAGGTACTCCACGACGCGCTGGTCCCAGTCGTCGCCGCCGAGGTGGTTGTCACCGGCGGTGGCGCGGACCTGGATGGTGGAGAAGTTGTCCTCGTCCTTGCCGACTTCCAGGAGCGAGACGTCGAAGGTTCCGCCGCCGAGGTCGAAGACCAGGATGAGTTCGTCTTCCTTGCCCTTGTCCAGGCCGTAGGCCAGGGCGGCCGCGGTGGGCTCGTTGACGATGCGCAGGACGTTCAGGCCGGCGATTTCGCCGGCTTCCTTGGTGGCCTGGCGCTGGGCGTCGTTGAAGTAGGCCGGGACGGTGACGACGGCGTCGGTGACCTTTTCGCCCAAGTAGGACTCGGCGTCGTTCTTGAGCTTCATGAGGATACGGGCGGAAATTTCCTGCGCCGTGTACTTCTTGTCGTCGATCGCGACGGACCAGTCAGTGCCCATGTGGCGCTTGACGGAAGCGATGGTGCGGTCAATGTTGTTGACGGCCTGGCGCTTGGCGATCTCGCCGACGAGGACCTCGCCGGACTTGGAGAAGGCAACAACCGACGGCGTGGTGCGGCCACCCTCGGCGTTGGCAATGACGGTGGGCTCGCCACCTTCGAGAACGGAGACGACGGAGTTGGTGGTTCCGAGGTCAATACCTACTGCACGTGACATGGATTGTTTCCTTACTTTCCTTGGAATCTTGCGGAGATGGCCGCGGACCACAGCGGCTCTAGCCGCCGGGCCGACCGTTATTGAGCGATCTACACTCAACTTTACCTAGACCCGGAAATTAGTCAATCCAAGTTGAGCGCACTCGACTCAACTTTGGCCTCAAGTTCAATCCTCGGTCGGCCCAGTCCACGGAAATTCCCCGGATTTCAGCCCCTCCAGCGACTCCCGGGCAGCGTTTCGCCCTGCGCGAACCTGCCACCAGGCCCGTGCAGTTGGGTCCGCGCCGCCATGTCGGCGCCGCGGGGGTTATTCGGGACGGGACGTCCCGGCGGTCCCGTAGTCGCCCTCGGGATACTCGGCCTCCTCGACGACGGCGGCCGGCTCGGCGGCAACTCCCCCCTCGCCGTAGTCACCTTCGGGATAGTCGCCTTCAACCTCTCCGACGGCGGCCGCTCCGGCGAGGCCGGCCTCGCCGTAGTCCCCGGTCGCGTACTCCCCCTCGACGGCCGTGGGCGGGACCTCGCCCGTCTCGCCGGCGGAGCCGTAGTCGCCCTCGACGTACTGCCCCTCAGCCTCACCGGCTTCCGGCTCGCTTTCCGCGGGGACGGCGTCAACGTTCTCGGGCGCCGCGCTTCCGGGCCGGTCCCGGTCGGCCCTGTTTTCCGCAGGGACATTCGCTTCAGGCCTGTTTTCTTCGGACATTGGATGGATCCTTCCTTGGACGCATCGGGTACGCCCGTGCGGGCGCAGGGGCAGTCTATCGAGCGCCACGGCGGGGCGACAGAGGGGCCTGGATCAGGAGGCAGCGCCCGCCGCCGGAAGCCCGGCGACGTCGGCGAG
Organism: Arthrobacter sp. 10N43; assembly: GCF_056394525.1. Taxonomy (NCBI): domain Bacteria; kingdom Bacillati; phylum Actinomycetota; class Actinomycetes; order Micrococcales; family Micrococcaceae; genus Arthrobacter; species Arthrobacter sp. 10N43. Next base: position 5,777 of record NZ_JBFTIA010000010.1, on the reverse strand, counting down.
CACCGCGAGGTGGTGGGCAAAGAGCTCCTCGCGCGCAGTGAACGTTTCGGCGCCGTACTGGCCGAACACTTCGAAACTGATGGCTCCGAACAGCGAGGTCCAGGCCAGCGTGCCGCGGGCCAACAGGTCATCCGGTACCGCCAGGCCGAACTCCGCCCGGATTTTCGCCAGGTCCCCGGCCAGGCCGGCGGCGACGGTGGGACCCGGCCGTCCGGCCGCGGAAAGCTTGCCTGCCCGGAAGGCGCCGTCGAGGATTCCTATCAGCTTGGTGATCACCCTGGTCCCGGGGCCGGTGGTCCGCTCGGCCGGGGCCTGGTAGCCGGGCACCGGGCTGCCGAACAGCAGGGCGTAGCGGGCGGGTTCGCGCAGCGCCCAGTCCCGCACGGCGCGGCCCAGCGCCGCGAAGCGGCCAGCGAAGTCGGCTTCCGGCAGCGCCCCGACGGTGGCATCCACCTCGTCGCCTAGCTCGTTGTAGGCGTCGATCAGCAGAAGGGTCAGCAGCTCCTCGCGGCTCTCCACGTAGCGGTAGACCGCGGAGGAGACGACGCCGAGATCGCGTGCCACGGCACGGAGCGACAGGGCGGCGGCCCCGTGGACCGCCAGGTGTTGCCGGCCCAGCCGGAGGATGTCAGCAACGGTCTGGGCCCGGGCACGCTCGCGCGGGGTGCGGGGCCGGTGGGCACCGCGGCTGGCTCCCGCCGTCGCCCCGCCTGCACCGCCGGCGTCTACGTCGGGTTCGATCCTGTCCTCTGGCATGGGTCCAGCATTTCACAATCAAGAGCACTGTCAACAAATGTGAGCACTGCTCTTGACAATCTCCGGCCTCGGTTGCATCCTGAATTGGAGAGCACTGCTCTCGCAATCTGACAAGGAGATCGAAATGTCCGAACCTGTGGCCCCTGGGCCCGAATCATCCCGGCTCTACGTCGTCACGGGTGCCGGCCCGGTGGGCTGGACCGTCGCGGAACAGCTTGCAGCGGCGGGCCACCGCGTGCGTATCCTCACGAGGTCCGGGAGCGGACCGGACCACCCGCTGGTCGAGAAAATATCCATCGACGTTTCGGACCCCACCCGGCTGGGCAATGCCTTCCGCGGCGCCACCGCGGTCTTCCACTGCATCCACGGCTCGCGGTACAACGCCGACGTCTGGGCAAGGGAACTTCCCGCCGCCGAGCAGAATGTGCTGGCCGCGGCGGGCACTGCCGGCGCCGTCGTTATCTTTCCCGAAAGCTTGTATTCCTACAGCGCGCCGGAACGGCCAATGACCGAGGAGGGGCCGCGGGAGGCGCACGGCGGCAAACGTGGCGTCCGGACAGCACTGCTCGCAGCCCGCGCGGCCTCCGCTACGGCCACAGTCAGCGTGGTGGCCGGCGATTTCTTCGGGCCCCGGGTCCGGACTTCGCACGCCGGCGAGCGCATGCTCCGCCCCGTCACGGCGGGCAGGCCAATGCAGGTAGTCGGACGGGCCGACCAGCCGCATTCCTTTACCTACGTTCCGGACCTCGCGGCCGCCATGATCGCGGCCGCAGACAGGCCGCAGCTGTGGAACAGGGTGTGGCACGCACCCACCGGGCCGGCCCCGACCCAGCGCGAGCTCGCCGGGGCTTTCGCCACGGCAGCCGGCGCCCGGGCCCCGCGTGTCACGGCTGTACCCGGCTGGGCGCTGAAGGCGATGGGGGTGTTTTCCCCCGACATGCGCGAAATCGCCGAAACGCTGTACCAGTTCCAGCGCCCGTTCGTGATGGAGTCYGCAGCAAGTCAGGCCGCCCTGGGGCTGACGCCGACCCCGCTGCACGAAGCAGCCGCCGCCACCGTCGCCTGGTGGGGGGACCAGGGATGAGGTGACGGCGGCTGCCGCCTTTGGTTCCGCCTAGCGGACGCCGGCATCCTCATTTTCCGCCGGCCGGGAGGACGGCAAGCGGGCCGCGGCGTCGTTCTCTGGACGGCCGGCCTTGCCGGGCCACCAGAGCCGCGGGCCAAGGTCGTAGGCCAGCGCGGGCACCAGCAACGAGCGGACCAGCACGGTGTCCAGCAGGACACCGAAGGCGACGATGAAGGCCAGCTGCACCAGGAACATAATCGGAATGACTCCCAGGGCCGCGAAAGTGGCGGCGAGGACCACCCCGGCGGAGGTAATGACCCCGCCCGTCACGCTCAGGCCGCGCAGGATGCCGGGCCGCGTGCCGTGCTTGAGGGATTCCTCCCGGACCCGGCTCATGAGGAAGATGTTGTAGTCAACGCCCAGGGCAACAAGGAAGACGAAGCCGAACAGCGGCACGGTTGCGTCCGCTCCGGGGAAGCCGAAAATGTTGTTGAACACGACGGCGGAGACACCCATCGCCGCCCCGTAGGACAGGACCACCGAGGCGACCAGCAGGACCGGCGCGAGGACCGAGCGCAGCAGCAGCATGAGGATCACCAGGATCACCCCCAGGACCACCGGGATGATGGTGACCAGGTCGCGCTGGGCGGTGGTGTTGGTATCCAGCGCCGTTGCCGTGACGCCGCCGACGAGTGCGCCGTCGTCAATCTTCTTCAGTTCCTGCCGGAGGGCAACCACGACGTTTTCGGCTTCACCGGAGTCCGCGGCGTAGTCCAGCGTCGCGTTGATCAGGACTTTCCCGTCCCGGACGGCGGGGCCGGCCGCCGGAGCGGCAGGGGCGCCAGGGTTGGCCGCGGCGCCGGCCCTGATTGGGACGCCGCCGTCGGCCAGCAGGTAGGCGTCCCCGACGCCGCTGCCCGCCTTGACCCGCTCCAGCACCTCTTCGGCCTTTGCCGCGCTGGCCACGATCACTGCCGGGCTGCCGGAGCCGGCATCGAAGTGCCGGCCCAGGGCATCCTGGCCGTCGACGGCGTTGGAGGCGGTGAGGATGACATCCGTCTGGGCAACACCGTTGGCCCTGAGCTGCAGGATGCCGGAACCGGCCACTAGGAGCAGCAGGACCGAGGCGACCCAGACGGTCCGCGGCCGGCGGGCAACGAGGGAACCGGTGGCCCGCCACAGTCCCTTCTGGCCTTCCAGCCCGGTCATCAGCTCCGGTTCCCGCTGGGATTCCGGGAGCAGCCTGGGCCGGAACGGCCAGAACGCCGCCCGGCCCAGCAGCGCCATCAGGGCAGGCAGCAGGGTCAGTGCCGCGAAGAGCGCGCAGAGGATGCCCGCTGCCGCAACGGGGCCGAGGGCCTTGTTGGAGTTCAGATCGGAGAAGAGCAGGCAAAGCAGCGCGATGATCACGGTGGCGCCGGAGGCCAGGATCGGTTCCCAGGCCGCCTTCCACGCAGTGAGCGCGGCGGCCGTCCGGTCGGTGGTGTGGGTCAGGGCTTCGCGGAAACGGGCCACGTAAAGCAGGGCGTAGTCGGTGGCGGCGCCGATCACCAGGATGGACAGGATGCCCTGGCTTTGGCCGTTCAGCTGGATCCAGCCGGCCTTGGCCATGCCGAAGACCAGCAGGATCGCGGCGCACAGCGCGAACACGGAGGTGAACAGGACCATGACGGGCAGCAGCAGGGAACGGTAGACGATCAGCAGGATCAGGAACACGGCGCCGAGGGCCACAAGCAGCAGGATGCCATCAATTCCCGCAAAGGCACCTGCCAGGTCCGCTGCCAGCCCGGCCGGTCCGGTCACGAAGGTCCGCATCCCCGCCGGCGCAGACGCCTGGACCTCGCTGCGCAGTTCCTTGACTACCTCTTTCACCTCCGCCGAGGAAGGAATGGGCACCACGAACTGGACTGCCTTCGCGTCCTGGGAGGGGGTGGGGCCAATCACGGTGACCCCGGCCTGCAGGGCCTCCAGCTTGGCCTTGAGGGCCGCGGCCTCGCCGAGCTGGACCGGCGTGAAGGCGGAGTCGCTCTCCACCACGATCACGGCGGGGATCTCCCTGGAGTCCCGGAACTTGGCCTGCCAGTCCTGGACCTTGGTGGCCTCCGCCCCGGCGGGAAGGAACGATGCCTGGTCGTTGGATGACACCTCACCCAAGCGGCCGAATGTCGGACCGCCGACGCCGGCGATCGCCAGCCAGGCCACGACAAGTACCGCGGGAATCAGCCAACGCAGCCAGAACGGTACGCGCGTCGTCGGGGGCGAAGTCGTTTTCATGTGTCCTTCTAGGGTGCGATTCGGAGGGGGCGAGGAATCAACTCCATAGTAGACTATCTCTATGATGGAGATAAATCCACAACGCCCAGTGCCGGTGGAGAATGGAAGGGCAGCCGTCGCCGTGCCGCTGCGGTAAGCACTGCAGTATGCTCCGGAAGGCGCCGTCGACGACGCCGACCGGCCGAGGTCAGACCGCCGCGGCCGCATTCAGGGACGCCACGCCAATGGACGCCACATCAAGAGACAGAGGAGGTCCGCCGTGCCAGTCGAATCCCGGGGCCCATCCGAAGACGCAGGGCCGCCCGAAACAGCCGGGCCGCCGCCGCTCGTCCGGCTCCTGCAGGAATTCAACCTCGAAGCCAACCGCTACGTGGACTCCGCCAGCGACCGCAACGACATGCACAGGACTGATCTGAACGCCCTGGCCGTCATCATGCAGCACACGGCACGGGACCAGATCGTTACCCCGGGCGTGCTCCGGAAGGAGCTGAACCTCAGCTCGCCCGCCACCACCGCACTGATCGACCGGCTCCACAGCTCCGGCCATGTGGTCCGCGAACGCGAGGGCGCGGACCGTCGGCAGGTGCAGCTGCGCATGACGCCCAAGGCCTACCGGGACGGCGGCGCCATGTTCCTTCCGCTGGCCCGCCACATGGGCGCGGCGATCGAAAACTTCACGCCGGAGGAACTGGAGATTGTCACCCGGTTCATGAACTCCATGATCGAGGCCACCGTCCGGGCCGGCGAAGAAGCGGCGCGTGGCCCCGCGCCGGACGGCAGCCCGGGCTGACTTACAGCCCCTGCTCATCCGCAGCCCGCGCCGCCCTACCCCCAGTGCCAGGAGCTCATCCGACGCAAGGGTGAGATCGAGTGGGCAGAGCCTTCTTGAAGTGGGCTTCGGCAGCATCCACCTGAGCTGCGGGTGCACTGGGCGAGAAGACTCGCAGGATGCTGAATTGGAAGTGATGTCGATGATTGAAATCGATGCTATCCAATTCGCGGAGGGCGGAGTTGCCGCCACGCCATTCTCTGCGCAGGCGCTCCATCGTGCGAGAAAGCACTCGGGTCTCGACGGGAAATCCAAGAAAAGGTACAGGTTAAAAACCTACCGTTGCGTCGTGGCAAGCAGCGCATCCAACGGCATGCCACGACGTCATTTCTCCCCAAGAATAGCGATGCCCGACCCCAGAAGAGCTAGGTCCCCGCACACACCTAGCCAACAAGCCGTGCCTCAAGCGCCTTGACAAATTCCGTTTCGACTCGACGAGGCCGGTCAGTTAGAACAATTCTGCTTGACACTTCGGGGGCTTTCATTATCTTGGGCCAACATTTTTCACGTACTTTGTCGACTGCACCAGAGCGAACAAACAATTCAGGGGGACTAATTGGCATCAAATAGGGTCGGCGCCATACGTTGGATTTTCAGTCCGGCACGCACAGCACTCATAGCACTCTTTGCGGTGCTTCTATCACTTCTAACCGCTGCGCCCTCCCTGGCTGCGACGGCGGAGGCTGAGCCCAACGGCACCATGGCGACGGCGACGGTGGTGCCGCTGGGGTCCACGGTTTCGGGTTCGGCGTTGAGTGCAGGCTCGGAGGATTACGACTACTACGCTGTCGATCTGCCCAAGGCGGGCCGGGTCGGCCTGAATTTCAAGTTTCCCGTCGGGCTTGGAGCGGG